>NZ_JBNPUK010000003.1:0-667127 GCF_051168135.1 Bradyrhizobium sp. HKCCYLRH2060
ACCGCAGAAGAATCCACGCCATGCACCATGTCCAGTCTGTCTGAACCGGACAGCCGTGGGCTTGACCCGGGCATCCATCCCTTCAACGGAAAGCCGTTCAAGGAGCTGGATGGCCGGGTCAAGCCCGGCCATGATGGATCAGTGAGTCAGGCGCTCGCATGGGCCCAACCTTGAACTGGGCGCCCGGACATAACGGTGGATTAGTGCTCGACACGCGAGAGATGCGAGCGTGCACACGCATGGCCCATCCGCTCGCATCAATCCCGCCATCTCACCTCACGCCGCGCCGGCTTGGCGTGTGTCCTCGTGCACCTGCAGGAACCGCTGCGTGAAATCCGCTGCCGGCATCGGCTTGCCGAAGTGATAGCCTTGTCCCTGCTCGCAGCCGAGCCGCAGCAGGAACTCGGCCGTCGCCGCGTTCTCGATGCCCTCGGCGATCACCGACAGGCCGAGCTGCTTGCTCAGGCTGACCGTCGAGCCGACGATGGCCGCGTCGTCGGCCTGGGTCAGCACGTCGCGCACGAAGGAGCGGTCGATCTTGAGCCCGTCGAGCGGGAATTTCTTCAGATAGCTCAGGCTTGCATAGCCGGTGCCGAAATCGTCGAACACCAGGCTGACGCCGAGTGCCTGCAGCCGGTTGAACGTCTGCAGCACGCCGGGTTCGTCGTGCAGCAGGATGTCCTCGGTGACTTCGAGCTCGAGCAGGCGCGGCGACAGGCCGGTCGAGGTGAGCAGCTTGCTGACGAAGGCCGCGAGGTCGCCGGACTGGAACTGGGACGGCGAGAGGTTGACGCCGACGCGAATGTCGTGGCCGGCGAGCTGCCAGTCCCGCGCCTGCCGGCAGGCGGTGGCCATGACCCAGGTCGCAACCGCCTCGGAAAGATGCGAGGTGTTGACGACCGGAATGAAATCACCGGGAGGCACGAGGCCGCGGGTCGGGTGACGCCAACGGATCAGCGCCTCGGCGCCGATCACGCGGCCGTCCAACAGCTCCACTTGCGGCTGGTAGAACAGCTCGAATTCGTTCCGCTCGACGGCGAGCGCAAGCTCCGCCTCCAGCGTCAATCTCTGCTCGAGCTCGTGGCGGATGGCGCTCTCGAACAGCACATGGCCGCCCCGCCGGTCCGTCTTGGCGCGACAGAGGGCAAGGTGGGCATTGCTGAGCAGCTCGTCTGCCGAGTGCCCGCCCTCGGGATGCACCGCGACGCCGAGGGTGACCTTGACGCGCTGCTGGCGCGTGCCCGCGTCCAGCGGCGCCTCGAACAAATGCGACAGATGATCGGCGAGCTCGGCCACGGTGCCGCCGATGGCGGAGCAGGGAATGGCGACGGCGAACTCGTCGCCGCTGAGCCGGGCGACGCGGCCCATGCTGCCGATCTCGGTGCGGAGCCGCTCGGCCGCCGCGCGCAAGACGCTGTCGCCGAAGGCGTGGCCGAGCATGTCGTTGATGCGCTGGAAGGCATCGAGCCCGACCACCAGCAGCGCCACGCGGTCGGACGCGGCATCCGCGGTCGCGATCATGGCGGCGAGCTCGCTCTGCAGCGTGTTGCGGTTGATCAGCGCGGTCAGCGTGTCGTGCTCGGCGAGGTAGCGGATGCGCTCGGCCTCGCGCTTGCGCGCCGAGATGTCGCGCAGGATCACGCCATATTGCAGGCCGTCGGCGCCCTGCCAGGCGGAGAAGCTCGCCTCGACCGGAAATACCTCGCCGTCCTTGCGCCGGCCGTCGAACTCGATCGTGGAGCCGTCGGGCATCAACGTCGCCGGCAGCGCCGCCTCCTGCTGCGGAAACAGGTCATGGGTGTCGCTGCCGTCGGCGCGCAGACGCGCAAAGGGCTGGCCGATGATCTCGTCGGCACCGTAGCCGAAGATCGCGACCGCGCCCGGATTCCACACCGTGATGCGCCGGTCGCGGTCGGTACAGACCAGCCCGTCGCCGATCGACATCGCGATCCGCTCGAAACGGCTCTCGGCGACGTGCCGCAGCAGGCCGCGGAAGTCGATCTCGTCGAGGGCCGTGGCCGCGAGATAGGCGACCAGCGCGATCTGCAGCATCGAGGTGTCGAGCACCAGGGCGTAGCGGTCGTGCAGCAGCAGCGCCACGGCCTCGATCAGGACGCTGATCATGGCGATCAGCAGCGCGCGCCGCGCCGCCGAGAGGTGCCGCCAGCTCGCCAGCATGATGATGACGATCAGCAGCAGGCCGCCCAGGGTGGCCGCCGTCGACGTCGAGAGCAGGGTGCGGTGCTGAATGATCGATTCGGCCGCCAGCGCCTGCAGCATGACGCCGGGCAGGACGCGGCCGTTCGGCACGCTGTAGTAGTCGCCGAGCTCGATCGCGGTGGCGCCGACGATCACCCGCTTGTCCTTGATCCGGGCCAGCGCCGCCGCGTCGCCACGGAGGACGTCGACATACGACACCCGCGGCAGCGACGACAGATCGATGCCGTAGTCGACCAGGAAGGAGCTGTCCTTGACCGCATCGCTGCCGGCGAGGAACGCGCCCATGGATTGCAGGAAGGTTTTGCCCCCGCCGGTCTCGCAATATTCGCCGAAAGCATAGCTTCTGACGCGGCCATCGCGCGCCACCTCGATATTCACGAAGGCCGACCATGCGAGCTGCTCGAATTGCGGCAGCGGCCGGTTGAGGTGAACGGCGGTGTCCTTCCCGGCCGCATCGAGCTGCCTGAAGGCCGGCAACACGACCGAGCTCTTGGCATTCTGCAGCGCGGTCAGGAACGCCTGATCGCCGGCCGCGTCGGACGGTGTGCTGAAATCCACGTCGAAGGCGACGTCGCGGACGCCGGCGCGCTGCAACTGCTCGAGCAGGCGCGCATGCTGGGTCCGTGGCCACGGCCAGACGCCGATGGCTTCGATCGAGCGCGGGTCGATCGCGACCACCGCGATCTCGCCGCTGGCGGGGCGGTTGTCGAGGCGAAAGCGCAGATCGACGAGGGCGTTGCTCACCAGCTCGTGGCCGCCCGACAGGCCGACCGTCAGCAGCGCAACGACGACCAGAATATGCGGCATGAACCGCCTGAACGTCCCGTCTCTCGAATGACTGCGTGCCACGTCGATCCCAATCTCATCCCGCTCCGCGCACAGAGCCATCAGGATCCCTGCTGGCCTGCGCTCCCCCCATGAGCACGCATGACGTCGGCGTGACGCTCGATGGCGGATCCTCAGTTCTTGTTGTGACCGTAAGCGTAGGCATTGCCGTTGCCATGGTTGCCGCTATTGCCGTGACCGCTGTTTCCGCTGTTTCCGCTGTTGCCGTTGCCGCTGTTGCCGTTGCCGCTGTTGCCGTTGCCGCCGTTGCCGTTGCCGTTGTTGCCCTGGCCGTTGTTGCCCTGGCCGTTGTTGCCGTTGCCACTTCCGCCATTGTTGCTGCCGCGGCTGCCACCGTTACCGTTGCCATTGCCGGCGTCGCCATTGCCGGCCGCATTGGCGCTGGCGGATCCGCTCGGCGAACCGATCGCCGCGGTGACGGCGGCCGCGATTGAGGAATCTCCCGACGAGCCGTTCGCGGTCGCCGAGTTGCTCGTCGCATTGCCGCTGTTGCCGCGCGCGTCATTCCAGGCGGGGCTTCGTCCTCCACCGGCGGCCGGCGCGTGGGCGCCATGGGCGAGGCCGCGTGTCGCCTTCTGGATGTTCAAATTGACCTCGCCGATCGATGACGAGATCCGCACCACGCCGGGCTTCGCGCTGCCGAAGCCGGTCGCGGAATGCCGCTGAGCGGCGACCGTTGTGCCCGGACGCGCGGGCGGGCCGTTGACGTTCAGCGCGTGGATCACGCTGCCCTTGGCCTCGCGGGGCGCCTGCAGGCCGTCGCGCGGCACCGGAACGCGATCGATGGTGGAGGCGCGCGGCGGGCCCTGCTCGATCGGGCTGAAGGTGCCGGCGCCGGACAGGCTGAGGCCGGAGCGGCCGCTCGCAAAGGCGGTGGCGGCCTGGCCCGGCATCACCTGGGCGATCTGGCCGGTCTTGAAGTCCGACACCTGCACCTGGCCGCGGCTGACCTCGACCTTGGTGCTGCGGCCGGAGATCGTGACGCTGAACTGCGTGCCCTTGACGACGGCGGCGAGATAGGGCGTCTCGACCTCGAAATGCTGGACGTTGCGCTTCTCGACGTCGAGCAGGATCGAGCCGGCGCGCTGCAGGATGGTGGTCGCCATGCCGTCCCTGGCCGCGGTGGGCAGGCCGACCTCGGAGTTCGGCGCGATCACGATCGTCTCGGCGCCGCGGGTCAGGCGGACGCGGCCGGTCGGCCCGGTCCGGATCGTATCGCCTGGCTTGAGCGGGTCCTCGCGACCGAGCGACACCTGCGCTGCGCCCTGGGTGGTGACCCAGACCTCACCGGACGACTTGCTCACGAGCCACGGCTCACCGTCGGCCGCGAATGCGGCCGGCATTGCACCGAAAAGGAACGCGGCGATCAGTCCCGGGATCAGGAAGCGCTTGGATGACATGGCACGAACTCGCATCGTTGGCGGCTTTTGAAACTAATCGAAATGTTTCAAGAGACCCTTAGGAGTTGCAGCCGTGTTGCCCTCGCCCATTTACGCTTCGTTGACCTTAACAAACTAGAAACGAGGCATGCGCGCTGGTTGTGTCGACGGAACTGGGAGGACTGCGGGTTGGCGCGACGCCGCGGCCGGACCGCACGGCTCGCGACGGCTGCATGGAGCCGTGATCGCCGCCGGCATTTCCCTGTCCGCATCGCTGTTTGCAGCGACGGCCCAGGCACAGCAGGTCAGCCAGCCGGGCTTCGATCCGCGGCAGACCGAGCGCTATTTCGACGAGCAGCAGTCGCGGTCGACGCAGCCGCCGCCGCGGCCGCGTGCGCCGCAATTCGCGCCCCAGGGCGGCGGCGATCGCAAGCCCTTGTTCACCATGCGCGGCGTCACGCTGACGGGGGCGTCCGCGCTGCCCGCCGAGCAGCTCGCCGCGAGCTATCAGCCCTATCTCGGCAAGCCGGTGTCGCAGGCCGACCTCGCCGCGATCACGACCGCGATCAGCGATCAGTACCGCGCCGCCGGCTATCATCTCAGCCGTGCGATCGTACCGCCGCAGGACATCCGCGATGGCCGGGTGCGGATCCAGATCCTCGAAGGCAGCATCACCGAGGTGACCTTGAAGGGCGCCGGCGCGGAAGAGTTCGGCATCCGGCCGATGCTCGCCCCCGTGCTGGCCGAGCAGCCGTCCAGGCTGGAGACGCTGGAGCGGCAGTTGCTGCTGATCAACGGCCGCGGCGGCGTCCGTCTGGTCGATTCCGCGCTGGAGGAGATCGGCGGCACCACCGGCCGGTTCCGCCTGGTGATCGAGCTGCAGACCTGGCACGTCTACGGCTTCGCCGGCGTCGACAATCTGGGCTCGTCGACCGTCGGTCCCTGGCAGAACTACGCCACGGCCGCCTTCAACTCCTATCTGCTGCCGGGCGACACGCTCACCGCCAACCTGTCGACGACGCCGGGAGATCCGCGCCAGCTCGCCTTCGGCCGGCTGTCCTATGAGGTGCCGGTCGGCACCGACGGCGCCTATGTCGGCGCCTCCGCGCTGTACAGCGAGGTGCGGCCGGGCGACCGGAGACGGCTGTTCAACGACAACACGGTGACCGAGACGCTCGAGCTGCGCGGCGGCCTCGTGCCGATCCAGTCGCAGCGCGCCTCGCTGAAGCTCAATCTCGCGGCCGCCTTCAGCGACGTGACCGAGCGCGACCTGTTCGGCATCTGGTATCGCGATCGCGTGAGGACGCTGACCTTCACTGCCGACTACCGCTGGAAGGATGATGTCGGCGGCGATAGCTACCTGACGGCGGCGTACCGGCAGGGCCTGAACGCGTTCGGGGCGACGCCGCTCGACGATCCCCTCGCATCGCGCGCGGGCGCCTCGCCGAGCTTCTCGGTCTTCAACGGCTGGTTCGCGCGCTATCAGACGTTGTCCGAGGCGTGGTCGCTGAAGCTCGCGGCCGCCGGCCAGCTCGCCTCGGGTCCGCTGTACAATTCGCAGCAGTTCTATCTTGGCGGTCTCGCCTATGGCCGCGGCTATGGCAGCGCCGAGATCAGCGGCGACAATGGCGTCGCCGGCACGTTCGAGGTCCGCTTCGAGCAGAAGCCGAACTGGCAGTATCTCACCAGCTATCAGCTCTACGGCTTCTTCGACGCCGGGCTCGCCTGGAACGACGGCTTCCGGCCGTCGGACGGCGTGGCGCTGACCTCGGCGGGAGCCGGGATCCGCTTCACCTTCCCGAACGACTGGCGCGCCGACCTCGGCGTCGCCGCGCCGCTCAGCTACCGTGCCCCCGACAACACGACGCGCAGCGCGCGCCTGTTGCTGACGCTGTCGAGCGTGCTCAAGCTGTGCCCGCAGCGCGGGCAGGGACCCTGCATCTGAGAATTGGCGGGATCGGTGCGGCAGCGGAGGTCCGCTTGTCCCATTGGGCGAGCGCGCCTGTGCGACCTCGCGCGCTCCGGATGGCCGGCAAACTCATCCAGCATCCAGCGTCGCGAGAAGCCATCGGGCGCGCCCACCTCTGGCAGCGCGCGGCCGAACAGCTCGTGCTGGACATGACACGCAAGGTCCAGCGGTTGCGCGACTGCCAGGACCAGGACTCGCTGATCGGGGGGGAGAAACTTCGCCCGCTCGTTGCATCCCATCTCAGTTGAACTTTCTCTGCAACGCTGCCATATTTTCCAATACAATTGTAGGTTGTGTAATGGCCGACGAACCTAAGTCCGACACACCGACGCCCACAGCGGAAGAGCCAACGGCGGAACACGAGCTCCCCGCGGAATTGTGGTGGAAAGAATTCCTCAGGGCCAAGACAAGCTCAACTGGCGCTGCAGCACCCAGTGCCCCTCCGAAGGAGGCGAAGCTTATTAGTCTGGCGAGGCTTTTCAGCCGTTCCTCGAACATGCGATGAAGCTTCAGGGCTACCGCGACGCGTTCACGATGTATACCGCCAAGGTGAGCGACATCTGTCGTCACCTGGGTCTGACGGGCGTTGTAATCATTTGGACCTTCAAAAAGGAGGTCGCCGGACAATCCGCTATTCCGAGCGAGCTTCTGCTGCCGCTCCTTCTTATTGCGTCCGGTCTACTGGCTGATCTGCTGCAGTATTTCCTGGGAGCGATCATCTGGTTCTTGTACTATCGGAAGCAGGAAATCTTAGGCACCAAAGAGGATAAGGATATCGGTCACACGCCGCTGCTCGACCTTCCCATGAACGTCCTGTTCCTGTTGAAAGCCGTTCTGTTCGTTGTCGCTTATGGATGCATCGCAGGCTATTTCTTTCGAGCCATCTCGTTTTTATGATCAAGGCAACAGGCTCGGAAACTGCTGATATGTGTAGTCTTTCGAGATCCACGACCATGCCGTCAGCGTCGTCCCGGTGATCGGCACATTGCGCAATTCGAAATGGACGCGGCCACAGGCCGGCCTGGTCAGATCGCTGCCAAGATATTCGCGATAGAGCACGTCGATATAGGCGCGTACGCCGAGCGCGGCACGGATCTGCGGCACCAGCTCGCGCGCGATATTGTCGATCGATATTCGGCAGGACGGCGGCTGCGCCTCGCGCTGCGCCGGATGGTCGGCCTGGAACGGACAGGCGACGAAGGTCACCGTGCTTCTGGCGTCACGCGGCGCACCGGCCTTGATGCCGTAGCTCATGTCATCGCCGACGTTGGCGACCACGCGCGCGGCCTGCGCGAAGGACGGATGCCTCCGTGCCGAGGGACTGGGCCCCTCGGTCGGCGCGACGCGCCGACCTCTTCCGACGGAGCGGAGGTGAGAGGAGATCGCGGTTGGCGCTCGGGTCTCGATCAAGTGCCTCAGATCTAGACCGGCTTGCCATGGCCGTGGAACAGCCGGCCCTTCTCGGTGATCAGGACGATGACCAGCGCGCTCGACGTGCAGGCCAGGAAGCCCGCGGCGAACGGCAGCGGGGTGCCGTCGAAGGCCTGGCCGACGACGGCGCCGGCGGCCATGCCGAGCAGGGTGGTAATCGAGCCGTACAGCGACGACGCAGTGCCGGCATTGGCGCGCTGCGGCTCCATCGCCAGCGCGGTGAAGTTCGCGAACATCAGGCCGAACGTGAACATCATGCCCGCCGACAGCAGCATGAACAGCCACAGCGGCAGCATGCCGAGAACCGCCGCGCTGAAACAGGCCAGCGCGATGACGACGCTGCCGACCAGCGCGCCGTGCGAGATCATGCGCATGCCGAGCCGGCCGACGAGGCGGGCGTTGAGGAAGCCGGCGACAGCGATGGTCACCGCGATCGCCGCGAAGGCGAGCGGGAAGTAGCGGCCGAGATGATAGACGCCGGTGAACAATTGCTGCGACGACAGCACATAGCCGAGCACGGCGCCGAAGATGCCGCTCGCGGCGAGCGCATAGCCCAGCGTCTGGCGGTTGGTGAGGGTGTTGCGGAAGGCCGCGATGATCTCCTTGACCGAGAACGGCTTGCGCTCGCTCTCGGGCAGCGTCTCGGGCAGCCGCATCGCGGTCCACAGCAAGGTGACGATGCCGTACAAGGTCAGCACCACGAAGATGCCGCGCCACTGCGTCAGCAGCATCACGGCCTGGCCGAACGACGGTGCGATCACGGGAATGGCGATGAACACCATCATCGCCAGCGAGACCACGCTCGCCATGCGGCGGCCGGCATAGCAGTCGCGCACGATCGAGGTCGCGATCACGCGCGTCGCCGCGGTGCCGAGGCCTTCCAGCGCGCGCGCCAGCAGCAGCGTCTCGAAGGTCGGGGCGGCGATCGCGAGCAGGCTGGCGACCGCGTACAGCACCATGCCGCCGATCAGCACCGGGCGCCGGCCGAAGCTGTCGGACAGCGGGCCGATCACGAACTGGCCGAGACCGAAGCCGATGACGAACGCCGACAGCACCGTCTGCAGCCGGTTGGCGACGTCGATATGGAACGAGGCGCCGATGTTCGGCAGCGCCGGCAGCATCATGTCCATCGCCAGCGGATTGAGCGCCATGATCGCCGCGACCACGATGACGAATTCGGTGAAGCCCATCGGCCGGTGGCGGACGATCTCGATGGTGTCGGCACTGGTATCAGCCAAGGCGCGGGCCTTCCAAGGTGTTGGGAATGCGGGAGAGAGTACCGATAGATATCGGGTTTGCTGCGTCGCACAAGGCGCGTTTCGGAATGGCTGCTCACCGGCGCCGGCGTTGGCGTGATTGTGACTGCCCGTGAGCCGCTGAAAATTGCGCCGGCGGCGCCGCGATGGTAACGGCCGTGTGATCGACGTCCGGATCCAGGCCCGCATGAAGACCTACAAGATCGTCGTCCATGTCCCGGAAGCGGCGGGTGACGCCGTGCGCCACGCGATGGGTGAGGCCGGCGCCGGCCGCATCGGCAACTATGATCATTGTTCGTTTACCTCGAAGGGCACCGGCCGGTTTCGCCCGCTCGCCGGCGCCAACCCGGCGATCGGCGCGGTCGGCCGGCTCGAGACGGTCGAGGAGGAGCGCATCGAGGCCGTGTGCGCCGGGGACAGGCTGAGGTCCGTGATCCAGGCGATCCGCAGTGCGCATCCCTATGAGGAGCCGACGATCGACGTCTATGCGCTCGAGAGGGTGGACTAGCATGCCGATGCTTCATCTCATGCTGCGCGGCTTCCGCACTCTCCTGATCGCGGCGCTGTTCGCCACGACCGCAGCGTCCGCGGCGCGGGCCGGCGACGCCGCGCCGGCCGATCAGATCTCGGCGTTCCGACTCGCCCATGGCGAAGGCCGCGTGACGCGCGACGCGACGCTCGACCGCATCGCGATGGAGCAGGCGCGCGCGATGGCCGATAAGGACGATCTCAGCCACGAGGTGCTCGCTCCCTTCACCCGCCGCGTCGCGCCGTCGAAGGCCGGCCGCGCCGCCGAGAACATCGCCTACGGCTATGACAATTTCGACAAGACGCTGGGGCAGTGGATCAACTCGGCGGGGCACCGCAAGAACCTGCTGCTGCCGAAGGCGACCAAGGTCGGCATCGCCAGCGCAAGGAATGCCAGCGGCAAGCGCACCTATTGGGCGATGGTGATCGCGGGCGACTACGACACCGAGAAGCCGAAGGGCGCTCCGAAGAGCAAGGGCAAGGCCGTGGTCGCGCAGACGGCGACACGATCCGGGAAGGGCGACGCCAGGCCGGTGACGCGCTGGGGCGCCAAGCCGCCGGCATCCTCCGGCAAGGACTGCCACCTCAGCATCAAGGTCATCGGTCTCTGCATCTGAGCGCAGTGACCTGCGGCCATGGCTGAACGCGACGCCCGCCGCGCGATCACGCCGTTGTGCGAGGGAGGCTTGTTGCCGAGGCGAGTTTCATCGGATATGCAAGCAATGGTTGTCTTTTGGACAGCCAGTATCGTGAAGATTTTTCATCTCATTTTGAACGGAGACCATCATGGCAGTCATTGAGCAGACCTCGGCCACCACCAGCACTAATCCGCAGACCGTCTCGGCGACCTACCAATGGTCGCTCACGTCCTACGAGGAGCAGGGCAATCTGTGGCTCAAGTGGAGCACGAACGCGCCGTTCCGCGCGCAGCAGGGGCAGATCTCCGTCTACAGCGGCAGCAGCTTCCCTTCCGATCCTCAGAAGGACCGCAAGGCCTGGTCGTGGGACAACGAGCACGGCGGCGGCTCGGGATGGGACACGGGCTTGCGCTACGGCTCCGACTGGCATTGCGCCTGGATCGCCGAGAAGAGCCCGAACGGGCCCTACGCCTACGCGGTCAAGCTGATCACCAAGGTCGCCGCCTGACCTGAGGCGGCGCGAGAGGTGGGCTCGACGAGCCCACGTACTTCGCCGCGCTGAGACCTGTGCCTCAGCGCGGCTGCTTCTTCAGGTGCAGATAGCCGGGATCGAACTCGCCGATCGCGCATAGCCGCGTCCAGTCGTGCACCGTCAGCATGCCGCTGCGGAAATCGACCGCGCGGCTGGCGCGCAGCTCGAGCAGCGTGCGGTTGACCGTCGCGATCGCCATGCCCAGCGCCTCGCCGAGCTGCACCAGGCTGACCGGCAACTGCAACTGATCGTCCCGGACGTGTCCGAGCGCGCGGGCGCGATAGAACAGCTCGCAGAACATGTGCGCCATGCGCGCCGGCTTGCTCCGCGCGCTGTTGTTGGTGATGGCCTCGCGGAAGATCGACGCATCGATCAGCGTCTCGCGCCAGATCGCAAAGCCGAGCGTCGGCCGCCGGCTGATCGCGCGGGTCAGCTCCTTGTGCGCAATGCTCGCCACCACCGCCGGCCCGATCGCGCAGACGGCGTGATCCATGCGGTCGAGGAAGATCGCCTGGGCGTCGGGCCAGTCGCCCGGCATGTGAAAGGAGAGATACTGCCGCTGGCCGCCGGACAGCAGGTGATAGCGCGCCACCCATCCGGAGATCACGACGACGGAACGGTCCGGCTCGTCGCCCTGGCGGATGAGGTCCTCCTGATCGGCAAGCTCGCGCAAAGCGAAGCTGAAATGCCGGATCTCGGCGATGTCCTCGCCGGTCAGCTTCGAATGCTCCCTGAGCTTCTCGGTGACGATCCGGTCCGCATCCATGAAAATTGTACCGTCCGGGCGCTGTTTTGTATCAAATGAGACGACGGAGCCGGCGATGCCGACTAAGGTGGCTTTCAGCAGATGCGGTCGAAGTTGCCGGTCGCCGCATCGGGAGAACAGCCGTGCCCCACATCGCGTTCCTCTCCCGGCTCCGCCAATTGTTCGGTGGCACGGGGCCGCATATCGAAACCATCGCAGCTGCCCTCGCCGACGGCCGCATCAAGCAGCCGGCGCATCCGATGTCGGATCAGGAGCTGTCGCGCGCGATCCGCGAGTTCCAGAGCCGGCCGGCCTCGGAGGAGGCCTTGAGGAAGCTCGCGGAGCGGCTGGCGGCCGCGAAGCCCGACCGCCCCTCGTGACGGCTCTCATGACGATCTGGCGGGATCCGGCTCCAGCAGGAACAGCATCAGCCGCACCAGTTCGTCCTCGAGCTCGCGCGTGCCGACGAGGCGATGCTCGCGCATGAGGGCAGCCCGGATCGGGCCCAGCGCAGCGCGGACCAGGATGAAGCGGCGCGCGGCCGGCATCGCCTCGCTCCGCAAACCCACCGTCTGGATCAGCCGTTCGGTCATGCGGTCCACCATCTCGTGCAGCGCCTTCTGCAGCTCCGCGTCATTGCCCAGCAGGCCGAGCAGATAGCGCCGCACACGGTGACGGCCGGCGAACGGGGCGAAGCCCTGGCGCACCGCTGCGCGCACGATCGCCTCGCGTCCAAGCCCGCGATGCGCCTCCAGCGCCTCCCCGAACTCCGCCTCCTGGCGAGCGAACTCGCGCAGCACCAGCGCACGCAACAGTGAGGTCTTGTCCCTGAAATAGCTGTAGAGCGTGCCGATCGAGAAGCCCGCGCGCTCGGCGATGGCGTTCGTGCTCAGGCCCTTGCCGCCGCCGCTCTGCAGAAGTTGAGCGGTTGCCTCGAAGATCACGTCGAGGGTCTGCCGCGTGCGCTTCTGCACCGGGGTTTTTCGAAGTATTTCAGGAGCTTGCTGCACGGTCTGAACCTCGGCGGGCGGACGGGCGAAATCGAGTAGGCGTTGCTGCCGGCTCGGGTTAGATCAGAGCCCGCATGCAGGCGGCCGGACAATGAGTGGATGTGCTCCGGACCGGGCCTGCTTGCGCCGGGCTGAACCTCATTTGAACGAAGGACTGATTGCCATGCTGCGCGTCGCATTCCCGTTTGTCACATTCATCGCCGTCTCCCAATGTCTTCTGTCGCAGGCCGCGCTGGCCGGCAACCGCGCCGCCGCCGACAGCTGTGCCGCCAAGCTGTCGCCGGTGGCGAAGCAGATCTACGACGCGTCTGCGCCGGCCATCGGCCCGGACAGCGTCGTCAAGGACGTCATCGTCGAGCGTGTCAGGCCGCTGGTGATGGCCGGAAGGTTCGATCGCGACACTGCCCGCGCCAACGCCACGCCGGCCGGCGAATGCCTGGTGCTGCTGAAGTAGGTCGCGCCGCGCCCCGCAAGGTTTGGAGGCTGCGATGGGACATCAGGCCGCAGCCTCCCGGAGCAGGCGGCGTCGCTCCGGGGCAACCCGGCTTGGCAAGTTCAGCCGACTCGCGCATCACTAGGTGATGCTGGAGCTTCTCACCCGTCACTGGGTTGCCGGCGCCGTGTTCATGGCCGCGGCGCTGCTGGCGTTGGTGCCGCTGCTGGCGGCGGACTGGCCGCTCGCGCTGCTGCTGATCTTCCTGCATTCGCCGGGCTACATGATCCACCAGGTCGAGGAGCACACCGGCGACCGCTTCCGCAGCTTCGTCAACAACGTGATGTTCGGCGGCCGCGAGGCGCTGACCACCGGCGACGTGCTTTGGGTCAATTGCGGCGCGGTCTGGGGCATCGACCTGATTGCGCTCTACGTCGCCTGGATCGCCGGCCCGGCCTGGGCGCTGGTCGCGCCCTATCTGATGCTCGTCAACGCGCTCGGCCATATCGGCCCGGCGCTGCGTTTTCGCGGCTACAATCCTGGCCTCGTCACCGGCATCGTCCTGTTCATTCCGCTCGGCCTCGTCACCGTGCTGACGATCCCGGCCACTGCGGCGCAGCATGCGCTTGGCTTCGGCCTGTCGCTGCTGCTGCATATCATCATCGCCGCCAACGCGATCCGGCGCGCCCGCGGCGCCGGTCTGGCCAAGGCCTAGAGCGCCGAGCGCATCTGACATGTAGGGTGGGCAAAGGCGCGCCGTGATGCCACCGCGCGCGCCACAGCGCGGATTGATCCGCGACATCACGGCGCACCTTTGCCCACCCTACGACGCCACGTTACGACGTTCTCAGCCGCGGCCCTTGTTGTCGTTGTGGTCCTGATACTGCTCGGTCTCGACGCAGCGGCCGTCCTGGCCGCACTCGCGCGAGCTCTCGGTCTTGTCGCGGTTCGACAGCACCATGTTCTCGCCGACCGGGTCCTCCTGCAGGTCGGTCATCGCGCCCGAGCCGTCGCCCTTGGCCTTGATGCGCGGCGGCCGCAAGACGCATGAGCAGCTGCGCATGCTGGAGCGCAGGCCGTGCGGGGCACAGGGAGGTTCTCATCTGCTCGTGCGATCGCTCGTTCGTGACGGCGGCAGAGCGGTGCGACGGTTCCTTGCCTGATCGCCGCGATGCATCGCGCGGGGACAGTTCCGCGGCGAGCCTCGATGCGCTTGATCATCGGGATTATTGCGCTGCTGCGAGCTCCAGCTCGGCCGGCTTGCCCGGCCCGATCAGCGGAATGTCCAGCGTGATGCGCGTGCCCTGCTGCGGCCGGCTGTCGAGCTCGATGCGGCCGCCGAGCGTGGATGCCACGAGGTTGAAGGCGATGTGCAGGCCGAGGCCGGCATTGCCCTTCTCGCGGCGCGTGGTGAAGAACGGGTCGAACACCCGGCCGCGCACCTGGTCGCGCATGCCGACGCCCTGATCGGCGCAGACGATGCGCACCGACTCATCGCTGGGCTGTGCGACCTCCACGGTGAAGACGCCGCTGCTGTCGCCAGGATAGGCATGCGTCGCCGCATTGAAGGCGAGGATGCTGATGACCTGCCCGAGTGCGCCGGGATAGCTGGTGAGCACGATGCCCTCCGGGCAGGACAGCACGACCGTCAGTCCCTGGCGCATCAGCAGCGGGCGGAGCTTGGCGACGTGATCGGTCATCCAGCTGTGCAACTCGAAGGTCTGCAGCGCCTCGTTGGCCTGGTCGACGGCGACCTGCTTGAAGCTGTGGACCATCTCGGAGGCACGATGCAGGCTCTGCGTCGTCAGGTGCAGACCCTGCTGCAGCCGCGCGACGCCCCGCGCCAGATCCGAGCGCCGCACCGGGCCGCCGCCAAGCATGCGCGTGATCGCCTGGACGTCGCCTTCCATCGCCGTCGACGTGGTCAGCGCCAGCCCAAGCGGCGTGCTGACCTCATGGCCGACGCCGGCGACGAGCTGGCCGAGCGAGGCCAGCTTCTCTGCCTGCACGAGATGGGCCTGCGTGGCATGCAGATCGCGCAGCGAGGTCTCGGAGCGCTCCTTCTCCCGCTGCAGTGCCTCGGCAGTGCGGAACTGCTTGCGCGCCTGGTACTCCCGCGCCCCGACCGCATAGAGCGAGAGCAGGCAGGCATTGCCGACCAGCGAATGATCGATGAAGCGCAGGCCCGGCGGCAGCGGCTCCGTCGCGAGACTCTCGGCGACCGCCAGCGCGCTCCAGCTCGTCGCGCAGAAGATCGCGTAGGAGCCGGTCCGCAGCGGCAGCATGGTGGACACGAACAGGATGACGATGATCATGCCGGCCGCGGAATAGGTGAAGCCCGACGGCAGCACCCAGTAGATCGTCGGCAGCACGCAGCCGGGGATCACGCAATAGACCAGATGGATCGGCTCCGCCCATCGGCGCGCCGGCGTCGACAGCAGCGCCGTCAGCGGCAGCAGCACCAGCACGGCGGTCCCGCCGCGGATCGCAAGCGTCGTGGGCACGATCTCGGGATAGAGCACCCAGTCCCACAACGTGTAGCCGGCGAAGGTCATGGCGCCGAGCAGCATCGCGATCTGCGTCCAGGCGGTATTGCCGTGGACGAATTGATCAACGAAGCGCCGCTCCTCCACGGCATCCTCGAAACGCAGCCCCAGGCGTTCCAGCAATCCCAACATTATGCCACCGCAATCGAAAAACGATCCCCCACCGCAGGACGAGCCGCGGCGGGAGGGCAGACATACACGAGATGAGCTGCTCGCGAAAACGACGGGAGATCGCATCCACGGCCTGCGGCACGCGGAAGGTTATTAGAACTGTTCCAAACTGTTTCCGGCCCGGTCTGCCGGTCCGTCAGCACCAAGGCATCTGGACTCCGCTGCTATCAGGAGTTTGGCGGAGCCGATCGGGGACTCATGGCGCCGCCTGACCTTCGATCGCCAGATCCTTGCCATAGCGGCCTTTGGTTCTGAACATCACCTTGTCGCCATCGAAGGTGAGCCGCCAGTTGCGCTCCTCGCCCTGGCCGATGAACTGCACGTCGATCGCGAAGGTCGTCGGATCGACCCAGTTGCCCTTCATGGCGCGGTAGACGTAGGGCTGCCAGGGGTGAGGTTGCGCAGTCGCTCGATAGAGGCCGTCGAGGCCGATCGGGCTCTGCAGATGAACTGTTCCCCCGTTGCGGTCTCGCGACGGGATGTCCCAGGTGACCTGCGGCTCGGGTCCGGTGAGGCTGAGGGTGATTGTGTTGATGCCGAGCGGGCCGGGCGGAAATGTGTAGGTCTTGCCCGAGATCGTCGCCGCGATATCCGGGACACTGCCGACCGTGCCTCGCGTCTCCGTCCCGGCCTCGCTGATGGCGGCCGCCAGAGCCTCCTTGGCTCCATCAGCGGCGGGCAGGGCCTCATTCGATTTCACCGTGGCCAGGATCTCATTCGCAAGCTTGCGGAATGGACAGAAATTGCGCGCGGTCATCACGGCCACGATGTCAGGGTCCGGCAGCACCATGATGACCTGGCAGTGATAGCCGACGGCCATGAAGACGTTCCGCTCCGGCAGGGCCCAGAACTGATCGGCATAGCGGAGCCCCGGATCGAACGTCGCGTTCATGCTGACGGTGGCGTGGTTGACGGCTTCGATCCAGTCGAGGGGCAGCAATTGCTGCTCGCCCCAGCGGCCGCGTCGCAGATAGAGGTAGCCGATCTTCGCCATGTCGCGCGGCTTCAACGCCAGTCCGAAACCGCCGGCGGAAATTCCCTGGGAATCCTTGAACCACGGGTGTTCGGTGATGCCGAGCGGCCCGAACAGTCTCTCAGCCGCGAAGTTCTCCGCGCTCTTGCCGGTGAGCTTGGTGATGATGGCGGACAGCAGATGCGAGTTGCCGCTGTTGTAGTAGAACGTCTCGCCCGGCGCATGCGCCATCGGACGGTCGAGAATGTACTGCACCCAGTCGGGGCTTCGTCCCATCTCGTACAGCGACGTCTCGGCACCGCCGTTGTAGCCCTCGTCCCAGTCCAGGCCGGACGTCATGTTGAGCAGATGCTGCACGGTGAGCGCCTGCTTGCGCGCATCGACGTTGTCGATCTTGCGATCCTTGAAGAAATCGAGCACCGGATGATCGAGGCTGTCGAGCACGCCGTCCTTGAGCAGCATCGCGATCAACGTCGAGACCACCGCCTTGGTCGACGAATTGATGATGTGCGGCTCGTCGGCGTCGTAGGGCGCGTAGGACGCATCGAGCACCACGCGGCCGTGGCGTGTGATCAGCAGGCTGTCGAACCTCATCGTCTTGCCGGCGGCGACGAGCTTTGTCAGCGCCGCCGAGTCCATGCCTTCGTCCTCGGGTGTGGCGGTCGTCCATTCGGGGTGAGGGAAGCGGGACAGGCTGACGTCGTCGGCCCAGGCGCGTCTCGTGAAGAGACCGGCCACCAAGACCGCCGCGACCAACAAGACGACAATCCTGAGACGCACCATGCCGAACGTCCTCTGATGAACGAGGCAATGATAGGGTATCAGAAGACCGCAATCCATCAAAGATTGTGTGACAATCATATTGCGCGCGGCAGCACCGGCGTATTGCCGGTGACAGGGTCAGAACCCGTCCGGCCATCTCTGAGCCGAGTGCATCACGGTCAGAACCTCGATGCCGGCCGTCGTCGGGCGATAGGGCACGATGTAGGGGATATCTGTGAGCACGAGCTCACGGGTGCCGGCCACGCGGCCGGGGCGTCCGATGTCGGGGCTCTCAGCAAGGGATTCGACCCGCAAAAATGATGCGCGCAACGACACGGGCGGCAGCTGCGGGATTGTCTTCGGCAATGTACGAGCCGATCTCATCGAGGCGCCGCAGCGTTCTTGTTGTCCATCGGATGGGACGTTGGCTCATCCTCGTCCGGCTGGCTTCACGTATTTGGCGATGACCTTCGCCACTTCGGCGTTGCTGGCGAAGTCTCCTTGCTCAGCTTCGGCCAGACCCGCCTCGATCTCGGCAAGTTGCCAGGCTTGCCGGTGCACGAATTCCTCAATGGCACCCGCAGCGACTTCGGAGCGCGGACGGCCGAGCCTCTCGGCGAGTTCGTCGAGCTTTGCAGACGTCGCATCTGAGACGCGGACAGTGAAGGCAGCCATGGGATTTGTCTCTCGGTTGGCGCGGGTTGTGTGTGAGACCAACCGTCCGGTCAACGGCCTCCGTCAAGGATCGTCGGATCGTCCGAGCGTTTTCGCGCTCACGCCCAATGCGCCCGCAGCGCCGCCGCGATGCTCTGTGGCCGCTCGACGATGCTCCAGTGCCCGGCGTCCTGCTCGACGTGCAAGGACGCGCCGTGGTGTTGTGCGAAGCGGCTGAGCGTGTCGAGCGGCACGTAAGGGTCTTGCGTGCCTGAGATCACGAGGCCGCGTCGCGGAAGCTGCGCCAGCCGCGCGATCCAGTCGCCACTGAAGCAAAGCCCGTTCGCCGAGCGATACAGCGCGAGGATCGCGCGCTTCATCGGCGACTGCCAGGCCGCGGCTTCACGTGCGGCGAGGTCGGCCGGCAGTCCGCTCTGGCGGAACATCCGCGCCATCAAGCGCTGCGACGACAGCGTCATGAAGATCTCGCCGAGGACCGACGTGTTCCAGATCCGTGCGATACGATGGCCGCGATAGGCGGCATCGAGGGCGCCGCCGGCGACGGCCCACGAGCGCACCAGCTCAGGCCGCAGCGACGCCGCACGCAACACCAGCAGTGCGCCCCAATCATGCCCGACCAGGTCGAGCGGCCCGACCGCCGCATGCTGCGCCTCCATCAGCGCGACCAGCCAGTCGGCGTAAGCGTCCTTGCTACATGCAAAGCCGGCCGGGGCTTCGCCGCAGAAGCCGGGCAGGCAGGGGACGGCAACGGTCTCCCCGAGCGCCGCGATCAGCGGCCCCCAAATCACCGGCGTGTCAGGGACGCCGTGGAGGAGGATACGGTTGGTCATGGCGAGACACAACCGTATCGCGTAGGAGAACTTGTCAACTTAGCAGAAACTGATTTAGCCGATCGGCAATTTTCTGCCGTCGTGCAGCAAGGAAATTGTCGTACTCGGCGACTTCTAACAATCTAAGGTCTGTTGGTATTGCTTGTGCATCGAAAGGTATCGTGCCGTGTTGTTGTATCAAGGGGGCCAAGTACTGCACAGGCGATTTATCGCTGATAGTCCGATTGGTTTTTCCTCCGATAAAAGCAAGGTTGGCGATATCATCGGCCTTACGAGCGCTGTGAATGCCCTTGAGTTGCTTCTTTGGGAAAATATGGTGAAACTGCAGTTGATGCTGCGCCCCGGTGTGATCGAGTGAGATGGTGAGATTTGAGCGCCAGTCCTTCGCTCCGTTTGAACGAAAGGCCAAGAACATTGTCTTAAACAGCGCGCTCCGCTGATTGCGGCCTTCAAGTTCTTCTGGCGCAATGTCGAGACGACCTACCTGCTGCTTGAGGCGATCAATCAGTTCTGGTCCCTTGCCGCCATTGCGAATGTTCGCGAGATCTTGGTCAAGTATTGTCTCGCTCGACCCGCGAGAATAGCGACCCTTTGCATTTGCCAACAGGACCCAGCGGCGCAGTTCTCTTTCTTCAAGATTGTCGATCTTGTAGTCTGTCTTAAGACCATAATATGCAAGCGTGATTAGGATGAACGGAGATGAAAGCAGTGCGGGAGAATCTATTCCGGCATTACTCTTAAGGAAGTTAATGGCGAACTGCATCCCCTCGCGCGCTTCTTTCCAGGCTGTCTGCAATGTTTCAAGATTGAGCTTGCCGACAGTCAAGAAGCGTGATTGGCCAGTGGCGAAAGCCACTAGGTTTTTCAGGTGTAGGCCAAGATCTAGATCGAAGCCGAGATTGGTGCACTGTTCCTGAAAATCAAGGAATATCTGGAGCGAGTGTCGCCACTTTGCGGTGATCTGAGCCAGAGCCAAATCTGAGCTGCGCAACTTTGCACCAAGCGAGTTGACGCGAACAAAGATCTCGGTCACTTCGTTGTAGGAAAGCGCACGTTCTAGGACGTCCATTCTGTACATATACTTCCGGATACCTCGCAATCGAGCGAGTCGCTGACTATATTTTTCGTATCGAGGATCGTCGAACCCCGTGACTCCTGCTGCTCGGAGAAATTGCGCGTCCGCATCGACTTTGAATACGTCTGACACCTTTACCCATTGCGGGAGTTGGGCGAGCTTTCTGGTGCTGACGACGAACGTCATTCTATTGAAGCGCTCTTGTAGTTCGTCTTCGGTGCTGTCGGTCTCATCTTCAGTTATTGGTGTGCTATCCTCACTGTCCTCATCCTCGCCGTTTTCCTCCACTTCCGTAACGAAAGCCAGTGTTTCCGGGTGTTCGAGATTGAAAAGCAGCTCTATAGGCCTCCTGCGTCCGCGCACGGCAACAGGTTGCCCACGGATAACTGCAGAAAGCGACGTTAGGCGCTGTTGGCCGTCAAGCAGCAGGCGCACACTCTGATATGGATTTCCGGCTTGTGATACAGCAAACTTGCGAAGAGGAACTTCTTCGTCCGTTTCCCAAAGCAAGATGGCCCCAGATGGGTAGCCCCGGTAAAGCGAGTCCATCAAGTCTCTTACTCGGGGTGATCGCCACACATATTGGCGTTGCATTTCCGGTAAGCGGAGTTCGCCCCGCTCGATCATCCCCACTAACTCCTCGACTGAAGCTTCTGCCCGAGCCATTCCAGTGTCCCACTAAAATCTTCATTGCTAAAATTGTGACCGAGCAAGTCTGGTAGTCGACAGGTCCGGTCAATCTTCCAGATCGAGCTCAATATTAACTTTCAACTTAGTCGTGTATGCAATCGAATTTTTTTTCTTTCCTTTTTTCAGAAATCGTGTTTTTATGCGCCATCCCGCCTCATCGGAGAGGGGCGTACGCGTCGTCACGATACGTGGAGTGCGGGGAGCGATGGCCGTGAGGCGCCGGTGGACGACTGGCGGTTTGCGGACGGCGAAGTCGTGTGGTCCTGGCGCCCCGAAGCTGGCGTCAAGCCGGCGGCGTTCATGACGAGCGCGCCGGTGACGGGGGCAAACAAGCCGGTCCCCGGGGAGAGCGCGGAGTAAGCCGTAAAGCCGTTGCGCAGGGAAGGCCGGGATGTCCTGGCCGAGCCTGTGGTTCCTGCCCCGTGCACTTCTTTCCGCACGGGGGCCGCGGGTGTCGGCAGACGCCCGGCCTTCCCTGCACCCTCGAATTGAAGAGGGTTTGATGTCGAGGATCAACCCGGGCGCGGACGTGCTGCGGGGATGATGAGGTGCGTGCTGATGCAGATGCCGACACCGCCAACCACACCCTCACTGTCATCCCGAACAAGCGCGCGGCACGCGCGCGCCGATCCGGGATCCATAACCCCAGGGGAGATCTGCGAGGCGCGATGGCCGCTTCATCCCATCCAGCCACACCCGTCACGGCGTATGGATCCCGGGTCGGCGGCCACCAATGCTTCGCGCTGGCGGCCTTGCCCGGGATGACACCGTTTGTGTGGTGGGCCGGTGCTGGCCGATCGGGACCCCTGCAGATGCCGACACCGCCAAACATGCCCTCGAGGTCGGCCCGGACGAGTGTGCGGCAGACGCGCGCAGATGGATCCATAACCACACGGAGATTCGCGACGCAGACGCCGCAATACGTCACCCCTTCTGACCCTTATTCGGCGTTGCGACGCCCTCCCATTCCCGGTAAAAGCACCGTCGAGGGCACCCCGGCAACGATCCATCAATGGTTTTGCCGCACAGTTTTCGTGTCTTCGCAAAAGGGTTTGGCAATGCTGATTCGCAGCGCAGAGATCGAGGCCATCGCCGGGGCAGACGCCCGGTCGATCGCGCTCGCCCCGCTGCCGGCTCGCGGCCTGACCGGCGCGCTCGAGCTTCTGCTTCTTAGCTGCCCCTGAGGGCCGGCTGGGCGGGATGCGCCTGGGCACTCAGGGGGCTGCTTCGACACCGAAACACCCTTCAGCGCCCAATGTTCAGAGATCCTGACCGACAAGCGCACCACCCGACAAAATTCGAGGAAAGCCAATGTCCAATCCCGTTCAGTCCGACAAGGACCGCGTCGTCATTTTCGACACCACCCTGCGCGACGGCGAGCAGTGCCCCGGCGCCACCATGACGTTCGAGGAGAAGCTCAACATCGCGGCGATGCTGGACGACATGGGTGTCGACATCATCGAGGCCGGCTTCCCGATCGCCTCCGACGGCGACTTCGAGGCCGTCAACGAGATCGCGAAGCGCTCGAAGAACGCGGTGATCTGCGGCCTGTCGCGCGCCGGCGCCAAGGACATCGACCGCTGCGCCGAGGCGATCCGCCCGGCCAAGCGCGGCCGCATCCACACCTTCCTGTCCACCTCGCCGGTGCACATGAAGTACAAGCTGCAGATGGACCCGCAGCAGGTGTTCGAGCTGGTGATCTCCTCGGTCACGCGGGCGCGCAACCACACCGACGATGTCGAGTGGTCATCCGAGGACGGCACCCGCACCGAGTTCGACTTCCTGTGCCGCTGCGTCGAGGCCGCGATCAAGGCCGGCGCCACCACCATCAACATTCCGGACACCGTCGGCTACGCCGTGCCGGAGGAGTATTACGACCTGTTCAAGCGTGTGCGCGAGAGCGTGCCGAACTCCGACAAGGCGGTGTTCTCGGTCCACTGCCATAACGACCTGGGCATGGCGGTCGCCAACTCGATGGCCGGCGTGCGCGCCGGCGCCCGCCAGATCGAATGCACCATCAACGGCATCGGCGAGCGCGCCGGCAACGCGGCCCTGGAAGAGGTCGTGATGGCGATGCGCGTGCGCAACGACAAGCTGCCGTTCTGGAACAAGATCGACACCACGCAGCTGACCCACGCCTCGAAGGTGGTGTCGGCCGCGACCTCGTTCCCGGTGCAGTACAACAAGGCCATCGTCGGCCGCAACGCGTTCGCGCATGAGAGCGGCATCCATCAGGACGGCATGCTGAAGAACGCGCAGACCTACGAGATCATGCTGCCGGAGACGGTCGGCGTGAAGCAGACCTCGCTGGTGATGGGCAAGCATTCCGGCCGCCACGCCTTCGTCCACAAGCTGGAGGAGATGGGCCACAAGCTGTCGAGCAATCAGGTCGAGGACGCCTTCGTCCGCTTCAAGGCGCTGGCCGACCGCAAGAAGCAGATCTACGACGAGGACATCGAGGCGCTGATCGACGAGGGCATGGTGAGCGCCCATGACCGCATCAAGCTGTTGTCGCTGTCGGTCATCGCCGGCACCCGCGGTCCGCAGCGCGCCACCATGAAGCTCGACGTCGACGGCGTGACCAAGATCGAGGAGAGCGAAGGCAACGGGCCGGTCGATGCCGTGTTCAACTGCATCAAGTCGCTGGTGCCGCACGAGGCCAAGCTGGACTTGTACCAGGTCCATGCCGTGACCGAGGGCACCGACGCGCAGGCCGAGGTCTCGGTGCGGCTGTCGCAGGACGGCCGCTCGATGACCGCGCGCGCGGCGGATCCGGATACGCTGGTGGCCTCGGCCAAGGCCTATCTGGGGGCGCTCAACAAGCTGGTCATGAAGCGCCAGCGCGACGTGGCGCAGGGGCAGGGCGCGACGGCGGCAGCGGGCTGATCGACAACGTCATTCCGGGGCAGCCGCGAGAGCGGCTGAACCCGGAATCCGGAGCTTGGTTTGCATCCTGCTCTGGCCATATCGAGGTTCCCCGATGCGCAAATTGCGCATCTGAGGTTCGGCGCTTCGCGCCGCCCCGGACGACGCGAGGATGGTGCGTTGCAGCACGGGAATCCCCGGCTCTGCGGCTAACGGTCAATGGCATTCCGGCCGGCGACCCGCTAACAATGTCCTTGGCATACAAAGCGGGGGCGTCATTGCAATGTCCCCCGAAACGTCGGGAGGACACCTTGCACTTCAAGTTTCGCCATGTGATCGCCACCGCCGCCTCGCTCGCGGTGCTCGCGCTGGCCGGCCCGGCCCTGGCCGCCGACAATCCGATCGTGATCAAGTTCAGCCACGTGGTTGCCTCGAACACCCCGAAGGGCCTCGCCGCCGACAAGTTCAAGGAGCTGGCCGAGAAGTACACCGACGGCAAGGTCAAGGTCGAAGTCTACCCGAACTCGCAGCTCTACAAGGACAAGGAAGAGCTCGAGGCGCTGCAGCTCGGCGCGGTGCAGATGCTGGCGCCGTCGAATTCCAAGTTCGGCCCGATCGGCATCAAGGAATTCGAGGTGTTCGATCTGCCCTACATCCTGCCCGACCTCGCCACCCTGCGGAAGGTGACCGACGGCCCGCTCGGCGCCAGGCTGCTGAAGCTGCTCGAGCCGAAGGGCATGATCGGGCTGGCCTACTGGGACAACGGCTTCAAGCAGATGAGCGCCAACAAGAAGCTCGTCGATCCCGCCGACTACAAGGGCCTGAAGTTCCGCATCCAATCCTCGAAGGTGCTGGACGCGCAGTTCCGCACGCTCGGCGCGATCCCGCAGGTGATGGCGTTCTCGGAAGTCTACCAGGCGCTGCAGACCGGCGTCGTCGACGGCCAGGAGAATACGCCCTCGAACATCTATACCCAGAAGATGCACGAGGTGCAGAAGTACATCACGCTGACCAATCATGGCTACATCGGCTACGTCGTGGTCGTGAACAAGAAGTTCTGGGACGGCCTGCCGCCGGATATCCGTGCCGCCTGCGAGAAGGCGATGAAGGAAGCGACCGCCTACGGCAACAGCCAGTCGGCGAAGGAGAACGACGACGCGCTCGAGGAGATCCGCAAGTCCGGCAAGAGCGAGCTGGTCAAGCTGACGCCGGCCCAGGACGAGGCGATGCGCAAGGCGATGATGCCGGTGTACAAGGACGTCGCGGGGCGCGTCGGCCAGCCGCTGATCGACGAGTTCCTGAAGGAGACGCGCGGCTCGACCAACTGATGGCGTGAGGCGAGCGGTGCGCGGGCCATGGTCCGCGCACCGAGGGGGCGACGCACTCGGCGCGCAAGAAGGCAGACGGCGCAGCCAAGCGCCGCGGACGTTTGATTGTGGGGGAGGGGACTTGGGCTTTCTATTGCGCATCCTCGATCGGCTCGAGGAGATCCTGATCGCATTTCTGATCGCGGCGGCGACCTCGATCATCTTCGTGGCCGTGCTGCACCGCTATCTGGTCGGCGTGCCCTTCCTCTATCCCATCCTGTTTCCGATCGACCTGTCCTGGGCGCAGGAGCTCTGCATCTACATGTTCGTGTGGATGGCGAAGTTCGGCGCCGCCTATGGCGTGCGCACCGGCATCCATGTCGGCGTCGACGTCGTGGTGAACATGATGCGGCCGTCGCTGCGCAAGGTGACGATCCTGTTCGGCCTGCTCTGCGGCGCGCTGTTCACCTCCATCATCGGCACCATGGGCGCCAAGTTCGTCTACGGCCTGTCGCAGACCGACCAGGTGACGCCGGACATGGAGCTGCCGAGCTGGCTGGTCTATCTCTGCATCCCGCTCGGCTCCTATCTGATGTGCTTCCGCTTCCTGCAGGTCGCCTGGCACTATCTCCGCCACGACGAGCTGCCGCATCATGATCACGCCTATGTCGAAGGCGTCGACCCGACGGCGACGGAGGCGCTGCGATGAGCAGCCTCCTCATCTTCAGCCTGCTCATCTTCCTGATGCTGACGGGCATGCCGATCTCGATCGCGCTCGGCCTCACCGTGCTGTCGTTCGTGTTCTTCATGACCAACGTGCCGACCGAATCGGTCGCGCTGAAGCTGTTCACGGGCATCGACAATTTCGAGATCATGGCGATCCCGTTCTTCATCCTCGCCGGCAATTTCCTGACCCATGGCGGCGTCGCCCGAAGGATGATCAACTTCGCGACGTCGATGGTCGGGCACTGGTATGGCGGCCTCGGCCTAGCCGGCGTCGTGGCCTGTGCGCTGTTCGCCGCAGTCTCCGGCTCCTCGCCGGCGACCGTGATCGCGATCGGCTCGATCATGCTGCCGGCGATGGTCAAGCAGGGCTTTCCCAAGCGCTTCGGCGCCGGCGTCATCACCACCTCGGGCGCGCTCGGTATCCTGATCCCGCCGTCGATCGTGATGGTGGTCTATGCGGTCGCGACCGGCGGCAGCATCGCGCTCGATCCGGCCGGCCACCGCGTGTCCTCGGCCTCGGTCGGCCAGCTGTTCATCGCCGGCGTGATCCCCGGCCTGATGCTGGCGAGCCTGCTCGGCTTCACGACCTTCTACCGGGCCTGGAAGAACGACTACCCCCGGATGCCACGGGCAAGCTGGGCCGAGCGCTTCACGGCCTTCCGCAAGTGCGTGTGGGGTCTGCTGCTGATCGTGATCGTGCTCGGCGGCATCTACACCGGCAAGTTCACGCCGACCGAGGCCGCGGCCGTCAGCGCCGTCTATGCCTTCGTCATCGCGGTGTTCGTGTATCGCGACATGTCGCTGAAGGACGTGCCGAAGGTCTTGCTCGGCTCGGCCAACATGAGCGCGATGATCCTCTACATCATCACCAACGCCGTGCTGTTCTCGTTCCTGATGGCGAACGAGAACATCCCGCAGCAGATCGCCAACTGGATGGCGGCGGCCGGCGTCAACTGGATCGTGTTCCTCCTGGTCGTCAACATCCTCCTGCTGCTCGCCGGCAACGTGATGGAGGCGACCTCGATCGTCTTGATCATGGCGCCGATCCTGTTCCCGGTGGCGGTCAAGCTCGGCATCCATCCGGTGCATCTGGGGATCCTGATGGTGGTCAACATGGAGGTCGGCATGTGCCACCCGCCCGTCGGGCTCAACCTCTACGTCGCCTCCGGCATCGCCAAGATGGGCATCACCGAGCTGACCATCGCCGTCATGCCCTGGCTGCTGACGATGCTGGGCTTCCTCGCGCTCGTCACCTACGTGCCGGAAATCTCGCTGTGGTTGCCGCGCATGCTGGGGATGCTTTGAGGCGCAGAAATGAAATGACACCGAATTGCAAAAACAGAAAGGTATTTGAAGCAATTACATCTTCGTAAGGTCGTACACTCTGTCCAAACTGTAAGTTGAAGGTGCGGAACGGCGGGCTCATGCTGATCCGACTTTCCAAGGAGGTTGGCATGAGAAGGTTCACCATCGCCGCTGTCGCCGTGCTCGCCATCGCCGGCTCGACCGCGGTCTACGCCCAGCGCGGCTGGTTTCATGATCACATGCATCATGCGCGCATGAATCCGGAAGATCGCGCCGCCATGCTGGATGCGCGCATCGCTTCCGTCCATGCCGGCCTGAAGCTGACGGCGGACCAGGAGAAATTGTGGCCGCCGGTCGAGAGCGCGGTGCGCGATCTCGCCAAGCTGCGGTTCGACCGCGCCAATGCGCGGATGACCGACGCAGCCCAGGACAAGGACATCGATCCCGTGGCGCGGCTGCGCGAGCGTGCCGATACGATGGCGGTCACCGCGGATGCGATGAAGAAGGTCGCCGACGCTGCCGACCCGCTCTACAAGACGCTCGACGACGGCCAGAAGCGCCGGCTGTCGATGCTCACCCGGCCGATGGGGCGCATGATGGGAACGGACGGTCCGCGCCATCACCGCTGGATGGAGCGCGGCGAGGGCGGCATGGAGGACGGTCCGCGCTTCGGCGGGCATCGCTTCGGCCCGGGACCGATGGGCCACATGGGCTGGTCCGAGGAGGAACGCGAGTCCGGACGGCTCTGAGCGCCGGTTAACGATCCTTCTGATTTCACTTGGGGAAAACCGCCGCCCGCCGGCGGTTTTTCTGCATCGAAAGTGACGAAAAATCGTCATGGATCGCTGGACATCCCGGAATCGCTTTGCTAAACGACCGGCTCTCGCGGAAGGCTTTCTCCGGATGCAAGATCCGGGCGCATAGCTCAGTTGGTAGAGCAGCTGACTCTTAATCAGCGGGTCCTAGGTTCGAGCCCTAGTGCGCCCACCAAGCCTTTCCTCCGGCATTGGCAAGCACGCTCCGGAAATCGATCACAGCGTCTGTGTGCGGGCTGGCTTGGCCTGCAATTTGACAAAACTCAACGCCGACGGTGGTCCGCAGATCGGCAAGCAAGGGTTTCCGCCTGGGTGATCCCCTTGATGAGGCGCAGACGATCGGACGCCACCCATGGCGACTGGCGGGCGAACGGCAAGGCGAGAAAGAGAGCAGGCAGCAAATCCGATAGCGTGAATTTCGTATCGATCCGGGGCCAGCTCGCCCCTGTCAAACGCGTCGTTCAGCGATCGGCCAGCGCCTCGGCTCCCGCAGCGAGCTCGACGATCTCGTTCGTGATCTCTTCCTGTCGAAGCTGTTGCTCGCGATGCCCAAGTGTGACGAGGCGGGTCCCGATGTTGTTCCTGGCTGCTGTCATCGTCATCATGCGGGCCTGGTTTTCGGCTTCGTAGGAATGCATGGCTGCCTCACAAAGCCGGGCATAGACATACTCGGCCGTCAGTCGTTCGAGCAATTCCTGCGGCTTGAGTGTTGTCATCGGCGGCAGGGTCTCGGAGTCACCGGCAAAGCGCGCGAGGTCAAGTGGAAGCAGCGAGTGGCGCTCGATCCGGACGCCGATGCCAGGGGCAGACCGCGGTACGATCATTTCAATTGTCGATGGCGTAGCGCGCGCGATCTGCGCGTACAATGCATCAGCGATGTTGTTTGCAAGCGAAGGGACAGCATCGACGTGGCTCGCCATCGGAGCCGACCACGAAGGGGTCAATCCCCGCTCGCGGGCGACGACAAGGCCGCGCGTTCCGATCAGGAATGTGGTCGCGTTCGCGAGACCGCCTCCTGCGGCGTTCAAAACGCGCTCGCTGAACGCACCGGCGAAGCCCTGTTCTGCGCAAAAGAGGATCACGCCGATTGGAGCTCCGCTTTTTTTCGGCACATCCCGAAAATCTGCCGGCAGCAGCGTCAGGGCCTGCCCGATGGCTCGGGAAACGACCGCGCTGTAGGAATCGATGCCGGCGAGCAGGGAGCGCGCTCGCTGCGAGCGCGACGCGGCGATGCCGCGCAACGCGGTGACCACCGCCTCGAGCTGACGGACGTTCTGGATCTGGGCTGAGACCTCGGCCAGCCGTTCCGCCATCACTCGGCTCCGGTTGGCGTGCGGTCGCTGCGCGCGAACTTGGCGGCAAGCTCCGTGAGGGCCTCGGACATGGCTGTCCTCTGCTGGTCATCGAACTCGCCAGTCCGCTCGATGGCCGCCACGGCCTCCTTTGCCTCCTTGTCGATCCAGGACGAGAGTTCGGTGCGAAACCTTGCGATGTCGTCCAACGCCACGCGGTCAAGAATGCCGGTCTGCAGCGCCGTGACGAGCGCGACCTCGTCCGCCAAACGAACCGGCGAATATTGTGGCTGGGCCAGGATGCTCCGGATGTGTCGCCCGCGAGCGATCTTGTCCTTGACTTGGGTGTCGGTCACTCCGCCAAAGCGCGTGAACATTTCCAGTTCCAGAAATTGCGCGTAGTCGAGGCGCAGAGCGTGCGCGGCTTCGCGCAAGGCTGGAGCCTGAGTCTTTCCACCCACTCGGCTGACGCTTGTGCCGACATCGACGGCCGGCTTGTGACCTTCGTGGAAAAGACGCGCATCGAGAACGATCTGGCCGTCGGTAATCGATATCAGGTTGGTCGGAATGTAGGCGCTGAGAGTCCCGCCATCGAGTTCAGCGATGGGCAGCGCGGTCAGCGAACCTCCCCCGGCCGCCTTGGAAAGTTTTGCCGCCCGCTCCAGCAGCCTGGCATGAACATAGAAGACGTCGCCGGGGTAGGCCTCGCGACCGGGCGGTTGGCGCGTCAGCAAGGCGATTTCCCGATGGGTGGCCGCATGTTTCGTCAGATCGTCGATGGCCACCAGCGCATGCTGGCCACGGTCGCGGAAGTATTCGGCGATGGTGAAAGCGGCGAAAGGGGCGATCCATTGCAGGCCGGGCGAAGCGGAAGCGCCGGCAACGACGAAAATGCATCGCTCGGGAGCGCCGTGTGCCTGTATCGCCTGTATCGCCCGCTTCACGGTCGACGACTTCTGACCGATAGCGACGTAGACACAAACGATGTCGCTGAACTTCTGATTGATGATGCAGTCGATCGCTATTGCCGTCTTGCCGATTGCGCGATTGCCGATAATGAGCTCGCGCTGGCCGCGGCCGAGCGCGAACATCGAATCCAGCACAAGAATTCCGGTCTGCAGGGGCTCGCTGACAAGGTCGCGATCGATGATCGACGGTGCCGGCCGTTCGATCGGCTCATATGCGCCCGACTCGATCGGTGCTCCGCCGTCCAGAGGACGCCCCAGCGGATCGATCGTCCGGCCGAGCAGAGAAGGTCCGACGGGGACGCGGACCACTTCGCCGCTGCCGTGCACCTGATGGCCCGCCTTGAGGCCTGTGGGGTCGTCGAGCAGGACGCATCCCAGCAGATCGCGGTCGAGCGTGGTGGCGTAGCCGACCTGTCCGTGCTCGAAGCGTACGAGCTCATCAAGACGCACATCGGGCAGGCCTGACACCAATGCGATCCCATCGGCAACGGATTCCACGCAGCCAATCTGCTCGGTTACCGGTGCAAGCGTCGCAGCATCAACGCGCGCCTCGGCTTCCCGTAGCCAGCTGTCGAGAGGGGCGATGGCCGTCATCGGTCCAGCTCTCTTCGAATGATCTCGAGGTCGGCCTGCCAGTTGTTGCGCACGACGATATTCCGGCCTCTGATTTCGAAACCAGCGATGAGCCTGGAATCGCACGAGAGACGTATCGGTGGCTCACTGCCGAACGCTGCGTGGATCGTCTCCCGCAAGCTGGCCGCCTGCTCGTCATCCAGTTTCGCCGCTGCGACGACGTCGAGCGGGTGAGCCGGATCCGATCCCGCAAGGCGATTGCGCGAGTCCACCGTCAGCCGGCCCAGTTCAGCACCAAGACCATCGAGAAAAGCGGAGAATGCAGCGCTTGCTGGAAGCCGTTCTAGTAGTCGGCGTGCAATCCGCACCGAGAGCTCGCTCGCTCGATCGAGCACAGCGTGCTGCATGGCGATGCGCTCTTTTTCGATCGCGACTGCCGCATCCTTTCGGTGCTGATCGAGCTCGCTCGACAGTTGGGCGAGTGCGGACGCTTTCTCCGCCTCCGCGTCCTTGCGGGCCTGTGCGAGCAAGCGATCGCGCTGCGCGTCGATCCCGGCGCGGAGTGTCGTTGCTTCGGCGCGAAGGTCCCCGGCCTCCTTTCGAGCCGCGTCGGCGTCCGCAAGGAGCTTAGCCGCCTCTTCTCGCCGTTTCGCTACGAGATCGGCGACCGGACGAAAGAAGAACCGGCCCAGGATCCAGATGAGGATGAGGACATTGACGGTCTGGAGCGCCAACGTCCACCAGTCGATATGCATATCGGCCTAATGGATGAAGGGGTTGGCGAACAACACGAGCAGCGCGATGACGAGACAGTAGATTGCCATGGTTTCGATCATGGCAAGACCGACGAAGAGGGTGCGCGAGATCGTCCCCGCCGCCTCGGGCTGCCGGGCGATGGCATCCATTGCTGCGGCGACCGCGCGACCTTCGCCAAGTGCCGGCCCAATCGCTCCAAAAGAGACCGCCATGGCCGCTGCAAAGATGCTGACAATCTCGATCCAGTTCATGATGACTTCCCTTTCGTGGGAGCGCGTCCCTCGTTCAACGCGCTGCCGATGAATACCATGGCGAGAACGGTGAAAATGTATGCCTGAACCGCGCCGGTCAGGAGATCGAGCGCCATGAGCGGAATAGGCACGAGTAGACCGGCAAGGGACAGAACAATGCCGACGACAAAAACACCGCTCATCACGTTTCCGAACAGGCGCACGATCAGCGAAAACGTTCGCGTGAACGTTTCGACGATGTTCAGGGGAACCATGATGAAGGTGGGCTCGGCGAAGGTCTTGAGATATCCGACCAGCCCCCGTGCCCGAACACCGAAGTAGAAGATGGCGACGAACACGATGAGCCCCAGCGCCGCATCTGTTTCAATGTGCGCAGTTGGCGGCTCGACACCGGGGATCAGCGAGCACCAATTTGCCGCCAGAATGAAGAGAAAGAGCGTACCGATCATCGGGACATATGGCGCCGGCGCCACGCGCATGGTCTCGTGGACTTGATTTTCGATGACGTCGACAACCGTCTCGACGATCGCCTGGGCAGCGGTGGGCCGCAGCGAGAGCGAGCGCGTGGCGAGCCAGCCACCCACGCCGAGGATGGCCATGAGCCCCCAGGTCACGACGACGGGCTCGGTGACTGCGACTGGCCCAATCGTGAACACGACCTTTGCGGTCAGGGGTGAACCGATCATCGTCGCGTCTCCGGCCGAAGAAGTCCGTTTCGCGCGGTCAGGAGGCCGAGGGTCCCGGCAAGGAGGGGCATCGCTCCAAACGATTTGGTGACGAGCACCATGGCTCCACCTGTCGCAGCGAAACGAAGCAATTGCAGTCCGAGCGAAGAGAATGGCTGGCCACCGATGAGGAAGCGTACGTTCCATCGCAAGGAGGCGAAATGCAGCAGCCCCAGCAGGCCACCAGCACCAATCCAGCCAGCTGCCTCAGCAATGAAGAGATAGTCGTGCATGACGGCATGGCTCATTGCTGATGCATCCATCGCCAGGCCGACCAGCAGCCGGCCGCCACCCCGAGCAAAAGGAGCGGCGCGCTCCAGAAGATGCCTGTCCCGAGCCAACGGTCGATCCAGCGGCCGACGAACAGGCCAATCAGCGCAGGTGCGACGATGATCCAGCCGAGCACGCCGATCTGGCCGACAAATCGCACCACCGATGAGTCGCCATCGCTACGCCAAGACTCCCATCGCGCGCGTCGGTCGCGGACCGCCTTGGTCAATCCATCAGGAGTGGGATCGCCGTTCGGCTTCGAACCGACCATCACGAGCCGCCCTCCATCAAACTGCGCTTGTCGGGACGCAGGTAGTGGACGATCTGCCGGATGGCCTTCATCTGCAGTTGGAGATTCTCCGTTCGGGACGCGCGCTCCGTTTCGCTTCGTTTGCGAAATTCATCGAGCACGATCACTTCAAGGCGATCGAGATCGTCGCCGGCAATCGCCTCGCGTGTGGCGATGGCGATCTCGGCGCCGCCGGTCACGGAAAGCACGCCCCGCCGCACCGCACAGTAGCGTAGGCGCCTGTCGGCGCCTTGCCAACTGACCACCGAGATGTTCAGAGCAGTAAGAAGGTCGGCATGACCTGCGAGAATTCCAAAGCTGCCGCTGTCGTCCTCGGCGCGAACGCTCGAAACGTTTGCTTCGTCGATCACGATTGCAGTCGGTGTGGTGATCAGGAGCCTCATCTCGCCGGCTCCTCGGACTTTTCCTGAGGCTGCCTGGCCCTCGCGTCGTCGATGCCGCCGATCATATAGAACGAGCTCTCTGTCCACTGATCGCAGTCACCGCCAAGGATCGCCTGACAGCCCTTGAGCGTCTCTGCCAGGGGAACCGAGCGGCCAGGCACACCCGTAAACGCCTCGGTCACGGAAAACGGTTGAGTGAGAAAACGCTGCAGGCGTCGGGCACGTGCAACAGCCAGCCGGTCCTGAGCGCTGAGCTCTTCGATTCCGAGCAGCGAGATGATGTCCTGAAGTTCTCGATAGTGTGCAATCGTCTCGCGCACCTCTTCGGCGATCCGATAGTGCTCGTCGCCAACCACAGTCGGATCAAGCAGGATGGAGGACGAGTTCAAGGGATCGACTGCGGGATACATGCCCTCGGCAGCCATCGTTCTCGACAGCACGATCATGCTGTCGAGATGACTTGAGATCGCGGTCACCGCCGGATCGGTGAAGTCGTCGGCCGGAACGTAGACCGCTTCGATGGCGGTCACCGAGACGCCCGAAACCGAGGCGATGCGTTCGTGCAACGCGGCGACTTCCGTGGCAAGGGTCGGCTGATAACCGACGCGCGACGGCAAGCGCCCGAGCAGGCCGGACACCTCGCTCCCGGCCTGCACGAACCGGAACACGTTGTCCATGAGAAGCAGAACGTTCTGACGCTTCGTGTCGCGGAAGTATTCGGCGATCGTCAGCGCCGTCAGCCCGACACGCCAGCGGGCACCCGGCGGCTCATTCATCTGGCCGTAAACCAGCACGCTGCGATCGAGCACCCCGGATCGGCGCATTTCCAACAGCAGCTCATGCCCCTCGCGGGAGCGCTCGCCGATCCCGGCAAACACGGAAATGCCCTGGTAACTCTGAACCATGGCGTGGATCAATTCCATCACCACCACGGTCTTGCCGACGCCGGCGCCGCCAAACATTGCGGCTTTACCACCCTGCGGAAGCGGCGCCAGAAGATCGATGACCTTGATGCCCGTTTCGAAGATCGCCGTGGCCGGGCTCCGTTCGCCGAGTGGCGGTGCGGGATTGTGAATCGGCGCGCGCGCCAGATCGTCGGGCAATGCGGGGCCGTTGTCCCGCGTGCGCCCGGTCACGTCGAGCAGGCGCCCGAGCACTGCGTCGCCGACGGGAACGCTGATCGGTCCACCTGTCGATTGCACCCGCGCACCCCGTTTCAGACCGGCAGTTGCCTGTAAGGCGACGCCGCGCACCGTCGTCTCGTCCAGGTGGGCCTGAACCTCAACGATCAGGATTTCGGGCAGGTCCCAATCCACCAGAAGCGCGTCGCCTAGCTTGGGGAGCTCGGCGGCGGGGAACTCCACGTCAACCACGGCGCCGCGGACCGCGAGTACCCGGCCTTCTGATTGTATAGAAAGCGCCATGGTGATCCGTCGGAAAATGTCAGTCTTGCACGTTGCTACCGCGCTGACGGCTCTCAGCCTTGATCAGAATCAACGAGCGACTCCCCCTTTCTTGGGCACACATGATCTTGATCGAACTGCGTCGAACAACGTCAGGGCGTACAACTAGAAGCATCATGACAGAGCTGACGAAGATTCCGATGCAATCAAATCCTGCCGTCAAACCGGCAGAACTCTCGATCACAATCCGCGGGTCCTAGGTTCGCCCACCAGGCCTCACCCGGTTTCTCCAGGGATCGACGACCGGCCGAGCTCTTCCAGGGCCTGTCGCACCGACTGGACAAGGTCCAGCGCCACCGGCGAGGGGCTGCGCTGCGGCGGAAACACCGCGGCAAATTCGAAGTCGATGCGCGGCGCGAAGGGCCGCATCACCACGCCACGGCCGTCGAATTCGCGCGCGGTGAACGGATCGCAAATCGAGACGCCCAGTCCCGACGACACCATCCCGCACATGATTTCCGACAAGGTCGTCTCGACCCGCAGCACGCGCCTGACATCCTCGCGATGGAAGATCTGATCGATCAGATGCCGGCTGGTGGAGCCAGACGACAGCGAGATGAAGGTCTCCCCATCGAAGTCGCGCGGCACCAAGATCGTCTTCGCGCAAAGCCGGTGGCCTGCCGGGAGAACGGCGACGCGCGGCAGCGCCGGCAGCTTGATGCTCGGCAGCCCGGCATGGGCGATCGGCACCTCGGCAAAGCCGACGTCGCATTGCGCGTTCAGCACCCAGTCGATCACGATCGGCGAGATCACGCCGAAGAAGGCGAGGTTGAGGTTCGGGCGCTCCTGCAGGAAGTGGCCTGCGAGCCGCGGCAGATAGCCATTGGCAAGCGCGGGGAGCGCGGCAATGCGCAGCGTCCCGGTGCGCCGGCCACGGATCTCCTCAGCGGCCGCGGTGATGCGATCGAGCCCGACGAAGGAGCGCTCGACCTCCATGTAGAGCGCCGTCGCTGCCGCGGTCGGAACCAGGCCGGTGCCGCGCCGCTCGAACAGCTCCATCTTGAGCAGCGCCTGCAGGTCGCGCAGCAGCCGGCTGACCGCCGGCTGCGTCACCGCCATCAGCTTGGCTGCCTCGGTGACGCTGCCGCTCAGCATCATCGCCCGGAAGGCTTCGACCTGCCGCGAGTTGATCCGCGCCATACGTCCTTACATCCATAACATTTACGTATGAATAGGGTGCCATTATTCATTGGACGATCAAAGCCTCTGCTGCGATCTTTTTTGGCAGGGTGAGGGAAGGCTCGTTTTTTAGGCTCTTCAGCTCCGGGTTTCCTGGATCTGCGGATGCCATCGGGCAAGCCGGTCTCCCTGGGGCGGTTTTTTTATACCGTCTCGTATCCAAGATGATGGAGATCGGTCCAATGAAGCACCCTAAACTCCTGATGGCGGTCAGCGTCGCCGTCCTGGCCTCGGCCTCGCAGGTCTGGGCTCAGCAGAAGACGCTCTATGTCGCCGGTTATGGCGGCTCGTTCGAGAAGACGATCCGCGAGGAGGTGATCCCGCCGTTCGAGCAGGCCAACGGCGTCAAGGTCGAATACGTCGCCGGCAACTCCACCGACACCCTCGCCAAGCTGCAGGCGCAGAAGGGCAACCAGCAGATCGACGTCGCGATCGTCGATGACGGCCCGATGTACCAGGCGATCCAGCTCGGCTTCTGCGACAAGGTCACCGGACTGCCCGGCGATCTGCTGGAGGTCGCGCGCTTCAAGGATGACAAGGCGGTCGCCATCGGCCTCGTCGCCACCGGCCTGATGTACAACAAGAAGGTGTTTGCCGAGAAAGGCTGGGCCGCGCCGACCTCGTGGAACGATCTCAAGGATCCGAAATACAAGCAACTGCTCGTCATTCCGCCGATCAACAACACCTACGGCCTCAACGTGCTTCTGATGCTGGCGAAGATGAACGGCGGCAGCGAGAGCAATGTCGATGCCGGTTTCAAGATCTTCAAGAATGACATCAATCCCAACGTATTGGCCTACGAGCCGTCGCCCGGCAAGATGACCGAGCTGTTCCAATCGGGGCAGGCGGTCATCGCGGTGTGGGGCAGCGGTCGCGTGCAGAGCTTTGCCAACACCGGCTTCCCGGTCGATTTCGTCTATCCGAAGGAAGGCGCCGTGAGCCTGCTGACGACGGCGTGTCCGATCGCCAAGCCGTCGGTCTCGCCGCTGGCCTCGAGCTTCATCAAGCTGCTGCTCGATCCGAAGATCCAGCTCACGATGCTGAAGGAATATGGCTACGGCCCGGTCGTGAAATCCGTCGTGATCCCCGAGGGCGTGGGCGCGATGGCGCCGATCGGCGAACGCGCCGCCAAGGTCTATGCGCCCGATTGGAGCGTGGTCAACGAGAAGCGCGAGGAATGGACCAAGCGCTGGAATCGCGAGGTCGAGCGCTAACCGGTTGCTTGTTGCGAGCCTCTCTCGTTGACGGCGGTGTTCTCCCTTCCCCTAAAGGGGAAGGGAGGTGCACCGTGCGCGGAGCGCCAGTATTCCTCGCCCATCTGGATCCAAAGCATGTCCCTCCTCGAACTCGACCGCGTCGGCAAGTCCTTCGGCCCCAACACGGCCGTCGAAGAGTTCAGCCTCGGCGTCGCCAAGGGCGAGTTCATCTCGTTCCTCGGCCCCTCCGGCTGCGGCAAGACCACCACGTTGCAGATGATCGCGGGCTTCCTCGATCCGTCACATGGTGCGATCCGCCTCGAGGGCAGGGATCTCGTCGCGGTGCCACCGGCGAAGCGCGGCCTCGGCATCGTGTTCCAGAGCTACGCGCTGTTTCCTCACATGACCGCCGCCGAGAACGTCGCGTTCGGTCTGGAGATGCGCAAAGTCGCGCGCAAGGAACGCGAGGAGCGCGTACGATCGGCGCTCGCGCTGGTCGGCCTTGCCGGCTATGAGGACCGTCATCCTCGCCGCATGTCCGGCGGCCAGCAGCAGCGCGTGGCGCTCGCGCGCGCGCTGGTGATCCGGCCGAGCCTGCTGCTGCTCGATGAGCCCCTGTCCAATCTCGATGCGCGCCTGCGCGAGGACATGCAGATCGAGCTGCGCCAGATCCAGCGCGACCTCGGCACTACGACCATCCTCGTCACCCATGATCAGATCGAGGCGATGTCGCTGTCCGACCGCATCGTGGTGATGAGCAAGGGCAGGATCGAGCAGATCGGCACGCCGCAGCAGGTCTACGAGCAGCCCGCTTCGGCCTTCGTCGCGCAGTTTCTCGGCAAGACCAACGAGTTTGCCGCGACCGTGGATTGCGCCTCCGGGCAGGCCAGGCTGGTCGCGGGATCGTGGAGCGCGCCGGCGCCGGCCGGCGTGGCCGGCTCCGTCGCCGTCAGCGTCCGGCCCGAGCGTATCGGCTTCGGCGACGCCGGTCTTGCGGGGCGCATCACGAGCCGCATCTTCCAGGGCAATCACTGGCTGTTCCAATGCGACACCGAATGCGGGCCGGCGATCGTGATCCGGCAGAATGACGGCCAGCCGCAGCCGGAGCAGGGCGCCGCGGTGCACCTCGTCTGGCAGGTCTCGGACATGAGCCTGCGCGCCGCGAAGGCCGCAGCATGAGCGCGACCATCGCGTCCAACCCGTCGGAGACGCGGGCCGGGCTTTCCCTGGCGCTGCCGGCCTTGATGCTGTTCCTGGGCGTCGTCGTGATCCCGCTGGCGATGACCGTGATGCTGTCGTTCCACGATTGGGGCCAGTACAAGGGCATCGAGCCGGTGTTCATCCTGAAGAACTGGCGCGAGATCGTGGACGATCCCTACTACGCGGAGATGTTCTGGCGCACCTTCCGCGTCGCGGTGCTGGCGACCTCGATCACGGCGGTGTTCGGCGTGCCGGAGGCCTACATCCTCAACCGCATGCAGGGGCCGTGGAAGGGCCTCTTCCTGCTGGTGATCATCGGCCCGCTGCTGATCTCGGTCGTCGCGCGCACCCTCGGCTGGGCACTCCTGTTCGGCGGCAACAACGGGCTTGCCAACAAGCTGCTGATGGCGCTCGGCCTGATCGAGTCACCCATCAGGTTCATGTTCACCGAGACCGGCATGGTGATCGCGCTGGCGCATGCGATGATGCCGTTCATGGTGCTCGCGGTATGGACCGCGCTGCAGCGGCTCGATCCGCAGGTCGAGAACGCGGCGCTGTCGCTGGGTGCAAGCTCGTTGACGGTGGTCCGCCGCATCGTGCTGCCGCAGATCATGCCGGGCGTGCTGTCGGGCGCCATCATCGTATTCTCGCTGTCCGCCAGCGCGTTTGCGACGCCGGCGATCATCGGCGGCCGCAGGCTCAAGGTCGCGGCGACGCTCGCCTATGACGAGTTCCTCAATACGCTGAACTGGCCGCTCGGCGCCGCGGTTGCCGTGCTGCTGCTGATCGCGCTCGTCCTGATCGTCGTCGGCTCCAACGCGCTGATCGAGCGCCGCTACCAGGAGGTGTTCCGATGAGCAGGAACGGCCCACTGGCGCTGATCTTCCATGCCGTCTTCGTCGTCTTCATGGTGGCGCCGATCGTCGTCGTGTGCTGGGTCGCGTTCACACCGGAAGGTTTCCTGTCGATCCCGATCACCAGCTTCTCGCTGCGCTGGTTCAGGGCGCTCGCCGACTATCCGGAATTCGTCCACGCCTTCGGCGTGAGCCTGTGGCTCGGCGCGCTGTCGTCGTGCGTGGCGCTCTTGTTCGCGGTGCCGGCGGCGCTGGCGATCAGCCGCTATCGCTTCCGCGGCCGTGACGCGCTGTCGGCGCTGTTCCTGTCACCCTTGATGATCCCGCACGTCGTGCTCGGCATCGCCTTCCTGCGCTTCTTCACCTCCGTCGGCATCGGCGGCACGTTCGTGGCGCTGGTGATCGCCCATGTCGTCGTGGTGTTTCCGTTCGCGCTGCGGCTGACGCTTGCGGCCGCGACCGGCATGGACCGCTCGATCGAGATGGCCGCGATCTCGCTCGGTGCCGACGGCTGGACCATGTTTCGCCGCGTCACCTTGCCCGCGATCCTGCCCGGCATCGTGAGCGGCTGGATGCTCGCCTTCATCCAGTCGTTCGACGATCTGACCATGACCGTCTTCCTGGCGACGCCCGGCACAGAGACCTTACCGGTGCGCATGTTCCTCTACATCCAGGACAACATCGATCCGCTGGTGACGTCGGTGTCGGCAAGCGTCATCGCCGTCACCATGACCGTCCTGATCCTGCTCGATCGCTTCTACGGGCTCGACCGCGTGCTGACCGCCAAAGGCGGCGACGCCGGACGATAGGAGACCTTATGACGAAAGACTATGACGTCGCCGTCGTCGGCGGCGGCCTGCTCGGCTCTGCGATTGCCTGGGGATTGGGCCGGCTCGGCCAGCGCGTCGCGGTGCTCGACGAGGGCGATATCGCCAAGCGTGCCTCGCGCGCCAACTTCGCGCTGGTCTGGGTGCAGAGCAAGGGCCTGGGCATGCCGGCCTACACCGGCTGGACGGTGCGCGGCTCCAAGGCGTGGCCGAAGCTCGCCGAAGAGCTGAAGGCGCAGACCGGGCTCGACGTGGTGCTGCAGCAGAACGGCGGCTTTCATCTCACCCTCGGCGAGGCCGAGTACGAGCAGCGCACCCAGCTCGTCGGGCGCATGCACAACCAGGTCGGCGCCGCCGACTATCAGATGGAGATGCTGCCGGCGTCCGAGGTGAAGAAGATGCTGCCGCTGATCGGCCCGGAGGTCTCCGGCGGCAGCTTCTGTCCCTATGACGGTCATGTGAATTCGCTGCGCACCTTCCGCGCCCTGCACGCCGGCATGAGGCAGTTCGGCGTCGACTATCTGCCGGAGCGCGCGGTCGGTGCGATCGCGCGGGACGGCAATGAGTTCAGGCTGACGACGGCGCAAGGCGAGATCCGCGCGACCAAGGTCGTGCTCGCGGCAGGAAATGCCAACCAGACCCTGGCGCCGATGGTCGGGCTGTCCGCGCCGATGGGGCCGACGCGCGGCCAGATCGTCGTGACCGAACGCACGATGCCGTTCTTGCCGCATCCGCTGACCACGATCCGCCAGACAGACGAGGGCACGGTGATGATCGGCGACAGCAAGGAGGACGAGCTCGACGACCGCGTGCAGAACTTTTCCGTCAACGCGGTCATGGCCGATCGCGCCCAGCGCACCTTCCCGCATCTGGCGCGGCTCAACGTCGTCAGAAGCTGGACCGGCATCCGCGTGATGCCGAAGGACGGCTTTCCGATCTACGAGCAGTCGGAGACCCACCCGGGCGCCTTCGTCGCCTGCTGCCATTCCGGCGTGACGCTCGCGGCGAACCACGCCTTCGACATCGCGCGCATGGTCAAGGACGGCGCGCTGGAGCCGGAGCTGGTCGGCGCGTTCACAGCCCGCCGCTTCGACAGCGAAGCGGGAGCGGGCGGCAGTGGCTACTACTGAGAGATGACGGCGCAGGGCGCCATGGAGACGATGATGTTCAAACGAACTGAGGGTGATGCGAGGGGATCGGTGACGATCCACGTCGAGGGCCAGCCGATTGCCGCGCGCGAGGGCGACTCCGTGTCGGCGGCGCTGCTCGCCTCCGGCCTCGACGTCCGGCGCGCCACTGCGGTGAGCGGCGCAAGGCGGCTGCCTTATTGCATGATGGGCGTGTGTTTCGACTGCCTCGTCACCATCGATGGCGTCGGCAACCGGCAAGGCTGTCTCGTGCCGGTCGCCGAGGGCATGCAGATCGAGATCCAGAAGGGCAAGCGGGAGATCGGCAAATGAGCGCGGCGCCGAAGCATGATGAATATGACGTCGTGGTGATCGGCGCCGGTCCTGCCGGGCTGGCCGCGACGGCCGCGACCGCCGGCGCCGGCCTGTCGACCTTGCTGCTCGACGAGAATGCGGGCCCGGGCGGGCAGGTCTGGCGCGCGATCCATTCGACGCCGGTGAAGCGCGAGGCGCTGCTCGGCACCGACTATTGGTCGGGCGCCGAGATCGCGAAAGCCGCGGAGACCAGCGGCGCCGAGATCATCCCTCGCGCCACGGTGTGGAGCCTCGATCGCAATCTCGAACTCGGTGTTTCCATCGGCGGCGGTTCGGCCTTCATCAAGGCGAGGCGAGTCATCATCGCGACCGGGGCGCAGGAGCGGCCGTTCCCGATACAAGGCTGGACCCTGCCGGGCGTGATGACGGCGGGCGCAGCGCAGACGATGCTGAAATCGTCCGGGCTGGTGCCGGACGGTCCGACGGTGATCGCGGGACAGGGGCCGCTGCTGTGGCTGCTCGCCGCCCAGATCCTGCGGCTCGGAGGCCGCATCGACCGCGTGCTCGATACCACGCCGCGCGCCAACTACATGGCGGCGCTGCCGCATGCCTTCGCGTTCATGACCTCGCCCTATTTCTTGAAGGGTCTGGCGATGGTGCGGGAGGTCACGGCCAAGGTGCAGGTGATCAAGGGCGTCACTGAATTGTCCGCAAGCGGCGACGGCAAGCTCGCTTCCGTCACTTACGCCGCAGGTGGCCAGCGCGAGACGCTGCCGGCCGAGCTGCTGCTGCTGCATCAGGGCGTGGTGCCCAACGTCAACCTGGCGATGGCGGCCGGTGTCGAGCATCGCTGGAACGAGCTGCAGCTCTGCTGGACACCCGTGCTGGACGCTGACGGCAACAGCTCCATTCCAGGCATCGCGATTGCCGGGGATGGCGCCGGCATCGGCGGCGCGCAGGCGGCGCTGTGGCGGGGCCGTATCGCGGCAGCAAGCGCCATCAAGGCGCTGCGGCCCCAGGCACAGGTTCTGGACCATTCAGCGCAGTTGAAACGTGCCGAGCGCGGTCGCGCCTTCCTCGACGTTCTATTCCAGCCGGCAAAGCAGTTCCGTATTCCTCAAGGCGACACCATCGTGTGCCGCTGCGAGGAGATCACCGCCAGAGAGGTGCTCGACTCCGTCGCGATCGGCGCCACCGGACCGAACCAGCTCAAGGCCTATCGCCGCACCGGCATGGGGCCGTGCCAGGGCCGGCTGTGTGGCCTCACGGTCACCGAGCTGATGGCGCAGGCGCGCGGCAAGACCCCGCAGGAGATCGGCTACTACCGGCTGCGCGCGCCGGTGAAGCCGATCATGCTGTCCGAGCTGGCAGGCCTACCGAAGACCGAAGAGGCGACCAAGGCCGTGGTGCGCGGATGACCGTGAAGACGGATGCCATCATCGTGGGTGGCGGCATCCACGGCTGCTCCACCGCGCTGCATCTGTGTCTCGCCGGGCTGAAGCCGGTGCTGATCGAGAAGGATTATGCCGGCCGCCACGCCTCCGGTGTCAACGCCGGCGGCGTGCGGCAGCTCGCGCGCGACGTCGCGGAGATTCCGCTGTCGATCCGCTCGATGGGCATCTGGGAGACCATCAGCGACCTCGTCGACGATGATTGCGGTTTCGAGAGTTTTGGCCAGGTGCTGGTCGCCGAGAACGATTCGGAGCTCGACGCCTGCCGCGTCCGCGTCGCCGATCTCAACGCACGCGGCTTCAGCCATGAGGAGCTGATCGACGGCTCGGAATTGCGTCGCCTCGTGCCGGCCGTGGCGGAGAGCTGTCCGGGCGGCGTTGTATCTCGCCGGGACGGCGCGGCGCAGCCCGCGCGCACCACGACGGCGTTCCGCCGCAAGGCTGAGCAGCTCGGCGCGCTCATTCGCGAGGGCGTGGCTGCGACGAACATCCGCAAGGACGGCAAGCTCTGGCATGTCGACGTCGGCGCGGAGAGCTTCGCCGCCCCGGTGCTGGTCAACGCCGCCGGCGCCTGGGCGGGACAGATCGCCGCGCAATTCGGCGAGCCGGTCCCAGTCGAGACCATCGCGCCGATGCTGATGATCACCTCGCCGGTGGCGCACTTCATCGATCCCGTCGTCATCCTGCGCGGCCGCAAGCTGTCGTTCAAGCAGTTCCCCAACGGCACGGTGCTGATCGGCGGTGGACACCTCGCCATCCCCGATCAGGACCGCAACGAGACCGTGCTCGACTGGCGCAAGCTGTCGGAGAGCGCGCGCACCGTCGCGGAGCTGTTCGCTGTCATGCGCAGCGCGACCATCGTGCGCGCCTGGGCCGGCATCGAGGCACGCATGCGCGACGACATTCCGGTGTTCGGGCCGAGCGCCGTTCACGACGGGCTGTATCACCAGTTCGGCTTCTCCGCGCACGGCTTCCAGCTCGGCCCCGGCGCCGGCGCCGTGATGGCCGAGCTGATCGCCCACGGCGGCACGCAGACGCGCATCGGCGGTCTCAGCGTCGCGCGCTTTCAGACTTCCACTCTTTCATCAACGACATGAGGACATGATGACGATCACCCGCAAGATCCGCTCCGCCATTCATCACCGCATCGTCGAGGCCAACGGCTTCGTCTTCATTGGCGGCACCATCGCCGACGACACCTCGGTGTCGATGAGCGAGCAGACCCGCAACATCCTCGGCAAGATCGACGGTTTCCTGAAGGAGGCCGGCACCGACAAGACGCGCGTCGTCTCCGGCCAGATCTTCGTCACCGACCTGTCGAAGAAGAAGGAGATGGATGCGGCCTGGACCGCGTTCTTCGGCGACGACCTGCCGGTCCGCGCCACGGTCGGCGTCTCCGATCTCGGCGGCGGCGCGCTGATCGAGATCGTGGTCACGGCCGTCAAGGGTTGAGCATCGCGCCGCATCGAGCGGTCAATCGATCACGCGCGGGGCTCGCTCCGCGCGTGATTTGCTTTTCGGTCCAATTCGATCGAACATCAGCCTGTCCTTCCATTGCACGCGCCGAAAGCCGACATCATGAATGAAGAGCGTAGCCTGCCGCGTCCATCTGCTGGCCTGAAGGCGGTGTTCGCTCACATCGAGAATCAAAAGCAGGATTTCCTGGCTCGCGTGATGGACTATGTCCGGCATCCCTCGATCAGCGCTCACAATGTCGGCATCGCCGAGGTCGCCGCGCTGCTGGTGAGGATGCTGCGGGAGCTCGGGCTCGACGCCGAGACGGTGCCGACGGCAGGACATCCGATGGTGCTCGGACGCTGGCAGAAGAAGCCGGGCGCACCGACCGTGCTGCTCTACGGCCACTACGACGTGCAGCCGCCGGATCCGCTGGAGCTGTGGCTGAGCCCGCCGTTCGAGCCGACCATCCGCGACGGCCGCATCTATGCGCGCGGCATCGGCGACAACAAGGGCCAGCATTTCGCGCAGCTCATGGCGATCGAATCCCATCTCCGAGTGCATGGCGAGCTGCCCTGCAATGTGATCTTTCTGCTCGAAGGCGAGGAGGAGATCGGCAGCCCGCGCATCGCCGGTTTCGTTGCTGGGCATCGCGACGAACTGAAAGCCGATTTCGTCGTCACCGCGGACGGGCCGATGCACCCGTCGGGGCGGCCGACCATGACCTATGGCGTGCGCGGCATGTGCTCGTTCGAGCTGCGCGCCAGGCACGCCAGCCGCGACGTGCATTCCGGCAACCTCGGCGGCATCGTGCCGAATCCGATCTGGACGTTGGTCCACCTGCTCGGGACGATGAAGAATGCCGCAGGCGAGATCACCATCGACGGTCTGCATGATGCGATCGTGCCGCCGAGCGAGCTGGACATTGCAGCCGTGAAACGCCTGCCGCTGGATATCGATGCCGCCAAGGCGAGCCTCGGTCTCAGCCATCTCGATGCGCCGCCCGACCGCGGCTACTACGAACGCCTGATGTTCCATCCGACGCTGACCATCAACGGCTTCCACGGCGGCTATGGCGGGCCGGGCAGCAAGACCGTGCTGCCCTGCGAGGCCTTCGCCAAATGCGACATCCGCCTGGTCGAGGCGATGACGCCGGACGACGTGCTGGCGAAGGTGGAGGCGCATGTGAAGCGCCACGCGCCGGAGGTGGAGTTCATTCGGCGGGGCGGCATGCTGCCGTCGCGCGTGCCGCTCGACTCGCCCTTTGGCGCGATCGTGCGCGACGCCATCGCGCTCGCAGGGCGTCACACCGCTCGAATTTCCGTGCACCGGCGGCAGTCTGCCGGACTACGTCTTCACCAAGATCCTCGGCGTTCCCGCATTCGTCGTTCCCTATGCGAATGCCGACGAGGCCAATCACGCGCCGAACGAGAACATGACGATCGACTGCTTCTACAATGGCATCCGCACCGGTGCGGCACTGCTCGACCGCGTCGGCGCGCGCGAGCGCTGATGCCGGCGGAACGTCCATCACGATCCCGCGTGCAGTGCGGGAAGCGTCATCGCGCGGCCACGAACGGATGGCAAGCACACGCTGGTCGCGTTGCGGGCGAATCGGCCGCACGCGGCGAGATCGCGCATGGATTAACGCAGTTGATATCGCCTAGTCTCGGAAGGGATTAGTAAACGCCGCTTCAGGGCTCGGAGCTGCCACATGCACGACCCCGTTGACCAGCCGAGTGATTCGGCAAGTTCCGCTTCTCCTTGCGCGCGCGATCAGCTCAGCGCTCCGGAACACCCCGCCGCGGTTCCTGTGATCCAGCTCGACCACGCGCCCGCAATCGAACCTGAGCCCAATGTCGATCAGGCTGCACAAAGCCCTGGCGCTCTCGGTCGGAAACGGTCCGATGGCGCGCATCTTGTCACACCGACGATGTGGCGTTGAGAAGGTTCCGTTCTTGGCGGAGATCGAACTTGCGCCGTTCGGCGACGAGTTCCTGAAGAACACCTTCGCCCACCGACGCATTCGATCAGTTTGAGATCGCCCACTATTTGAGATCGCCACCTACAAGTCGCTGCTCGCGTTGCGCCGCGCCGACGATGTCGAGGAGGTCCGCGCGCCGCTCGAGCAGTCGCCGCAGTTGGAGCAACGGATGGCAGAGTGGGTCCACTCCAATGTCGGGGAAGGTCACGGAATTCGTGCGTGCGGGAGCGTCAGGCGGCGTAGTCTAACGGTATCTCGGTCGGGATATGGAACCCGGCAGCGCGATGACAACCTCCGGTATCATCCGGATACCCACGACTCTCCTGATCTAGTAAGTAAAACCTAGCCCTTCTTGGGGCGTTTCCTCCCTGGACTTGGGCCGCCTGCACTTCTTGTGTCGGCGGCCTCTTTCTTTCAGGGGCTGGTCGGGTGCTCTGGCCCCGCAATCGGCCCCATGGGTGTTCCGTCCAGATCGTCCCAGCCGTTCAACAGTTTGAGCTGGCTCCGCAACGGCTCACCGCGGCCGCGCTCGGCCGGCATGCTGTTTTCGTTCGAGGAGCTGATCGCCTATACCAGCAAGGACGAGACCCTGATGCCCGGCGAGTTCATCGGCTCGGGCACGGTCGGCAATGGCTGCGGTTGCCGACGACGACAACCAATAATGACAATCAGAGAGGACCGCCCATGGCCCGCAAGCTGATCGACATCTCCGTGCCCTTGCAGAACGATGTGCCCGCCGATCCGCCCGGCAATCATCCGACCATCACCTATATCGACCATCAGCAGGGGCTGCCCCGCATGCTGCAGTTCTTCGACGGGCTGAAGGCCGAGGACCTGCCGGATGGGCAGGGCTGGGCGGTGGAGCAGGTGAATCTTTCGACCCACAACGGCACGCATCTCGATGCGCCCTGGCATTTTCATCCGACGATGAATCGCGGCGAGCGCGCCTGGACCATCGACGAGGTGCCCCTGGAGTGGTGCCTGCAGCCGGGCGTGAAGCTCGACTTCCGTCATTTCCCCGACGGCTATGTGGTGACCGCGAGGGATGTCGAGGATGAGCTCAAGCGCATCGGCCACACGCTGTCGCCGCTGGAGATCATCGTCGTCAATACCTCGGCCGGCGCGCGCTTCGGACAGGCCAACTACGTCAATTCCGGTTGCGGCATGGGCTATGAGGCGACCATGTATCTGCTCGAGCGCGGCGTGCGCCTGACCGGCACCGACGGCTGGAGCTGGGACGCGCCGTTCGTGTTCACTGCCCAGAAATATGCCGAAACCCACGATGCCGCCTTGATCTGGGAAGGCCACAAGGCCGGTCGCCACATCGGCTATTGCCACCTGGAGAAGCTGCACAATCTGGAGCAGCTGCCGTCGACGGGGTTCACCGTGTCGTGCTTCCCGGTCAAGATCGAGCGCGCCTCGGCCGGATGGACGCGGGCGGTGGCGATCATCGAGGGGTGAGGAGAGGCGATCGGGAAGAGCTAACAAATACACGCCAGCATCACCTCGTTCCGCCGCAGCATGGGCAAGGTCCAAGGCGGATTGTAGAAGACGAGCAGCGGTGCGCCGGACACGGCCAGTCCCTTCCGTTGCGCGTAGTCGCGCAGCACGCGGGTTTTCTCGGCCAGGATGCCGTCGGAATAGGAGCCCGAGAAGGTCAACGCGACCATGCGCTGTGCCGGGACGGGCGTCAGCTTGATCCTGCGGTCGGCCGGCGGCGGCAGCGTTTCCAGCGACCAACTCGACGGCATCACGAAGCTGACGCTCCACCGGTCGCTGTTCCCGCCATCCGTCGGTGGTGTGCCGCTGGCCTGCTGCTGCACCGGCGCCGTCATCGCGATCTTCGCCTTCGCACGGTTGGCGCCGAAGATGTAGCCGGCGACGATGCGAAAGCCTTCCTCGATCGCCGGCCTGCGCGCGCCCTGCACCCCCGCCTGCGCGATGATCATCGGCGCATAGGCGCGGATCTCGAACTCGCCGTCGCGCTTCACCACGTCATACTTGGGATGTTCGACCCGGCTCATGATCGGCCCCGCGGCAATGGCGGCGCCGGCCAGGACGAGCACGAGGAGGCTGGTGAGCCCAATCAGCATGCGGCGCCTCCTTGGTGGTGTCGTTTCGGTCATGGCGGTTGCGCCGTCAGGTTTGAGTAACGAGGGAACGCGAGCAAAGGTTCGGCAGATCACGTGCCGGGTGCTTGCCTGCGGGCGATCCTTCGCGACCCCTGTCTGCGGATCCGGATCAGCGATATCTGGGATCACACGCGTTGTGGGGGAGCGCCCCGGGTGACGCTGCGCTCGTCCGTGCTGCGCCTGGGCTGCCGGCAATGCGTGCCCGTCGGGCGACTCGGACCCGGGCGCCGCCAAGAGCGCTGCCCGCAACGCCTCTCATGATCGAAGATCGCGTGTGCGCCCAAAACGAAAAATCGCCCGCGCGTTCAACACGATCACCTCTGTCCAGATCTCGGCGTAAAAATTTCCTTCTTTCGTTTTATCGGAATACATGCTCTCCTCCCTCTATCCCGTCCTCATGCTGAGGGGCGTACGCGTCGTCACGATACGTTGAGGCGGGGAGCGGTGGCCGCGAGCCTGTCAGGTGCTGTTGCGCTGGACGATTGGCAACTCGCGGACGTTCAAGCCGTGTGGTCCTGGCGCCCCGATGCTGGCGCCAAGCCTGATGCCGACCTGACGGGTTGCGCAGGTGACGGGGGCAAACAAGCCGGTCCCCGGGGAGAGCGCGGAGCAGACGTTCAACCCACCGCGCAGGGAAGGCCGGGTCTGTCCGGCTGAACCTGTGGTTCCTGCCGCCTGCATTTTTTTCGCAGGCGGGCCACGGGCCTCAGTCGAGGTCCGGCCTTCCCTGTGCCCTCGCGCTTCCGGCGAGGGTCTCGAGCATCGCTTCGGGCGCGTGTTGCGTCGCGAGAGCGACCGCGCGTGCGCGCATGGTGGCGCTGGCATACTGGATATGCTTATCAGTTGGGGCGCCGATAGCGCTCAAGAACAACAGGCCGCCAGTCGCGACGGCTGACCCCAGGAGGACCCCAATGGCAGACACCTCACGCCGCAATCTTCTCGTTGCCGGCAGCGCCGCTGCAGCGGCCGCGATCATGACGGATACTCATCCGGCTGCGGCTCAGGCCGGACCGAAGCCGATCTTCGCCGTGCCGGCGACCACGATTCCGATCGCCGGCGAGCAGGGCGTGTTTCCGGTCCGCCGCATCTATTGCATCGGCCGCAACTACGCAGCGCATGCGATCGAGCGCGGCTCCGATCCGAACCGCGAGCCGCCGTTCTTCTTCCAGAAACCGACCGACGCGATCCAGAACGTCGCGATCGGCGAGGTCGCCGATCATCCCTATCCGTCGCTGACCAAGAACTATCATCACGAGGTCGAGCTGGTGGCGGCGCTGAAATCCGGCGGCACCAACATTCCCGCCGAGTCCGCGCTCGATCATGTCTATGGCTACGCGCTCGGCCTCGACATGACTCGCCGTGACCTGCAGAACGGCATGGCCGCCGAGAAGAAGCCATGGGAGATCGGCAAGAGCTTTGATCATGCCGCCGTGCTCGGCCCGATCCATCCGGTCTCGAAGGTCGGCCACTTCACCAAGGGCGCGATCTCGCTTGCGGTCAACGGCACGGTCCGGCAGAACTCCGACCTGACCAAGATGATCTGGAACGTCGCCGAGCAGATCGCGAAACTGTCCGAGGCGTTCGAGCTGAAGGCCGGTGACATCATCTATTCCGGCACGCCGGAGAATGTCGGCCCGGTGGTGAAGGGCGACGTGCTCTTGTGCAAGCTCGAAGGCCTGCCGGACATGTCGATCAAGATCGTCTGAGGATCGTGGATCTTGTTTACGAAGACGAACTTCTCCGCAGTTCGCTTCCCGCCTGTGGCTCATGGTTCGAGACGCGCCGCGAGCGGCGCGCCTCACCATGAGGCGCAAGCGGCGGGGCGGCCGCTGCATACGGGACTATGAACACGCTGTTGGCGTGTTCATGGAGAGGATCACGACTGTGACATGAGGCTCAAGCCTTTGACCGAGCATTCCGCCCTCATCCTGAGGAGCGCGCCGAAGGCGCGCGTCTCGAAGGATGGGCCGAGCAAAGAATGCCGATGTGGCGGCAATACGCTGTCCTCCTGCAGACCGCCGCCCAAAGGGCGGCAGCCGCCATCATCCCTCCGGATGCTGCGCCTGTCGCCATGGCGCTCGCGGCGCTGCGCCTCCCATCACCTGCCGAACGGGAACTATCGTTGTTCCCGCGCAAACAGTCGCTGCCACCCGTTCGCAAGTTTGTGGCCCGACAAAGAGCGTCCCGGCCTCGCCGCCTATCGTCGCCTGCAACAGGCAAGCGAACGAGGGCAGCCGTGGCCATCACCATCGAGATCGATCACGCCAGGACGCGGCGCATGGCGGAGGGACGGGGACAAAGCCAGTCCCAGGCACCAGCGCGCAGCCCGGCACGATCGCCGCGCAAGGCGGGTGGTCCTGTGGTTCCGCAGGGCGTCAAGGGCCCGATCCGCCGGCTCAAATGGCTGATCCTGGTGTTCACCCTGTCGGTCTACTACGTCACGCCGTTCATCCGCTGGAACCGCGGGCCGAATGCGCCGGGCCAGGCCGTGCTGCTCGATTTCGCCCACGGAAAGCTCTATCTCGGCCCGGCCGAGATCTGGCCGCAGGACCTCTACCTCATCACCGCGGCGATGCTGCTGGCGACCTTGATCCTGGTTCTGGTCAATGCGCTGGCCGGCCGTCTCTGGTGCGGCTTCGCCTGTCCGCAGACGGTGTGGACCGACCTGTTCCTGCTGGTCGAGCGCCTGGTCGAGGGCGACCGGCGGCAGCGGCTGAAGAACATCGGCGCGCCGCTGACGGCGAAACGCATCGCGCAGATCGCGACCAAGCACGCACTTTGGATGGCGATCGCGCTCGGCACCAGCGGCACCCTGATCTTCTACTTCACCGACGCGCCGGAGCTGGTGCGCGATGTCATCCATGGCGAGATGTCGGCGACGGCGCTGACCTGGACGCTGGTGTTCGCGGGCACGACCTACGGCCTCGCCGGCTTCGCGCGCGAGCAGGTCTGCACCTTCATGTGCCCGTGGCCGCGGCTGCAGGGCGCGATCTGGGATCCCGAAGCCTTCACCGTCAACTACCGTGACTATCGCGGCGAGACCCGGATGTCCGCCAAGAAGGCCGCCGAGGCGAGGTCGCAGGGGCTGCCGGCCGGCGATTGCGTGGATTGCGGCGCCTGCGTCGCGGTCTGCCCGATCGGCATCGACATCCGGCAGGGTCCGAGCTTCGCCTGCATCAATTGCGGCCTCTGCGTCGACGCCTGCGACGGGGTGATGGCCAAGCTCGATCGTCCGCGCGGCCTCATCGACTACGAGAGCTGGCGCAACATCGAGCGCGGCCGCGTCGGCGAGCCGCGTGTGTCGCGGCTGGTGCGGCCGAAGACGATCGGACTCGCGCTGGCCTGCGTCGCGCTGGCCGGCGTCATCGCGGTGTCGTTCGTGACCAAGACCACGGCCGTGCTGTCGGTGCAGCACGATCGTGATCCCCTTGCCGTGCGGCTGTCGGATGGTTCGGTGCGCAACGCCTACACCGTCAAGCTGCTCAACAAGTCCTCGGCCGTGCAGAGCTTCAAGCTCGGGATCAGCGGCGTCGACGCGGCGCTCGCCATCGTCGGCCATGCGGCGGCGGATGCGATCGAGGTCGAGCCCGACGGCTCGGAAACGCTGCGGGTGACGCTGACCATGCCAGAGCCCGAGGATGCCGACGTCACCTTCGAGGCGGTCGATCCGAGCGGGCAGGTCGTGCTGACCGCGCACGACCGCTTCGTCAACCGGTAGAGGAGGCTCAGAGATACGCCTTCGGCAGCAGCATGTGGATGCCCTTGTTGCCGTCGACCAGCTGGGTGACGCGCAGATTGCCGGCCAGCGAGCACAGCATGTAGGCCTGGTTGTGCGACAAATTGGTGCGGGCGCAGACGTGCTTGACCATCTCGCGCACCGCCTGCTTGGCGGCGTCGTCGAGATCCTCGTCGAGGCCGATCGACATCAGGTGGGTGGCGTTCTCGGCGAGCGGCCAGGTGATGTCCATGTCCTTGCGCACGGTGAGGCGGAAGCTGCCGGTGACGCCGGTCTCGAGCGCGGTGATGCAGACCTCGCCGTCGCCCTGCACGCCATGGCCGTCGCCGGCAAAGAACAGCGCGCCCTCGTTGAAGACGGGCAGATACAGCGTGGTGCCGGGCCGCAGCTCCTTGTTGTCCATGTTGCCGCCAAAACTGCGCGGCACCGGCGAGCCGCACCGCCCCCATGCGGGCGGTGGCGCGGTGGCGATGATGCCGAAGAACGGATCGAGCGCGATCTCGGTGCCCCAGGGCATGATGCAGACCTGGCGGTCGTGGTCGACCTTGGGGTGGATGGTCTCGTAGTCCGTGAACTCGTCTGGCAGGGTGCCGAGCAGCGGCAGGATCGAGACGAAGCCCCAGTCCTGGCTGACCTTGACGTTGAGGATGTCGACCTGGAGCGTGTCGCCGGGCTGCGCGCCCTTCACATAGACCGGGCCGGTGATGAAATGCGGTCCGGGCCCCTGGATCATGGTGTCGAGCGCAGTGAGGTAGTTGGCGGGAACGATCCTACGGTCCTCGGGCAAGGTCTCCTTCCCGCCGGCCGGAAAGGAATGCAGCGTCACGGTGTCGCCGGAGGCGACCTCGAGCACCGGCGGCGTCGTGCTGTCGAGATAGCCCCAGACCATGCTCTCATGCGTCGCGGGAATCTCGTGGCGTTTGGACATGGCAGGGCTCCTCGGGTCTCGGTCTTTGCAGCTGATATCAAGGCAGGATGTCGCGGTCGGCAACGCCAAAAACTGTTCAGCCTTGCTCACACGACCGGCAGCGGGCGACGTGTCTGGCGACGCGCGTCAATTTTGCCAATTGGCGGCGAGGCGCCGGCGGCCCGCGATGAGCCCGCATCGCCGCGCTTGACCTCGATCGCGGTGCGCCCACGCGGAGCGCGGTTGCGAGACCCATGCGTTGCCGCACTACCAAGCTCATGGAATTCATGCGAGATTGACCGCGTTGGCCGCGTAGGGGTACCTGATCATGCGACGTTCCCTGCACACCGAGCACGAAATTCTGGTTCTGCTTGGCGAGGCGGAGTCGGGCGTTCCGATTGCCGAAATTTGCAGCACGGCCGGCGTGTCGCTGCGCACCTTCTATCGTTGGCGTCAGCGCTATGGCGGTCTCAGCAGTCCTGCTCTGCGTCATCTGAAAGAGCTGGAGATCGAGAATCAGCGGCTGCGCTCGCTGGTGACGAAGCTCGTCGAGGGGCAGCCGAATGCAAACACGGCCATCAAGGCTGCGCCGGTGCCGCAGCGCCAGGACTGCGGCAGCACGCCTCACGGCGTGGCGGGCGCGCCGGGGCAGGGACGTGGCGCCGTCATTGGCCGCTATGCCTCGGTGCGCTATGGGCGCTGACTGATCCTGCGTCTTCCGGTAGGATCATCGGCCGGATCGCTCCGGCCGATGATCTGCTGATTGCTGCAAGCTTACGTCGCGAGCTGATTGCCGATTGGCAGCGCGCGCAGGCGCTTGCCGGTGGCGGCGAAGATCGCATTGGCGAGCGCCGGCGCGAACGGCGGCACGCCCGGCTCGCCGACGCCGCTCGGCGGCGTGTCGGCATCGGCAGGGACGATGTGCACGTTCGTGATCAGCGGGGCCTCGTCGATCCGGACCACCGGATGGTCGTCGAAGTTGCGCTGCTGCACCCGGCCGTTCTTGAAGCTCACCTCGCCATATTTGGCGAGGCTCAGCCCCATGATCGCGGCACCTTCGAGCTGCGAGGCGATACGCTCGGGGTTGACGAAGGTGCCGCAGTCGATCGCGGTGTCGACCTGGTGCACCACAAGCTTGCCCTTGTCGTCGACCGACACCTCCACGATGGTAGCGATGTAGCTGACGAAGCTGCGATGCGCGGCGATGCCGAGACCGTGGCCCTTGGGCACCGACCGGCCCCAATTGCCCTTCTCGGCGACGAACTCGACGACGCGGCGCAGCCGCCCGGTGTCGATCGGGTAGCTCTCATAGGGCTCGCCGTAGTTCCAGAGGTCCTTCACCGAGGTGAGCTTGAGCACGCGCGGGCTGCCGATCAGATCGAGCAGCGTGTCCTTCTGGTCGCGGCCGGTGGCGTGCGCGATCTCGCCGACCATCGACTGCACGGCGAAGGCGCGCGGGATGTTCGAGACCGACCGGAACCAGCCGATGCGGGTCATCGCCTTGGCGGCCGGATTCTCGCATTGGATGTTGGCGATCTCGAACGGCATGTCGACGAGGCCCATGCCGAGCTCGAACGGCGCGGCATGGTCGGCGCCGGCGGCGAAGGTCGACAGGATGGTCGGCGCGACGCTGCGGTGACGCCACGCCACCACCTTGCCGCTCTTGTCGAGGCCGGCCTCGATGCGCTCCACCGACACCGTGTGCAGGAAATCGTGATGGATGTCGTCATCACGCGTCCACTGCACCTTGACCGGCGCGCCCACCGTCTTCGACAGCAGGGCGGCCTCGAGCGCGAAGTCGCATTTGGACTTCCGCCCGAACCCGCCGCCGAGCAGGGTGACGTTGACGGTCACGTTCTCCGGCGGAATCTGCAGCGTCTTGGCGACATCCTCGTGCGTGCCGCCGGGGCTCTGCACCGGCGCCCAGATCTCGGCCTTGTCGCCCTTGACGTCGGCGACCGCGACCGGCGGCTCCATGCTGGCATGAGCGACGTGCGGCAGGTAGTACTCACCGATGACGACCTTGTCGGCCGACTTCAGCGCGGCCTCGACGTCGCCTTCCTGTCGCACGACGAGGCCCGGCTGGCGCGCGGCGGCCTCGAGCTCGGTCCGATAGGCGACAGAGTCGTAGCTCGCATTGGCGCCGTCGTCCCACTCGACCTTGAGCACGTCGCGGCCCTTGATCGCGGCACCGGTGTTGCGTGCGATCACGGCGACGCCGCCGAGCGGCTGGAACTTCGACGGCCACGGCCAGCCCTTGACCTCGATCACCTGCTCGACGCCGGGCACCTTCAGTGCCTCGGCCGGATCGAACGACTTGACCTTGCCGCCGGTCACCGGCGGCCGGGCGATGACCGCGTATTTCATGCCGGGCAGGCGGACGTCGGCGCCGTAGCGCGCCTTGCCGACGGTGATGTCGTGCAGATCGACGATGCTGACCTGCCCCTTGCCGAGATAGCGGAAATCCCCAGGCGACTTCAGCTTGATGGTGTCGACCGCAGGCACCGGCAGACCGGCGGCATCGGCTGCGAGCTCGCCGAAACCGAGGCGGCGGCCGCTGGCGCTGTGCACGACCTCATGATTGACGGCTTTCACTTCGCTCGGCGGCACGCCGAGGCGCTTGGCCGCCGCGGCTTCGAGCATCGCCCGCGCCAGTGCGCCGATCTGGCGCATCGGCAGCAGATAGTGCCGCGTGCTGCGCGAGCCGTCGGTATCCTGGTTGCCGAACTTCACCTCGTCGCCGGGGGCCTGCACGACGCGCACGCGCGACCAGTCGGCTTCCATCTCCTCCGCGACGATCAGCGGCAGGCTGGTGCGGACGCCCGTGCCCATCTCGGAGCGATGTGCAACGATGGAGACGATGCCGTCGGGCGCGATCGAAACGAAGATCTTGGGATCGACCACGGTGCCGTGCGGCATCTTGCCGGCGCCGGTCTCATAGGCGGCAAACGCCGGGCGCGACAGCAAGGGAGCCGCGAGGACGAACCCGCCGGCAAGGCCCAGCGTCTGCAGGATGGCGCGGCGCGAGACGTTCTCGACCTTGAGATGCCGCTCGAAGCCGCGACGCGAGGAGGACTTCGCGATGTCGGGATTTGCGATGATGCTCATGATCACACCCCCGTCGAGGCCAGATGGACCGCATTCTCGATGCGCTGATAGCAACCGCAGCGGCAGATATTGCCGGACATGGCGTCCCGGATCTGGTCATGCGACGGCTTGGGATTCTGGTTGAGCAGCGCCGCCGCCTGCATGATCTGTCCGGCCTGGCAGAAGCCGCATTGCGGCACGTTGACCTGGCGCCAAGCCTTCTGCACCGGATGATCGCCGATCGGATGCAGGCCCTCGATGGTGGTGACCTCGCGGCCCGCGACATCCGAAATCGCCGTGATGCAGGAGCGCGCGGCCTCCTTGTCGACCATCACGGTGCAGGCGCCGCACAACGCCGCGCCGCAACCATATTTCGAGCCGGTCAGGCCCAGCTCATCGCGCAGGTACCACAGCAGCGGCAGGCTCGGATCGCCATCCCAGCTCTGCTCCTGTCCGTTGATTTTCACCTTGATCATGCTCGCCCTCGTTCTGTCGGACCAATGGTCGTTGGTTCTGATCGTTGGTGGACGCGCGCGGGACCACATGTCCTGAGTACACGCGCCGGATCAATTGGAAGTTGTCGGAAAACGATTCACGATAGCAGACCGGGACAGGCATCGGTCTACACAGGCGCGTGTGTTGGCAGAGCAGGTGCACGCCGTGCGCGGCCCGCTGCAATGCAAACGCGGAACAAGGACGATGCGCCGGCGACAATGGCGGCCGCCAGATCAAAACGACGGGAAAAAAAGAAACGACGGCAAAAAAGAATGCCTCGCCAGCGTGGGGCAGGCGAGGCACCAAGTCTTCAGGAAGGAACGCTTCAGTTGTACGCTTGGTTACGTTGCGGCCGTCAGGCCGCCTTTGCTTTCGCCACGTGGGTGGCAATCGCATCCATCAGGGCTGGCGACAGGCAGTCATAGGGCTCGAGCCCCAGCTCCTTTAATCGCGCCCGAATCTCGCCCATCTGTTCCGGCTTCACGCCCGACTCGATCACCGAGGAGACGAAGGCCGCAAAGCCCGGCGCGGCCGAACCCTGCTCTTGGAACAGCTCGGGGTGAATGAAGTCGAGGCCGTAGAACGGGTGACCCGTGTTCTCGATGCGGCCATACATGTGCGTGCCGCAGCCGGTGCAGGCGTAGCGCTGGATGACGGCGGAGGGATCGACGATCTTGAGCTTGTCGCCGTTCTCCAGCACCGTGACGTTCTGCCGCGGCACCACTGCAACGACCGAGAAGGTCGCGCCGGAGGGCTTCCAGCATTTGGTGCAGCCGCACGCGTGGTTATGCGCGACATCGCCCTTGATGCCGACCTTGACCGGCCGGTCGTGGCATTTGCAGACCAGCGTGCCGCCGGCGAAATGGCCGCTTCCCTGTTTGACGCCGTTATCGACGGACGGATGGATGTGGACAGTCATGGCGCAATCCTCCTCAGTTTTGCGTGCTTGGGGTCAGAACACGACGACGGAACGGATCGATTTGCCCTCATGCATCAGGTCGAAGCCTTTGTTGATGTCTTCGAGCTTCAGCGTGTGGGTGATCATCGGGTCGATTTCGATCTTCCCGTTCATGTACCAGTCGACGATCTTGGGAACGTCGGTGCGCCCGCGCGCGCCGCCGAACGCCGTGCCCTTCCAGACGCGTCCGGTGACGAGCTGGAACGGGCGGGTCGCGATCTCCTTGCCGGCCTCGGCGACACCGATGATGATCGATTCGCCCCAGCCGCGATGGCAGGCTTCCAGCGCCTGGCGCATCACCGTGGTATTGCCGGTGCAGTCGAAGGTGTAGTCGGCACCGCCGTCGGTGAGCGCGACCAGGTGCTGGACGATGTCGCCGGTCACCTTCTTGGGGTTGACGAAATGGGTCATGCCGAAGCGGCGGCCCCATTCCTCCTTGCCGTCATTGAGGTCGACGCCGATGATCTTGTCGGCCCCCGCCATCCTGGCGCCCTGAATTACGTTGAGGCCGATGCCGCCGAGGCCGAACACCACGACGTTCGCGCCGGGCGTGACCTTCGCCGTGTTGACGACCGCGCCGACGCCGGTGGTGACGCCGCAGCCGATATAGCAGCTCTTGTCGAAGGGCGCGTCCTCGCGAATCTTCGCGACCGCGATCTCCGGCAGCACGGTGAAGTTGGAGAAGGTCGAGCAGCCCATGTAGTGATAGATGGCCTGGCCCTTGTAGCTGAAGCGCGACGTGCCGTCGGGCATCAGGCCCTTGCCCTGCGTGGCGCGGATTGCGGTGCAGAGATTGGTCTTGCGGCTGAGGCAGCTCTTGCACTGGCGGCATTCCGGTGTGTAGAGCGGAATGACGTGGTCGCCGGGCTTGACCGAGGTCACGCCAGGGCCGACTTCGCGCACGATGCCGGCGCCCTCATGGCCGAGGATCGAGGGGAAGATGCCCTCACTGTCGAAACCGTCGAGCGTATAGGCATCGGTGTGGCAGATGCCGGTGGCCTTGATCTCGACCAGCACCTCGCCGGCCTTCGGCCCTTCGAGGTCAACCTCGACGATCTCCAGCGGCTTCTTGGCTTCGAAAGCGACCGCGGCGCGCGTCTTCATGTCTCAAACTCCTGTTTCAGTCTGTCAGGCCCGCGACCCTGTCCAGGGAAACTGTCCAGGCGCGGTCCTCGTCGTCAGTCATTTCTTGCCCATGCAGGAGTTCTCCGCTTCCGTATAGGCTGGCGGCTTGTCCTCATGCTTGGCGGGGCGAACGCGGCCCACCGCATCATCGCCGCGGGCGCGCAGGTAGACGTAGAGATCGTCCATGTAGCAGGCCACGTTCGGATTGTCGCCGAAGGCCGGCATGACGTTCTCCTGCGACGTGCTGACATTCTTGCGGCCGCTGGCGATGGTCCCGATGAAGTCGCCGTAGCTCATGTTCTTGACCGAGTCCTTGAGCGCCGGGGCGTAGGTCGATCCCATGCCGTCGGGGCCATGGCAGACATGGCATTCGGAATGATAGCGGCGGTATCCGGAGTAGGTGTACCAGTCGACCGTTCCGTCGGCGGCCACCTTGTAGGTCGGAATGCCATCCTTATCGAAGTATTTCCCGTCCTCGGATTTGACCGCCTTGGCATCGCCGGGACCTTCGGCCCAGGCATTCTCGGCGACAGTCATCCCGCCGGTTGCCAGGCTCAGAGCCGTGGCGACCGCAAACCAGATTCTACGCAAGGGCGTTTTCCCATAATTTTTTGGAACAGGCGAACCGGCGCATGGATGAGATCCATGCGCCGGAGGCAGGTACCTGGCTTACTGCGGCAGCGAGAACACGGTGAGCGCACCACCGAGAGCGGTGTAGTTGCTCAGCGCGGCGTAGCCGCCGACGGCACCGAGGCCGGCGGTCGGATCGGTCAGACCCGCCGCGAGACCGATGCCGGCCCAGCCACCGACACCCGAGAGAACGGCGACGTACTGCTTGCCGTTGGCCTCGTAGGTCGTGACGTTGCCGATGATGCCGGACGGGGTCTTGAACTTGTAGAGCTCCTTGCCCGTCTTGGCATCGACCGCCTTGAGGTAGCCTTCGAGCGTTCCGTAGAACACCACGCCGCCGGCCGTCGCGAGCGCACCGGACCACACCGAGAACGGCTCCTTGTTCGACCAGGCGATCTTGCCGGTCTTGCCGTCCCAGGCGATGAAGTTGCCCATATGGGTGTCACCCGCCGGCGGGTACATCGACAGGGTCGCGCCGACATAGGGCTGACCTGCGGTGTAGCTCACCTTGAAGGGCTCGTAGTCCATGCAGACATGGTTGGTGGGCACGTAGAACAGCTGCGTGTCCGGCGAGTAGGCCGCCGGCTGCTCGTCCTTGGTGCCCAGCGCCGCCGGGCAGATGCCCTTGGTATTGACGTCCTCACCCTGCTTGTCGGTCGAGTATTGATCGACAACCTTCGGACGGCCGTAGGTCGCAGAGTTCTTGTCCATGTCGACGCCGGTGGTCCAGTTCACCTTCGGGTCGTACTTCTCGGCAACCAGCAGCTCGCCCGTGGCACGGTCGAGCGTATAGCCGAGGCCGTTACGATCGAAGTGCGTGAGCAGCTTGCGCGGCTGGCCGTTGATGGACTGGTCGGACAGGATCATCTCGTTGACGCCGTCATAGTCCCACTCGTCGTGGGGCGTCATCTGATAGACCCACTTCGCGACGCCGGTGTCGGCATGGCGGGCGAAGATCGTCATCGACCACTTGTTGTCGCCGGGACGCTGCTTCGGATTCCAGGTCGAGGGATTGCCCGACCCGTAATAGACCATGTCGAGCTGCGGGTCGTAGGAAATCCAGCCCCAGGTGCAGCCGCCGCCGGTCTTCCACTGATCGCCTTGCCAGGTCTTCAAGCTCGAGTCCTTGCCGACCGGCTTGCCGAGCGCGGTGGTGTTGGCGTCGAACAGGATCTGGTCATCCGGACCTTCGGAGTATGCCTTCCAGACCTGCTTGCCGCTCTTGATGTCGTAAGCGGTCATGCTGCACTGGACGCCGAACTCGCCGCCGGACGTGCCGACCAGCACCTTGTCCTTCACTACGAGCGGAGCCGAGGTTCCGGTCTGTCCCTTGGTCGGATCGCCATTGACGGCGGTCCAGACGTGCTGGCCGGTCTTGGCGTCGATCGCCACCAGCTTGTCGTCGGCCTGATGCAGGAAGATCTTGCCGTCACCATAGGCGACGCCGCGGTTGACGGTGTCGCAGCACATCACCGGAATGACGTTCGGATCCTGCTTGGGCTCGTACTTCCAGACGATCTTGTTGTCCTGCGCGAGATCGAGCGCATAGACCTTGTTCGGGAACGGCGTGTGCACATACATCATGTTGCCGATGATGAGCGGTCCGCCTTCGTGGCCGCGCAGCACGCCGGTGGAGAAGGTCCACGCGACCTGCAGCTTGCCGACGTTCTGGGCGTTGATCTGGTTGAGCTTGGAGTAACGCGTATTGGCGTAGTCTCCCGCCGGCATCACCCAGTCCTTCGGGTTGGCCGACATCTTGGCCAGCTCATCGCTGGCCCATGCGCCACCCGCGGCGAGCGCCGCGACTGACGTCAGACATGTTGCGAGTAGCACTCTTCGCATCGTCTTTCCTCCCGGGTTCAACTGAGGTTCCGCAGCACGCGGCCCAGTATTCGTTTTCGGCATCATTGAATATCCACTTCCCAACCGGGAAACTTGCCCAAAAGAGAAAAGAGCTTGCTCAAGAGTGAAGCGAATAGAAGTTTTTGAAGGAGATTTTGCTTTGCTGGTCCGCAACATGAGCGCCATTCTTGCTGCGCAGCATCAATTTGCGACACCATGGTTCCACCGAAGGTTGACGTTTCCCTTGACCTTACAGAGACGAAGGCGGAGGATCACGCGGGGCGCGTTATGGAACGAAGTGCGCCGCGAAAGCCGCGGCCTTAAAATGGGAGCAATCTTGCTGCAGTCTCGTTCGCCGTCCTGCGGCGGACCCGTTGCGTTTCGATCATGAATCGGTGGATGAAACATGTCCGACACGATCCGCTCGCTTAATACTTCGGGATTTTCACCGAAGAGCCAGATCCAGCGTTGGTCAGATGCACTGACCGACCTGTGCGGACGTTTCGATGTCGATCCGCTGGAGGGGGCTTCATTCGAGGGGCGCATCAATTTCACGACGGTGTCGCGCCTGAAGCTCTGCCAGATCGAGGCCAGTCAGCACCGTATTGCGCATACCTATGCGCGTGCGCAAAAGGCGGCACATCCCTACATCAAGATCTTGTTCCAGACCTATGGGACGTCCTATTTCGAGCAGGATGGCCGCCAGATCGAGATCGGCCCGGGCGACTGTCTCGCCTATGACGTCTCGTCACCGCACACCATCATCAGCCCCGCGCTGACCCGCCATGACGTCGTGATCGTGCCGAAGGAGCTACTGCAGGAGCGCGGCTTTCGGTCGGAGAAAATGCCCGCATACAAGCTGTCTGCGCGGAGCGGGACAGGCCGGATTGCGCATGACGTCACCCACGCCGCTTTCGACGAGGCGACCCGGCTTTCGCCCAACTCGGCCGTCGGCGTCGCCGAATCGCTGATCGATCTGTTGCTCCTGCCGCTGCGTGAAGCCGATCGCATGCTGGACCGTGCGGGACCCGAGGCGGTCTATATCCGCGCTCAAGCCTTCATCCGCGAGCATCTGCGCGATCCTGACCTTTGCATCGATCAGATTTCGGCGGCTCTGGGGTGCACCAAGCGCTACCTTCACATGGTCTTCAGCGACCGTGGCATGACGGTCAGCGACTACATCTGGCGGGCTCGGCTTCAGCATTGCCGGCAGGAGCTGGAGACGCAGAGCGGCAAGACCATCACCGATGTCGCGTTCTCGTGGGGCTTTTCGAGCTCGTCGCACTTCAGCCGCGTCTTCCGCAAATATTTCGGCGTTGTGCCGTCGTCGGTTCACAAGACGGCCGCGCGCTGAGCGGTCCGGGAGCGGCCCCGCTAGCGTGCGCCGCTCCGGATGATCCTCTGGAACGCGTCGCCCAGAATCACCGGCTGACGCGGCGGAAGGTAGGTCAGTCCTGCGGATTGGCCGAGAGTCGCCAGGGCTCCCGAGGCCTGGAGTTCCGTCAAGGCCTTGTCGACCGATGCGATGAGCTCGGCAGAGCTGGCCAGCCCCACATAGCCTCGGTTCACACCAATCGGATAGCTGTACCCCGACGCGCTCAGCTTGGTGTCGGGATGAGCGGCCCGATACGCATCGAAACGTCTGCCATCGAGCAGGGTCGCGTCGAACTTGCCCTGTTCGAGCGCCCCGAGCAGATCATCCCGCGCCGGAATCAAATGCGTGATGTCGTCGATCAGCCGCCCCTTGTCGAACGTCATCAGGATTGCATCTGCCAACGTGCCGCTCTCGATTGCCAGCCGCAGCCCGGCCAGATCGCCGATGTCGGTAATCGGGCGCTGTTTCGCGGAAGGTCCGAGAACGACGGTCAGGGTCGAAAACATGTAGGGCTTGCTCGGCGTCAGCGTGCCGAGGGCAACACGGCGGCGGCGGTCGTCGCGCGTGGCGCCATCGAAGTCCGGCAGCTTGGCCGTCTTGACGCCGGGCGCGACCAGTCCGTCCTGGGTGAACGCGTAGCTGCCGAGCAGCGAGCAGCGTCCGTCCGATAGCAGCGCATTCGCCTCCAGCGCCGGACTGGAATCTTCGTCCAATTTGCTTTCGTACCACTGGATCTCGAGCTTCCTGCCAAGGCGGTCGGCGATCGCCTGACCCAGCAGGACATCGAAGCCGCCGCCGGGCTTGCCGCGATGATGGACCGAGAGCGGCGGAAGATTTTCGTCGAGACAGATGCGCAGCACGTCGTCAGCGGCCAAGGCCGCCGACGACATTGCCGACATCATCAAGGCAGCCAGCCAACAGCAGAGATGACGCATCACTGCGCTCTCCGGCTCGAGACGTAGGCCCACAGTGCGGTGATCTCGTCATCGCTGAGAATGTCGCCCCAGGGCGGCATACGGCCGTTCTTGCCCTGCTTCACCGTGGTGACGAAACGAGACTGATCATCGGGAAACCGGCGCAGGTCCGGCGTTATAGTCCCGGAGTTCACCATGTTGGGCCCGTGGCAATGCGAGCATTTCTGGGCGAACGTCGTCTTGCCGAGGTCCACCTGGCTGTGTGCCGCGCTGTCATCTTGTTGTTGGGCGAGGGCGGCCGTCGACAGGACGGCCGACGTCGCCACGACGGCGGCGAAGGCCGCCGCCGCTTTCATGAACGTATTCTGTCTCACGAGCGATCCGCACTCAGTTCTTGACCGCGAAGACCCACAACGAGCCGCCCGCCGGAACGTTGGCGAGGCGCTCGTCACCGGAGAACAGCGAGTAGACGCCGCCGTAGCCGGATGTCACGGCAACATACTGCACGCCATCCTGCTGCCAGGTGACGGGCTGGCCTTCGATGCCGGAGCCGGTCTGGAACTGCCAGAGTTGTTTGCCACTATCGGCGTCGAAAGCCTCGAACTCGCCGGTCAGCTTGCCCGAGAACACCACGCCGCCTGCCGTGGACAGCACGCCGGAGAAGCGCGGGATGTCGCTCGGCTGCTCCCACTTGGTCTTGCCGGTCATCGGATCGATGGCCTTGAGCTGACCACGCGGCCCTTCCGGCCAATCCCACAGATCCGTCAGATCCATGCCGAGGTACCACTCGCCGGCCTTGTAGGTCGCAGGCTCGGTCTTGTAGTGGCCGCCGAATACGAGCGTGTTGGCGTAGGCCAATCCGGTTTGCGGATTGAACGACATCGGCTCCCAGTTCTTGCCGCCGAGAATCGACGGATAGACCGTGACCTTCTTGCCCTCGCGCGCATCACGCGTGACATCGGTCTCGACCGGCTTGCCCGTCTTCAGGTCGATGCTGGAGGCCCAGTTCACCTTCACATAGGGGTTGGCCGCGAGCAGCTTCCCATTGGTGCGATCGAGCACATAGAAGAAGCCATTGCGGTTGGCGTTCATCAGCACCTTGGTCTGCTTGCCCTCGACGTTCATGTCGGCGAGCACCATCTCCGCGACCGCGTCGTAGTCGAACGGATTGTTCGGCGAGAACTGGAAGTGCCACTTCATCTTGCCGGTCTTCGGATCGAGCGCGAGCACCGAGCAGGTGTAGAGGTTGTCGCCCGGGCGCACCGCCGCGTTGAACGGTCCGGGATTGCCGACGCCCCAGAACACGGTGTTCTGCTCGGGATCGTACGATCCTGTGATCCAGGTCGAGCCGCCGCCGAGCTTCCAGGTGTCGCCCTTCCACGTGTCGCCGCCGGGTTCATCCGGGGTTGGCACCGTGTGCGTGCGCCACAAATGCTTGCCGGTCGCCGGGTCCCAGCCATCGATGAAGCCGCGTGTGCCGAACTCGGCGCCGGAGATGCCGGTCAGCACGACGCCGTCGGCGACCAGCGGCGCCACCGTCATCGAGTAGCCTTCCTTGATGTCGGCAGCCTTCTGGCGCCACAGCTCCTTGCCGGTCTTGGCATCGAGCGCAATGACGTTGGCATCGAGCGTCGTGCGGAACAGCTTGCCGTCGTACAGCGCGGCGCCGCGGTTGATGATGCCGCAGCAGACCACGCGCGGCGTCTCGGCAGGATAGTCGATCTTGCTTTTCCAGATCTGCTTGCCGGTCTTGGCGTCGACGGCCATCGTCGCGTTGTGGGTCGTGACGTAGAGCACGCCCTGGTAAACCAGCGGCTGCGACTCCTCGCTGCGGTCATCGGCGAAACTGTAGTTCCAGACCGGAACCAGGTGCTTGGCGTTGTCCTTGTTGATCTGGTTGAGCGGGCTGAACCGCTGCAGATTGTAGCCCATGCCGTAGTTGAGAACGTTCGCCGTATCAGTTGCACCCTTGACCAACTGATCGGCGCTCTGCGCGCTTGCACCATGTGATGCAAAAAGGGCGAGGCCTGCGGCCAGCGCGATCCGCTTCATTCATTTCCTCCGAGATTTTTATGCGCGCCTATCCTGACGCTGCGGGAACAACACTCCGCTCGAAATCGGGAACCGTCAATACGAAAAGCTGGCAACCGCCCTCGGCGTATCGGGAAGCCGTCCTCGCTCGATTCGGGCATAGCGCCAAGCCGTTGCGCCGCTCACCGATCGGGATCGGCAAAATGGCACCGCCGTCATGCTGCATTGCGGCACGAACATTGCTTCACTGCATCATGCCGGGATAACAGAGGAGTAGGCGGATGAGACGAACCATCCTTTGGCTCGGCATGCTTTGTTGCCTTTGGGTGAGTGCGAGTGCGCGTGATCTCGGTCAGTGGGGAGCGGTCGATCCGGCGTTGCGCCAATGGTACGAGGCGCTGATGCAGCCTGACGTGCCGACGGCATCGTGCTGCGGCGAGGCCGACGCCTACTTTGCCGATGAGATCCATGTTCGCGACGGCAAGACCTATGCGATCATCACCGACGACCGTCCCGATGAGCCGCGTGGCCGTCCGCATGTCGATGTCGGCACGGAAATCGAGGTCCCGGATCACAAGCTGAAGTGGGATAAGGGAAATCCGACGGGGCACGGCATCATTTTCCTGAGCCGCAATCGGTATGTGTTCTGCTATGTGCAGCCGGGCGGTGCGTGAGCGGATGCTGCGGGCGCTCGTCCTCGGCGGATGATGCCTGCGTCGAGCAGCCGGAGACGGGCGGGCGGCGATTGCGGCGGAACGTTGTCGGGTCAACTACGCGACATCTGCATAGGGATCCGCCGGCGACGGTCGAGCCTTGCGTTCTTCCGAACGCGATCCTAGCTTCGGCCTTGGCGCGAGCAATGCGCCAGTCAATGATAGTCGAACTTGGGAGCTTGAAATGGCCTGGAAGACACCGAAGATCGTCGAAGTGCCGGTTGGCATGGAAATCAACATGTACGCCTGTGCGGCGCGCAAGTAACGCGTAGCGATCTGCCAAGCCACGAGGTGCGCCATTCGCTTCTGACTGGCTTGGCGGATCCATTCGATGGACGATCCGCGAGATCGTCCCGGCGACCGGCCTGTCGGCCGATCGGATATGACGGGCACGCCGCCGAACGTTGGTGACGGCCTGAGGACCGTCCAAGGGTCAGACGTCCTGCGTGTCGAAGATATACAGATCGACGCCGCCATCGGCGAAGTTGGGCAGATCGCCCGCCGCCGCCTTGCCTTCGGCAGAGCTCATCCCTGCCTGCAGTGCCGACATCGAATCGAATACCAGGGTGGCGACGAGGTGGAGGTTGGTGGGCCCCCCCGGCCCATTCACCGGGCCGCGGCTGATATCGTAGCTCTTCAGACCGGGAATCTTCTTCGCCAGCGGCACATGGACGTTCATATAGTGTTTGTCGAACGCCTCGGCGCTCTTGGGGGTCTTGTAGAGTACGAGAACCTTGGGCATCTGCTTCCTCCGCATTCGCTCTTTTTGAGGTCGATCGACCGATTCCATTGCAGCCGATCTGCCGGTTCGGATCAAGAGTCGGGGCGGCTTTGCCCAGGGATCGTCGTTCCAGCCTTGGTTCCGCTGCATAATTTGTCGCGTGCGGAGAAACTGATGCAGCCGGATGTCGTAGTTTCAGATAAGCTGTTTCAGGCTTATCGAAGGACAACGAGCCATGAGCTCCATCGATCTCGTCATCACCGTCTGCGCAGTCCTGTCTCCGGCCACCTGCGAGGAGCAGCATCTCGTTTTCGCCGATGGCGGCGCCTCGCTGCAGCAATGCGCGATGAAGGCGCCGCCCTACATCGCCCAGTGGATCGGCGAGCACCCGAAATGGACTGCAGTGCGGTGGCGCTGCGAATATCCGCACAGCAACGACAAGGCCTGAGGCCGGCTTTGCCGCAGGCGCGCTGGCTGCCTATTTCGTGCACTCCTTGAGGTCCTTGTCCGCCACCGGGACCACGGCGTCGGCCGCGATGTCGAGGCCGCGAACGACGCATTGGCGCTCGCCGGCATAGCTCACCTTGGCGTCGTAGCGCCCAGGCTCGACTCCGGTCAGCTTCAGCCGTTCGTCGTGATCGAGCTCCTTGTCCTTGTCGTTCAGCGTCTGATTCGGTCCCCAGTTGTTCTGGCCGGCCGGAGAGAGCTGAAAGCCGGTCATCGTTGCGGTGGTCAGATTCCAGAGCCGGATGCCCTTGCTTTGTGCGGCGGTCGCGAGCGGGATGCCGAACAGAATGATCGCCGTCACGGCGAATGCGCGTCTCATGGCGTTTTCCCTGGAGTCCGATGTCCTTTGCCGTGACTATGACACGGAAAAATCCAGTCGCGCCACATTGGCCTTGATTGCCGCGACCGCGTCGTTGTTGCGCTGCGCGCGCGGCAGGTCGATCGGGACTGAATGAAGCAGACGGGCGGGGCGCGAGGACAGCAGGAAGATCCGGTCGCCGAGCCGTGCCGCGTCGTCCATGCTGTGCGTGACCAGCAGCGTGATCATCGGGCGCGAGGCCACGAGCGTCGCGATCTCCTCGCGCAGCCGCGCGGCGAGCGCGTCGTCGAGCGAAGCCAGCGGCTCGTCGAGAATCAGGAAGTCCGGCTCCACTGCAAACGCCCGCGCCAGCGCGACGCGGCGGGCGAGGCCAAGCGACAGCTCACCCGGGAAATGGCTGCGATGTCCCTCGAGCTCGAGCACGCCGAAGATGGCGGCCAGCCTGTCCTCGGCGACACCGGGCGCTGCCAGCCGGACATTGTCCTCGACGGAGCGCCACGGCAGCAGCCGCGGCTCCTGGAACACCATCGCCAGCCGGGCGCCGGCGGGTTGTGCGACGTGGCCCTCATAGTCGTTGTCCAGACCGGCGAGGATCCGCAGCATCGTGCTCTTGCCGCAGCCCGAGGGACCGACGACGACGCCGACCTCGCCCCGCTGCAGTGCAAAGGCAATGCCCGCAATCACCTCCTGGCGCTTGCCATTGGCGCTGGTGTAGCTCTTGGACCTGATATCGACCTCAAGCCGCACGGAGCCGCCACCTCGATGCGCGCAGCTCGAACGGCTGGACGATGACGGCCTCGATCACCAACACCACGGCGGCAAAGCTGAGCGAGTAGGCGAGCAGCAGCGGAATGTCGAACAGCTGGAAGGCGACGCCGATCTCGAAGCCGATGCCGTTGGGCCTCCCGAGCAGCTCGGCGACCAGCACGATCTTCCAGACCAATGACAGGCCGGAGCGCGCGGCCGCCGCAATATAAGGCGCAAGTTGCGGCAGCAGGACATGGCGGAGGATGCGTCCGCGCGGGAAGGCGAACACCTTGGCCATCTCGTCGAGCGATGGATCGAGCGCGCGGGCGCCTTCGCGCAAGGTGACGACGGCGGTCGGCAGCTTGTTGATCGCGATCGCCGCGATCGCTGCGACCTCGGTGAGACCGGCCCAGATATAGGCGAGCACGATCACCACCAGCGCGGGCAGATTGAGCAGCAGGATCAGCCAGGGATCGCCCAGGCGGTTGGCGAGCTGGCTGCGCCCCATCAAAAAGCCGATCGCCGAGCCGAGTGCCATCGACAGCGTGAAAGCGAGGGCGACGCGGGCGAGCGTGGCGCCGAGATGCAGAAACAGCGCGCCGGACCGCGCTTCCGCCACCGCAACCGCAAGCACGGCCGATGGCAATGGCAGCTTGGCGCTGCCGGCGACAGCCGCGGCAATCCACCACGTGGCCAGCAGGAGCGCAAAGGACAACAAGCGCAGCACTAATCCCTCGCATCCGCCCTGTAATAGGTGCCGGGACTGAGCTCCGGAGACGGGCCGACCAGATCGCGGCCGCCGATCGAAGCGAGCACGCCATAGAGGATGCGCGCGTCGGCCTCTTCCTCGGCGATCGGCCGGCGCGGAATGCCCTCGCGATAGCGGTCGCGATAGGCGCGCAAGGTAGCGTCGTCCTGCGCGCCGGTCAGCGGGGCGATCGTCTGCCAGTCGGCGTCGGATGTCGCCAGGATCTCCTTGGCCTTGGCCGTGACGGACAGGAAGCGTGCCACGAGATCGCGGTGCTTGGCGGCCCAGTCCTCGTCGAAGACGTAGCCGATCATCGCGGTGCGGCCCTTGGCACCGAACGGCGGCAGCAGGTCCTCGACCCCGGCGAGCCGGCGGAAGCCCTTGGCCTCCAGCGCCGCGCAGAAATTCCAGTAGTTCAAGCCCGCATCCATCTCGCCGTCGGCCAGCTTGGCGGCCAGCAGCGGCGGCGCGCCGTAGGTAATGGTCGCCTGCGATTTCAGGTCGACGCCGTCGCGCTTGAGCGTGGCCTGCAGCAGCAACCAGCTCTTGTCGAGCGGGCCGCCGGCCACCGCCAGCTTGCGTCCCTTCAGATCGGCAAGCGTCTTGATCGGCGAGGCCGCCGGCACCATCACGGCGCCGAGCGCGCTCGAATAGGGATAGAAGGTCAGCTTGGCGCCGAGCGCACGCTCGCGCGACACCCAGAGCCAATCCGATACCATGATGTCGGCGTTGCCGGCACGCAGCGCGATCTTGCCGGCCTCCGGGCTCGCCAGCTCGACCGCATCGATCGCGATATCCGCCTGCTTGTCGAGCTGGTGGGCGCGGATCACCCCCAGCTCCCAGGCGAAGGTCCCGGTCTTCTGCACCGCAACCTTGACGGTCTCGGCGGCGCAGCATGCCGTGACCGGCAGCAGGGCGCAGGCGACAATCGCCATCAACAAACGACCGATCTGCGTCATGAGCCCGTCTGCAATTCCTCGAGATGTGTTCTTTTCAGCCTCATTCCCTTAGCATAGCTTCGGCTGCGATGCCGTGGAGGACTGTGATGCGTAGTGCTGTTCCGGTAGGACCGATTGTCGCCGCCCTCGTTGCCATGATCGCGGTCGCCGGGCCGGCTCGTGCCGAGGAGCTCAACGACTATCCGACCTCGGCGCGGGCCGAATATGTGTTCGGCTGCATGAAGGCGAATGGCGAGACCCGTGAGGCGATCGCGCAATGCTCCTGCTCGATCGACGTGATCGCCTCGATCATCCCCTATGAGCGCTACGTCACGGCCGAGACCGTCCTCAGCATGTCCCAGGTGCACAGCAATCTCGGCACCCAGTTCCGCACGTCCGAGCAGGCCGCCAACGCGCTGAACGATCTTCGCCGGGCGCAGGCCGAAGCCGAAGTGAGATGCTTCTGAAGCGCTGCCGCTCTGCCGCATCAGGTTCCTGAACCGTCGGCCGGCCAATCGTGCTCGAACACGTGGCCCTGCGTATCCTTCGCTTCCGCATGGAATTGCTTGGCGCCGTTCGACACGTAGGTGAAGCGGATATTGGGATCCTCCGAGATCGAGATGCCGCCTTCGACCGACAGCACCAGGCTGCCATCCTGCGACAGCGTCAGCCGGTCGATGAAGAAGGCCGGGATGTAGAGCTGCGTCACCTGGTCCATCTGGAGCCCGGAATTGTTGGGATGCCCGATCATGACCTGCGCTTCGCGGATGCCGCTCGTGGCGCCGTCGCTGCTTTGCGTGAACTGCCGATAGCGCATCTGGCCGATGCGCGCCTTGGCCTCGTCCGGATTCTTCGCCGCCGGCGCCGAGCAGCCTCCGGACGCCTTGACGAAGGTCTTGACCACATAGAGCTGACCATCCGTCAGCTCGGCCACGGCATGCACGTCCGTGTAGTTGTTGACGCGCACCCGCGTCGAGATCGCAGTCACATTGGCGTCCGCGCCGAGCGTGAACTTGGCGGCCATCGGCGCAGGATTCTGGTCGATCACCAGCGTGATGGTCTTGATGCGGCGCTCGTCGGCGGGCGACAGCTTGCTACGCAGGGTGACCGGGACCACCGAGGCATCCTCGGCGCGCGTCGGCATCTCGATCGACAGCACATTGGTGCCGTCCTGCATCGCCTTGTTGTTGAAGATGTCCTGGACGAGTCCCGGCCATGGATCATAACCATCAGCGGCTTTCGCAGGAGCGAAGGCAAACGCGAGGCATACCCCGAGAAGCAATGTGGACGGCAAGCGGAGCCCGATCATGGCGCAGTCCTCCCAAGGCAGTCTGGTGGATTAACGATCATAGCGCGTCACCCGCCTCATTCCCATTCCATTTCCGAGAATGCTGCAGTTGCGTTGCGGGCATTGTAGTCGTCGAACAGCTCCCATTTGCCGCGCTCCGATCCAGCGGCCCCAGCGGCGTCGGCGATCGGCCTGCCCGCCTTGATCAGCCCGCGAACGTCGTGGGCCAATGTGTCGAGGTAGCGACGCTCGTCACTGAGCGCCAGTGGCCAGGGGCTGACAGGTCCATGGCCCGGGACGACGCGCTCGGCCGGAATGGCCGCGAGTGCGGCCATGTCGGCGATCCAGCCGCGCAGGCTGCCATCCATCACTGGGATGTGACGCAGGAATACGAGATCGCCGGCGAACAAGGTCCGGCTCCGGTCATCATAGACGGACAGGTCGCAGTCGCTATGCGCGGTGCTCCAGGCCTTCAGCGTGAGGGTGCGGCCGCCCAGGTCGAGCGCCATCTCGTCATCGACGAGGATCGACGGAGCGACGAGGCGGACCTCGTCGATCAGTTCGGCGCCCATCAGGCGCCGGAACGCCTCGATGTAGTGCGGCCCGCGCAGGGCGAGCGCCCGGGGCAGGTTCTTGGCGCCGACGAAGCGGGTGCCGTCCGCCTCGAAGGCGGCATTGCCGAACAGATGGTCGGGATGAGCATGGGTGTTGACGACGTAGCGCACGGGCTTGTCGGTACGGGCGCGGATCGCGGCCAGCAGCGCGCGGCCTTCGCGGACGCTGCCGCCGGTGTCGATCACTGCGACCGCGTCACCGCCGACGATGAAACCGACATTGGCGATGGCGCCTTCGTTCGCCGCGTTCATCAGCGCGGTCTGGCCGATGTGAACGAACACGCCGGGCGCGATCTCGCTCACCTCGAGTTCCGGGGGCATGGCAAGAGCGGCGCCGCCGAGCGCCAGCGCACACCAGGCGATGATCGCAATGATCGGATGCCTCACCATCGGCTTGCCTTGCTCGCGTGGGACCTGTGCATCAGGCCATGGACGCTGCGGCGCAGCACCGGGTCAACTCTTCGCGATGACGGCGACTGTTGCACCCGCGCGGCCGGCGGCCTAGCATTTTCAAAAATACCGCGATGCGTTCGATAGGGATGGAAATACGGATGACGAAGCGTCACAAACTTGCTTGCTCGCTGGCTGTTGCCGCGGGGCTCACTCTGCTCGGACCGGCCGCCGCTTTCGCGCAGAGCAACGACGGCCTGGACCTGTCGATCGAGCTGGTCGATCCCAAGGTGCTCAGGGTCTGCGCCGATCCGCGCAACCTGCCGTTCTCGAACGAGAAGGGCGACGGCTTCGAGAACAAGCTGGCCGAGCTCTTTGCCGCCAAGCTGCAGAAGAAGGTGGACTACACGTTCTTCCCGCAGGCCACCGGATTCGTGCGCATGACGCTCGGCTCGCACCGTTGCGACGTGATCATGGGCTTTCCGCAAGGGGACGACTTGGTGCAGAGCACCAGTCCCTATTACCGGACGGCCTACGCGATCGTGACCAAGCCGGGCTCCGATCTCGCCGATGTGACGACGCTGGAGGACGCCAAGCTGAAGGGCAAGCACATCGGCATCGTGGCGGGCACGCCGCCGGCGACCAACATGGCGCTGGCCGGGTTGATGCCGACCGCAAAGCCCTATCCGCTGATGATTGACACCCGCGTCGATTCCTCGGCGGAGGCGATGATCAACGATCTGAAGTCCGGCGAGATCGATGCCGGCGTGCTGTGGGGGCCGATGGCCGGCTACTATGCCAAGCAGGCGAGCCCGCAACTGCACGTCACGCCGCTGGTGAAAGAGACCAGCGGGCCGAAGCTGATCTACCGCATCGCCATGGGCGTCCGCGGTGCAGACCAGAACTGGCGTCGCCAGCTCAACAAGCTGATCCAGGAGAACCAGGGTGAGATCAACAAGATCCTGCTGGACTTCGGGGTGCCGCTGCTGGACGAGAGCAATCATCTGATCACCGCCGAGGCTGCAGCGAAGCCATGATCGGTCGGCTCACCGCTGCGGCATTGGCAGGCGTGCTGCTGATCGCCGTGGCGGTGCGGGCCGATGATCTCGTGCCGGAGCCGGACAGCTATCGCACCGAGAACTACCGCGCGCCGGTGCCGACGACGCTCGCTGGTGCACGCGTGCTGTCGACGCGGGAGACCGAGGCGATCTGGCGCGCAAAATCGGCCGCCTTCGTCGATGTGCTGCCGCGGCCGCCCAAGCCGAAGAACCTGCCGGCCGGGACGGTATGGCGCGAGCAGCCGCGGCTCGACATTCCCGGCAGCATCTGGCTGCCCGACACCGGCTACGGCATCCTTGCCGCCGCCACCGAAGATTATCTCAAGCGTGGCCTCGCCCATGCATCGGGTGGCGATTTCGGTCGTCTGCTCGTGTTCTATTGCCTCGAAGATTGCTGGATGTCGTGGAATGCCGCGCGGCGCGCGCTGACTTACGGCTATCGCAACATCGCCTGGTACCCCGACGGGACCGACGGCTGGAGCCGCGCCGACCTGCCGCTGCAGCAGACGCAGCCCGAGCCGCGGCCTGAGGAGTGAGCGGAGAGGGCGGCGAGAGCGCATCAAATCAGCTACTCCATGTCCTGCTGGATCTCGCGGGCCAGGGCGAACAGGCGCTGGTCGATCGCGGTCGGGACCTCGCAGACGAACTTCATCACGCGACGCCGGTCCTCGAAGATGCGCGTCTCCCAGTTCAACTGGTTGGTCATCTCCTCGACCTTGGCCTGATCCGGGTTGGGCCCGCTGTGCATCTCCTGCAACGCGATGGTGTCGCCGCGCACCTTCTCGACCGCTTCGCGCTGCTTGCGCATGACGCGCTCGAGGCCGTTCATGACCGACGTCCGCTGGGCGTTCAGCGTATCGAACAGGCCGGCAAACAGCAGCTTGCCCTTGCGGGTCTTCTCCTCAGGCGTACCGGTCAGGAAATCGGCGACGTCCTTCTGCGCCTGCTCCAGCGGGATGCGGCGCGCCGCCAGCCTGGCGACCAGCTCCGCGATCTTGGCGTCGTCCTTCCAGCTCGCGCCGACATCGTCGATCGCAGGGCCGGACCACACGGCCGCGATGGAGATTTCCGGCACCTTGGCCTGCGGGCAGGGCCAATCCGGATAGCGCGGATCGGCGGCCATCGCAGCGCCTGCTGACGCTGCGATGGCGACGGCCGCCAGGATCGTTCTCAACCTCATGCCTCGCCTCCGGGACCACGCCTGACAAGACCCCGCGACGGATCGTAGGCCAGGATCGCGCCGATCATGAACACGGCGGTACAGCCGCCGACCACCGCGAGCGAAACCCAGTTCAGCTTGCCATAGAGCGCGAAGCGGATGAGCTCGACCGCGTGGGTGAAGGGGTTGGCCTCGCAGAGATAAGCGAGCCATGGGCTGCCTTCCTCGACGCGCCACAGCGGGTAGAGCGCCGACGAGGCGAAGAACATCGGGAAGATCACGAAGTTCATGACGCCGGCAAAGTTCTCGAGCTGCTTGATGCCGGAGGAGATCAGCATGCCCAGCGCGCCGAGCATCAGCCCGGACAGGACCAGCGCCGGCAGCACGGTGAGATAGCCCATCGGCGGCGGGGTGATGTCCCAGAACCAGGCGATGGCGAGAAATGCGTAGACCTGCAGCACCGAGACGGCGGTGCCGGCGAGCAGCTTGCAGAACAGGAGATAGCCGCGCGGCAGCGGGCTCACCAGCAAGGTGCGCATGTTGCCCATCTCGCGGTCGTAGACCATCGATAGCGACGACTGCATGCCGTTGAACAGCTGGATCATCGCCATCAGGCCGGGCGCGATATAGACCTCGTAGGGGATGTAGGTCTCGTAGGGCGGGATGATCGAGATGCCGAGCACCTGGCGGAAGCCGGCAGCGAAGATGAACAGCCAGACCAGCGGCCGCACCAGCGCCGAGATGAAGCGCTCGCGCTGATGCAGGAAGCGCAGCCCCTCGCGCCAGACGATGCCGGTGAGGCAAGTGATGTATTCGCCGGCCGAGAAGCCGCTGCGTGGTGTGGCAGGAGCGTGAACTGTCGTGACGGTCATGGCTCGCTCCGCGCCGGGCTGGCCTGCGTCGTCAGCCGCGCGAACGCGGCGTTGACGTCGGACGCGCCGGCCTCGGTGATCACCTGCGGCACCGGCCCGCGCGCCAGCACGCGGCCTTGATGCAGCACCACGAGATCGTCGGTCGGCGCGATCTCGTCGAACAGATGCGTGGCCCAGAGCACGCCGATGCCCTGCTCGGCGACGAGCTGGCGGACATGACCGACGATGTCGGCGCGCGCCTTGACGTCGAGCCCGACGGTGGCTTCGTCGAGCAGCAGGAGGCGCGGCCGGTGCAGCAGGGCGCGGGCGATTTCCAGGCGGCGCATCTGGCCGCCGGAGAGGTCGCGCACCTTGTTGCCGGCGCGGTCGGCGAGACCGATCCGGGTCAGCAGCTCCTCGCTGCGGGCGCGGGCCTCGCGGCGCGAGATGCCGTGCAGGGCGGCGTGATAGAGCAGGTTCTGAGTCAGCGACAGATCGAGATCGAGCGTGCGCGGCTGGAACACGACGCCGAGCAGCCGCAGCGCCTCGCCGGGCGTACGGCCGATGTCATGGCCGAAAATGCCGATCCGGCCGGTCTGCACCGCGAACAGCCGCGTGATCAGCGAGAACAAGGTGCTCTTGCCGGCGCCGTTGAGGCCGAGCAGGGCGGTGAAGCTCGCAGGCCTCACGGCGAAGCTGACGTCGTTGAGCGCCTTGCGTGCGCCGTAGGAATGGCTGACGCCGACGACCGACAGTGCCGGCACCTGGTCGGGAGCCGTTTGCGGCGTGGCGCCTGTCGCGTCGAGAGCGGGTGCGTTCTGCGTCGTCATGGCTGTGCGATCGTGATGCCCCAGGGCAGCTCGCCGACCTGGATGGTCTTGATCACCTTCTGCGCCGCGACGTCGATCACCGAGACGTCGTTGGAGACGCCATTGGTGACCAGAAGATATTTCTCATCCGGCGTGAATTCCATGTGCCAGACGCGCTGGCCGACCAGGAGATATTTCTTCACCTCGTGGGTGGTGCCGTCGACGACCGCGACGCGGTTGGCGGGGCCGAGTGCGACGAAGCCGGTCTTGCCATCCTTGGTCAGGGCGATGCCGACCGGCTGGATGGCCTCGCTGCGCAGGCCGGGCACGGCGAACTTGATCTTGCCGGTGACCTCGCGCTTGGCGGGATCGATGATCGACACCGTGCCGCCGATCTCCGCCGACACCCACAGTTCCGAGCCGTCGCTCTTGAACTCGGCATAGCGTGGCCGCGCATCGACCAGCACGTTGGCGACGATCTGGCGCGTCGACGTGTCGATGAAATGCGCCATGTTGGTGGTCTCGGAGGTGCAGATCAGGATCTTGCCGTCCGGGCTGAGCATCATGCCCTCGGGCTCGACGCCGACCTGGACATCGCCGATGCGCACGCGCTTTTCGAGGTCGAGCACGGTGACGGTGTTGTCATTCTCGTTGGCGACATAGAGCGTCTTGCCGGCGGCGTCCTGCGCGAACAGCTCGGGATCCGGGCCGGAGGGCAGGGTGTCCACCACCTCCATCTTCCTGGCGTCGATCACCTGGATGGTGTCGTCATCGCCGACGGCGACCATCACGAACTTGCCGTCGCGCGTGAACGCGATGCCGCGCGGCCGCTGGCCGACCTTGATGGTCTTGGTGACGGTCCATGTGTCGGTATCGATGACGGAGACGGTGTTGCCTTTTTCGTTGGAGACGAAGGCGACGTAGGCGGAGGCGGGCGACGCGTGGGCCAGCCACAGCGCGGCGGTGAGCAGGCTGGCTGCCATGCCGACATACCTGCGAAGCCGTGGCCGTCCTTCGAGACGCCCGCCTCCGGCGGGCTCCTCAGGACGAGGCCGGTGTGCGCGGTTAGATCCAAGCCATGCGCGCTCGAGACCTTGCTGCCGAACCTCCCCGTGATCTCGCCCCTCTCCATGAACACGCCTCTCGGCGTGTTCACGGTCGGTGTGCAGTGCCGCCCTCGGCTCTTGACCCTCATGGTGAGGAGTGCCGTCTTGGGCGCGTCTCGAACCATGAGGCCCCAGACCGATAGCCACATTGGTTGTCGGACTGCGCATCGTCATCAACATCTTCCAATCCGACATCATTGCAGCTTGCACTTGGTTTCGGGGCGGTCGACACCGAGGGTGTCGAGCTCGGAGACTTGATGCAGGAAACCCTCCTGCGGCGAGACCGAGACGATCATGCGGCCGTCGGCCAGCAGGATCGGCTGGCGCAGTTGCAGGTTCCAGTCGCGCAGCGAGAGCCTCGTGCCCTTGAAGGCGGCGATGGTGAAGTTCGGGCCCTTGAGATAGTCGGTCAACGTCTTCGCGTCGCCGGAGTTGGTGCGCGAGGCGGCCTCGCCGATCATGCGCACGGCCATCCAGGCCTGCATGTCCAAGGCGTCCATGCGGCGTGATGCCAGCTTCATGAAGCGGTTCTGCAATTGCGTCGCGCCCCACTGGTCCTGCGCCGGATCCCAGCTGGTCGGACGCAGGCCGGCGGAGCCCGCGACGGGGCGCGGATCCCAGGTGCGATAGGGCAGGTAGTTGGCGAACACCTCGCTCTCGTCGGCGGCGACCAGCACGTCATAGGCCGGCGCCTTCTGCGTGAACACCGGCATCTGGCGCTGGATCAGGGTCACGCCAGAGTCAGTGCGCCGCGCGCCGCCGGTGTCCTCGAAGGTCCGCTCCTCGACGATTCTAGCGCCGAAACGGGTGGCGGCGCGGCGCAGCGCGTCGGCGAACAGCTTGTCGTTGTCGTGCGAGCCGGTGACCAGAAGCCAGCGCTTCCACTGCTTCCATACCAGATACTGCCCAAGCCCATCGGCCAGCATCGAGCGTGTCGGGGCGACATGGATGACGTTGGCGCGGCAGTCCTGCTCGCGCAGGCGGTCGTCCGTGGCGCCGACATTGAGCAGGGTGGTGCCACGTCCGCGCAGGGCGTCTGCGACCTTCAGCAGCGCATCCGCCGGAAGGTCGGCGAGAATGAAGCCGGCCTTTCCCGCGAGCTCATTGGCGGCCTGCGCCGCGTCCTCGTCGTCCTTGATGCGGCGCTCGATCAAAGTGAAGCGCTGGTTGAGGAACTTGCCGGTGGTGTTGTTGTCCTCGATCGCGAGCTTCGCGCCGGCCACGCCATCATCGGCCGCCGGCTGGTCGAGCGGCGACAACGTCTGCGGCACGCCGCTACGGCCGAGATAGCCGATCGCGATGTCGACCGGCTCCGCCGCGCTGGCGGCGGTTGCGGCGGCGATGAGGCCGATCGCGCCGATCAGAGATCGGGCCAGAACTCCCAGGACCACATGTCCTCCCACTGTTCCCTCGTCCTTTTCCGGCGAGGTTTCGTCTTGCAAGATGAACGAATTGGCCTAGCTTTCAACCCCACTTTTGGCCGCTGTCGCGTCATTTCGGATCACGACCTTGAAACCTGCCGTTCTCTTCGCGTTCCTGATCCTGATGTCTGCGACATCAGTGCATGCCGAGCCGACCAAGGTGGCGGTGTTCGACTTCGAGCTGATCGACACCAGCCTGCAGGGCGAGGTGCAGGGCCCGCGCCAGGACGAGCAGACCAGGCTGGCGCACGCCGCCGAGCAGTTGCGATCGGCGCTGCAGGATTCCGGACGTTTTCGCGTCCTTGACATCGCCCCCGTCAACGATGCGGCGCACCACAGCAATCTGCAGGCCTGCGGCGGCTGCGACGTCAAGCTCGCGGGCGACATCGGTGCCGATCTCGCCATCACCGGGACGGTGCAGAAGGTCTCCAATCTCATCCTCAACATGAACATCTATCTGCGCGACGCGCATACCGGGAAGCCGGTCGCGGCAATGACCGCCGACATGCGCGGCAACACCGACGAATCCTGGACGCGCACCATGGCCTGGCTGATCCGCAACCGCCTGCTGGCGCCGAACTACGGTGCGCCGCAGGCGCAGTAGGCAGTGATCGCGTTGAGCGTGGCGCCTGCCGCGTCCGCCGCCATCCTTCGAGACGCCCGCCTGCGGCGGGCTTCTCAGGATGAGGGCGAAGCGCGTGGTGACATCCAAGACTTTCCTCGCCGAGACTGCTGCTCGCGCCCCTCATGGTGAGGAGCGCCGTGCGCTGAAGCCAGCCACGTCATCGATGCATCCGAAGGCGCGTCTCGAACCATGAGGCCCCGATTCCGCGTCGATTTGATCAACCAAGGCCATTGTTGGACATGATGGCGCATCCTCGCGGCCCGCTGAGGCCCGAGCTGTGCATGTCGATCGCCCCTCGAAAAGTAGAGAGGCGCAGGGAAGGCCGGGAGCCTGCCGCCCCCATGGCCCGCCTGCAGAAGAAAATGCAGGCGGCAGGTACCACAGGTTCGGCTGGGACATCCCGGCCCTCCCTGCGCGGATGGTCTTAACGGTTGCTTCGCGTTCTCCCCGGTGCGCCGGGCTTTCTGGTCACCGTGCGCGACGACACGCTTCTCACGCGCCGCCACGGGGGCATCGGCATCGGGATGCCAGGACCACGCGACTTGGCCGTACGCCGCGGCGCGTTCGTCCGCATGCTCTCGCGAGCATGCTGCGCGCCGCCGGCGTCCACCGCATCCCGCCTCCACGTTCGTGACGACCGCGATACGCCCTCTCGACGAGGCGGGATGGGGCGATACAATCATGTTTTCTGGAAAAGCGAAATCAGAATCTTTTTCCCCGACGCACTGGACACGGTGATCGCCTTGCGCGGCCTGCGGAAATCGGCCTGCGCGCGCAGGAGATGATCGGACGGTGAAGATCATGACATTGCCTCGACGGCGCGCGATCGCGCCCGTCGGGCAAATCAAGGCCGCGGCTGATATCAGCGCGCGAGCCGCGCGGCGTGCCAGCGCAGATGATCGGCCATGTAGGTCGAGATGAAGTAGTAGCTGTGGTCGTAGCCCTCCTGCTTGCGCAGCAGCAGCGGGATGTGGGCCTTGTCGCAAGCGGCCTTGAGCAACTCCGGGCGCAACTGCTGGGTCAGGAACTGATCGGCAGTGCCGACATCGACCAGCAGGTCGGAGACGCGCGCGCCGTCCTCGATCAGCGCGACCGCATCGTGCTTGCGCCACGCCGCCTTGTCGGAGCCGAGATAGCCGCCCAGGGCCTTCTCGCCCCACGGCACCTGCGACGGCGCCACGATCGGCGAGAACGCGCTGGCGGCGCGATAGCGGTCGGGGTTGCGCAGCGCCACCGTGAGCGCGCCATGGCCGCCCATCGAGTGGCCCATCACCGACTGCCGGCGCGGATCGACCGGGAAGTTTGCCGCGACCACGCTCGGCAGCTCCTCGGTGACGTAGCTCCACATCCGGTAGTTCTTCGCGAACGGTGCCTCGGTCGCGTCGACATAGAAGCCGGCGCCGAGGCCGAAATCATAGGCGTTGTTGGGATCGCCGGGCACGCCGTCGCCGCGCGGCGAAGTGTCGGGCGCCACAAAGACGAGGCCGAGCTCGGCGCAGGCGGCGCGAAACTCGCCCTTCTCGGTGACGTTGGCGTGGGTGCAGGTCAGGCCGGAGAGATACCAGACGACCGGCAGCTTCGCGCCGTCGGCATGCGGCGGCACGAACACCGAGAACGTCATCTCGGTCCTGGTCTCCTGGCTGGCGTGGCGGTAGACACCCTGGACGCCGCCATGGGATTTGTTCTGGGAGACGGTCGTGAGCGTCATGGGATCACCTGTTCGGCAATGATGTCGGGCTGTTGGCGTGGCTGTCGCCAACGCGTGTCAGGCAGCGTCGTTCAGTCGGGACGAGTCAAGCAACGCCGTTCTCGATCGCCAAACGCACCAGCTCGCCGGATGTTCGCACGCCGAGCTTCTGGCGGATGATCGAGGAGGTGTTGGCGACGGTCTTGTAGGACGAGTGGATCAGCCAGGCAATCTCCGACAGGCTCTTGCCGGCGCTGAGCAGGCGCAGGATCTCGAGCTCGCGCGAGGTCAGTTTCGCCAGCGGGCTCTGCGCGACGGCGGCGCCCGCGAACGCGATGCTGCGCGCGATCGCCGGCGGCAGATAGCTGCCGCCGCGGGCGACCTCGCGGATCGCCTCGGCGAGATCGTTCGGATCGCCGCTCTTGGAGACGTAGCCCTTGGCGCCGATGTCGATGGCGCGCGCCGCGAACACCGGATCGTCGTTCATGCTGAACATGATCAGCCGGGCATTGCCGTCGTGGGCGAGGATGCGCCGCGCCAGCTCGAAGCCGGAGACGGTCGGCAGGTTGATGTCGACGACGCAGACGTCCGGCCGGCGCGCGATGAAGCCGGCTTCGCCGCTCTCGGCGTCCGCGGCTTCGATCAGCTCGAGCTCCGGATCGGTCGAGAGCAGGGCCCGGCAGCCTGATGCCACAATGGGATGGTCATCGACGATCAGTACGCGCATGGCCTTGGGGTCCCGGACTTCCAACTCGCGTCATTGTTGCGATGCATCATTAATGCATGCTGCGCGGTATTGCATGATGTTGCAATTAGATCGCCGGCGGATTTGTCTGTCAATGTGAGTGCGCATGAAACCCGGTGGCGGTGAGGCGGAGAGAATGTGGCAGAATTGGTCGTTGCGGACCCGCATCAACGTGCTGCTGGCGCTGCTGCTGACGCTGGGCCTCGCCATCAACATCGGCCGTCTCGTGCTGGAGGCGGCGCCGCGCGTGCTGGCGGAGGACCAGAGCGTCATCCGCCTGACGCGGGCCTTCGTCGAGACCATCATGGACGAGGTCAACGACGCGCCGGATCCGAACGCGCGGCTGGACCGGATCGTCGGCGATCTCCGACAGCTTCGTCACGTCAGCGTGAGACGGCAGGGAATGCCGGCGCAGACTCCGCCCTCTCCCGGCGTCGGCCGCGCGGCACCGGCGTGGTTCATCGCACTGGTGCATCCCGACAAGACCTCGGTCAGCATGCCGGTCATCGTCGCCGGCCAAAGTGACTCGCTGGTGATCACCTCGCATCCCGACGACGAGATCGCGGAGATCTGGGACGGCATCGTCACCCAGCTCGTCGTCGGCTCGCTGGTCGGGCTGGCGTTGTTCGCGATCACCATGCTCGTGGTCGGCCGCGCGCTGGCGCCGCTTTCGGATCTGTCGGACGCGATGAGCCGGATCGAGGCCGGCGCCTACGATACCCGCGTCAAGCCGGGCGGCGCGCCCGAGCTCGCGGCGCTCTGCGCCAAGCTCAACCATCTCGCCGGCGCGCTCGGCGAGGCGGTGGAGGAGAAGCGCCGCCTCGCCGAGCGCACGGTGTCGCTGCAGGACCACGAGCGCAAGGAAATCGCGCGCGAGCTGCATGACGAGTTCGGGCCGCATTTGTTCGCGCTGCGCGCCCATGCCAGCGCGCTGATGCGATTGCCGGAGGCTGCGACGCTCGACGTCGCCGCGATGCGTCGGCACGGCCAGGCGATCCTCGACCAGGTCAACGCCGTGCAGCAGTTCAACCGCCGCATCCTGGAGCGGCTGCGGCCCGTCGGCCTCGCCGAGCTTGGCTTACGCGAGGCGCTCGGCGCTTTGGTGCGGCTGTGGCGGGAGTCGCGCCCGGAGGTCGCGATCGAGACCAGCTTCACCGACACGGTCGTGCGCAGCAACGAGACGGCGGAGCTGACGATCTACCGGGTGGTGCAGGAGGCGCTGACCAACGTGTTCCGCCACGCCGAGGCCACCGCGGTCGACGTCACCATCGAGCCGCTGCAGCAGACGACGGCCGGCCATCGCCGCAGCTATACGCGGGTGCGCGTCCGCGACGACGGCCGCGGGTTCAGCCCGGAGCACAAGCTCGGCTTCGGCCTCACCGGCATGCGCGAGCGGCTGCTGGCGCTGGGGGGCACCCTGACGGTGGCCTCCACCGGCACGGGTGTCACGATCGAGGCGATGGTGCCGGCCGACGCGGCGTGAGTCCGGCCGCAACGAACCATCCGACCGGCTATTCGCAATTTGCAGCGCGGAGCACGCGGCGGCAGCTCCGCGGCAGATCGCCTATGGCGAGCATGCCTTGGAACTTCGTCTCGTCCCGATGATTGCCACGCAGGTCACACCGTCGAGGCGTGCCACCGAGGATCCCGCCGGGTGAGCGCGAGCGGACAAGGAGCGAGCTGATGAGCAAGGAAACGCCGAAGGACGATCCGCGCCAGAAAAGCGACTGGGGCTCGATGAAGCAGACCGACAAGCCCTGGGCCGAGAAGCCGGAGAAGGAGCAGCGCTCGGAGGCGGCCAAGGACTTGGAGACGTGGAGCGAGAGCAACACGCATTGAGGTGACGGACTGCGATGCGGATAGACGTGTGCAGCTCGGCGTTGTCGCCTTTGTCCGACATCCGACAAATCCGTGTCGGAGCTACGCGGCGGACATCATCGCGCACGGCGCCGGCTCGGGCTGCACCGGCCACACCGCCGCGACGGCCGTGTCAGCCTGCCGCTCGTCGAGAATCCGTTTCACCGAGCGCGAGCAGAGGCCGCATTGGACCGTGCAGCCGAGACAATCATACACTTGCGCCGGCGAGCCGAAGGTGATGTCGGCCGCCGTGACGACGTCGCGAATGGCCGTGTCGCTGATGACGTTGCAGGAACAGATGATCATGGCTGTTGCTCGCTCCTGCAAACGATAAGCAACCGGGATGCCAAGGCCGGCGCGCAGGGCGCGGGCTAATCAGAATCGTTCGAAACGATCTGATCCGCGGGCAGGTCCGCGGGCAGGCTCGCGCTCGTCCTGATGCAGTGCGCGACATGCAGCCGCATGGCGGCCAGCGTCGCCTGGGCGAGTGCCTGTCCCTGCGCATCGATCCCGGTCCACTGCGCATGACGGCCGCGTGGATCGATCTCGGCGAGCGCGATGCCGGCCGGCAGGTCGCTGCCGTCGCGGACGATGCCGCGCAGGATGCCGTCATGGGGGGCCGTGACCGGCGCGCCGGAGAGATGGCCGATCACGAAGCCCTTGTAGATGCGCGTGCCGATCTCGATCGGAGTATGCCATCGGCCCTCATGCGGCGAATGCACCAGGCACTCGACGCCGACGAGCGCGCCGACATCATCCGTTGCCAGCGTCCAGCCCTGGCGTACGATCTGGCCGACCCGGTCCGGCCGGGTCTCGATCGCGATATCGCAATTGGCCGACGGCGAGAAACCCGGACCGATGCCGATCGAGAGCCGCGTCATGCCGCGCAGGTCCGGGGTCACTTCGCGCCTCTGCATCCGCGCGTCGATCAGGACGTCGATGGGACGGACCGGCAGGAGATCGAGCAATCCGAGTGGGGTGACGAGGACGTGCCGGGGATTGCCGAGCGCCTTGAACACCTCCATCGTGCTCTCGATGCGCTCGCCGGTCACGTTCTCGACGCGGACCGTGTCGCCGAACAGGGCGTCGTGAAACGCCATCTTGCGGCGCATGACCGGCGGATTGGGATCATGCGACAGCACCACGCAGAAGCCGGCACGATGCAGATGCACGCCGATCGCCGACGCGACGTCGTTGGTCCCGAGGACCACGGCGAAGCGCACTGCATTCGTCCCCATGTCCTGGTCCATACGCTGTTGGCGTCTCGTGGCTGTCCGTCGTTCGACTGACAAGCGGTCTTCCAGTTCGAATGATCGGTTCCGTCGAGCAAGAGTTGGACCATCGGCCATCGTTCTGAAAACGATCGCGCTTTGACGGTCTTGCGAAGGACGCGGTCCAAAGCCGACGCGGGATGTGTCCAGAACCCGCCAATCTGTCGCGAACCCGACAGGAAAAGGCTGCTTTGCCCGCTGTTTTCGCTGGCCCGGAATCTGCACAACCGGAGCATGGCGATACCACTGGTATTTCCGATCGTCGCGGAGCCTGCGCCCAGACCACGTCTGAGGCAAAGGCAGCAGCCGAAGCTCGGTAGCCGGCGTCCTGGTGGCGTTGCGGCGCAGGATCAGGACGGATGAGGTGAGCCTCGATCTCGACCAGGACGTCCGCGAACCCGTCATCGAGGCGGCCGGGACCATCACGGCCTGCCCGTTCCATCGAGACATGGCCGCCGCCGAGCGGCCCGCGCGCACCGAGCAGAAAACGCTCGTGCTGACCGGCGGCTCGCGCGGCATCGGTCATGCGACCGCAAAGCTGTTCTCCGACGCCGGCTGGCGCATCATCACCTGCTCGCGCCAGCCTTTCGATGGCGGCCGCTGTCCGTGGGACGCCGGTCCCGACAATCACGTCCAGGTCGATCTCAGCGATCGCAAGGCGATCCCGCGTGCGATTGCCGACATCAAGCACCGTCTCGACGGCGCGCCGCTGCATGCCTTGATCAACAATGCCGCGATCTCTCCGAAGGCCGGCGACGGCGGTCGGCTGGATTCGCTGTCGACCTCGGTCGAAACCTGGATGACCGTCTTTCACGTCAATTTTCTCGGACCGATCCTGCTGGCGCGCGGGCTGTTCGAGGAGCTGAAGCGCGGGCAGGGCGCGGTCGTCAACGTGACCTCGATCGTCGGCACCCGCGTCCATCCGTTTGCGGGCACAGCCTATGCGACCTCGAAGGCGGCGCTCGCCTGCCTGACTCGCGAGATGGCGCACGACTTCGCGCCGCATGGCATCCGCGTCAACGCCATCGCGCCGGGCGAGATCAAGACCGAGATGGTGTCGCCGGAGACCGAGGCGCGGTTCTCGCCGCTGATTCCGATGCGCCGGATCGGCGCGCCGGAAGAGGTCGCCAAGGTGCTGTTCTTTTTGTGCTCGGATGCGGCGAGCTACGTGACCGGCGAGGAGATTCAGATCAACGGGGGGCAGCACCTCTAGGTTGATCAAAGCCGCGCGCGGCCGACACGCGGATGTGAACACGTCATGCCGCGGCTGGCAGCCGAAGGAGTCGAGCGGCGGGCCGGACGTGGAAAGTTGGTGTTCAGGTGTTGTCCGTTGCGATCCGGTCGCAAACATGCCGGCGGATACGCGAATACTAGATGTCGAGAAGACAACGCGAAATCGTCAGGCGCATCGTCTTTGCCGCCCGGGCGGACGTGCAATGCACGCATCGTCACGGGTGCAAACTAATTTGTTAACATCATGAAAGCCTGCAGCTTTTCTGATCTGTCCGTTGCACACTACTTCTGCGGCAATGCAGCAAAGTTAGGCACGACAATCATCTGCGGTTAAGGGAGGATGTTAGAACACCTACAAATCACGGGCGGCTTCACCAAGGCGTTCGTGACGATCAGAGAAGCGACGATGGTCCAAACGGAAACACGTCAGGTCGAAGCTCAGGACGTCAGGTCCAACGCCGCGCCGATCCCGCTCAGCGAGATCGCGCTGACCGGAATTTTCGAAATCTCGAAAATTCTCGCCGCGCCGACGCGGCTGGAGATCACCCTCGCCAATGTCGTCAACCTGTTGCAGTCCTTCATGCAGATGCGCCACGGCGTGGTGTCGCTGCTCGCCGATGACGGCATTCCCGATCTCGCAGTCGGGGCCGGGTGGAGCGAAGGCAGCGACCAGCGTTATCGCGAGCGCCTGCCGCAGAAGGCCATTGACCAGATCGTCGCCACCGCCGTGCCGCTGATCGCCGAGAACGTCGCCGATCATCCCGCCTTCAGCGACGCGGATGCGGCCACGCTCGGCGCCGGCGCCGACACCCGTGTGTCCTTCCTCGGTGTTCCCATCCGCATCGACCAGCGCGTCGTCGGCACCCTGACGATCGACCGGGTCTGGGACGGCCGCGCCGTCTTCCGGCTGGATTCCGATGTGCGCTTCCTGACCATGGTCGCCAATCTGATCGGCCAGACCATCAAGCTGCATCGCGTCGTGGCGCGCGACCGCGAGCGGTTGATGGCGGAAAGCCACCGGCTGCAGAAGGAGCTCTCGGAACTGAAGCCGGTGCCGAAGGATCGCAAGAGGGTGCTGGTCGACGGCATCGTCGGCGACAGCCCGGCGCTGCGCGCGCTGCTGGAGAAGATCAACGTCGTCGCCAAGTCGAATGCGCCGGTGCTGCTGCGCGGGGAATCCGGCACCGGCAAGGAGCTGGTGGCGAAGGCGATCCATGAACTGTCCAATCGCGCGAAGCGGCCGTTCATCAAGATCAACTGCGCCGCATTGCCGGAGACGGTGCTGGAGTCGGAGCTGTTCGGCCACGAGAAGGGCGCCTTCACGGGCGCGATCAACGCTCGCAAGGGCCGCTTCGAACTGGCCGACAAGGGCACATTGTTCCTCGACGAGATCGGCGAGATCTCCCCGGCGTTCCAGGCCAAGCTGCTGCGCGTGCTGCAGGAGCAGGAGTTCGAGCGCGTCGGCGGCAACCAGACCATCAAGGTCGATGTCCGCATCGTCACCGCCACCAACCGCAATCTCGAGGAGGCGGTGTCGCGCAACGAGTTCCGCGCCGACCTCTACTACCGCATCAGCGTGGTGCCGATCAAATTGCCGCCGCTGCGCGAGCGGCGCAGCGACATCCCGCAGTTGGCGCGCGAGTTCCTGCGCCGCTTCAATTGCGAGAACGAGCGCGATCTCACCTTCGACGTCAGCGCCATCGAGGTGCTGATGCATTGCGGCTTTCCTGGCAATGTGCGCGAGCTGGAGAACTGCGTGCAGCGGACCGCGACCATGGCGACGGGCTCGGCGATCGGCATGGACGACTTCGCCTGCAGTCGCAACGAGTGCATGTCGGCGATCCTGTGGAAGGGCAATACGGTGACGCCTCCGCCGCCGCGCGGCCAGCCGATGGTGCCGCTGCCGATCCTGCCGCGGACGTCGGCGCCGGTCGAGGCTCCCGTCGAGCTGCCGGCGATCGATGCCGATGACGGCGAGTATTCCGATAGCATGGAGGGCGGCGCTGTGCCGGAGCGCGACCGCATCGTGCAGGCGATGGAGCGGTCCGGCTGGGTCCAGGCCAAGGCCGCGCGCCTGCTCGGCCTCACGCCGCGCCAGATCGGCTACGCGCTGAAGAAGCACAACATCGAGGTCAAGCGGTTCTGAGCGGCCTGGCTTCGGCTCTTTGAAGGGCGCGCGGCTGGCGCGCCCTTTTGTTTGGGCGCACGCTGCGGTCGACCGCTGCAGTCATCGTGAGAGTCGAGCTTTCAACCACGGTGGCGGTCGGCTCCCCTCCCCCTTGCGGGGAGGGGTTGGGGGTGGGGGTCTCCGAACGCAAATCGTTGTGAGTGCATTCGATCGTTATGCAGGTCTTGCCGCGGCTTACGCTCGGTTGCTCAGCGGTTCGATGTATCAACGATGGCCGGTGTCCTCGACATCAGCGCGCATCACATGCCGCGTGCGCGTGGACCCACACCCCCGACCCCTCCCCGCAAGGGGGAGGGGAGCGCACCGTCGTCGCGGTTGGCAGTCCGATTTCGGAGACTACCGCTTACCTCGCGTCCTGTCGCACTTGCGACATGCTGTCGGGAGAGCGACAGCTCGCCGTGACCGGTGAACTTTAGAATCCTCCTTAGAAATCAACCAAATGCTCTCTGGCACGGCGCTTGAAAGATAACGCGCGAATGACATCGCTCGATGTCGCAGGAATCGCGGGAGCTGCACATGACCTACAAGATCATCGCCTCACAATGCACGGTCTGCGGGGCATGCGAGTTCGAGTGCCCGAACGCAGCCATTCGGCTCAAGAACGACATGTACCTCATCGATCCGAAGAAGTGCACGGAGTGCGAAGGCCATTTCGACGCGCCGCAATGCGCTGCTGTCTGTCCGGTGCCGGACACCTGCGTCCCTGCCTGACGCGGGCCGCGGCGGAAACATTGCAAGCGGAGTGAGCGATGGCAGCAGTTCAGGAGACCATTGATCGGGTCAAGGGCATTGACGTCGATCAATATCGCTACGGGTTCGAGACCGTCATCGAATCCGAGAAGGCTCCGAAGGGGCTGTCGGAAGACACCATCCGCTTCATCTCGGCCAAGAAGAACGAGCCGGCCTGGATGCTGGAATGGCGGCTGGAGGCCTATCGCCGCTGGCTGACCATGACCGAGCCGACCTGGGCGCGGGTCGGCTATCCCAGGATCGACTATCAGGATCTCTATTATTACGCCGCGCCGAAGCCGAAGAAGAAGGTGGCCTCGCTCGACGAGATCGATCCGGAGATCCTGAAGACCTACGAAAAGCTCGGCATTCCCCTGCGCGAGGTCGAAATTCTCGAGGGCGTCGAGCGGCCTGCGGCGGCGGAAACCAATGTCGACGGCGAGGCGGCGGCGCCGCGCAGCAGGATCGCGGTCGATGCCGTGTTCGACTCGGTGTCGGTGGCGACGACCTTCAAGGAGGAGCTGAAAAAGGCCGGCGTGATCTTCATGCCGATCTCCGAGGCGCTGCGCGAGCACCCGGACCTCGTGCAGAAATATCTCGGCACGGTGGTGCCGACCACCGACAATTATTTCGCCACGCTCAATTCGGCGGTCTTCTCCGACGGTTCGTTCGTCTACATCCCGCCGGGCGTGCGCTGTCCGATGGAGCTGTCGACCTATTTCCGCATCAACGAGCGCAACACCGGCCAGTTCGAGCGCACCCTGATCATCGCCGACAAGGGCGCCTACGTCTCCTATCTCGAAGGCTGCACCGCGCCGCAGCGCGCCGAGAACCAGCTCCATGCCGCCGTGGTCGAGCTGGTCGCGCTCGATGATGCCGAGATCAAATATTCGACGGTGCAGAACTGGTACCCCGGCAATTCGGAAGGGGTCGGCGGCATCTACAATTTCGTCACCAAGCGTGGCGACTGCCGCGGCACCAATTCCAAGATCTCCTGGACCCAGGTCGAGACGGGATCGGCGATCACCTGGAAATATCCGAGCTGCATCCTGCGTGGCGACAATTCCAGCGGCGAGTTCTACTCGATCGCGATCTCCAACGGCTTCCAGCAGGTCGACAGCGGCACCAAGATGATCCATCTCGGCAAGAACACGTCGAGCCGGATCATCTCCAAGGGCATCGCCGCCGGAAAGTCGCAGAACACCTATCGCGGCCTCGTCAGCGCGCATCGCAAGGCGTCGGGGGCGCGCAACTTCACCGCCTGCGACTCGCTCTTGATCGGCGACAAATGCGGCGCACACACCGTGCCCTACATCGAGGCGAAGAATTCCTCGGCGGTGTTCGAGCACGAGGCAACCACGTCCAAGATCTCCGAGGACGTGCTGTTCTACTGCATCCAGCGCGGTCTTAGCCAAGAGGAAGCGGTCGGCCTCGTCGTCAACGGCTTCGTCAAGGACGTGCTGCAGCAATTGCCGATGGAATTCGCCGTCGAGGCGCAGAAGCTGATCTCGATCTCGCTCGAAGGTTCGGTTGGATGACGGCGTCGCGCGGCGACAACATCAGAAGGAGTGTTCGATGACGGCCCTGCTCGAAATCAAGGGACTCCACGCCGAGATCGCCGGCGGACGGAAGATCATCCAGGGCCTGGACCTGACCGTGAACAAGGGCGAGATCCACGCCATCATGGGGCCGAACGGTGCCGGCAAGTCGACGCTGTCCTACGTGCTCGCCGGCAAGCCCGGCTACGAGGTCACCGCCGGTGAGGTCTATCTCAACGGCGAGGACCTGCTGGCGATGGCGGCCGACGAGCGCGCCGCCAAGGGTGTGTTCCTCGCGTTCCAATACCCGCTGGAGATCCCCGGCGTTGCCACCCTGACGTTCCTGCGCGCCGCCTTCAATGCCCAGCGCAAGGCGCGCGGCGAGGAGGAGCTGTCGTCGCCCGACCTGATCAAGCGCGTGCGCGAGATCGCCAAGACCCTGAACATCGACGCCGACATGCTGAAGCGGCCGCTCAATGTCGGCTTCTCCGGCGGCGAGAAGAAGCGCAACGAGACCCTGCAGATGGCGCTGCTGCAGCCCTCGCTCTGCGTGCTCGACGAAACCGATTCCGGTCTCGACATCGATGCGCTGAAGGTCGTCGCCAACGGCGTCAACGCGCTGCGCTCCGCTGAGCGCGGCATGATCGTGATCACCCATTATCAGCGGCTGCTCGACTACATCGTGCCCGACATCGTCCACGTGTTCGCGGCAGGGCGCATCGTCCGCACCGGGACCGCGGACCTCGCGCGCGAGCTCGAGGCGACCGGTTACGCCCAGTATCAGAGCGAAGCGGCGTAAGAGCGCGAGGAGCACGAGCATGGGCGTCGCGATCCGCAAGACCAAGGCCGAGCTCGGACTGGCCGATCTGTATCAGGGCGCCCGCCGCTATCTGCCGGGTGGCGAGGAGATCACGGCGGTGCGCGCCGCCGCATTCGACCGCTTCAACGCGGTCGGCCTGCCGCATCGGCGCGTCGAAGCCTGGCGCTACACCGATCTTCGCACGCAGATGAAGGAGGCGAAGCGTCTCGCTTCGCTTCCGGACGATGCTGCGAAGGCCAAGGCGCGCGAGGCGCGCGACTTGTTCGCCGGCGCCGGCTTTCGCAAGCTGATGGTCGTCGACGGCGCCTTCGTGCCCGAGCTGTCGGACCTCGCCGATCTCGAGACTGGCCTCACCATCCAGCCGATGGCCGACGCGCTCGCCGCCGACAAGCCGCTGCTGTCGCAGCGTCTCGGCCCGATGGTGCCGGACGACGATCCGGCGCTGGCGCTCAACACCGCGCTGGCCGCCAATGGGGTCGTGATCCTGGTCGCACCGGGCACCGTGCTGAGCCGGCCGATCCATGTCGCCTTCGTCACGACCAACTGGGTCGCGACCTCGATGTTCACGCGGTCGCTGGTCAATATCGGTGCCGGCGCCAGCGCCACCATAGTCGAGACGCATCAGGGACCCGACGGCAGCGAGTATCAGGTGAACGCCGCAATGCAACTCGTCGTCGGCGACGAGGCGCGGATCGATCACGTCAAGGTCGTCAGCGAGGGCAACAGCGCGCTGCATATCGGCTCGCTGCTCGCCAATATCGGCGCGCGCGCGACCTTCAACCAGCTCGGCTTCGTTGCCGGCGGCGGCCTGGTGCGCAATCAGCTGTTCGTCCGCCTTGCGGGTGAGGGCACCGTCGCCGATATCCGCGGCGGCGCGCTGCTGTCGGGCACGCAGCATGCCGATGCCACGCTCGCTATTGAGCACGCCGCCGAGAACGGCCAGAGCCGCGAGACCTTCAAGGCCGTCGTCGGCGATACCGCGCGCGCGGTGTTCCAGGGCAAGATCACCGTCAGCCCCGGCGCGCAGAAGACCGACGCCAAGATGATGTCGCGGGCGCTGCTGTTGTCCGACGAGGCCGAGGCCGACAGCAAGCCGGAGCTCGAGATCTTCGCCGACGACGTGCAGTGTGGTCACGGCACGACCACCGGCGCCATCGACGATGAGCTGTTGTTCTACTTGATGGCGCGCGGCATTCCGCCCAAGGAGGCCAAGGCGCTGCTGATCCAGGCCTTCATCGGCGAGATCATCGAAGGCGCGGCCAATGAGAGCGTGCGGGCGGCGCTGACCGAGGCGATGCTGGGCTGGCTCGGACGACGGGAGTAGATGATGCATGCAGCGGTGCAGGGAAGCGGCTACGACGTCGGCCGCATCCGGGCGGATTTTCCCATCCTCGGCATGCAGGTGCACGGCAAGCCGCTGGTCTATCTCGACAACGCCGCCTCGGCGCAGAAGCCGCAGGCGGTGCTCGACCGGATGAACCAGGTCTATACGTCCGAATATGCCAACGTGCATCGCGGCCTGCATCATCTCGCCAACGCCGCCACCGAGGCCTATGAGGGCGCCCGTGCCAAGGTCGCGGCGTTCCTCAATGCTGAGAGCCCGGAGCAGATCATCTTCACCCGCGGCGCCACCGAGGCGGTGAACCTGGTGGCGCAGACCTTCGGGCGCGAGCGCATCGGGCCGGGCGACGAGATCGTGCTCTCGATCATGGAGCACCACGCCAATATCATCCCCTGGCATTTCCTCAGGGAGCGCCAGGGTGCTGTCATCAAATGGGCTCCGGTCGATGACGATGGCAACTTCCTGCTTGACGAGTTCGAGAAGCTTCTGACGCCACGCACCAAGATGGTGGCGATGACACAGATGTCGAACGTGCTCGGCACCGTCGTTCCGGTCAAGGAGGTCATCCGCATCGCGCACGCCCGCGGCATTCCCGTGCTGGTCGACGGCTCGCAGGCCGCCGTGCACATGGAGGTCGACGTCCGCGATCTCGACGCCGACTTCTACTGCGTCACCGGGCACAAGATCTATGGTCCGACCGGCATTGGCGCGCTCTACGGCAAGCGCGAGCTCCTGGCCGCGATGCCGCCGTTCAACGGCGGCGGCGAGATGATCCGCGAGGTCTCGCGGGACTTTGTCACCTATGGCGACCCGCCGCATCGCTTCGAGGCCGGCACGCCGCCGATCGTTGAAGCGGCTGGGCTCGGCGCGGCGATCGATTACGTCGCCTCGATCGGCAAGCAGCGCATCGCGGCGCACGAGCATGATCTCGTCGCCTATGCCACCGAGCAGCTGCGCGAGATCAACTCGCTGCGCATCATCGGCAATGCCGCCGACAAGGGCGCGATCGTCTCGTTCGAGATGCAGGGCGCCCACGCCCACGACTTCGCCACCGTCATCGACCGCTCCGGCGTCGCGGTCCGCGCCGGCACCCATTGCGCCATGCCGCTGCTGGAACGCTTCGGCGTGACGGCGACCTGCCGTGCCTCGTTCGCGATGTACAACACGCGGGAAGAGGTCGATGTCCTCGTGCGCGCGCTGAGGAAGGCGCAGGAGTTTTTCGCGTAGAGACGACTTGCCCTACGCTTGATGATCGCAAAGAGACGGTGCCGATTGATGCGCCCTCTCCCCTTGTGGGAGAGGGCAGCACCGCTGTGAGTCCCAGGCAAACTCGGGTGAGGGGTTGTCTCCGCGAGCCACGACCGTCTGAATATGCCGAGACAACCCCTCACCCGGCGACCTTCGGCCGCCACCTCTCCCACAAGGGGAGAGGGTGCACCGAGATCGCCGCCACAAGACGGATCAATCAAGCCAGAAAATAAGCCAATCAAACCTACGCCGCCGCCGCCAGCGCCGCCTGGGCATCCGCCTTGATGCGGGCCACCATCGAGCGGAAACCGTTGGAGCGCTGCGGGGTCAAATGCTCGCGCAGGCCGAGCTTCTCGAACAGGGCGATCGGATCGGCGGCCAGGATCTCGCTTGCCGTGCGGCCCGACACCATGGCCAGGAGGATCGCGACCAGGCCGCGAACGATGTGGGCGTCGCTGTCGCCGATGAAGTGGAGCGCCGGTGCTGCGGCGTCGTGCCGCACGGTGGTGGCGAGCCAGACCTGGCTGGTGCAGCCCTGCACCTTGTTGCCATCATTGCGGTCGGCGTCGGGCAGCGGCGGGAGGCCGCGGCCGAGCTCGATCACATAGCGGTAGCGGTCGTCCCAGTCGTCGAGCAGCGCGAAATTCTCGACGATGTCCTCGATGTCCGGCGCCCCCGGCGCCGTGGTCTGGGTCATCTTCAACATCAGGCTCTCCGTGTCACCGGCTGATCTCCGTGGATATGCGGGCCGGCGATGCCGTCGGGCCCGGTTCGCTCCCGCGCCGTGCCAGCACGGAATCGACCGCGTGCGTGACGCCGTCGAAGGTGATCGGCTTGGCGATGACGGCTTCCGCGCCCTGCTGCAGGCCGGCCAGCGCGAGCGGCGATCGGGTCGATCCCGCGACCACGATGATGCCAGCCTGATGCATCTTCCGGGCAAGCATGCCGACGGTCTCGGCGCCGTCGTCCTCCAGGATGCTGCTCCCGACCAGGACGGCATCGGGTGTGGCCCGCACGGCCTTGCTCAGTGCATCCGCGGTCTCCGCGAAGGTGAAGGTCTCGTGACGCTCGCTGAGAATGTAGCCGAGCGCCGAGCGGATCACCTGATCGGCTTCAATGACAAAGACGCGCGCCTTGCTCGCCATCAAAAGTACTCCTGCTGGCCCGTTCGAAAGCGGGTTTGATCTACATCAAGCAAACTCCGTACCGCCGCTCCAGGCCGGCCTCGGCGAGCGTTCCGCGGTGTTCTCTACGGAAGCGTCGCTCGGAGCCGCGGCGGCATGTGTCGTTTCGGACAGCACGGCGCGGGAGCGTCGGGTGAAAACCCCCGATGTCGGATTTGCAACAAGTACATCCTAGCGCCGAGCTTGGCCGCATCTCTTTCAAAACATGGCCTTTTTAACGATTCCAAAGCTCTGGCACATCAGTTGCAAAACTGGGCTCAGGCAAAGGTTGAGGGCTGAGTGCACGCCGACGCTTCGGACGAGCGATGCTCTCCTTCCCAATAACCCGTCTGCCGGTTCTGGAGAGAGGACGCGGTCTCGTCATGCAAGGCGCATGCGGGACATTGGCAATCGGTTGATGGAGAGCAGAATGTCATCACTTCGACAAATCGCATTCTACGGCAAAGGCGGCATCGGCAAATCGACGACGTCGCAGAACACGCTCGCGGCGCTCGCCGAGATGGGTCATCGGATCCTGATCGTCGGCTGCGATCCCAAGGCGGATTCGACCCGCCTGATCCTGCACGCCAAGGCGCAGGACACCATTCTCAGCCTGGCCGCCGCCGCCGGCAGCGTCGAGGACCTCGAGATCGAGGAGGTCATGAAGGTCGGCTATCGCGACATCCGCTGCGTCGAGTCCGGCGGTCCGGAACCGGGCGTCGGCTGCGCCGGCCGCGGCGTCATCACCTCGATCAACTTCCTGGAGGAGAACGGCGCCTATGAGGACATCGACTACGTGTCCTACGACGTGCTCGGCGACGTGGTCTGCGGCGGCTTCGCGATGCCGATCCGCGAGAACAAGGCGCAGGAGATCTACATCGTGATGTCCGGCGAGATGATGGCGATGTATGCCGCCAACAACATCTCGAAGGGCATTCTGAAATACGCGAATTCCGGCGGCGTGCGCCTGGGCGGCCTGGTCTGCAACGAGCGCCAGACCGACAAGGAGCTGGAGCTGGCGGAAGCACTCGCCAAGAAGCTCGGCACGCAGCTGATCTACTTCGTGCCGCGCGACAACATCGTGCAGCACGCCGAGCTGCGCCGCATGACCGTGCTGGAATACGCGCCGGACTCGGTCCAGGCCGGCCACTACCGCTCGCTGGCTCAGAAGATCCACAACAACGGCGGCAAGGGCATCATCCCGACGCCGATCACGATGGACGAGCTCGAGGACATGCTGATGGAGCACGGCATCATGAAGGCCGTGGACGAGAGCCAGATCGGCAAGTCCGCCGCCGAGCTCGCCGCAACGGCGTAACCGCCACCGGTGCTCCGGCCCTTCGTCTCCAAGGGCCGGAGCACCTCCGCAACCGATCATCGAGGAAAGCCAGATGAGCGTCATCGAGAAACAAAGCGTTGCCGAGATCAAGGCGCGCAACAAGGAACTGATCGCCGAGGTCCTGAAGGTTTATCCGGAAAAGACCGCCAAGCGCCGTGCCAAGCATCTCAACGTGCATGAGAACGGCAAGTCGGATTGCGGCGTCAAGTCGAACATCAAGTCGATCCCCGGCGTCATGACCATCCGCGGTTGCGCCTACGCCGGCTCGAAGGGCGTGGTGTGGGGACCTATCAAGGACATGATCCACATCAGCCACGGTCCGGTCGGCTGCGGCCAGTACTCCTGGGCGGCGCGCCGCAACTACTACATCGGCACGACCGGCATCGACACCTTCGTGACGATGCAGTTCACCTCCGACTTCCAGGAGAAGGACATCGTCTTCGGCGGCGACAAGAAGCTCGCCAAGATCATGGACGAGATCCAGGAGCTGTTCCCGCTGAACAACGGCATCACCGTGCAGTCGGAATGCCCGATCGGCCTGATCGGCGACGACATCGAGGCGGTCTCCAAGGTCAAGTCGAAAGAGTATGACGGCAAGACCATCGTCCCCGTGCGCTGCGAAGGCTTCCGCGGTGTGTCTCAGTCCCTGGGTCACCATATCGCCAACGACGCCATCCGGGACTGGGTGTTCGACAAGCTCCCGGCCGATGCCGCGCCGCGCTTCGAGCCGTCGGCTTACGATGTCGCGATCATCGGCGACTACAACATCGGCGGCGACGCCTGGTCGTCCCGCATCCTGCTCGAGGAGATGGGTCTGCGCGTGATCGCCCAGTGGTCGGGCGACGGCTCGCTGGCGGAGCTCGAGGCGACGCCGAAGGCGAAGCTCAACGTGCTGCACTGCTACCGCTCGATGAACTACATCTCGCGCCACATGGAAGAGAAGTACGGTATTCCGTGGTGCGAATACAACTTCTTCGGACCGAGCAAGATCGCCGAATCGCTGCGCAAGATCGCGAGCTATTTCGACGACAAGATCAAGGAGGGTGCCGAGCGTGTCATCGCCAAGTACCGGCCCCTGATGGACGCCGTCATCGCCAAGTACCGGCCGCGCCTCGAAGGCAAGACCGTGATGCTGTTCGTCGGCGGCCTGCGTCCGCGCCACGTGATCGGCGCCTACGAGGACCTCGGCATGGAGGTCGTCGGTACCGGCTATGAGTTCGGCCACAACGACGACTATCAGCGCACCGCCCAGCACTACGTCAAGGACGGCACGCTGATCTACGACGACGTGACCGGATACGAGTTCGAGAAGTTCGTCGAGAAGGTCCAGCCGGACCTGGTCGGCTCGGGCATCAAGGAAAAGTACGTGTTCCAGAAAATGGGCGTGCCGTTCCGCCAGATGCACTCCTGGGACTACTCGGGTCCGTACCATGGCTATGATGGCTTCGCGATCTTCGCCCGCGACATGGACATGGCCATCAACTCGCCGGTCTGGAAGATGGCCAAGGCACCCTGGAAGCAGGCGCCCAAGCCGTTGCTCCAGGCGGCCGAGTAACCACCACCACCCACGGCCTGGCTCTCCTTCGGCGGAGAGCCAGCGCTCCCTGATCGACACAGGAACATAAAGAGGGTTTTCCCATGACGCAGTCTGCCGAACATGTGCTCGATCACTTCGAGCTTTTCCGTGGTCCCGAATACCAGCAGATGCTGGCCAACAAGAAGAAGATGTTCGAGAATCCGCGCGACCCCGCCGAGGTCGAGCGCATCCGCGAATGGGCCAAGACGCCCGAATATCGCGAGAAGAATTTCGCCCGTGAGGCGCTGACCGTGAATCCGGCCAAGGCCTGCCAGCCGCTCGGCGCGGTGTTCGTTGCCGTCGGCTTCGAAAAGACGCTGCCGTTCGTGCACGGCTCGCAGGGCTGCGTGGCCTATTATCGCAGCCATCTGTCGCGCCACTTCAAGGAGCCGAGCTCCTGCGTGTCGTCGTCGATGACCGAGGACGCGGCTGTGTTCGGCGGGCTGAACAACATGATCGACGGTCTCGCCAACGCCTACAACATGTACAAGCCGTCGATGATCGCTGTCTCCACCACCTGCATGGCGGAAGTCATCGGCGACGATCTCAACGCCTTCATCAAGACCTCCAAGGAGAAGGGTTCGGTTCCGGCCGAATTCGACGTGCCTTTCGCCCATACGCCTGCCTTTGTCGGCAGCCATGTCACCGGCTACGACAACGCGATGAAGGGCATTCTCGAGCACTTCTGGGACGGCAAGGCCGGCACCGCGCCGAAGCTGGAGCGCGTTCCCAACGAGAAGATCAATTTCATCGGCGGTTTCGATGGCTACACCGTTGGCAACATCAAGGAAGTGAAGCACATCTTCGAGGCGATGGGGATCGAGTATACGATCCTCGGCGACAATTCGAACGTGTTCGACACGCCGACCGACGGCGAGTTCCGTATGTACGACGGCGGCACGACCCTGGAGGACGCGGCCAACGCCGTTCACGCCAAGGCGACGATCTCGATGCAGCACTTCTGCACCGAGAAGACCCTGCCGTTCATCAAGAACCACGGCCAGGAGGTCGTCTCCTTCAACCATCCGGTCGGTGTGACCGGCACCGACGCCTTCGTGATGGCGCTGTCGCGCATCAGCGGCAAGGAGATCCCGGAATCTCTCGCTCTCGAGCGTGGGCGCCTGGTCGACGCGATCGCCGACTCCAGCGCGCACATCCACGGCAAGAAGTTCGCGATCTACGGCGATCCGGACCTATGCCTCGGCTTGGCCGCGTTCCTGCTCGAGCTCGGCGCCGAGCCGACCCACGTGCTCGCCACCAACGGCAACAAAGACTGGGCCGAGAAGGTCCAGGCGGTGTTCGATAGCTCGCCGTTCGGCAAGAACTGCCACGTGTATCCCGGCAAGGATCTCTGGCACATGCGCTCGCTGCTGTTCACCGAGCCGGTCGATTTCCTGATCGGCAACACCTACGGCAAGTATCTGGAGCGCGACACCGGCACGCCGCTGATCCGCATCGGCTTCCCGATCTTCGATCGCCACCACAAGCACCGCTATCCGGTGTGGGGCTATCAGGGCGGCCTGAACGTGCTGGTCACGATCCTCGACAAGATCTTCGACGAGATCGACCGCAACACCAACGTGCCGGCCAAGTCGGACTACAGCTTCGACATCATCCGCTAAGTGACGGCGCGCGGCGGTCCCTCAAGGGCCGCCGCGCTTCGATCTGGACGACAAGGCTCATGGGGACGGCCGCAGAGGCCGGAGCCTCCTCGTCTCACCAAGACGCGCAGAAGGTCCGCCAACAGGAGAAGCCGATGAGCTCGCTGTCTGCCACGATCCAGAACGTCTTCAACGAGCCGGGTTGCGGCAAGAACGCCAACAAGTCCGAGGCCGAGCGCAAGAAGGGCTGCACCAAGCAGCTGCAGCCGGGCGGCGCGGCCGGTGGTTGCGCCTTCGACGGCGCCAAGGTCGCCCTGCAGCCGCTGACGGACGTCGCGCATCTCGTGCACGGGCCGATCGCCTGCGAGGGGAATTCCTGGGACAATCGCGGTGCGGCCTCGTCGGGCGCGCAGATCTGGCGCACCGGCTTCACCACCGACATCAACGAGACCGACGTCGTGTTCGGCGGCGAGAAGCGCCTGTACAAGGCGATCAAGGAAATCATCGAGAAGTACGATCCGCCGGCGGTCTTCGTCTACCAGACCTGCGTGCCCGCCATGACCGGCGACGACATCAACGCGGTCTGCAAGGCAGCCTCCGCCAAGTTCGGCAAGCCGTGCATTCCCGTCAATGCACCGGGCTTTGTGGGCCCGAAGAACCTCGGCAACAAGCTCGCCGGCGAGGCGCTGCTCGACCACGTCATCGGCACCGTCGAGCCGGAGGTGACCACCCCCTACGACCTCAACATCATCGGCGAATACAATCTCTCCGGAGAGCTCTGGCAGGTGAAGCCGCTGTTCGACGAGCTCGGCATCCGCATCTCCGCCTGCATCTCCGGCGACGGCCGCTACAAGGACGTCGCTTCGTCACACCGCGCTCGCGCAGCGATGATGGTGTGCTCCAAGGCGATGATCAACGTCGCCCGCAAGATGGAGGAGCGCTACGGCATCCCGTTCTTCGAGGGCTCTTTCTACGGCATCCAGGACTCATCGGACTCGCTGCGCGAGATCGCGCGTCTCCTGGTCGAGCGCGGCGCGCCGGCCGATCTCTTGGACCGCACCGAGGCGGTGATCGCCCGCGAGGAGGCCAAGGCCTGGGCGGCGATCGAGCCGTTCAAGCAACGGCTCACCGGCAAGAAGGTGCTCCTGATCACCGGCGGCGTGAAATCGTGGTCGGTGGTGGCGGCGCTGCAGGAGGCCGGCATGGAGCTGGTCGGCACCTCCGTGAAGAAGTCCACCAAGGAGGACAAGGAGCGCATCAAGGAGCTGATGGGCCAGGACGCGCACATGATCGACGATATGGCGCCGCGCGAGATGTACAAGATGCTCAAGGACGCCAAGGCCGACATCATGCTGTCGGGCGGCAAGTCGCAATTCGTGGCGCTGAAGGCGGCGATGCCCTGGCTCGACATCAACCAGGAGCGCTCGCACGCCTATATGGGCTATATCGGCATGGTGAAGCTGGTCGCCGAGATCGACAAGGCGATCTACAACCCGATGTGGGGGCAACTGCGCAAGCGGGCGCCCTGGGAGACGGCCAGCAACAATTGGCAGGCCAGGGCGATCGCGCAGGCCAATGCCGAAGCTGCCGCGCTCGCGGCCGATCCAGTCGCGGCTGAAGCCGCGCGGCGTGCCAAGAAGATCTGCCACTGCAAGACGGTCGACCTCGGCACCATCGAGGATGCGATCAAGGCGCATGGCCTCACCGACGTCGCCGGTGTGCGCACGCACACCAACGCCTCTGGCGGCTGCGGCGCCTGTGCCGGTCGGGTCGAGGACATCCTGGCGGCGCAGAAGGCGCCGGCCGAGCTGCTGCAGGCGGCGGAGTAGGAGCGCTCATGGCCAAGGTCATCATCGGAAAGAAGGCCTGCGCGGTCAATCCGCTGAAGATGAGCCAGCCGATCGGCGGCTCGTTCGCCTTCCTCGGCCTGCGCGGCGCGATGCCGCTGTTGCACGGCTCGCAGGGCTGCACTTCGTTCGGCCTGACCTTGTTCGTGCGCCACTTCAAGGAAGCGGTGCCGATGCAGACGACCGCGATGAGCGAGGTCGCCACCGTGCTCGGCGGCTACGAGAATGTCGAGCAGGCGATCCTCAACATCCACAAGCGACAAAAGCCGGAGATCATCGGCATCTGTTCCACCGGGGTCACGGAGACCAAGGGCGACGACGTCGACGGCTACATCAGGCTGATCCGCGAGAAGCATCAGGAGCTGGCGAACTATCCGCTGGTCTATGTCTCCACGCCGGATTTCAAGGACGCGTTCCAGGATGGCTGGGACAAGACCGTCGCCAAGATGGTCGAGGTGCTCGTCGACAAGCCGACGTCGACAAGGCGCGATCCAGCGCGGGTCAACGTGCTGCCGGGCTGTCATCTGACGCCGGGGGACATCGAGGAGCTGCGCACCATCATCGAGGATTTCGGGCTGGAGCCGTCGTTCCTGCCGGATATCGGCGGCTCGCTCGACGGTCACATCCCCGACGAGTTCACGCCGACGACGATCGGCGGCATCGGGCTGGAGGAGATCGCGGTCATGGGCAGCGCGTCCTGGACGATCGCGATCGGGGCCCAGATGAAGCGCGCGGCGGAGGCGATGCAGGCCAGGACCGGCGTGCCGTACCGGCTGTTCGAGCGGCTCTGCGGACTGCTGCCGAACGACGAGTTCATGACCTTCCTGAGCGAGATCTCGGGGCGTCCGGTTCCGGCGAAATATCGCCGTCAGCGCGGTCAGCTCGCCGACGCCATGCTGGATGCGCATTTTCACATCGGCGGCCGCAAGCTCGCGATCGGCGCCGAGCCGGATCTGTTGTTCGACGTCGCCAGCATGCTGCACGACATGGGGGCCGAGATCGCGGTCGCCATCACCACCACGCAGTCGCCGGTGCTCGAGCGGATGCCGTGCGAGGAGGTGCTGATCGGTGATCTCGAGGATCTGGAAAACCTGGCAAAGGAACGCGGCTGCGGTTTGATGCTCACGCATTCGCATGGTCGCCAAGCCGCCGCGCGGCTCAAGATCCCGTTCTACCGGATCGGCTTCCCGATGTTCGACCGGCTCGGGGCAGGGCATCTGCTGACGGTCGGCTATCGCGGCACCCGTGATCTGATCTTCGCACTCGCCAATCTCATCATCGCCGATCGCGAGGACAACCATCAGCCGACGCCCGATACCTGGCTCGATCCCTGGAAGGATACGCCGCCGGTGTCGCTGGACTCCGCCGTCGTGGCGCCGCTGCATTGACGCTTCAGGAGAAAGGACCGACGACATGAAAGTCGCATTCGCTACCCAGGATCTGAAACGCGTCGATGCCCATTTCGGCTGGGCCAAGAACATCGCGATCTACGATCTCGATCCCGAGGGCTACCGTTTCGTCGAGAGCGTCGAGTTCGACGGCGATCTCAAGGAGGACGGCAACGAGGACAAGCTGGCGCCGAAGATCGAGGCGATCAAGGATTGCGCCATCCTCTATGTCGCCGCGATCGGAGGCTCCGGCGCAGCGCGCGTCGTCGCCAACAACATCCATCCGATGAAGGTCAATCAGCCCGAGGAGATCACCGATCTCCTGGGCAAGCTGCAGACCGTGCTGAAGGGGACGCCGCCGCCGTGGCTGCGCAAGGCGCTGGCGAAGGGCCAGGAACGCGCGCTCGATTTCGAGGAATGAGGAAACCACCATGTCCGATACCGCGGTAGCCGTCGAAACCGTCCCCGCCGAGCAGCGGCCCTTTGTCAAGGAGCTGATCAAGGTCTGGCGTGCCCAGGACACCCATGGGGCTTGGGAGGGCAAGAAGGATGTCGATCTGCTCGAGCCCTACATCCTGGACAAGGAGAAGCGGCGCGCTTTGCCGATCATCGGCGATCCCGATCCGGAGACGATCTGGCGGCTCGAGCTGTTCTTCAACGCGGTCGCGCTGTCGATCGAGAAGGCCACCGGCGTGATGATCTCGCCGATGCTGAAGATGAGTCACGAGGGCTTCGGCCGCATGGTGCTGATCGGCGGCCGGCTGATCGTGGTCAACAAGCAGCTGCGCGACGTACACCGCTTCGGCTTCGACAATCTCGGCAAGCTGGCCGACGAGGGCGACAAGTTCGTCAAGGCCGGCGTCGAGATGATCGAAAAGTTCAAGGATGTCGCGAATTACTGAACTGTGAGGATGAGAGATGAGCGACCTGGACACCCTGAAGGCCGAGATCAAGAAGCTGTCGGCGCGCGCTATGGATGCCAAGATGAACCTGCATGATCTGTCGGAGGAGCTGCCCATCAACTGGGACCAGATCCTGCCGACGGCGCAGAAGGCCCACGAGGCGTTCGCCGAGCTGGAGAAGAAGCGGGCCGAGCTGAAGAAGCTCGAGGCCGCGTGAGCCTGTACAAGGACCCGTCACCATGTCCAATTCAACCCGTGACGGCCGCGACTGGCGGCCGGACTACCTAGTCGCGATCGATGCGGCCAAGTGCATCGGCTGCGGGCGCTGCTACAAGGTCTGCGGCCGCGAGGTCATGACCCTGAAGGGCATCAACGACGAGGGCGAGTTTGTCGAGCTCGACGACGACGAGGATGACGAGGTCGAGAAGAAGATCATGGTCATGCACGACACCGGCGCCTGCATCGGCTGCGGCGCCTGCGCCCGGGTCTGCCCGACCAACTGCCAGACCCATTCGCCGGCGGCCTGAGACTGTCGAGCGTGCCGTCATGCTGCGGATGGAAGCAAAGTTCACAATCGGCCAGGTGACCCGGCATCGCGTCTACGACCTGCGCGGTGTCGTGTTCGACGTCGATCTGTCGTTCTCCGAGGAGGAGGGCTGGCGGGCGATCACGATGGATACGCGGCTCGATCGGGAGCAGCCGTTCTACTATCTGCTCGCCGAATGCGGCGACAGCAGCTACATCGCTTATGTGCCCGAACAGAACCTGGTCGCCGACGTCTCGGGCGAGCCGGTCAAGCATCCGGACATCGGCGAGCTGTTCGACGTCGATGACGGCGGCGGCTATCACTACCGTGGCCGGATTTTTCAGTAGCAGGAACGGATGCGCGCCACAGCGTCATTGCGAGCCGCCGCAGGCGACGAAGTAATCCAGAGTCCTCGCGCCGCCCTGGATCGCGTCGCTGCGCTCGCGATGACGGGCATTGGTCCGTAGGGTGGGCAAAGGCGCCTGGGCGGTCTCTCAATAGGGGATTCGGTCTCACGCGCCGAGCCCGCCGTCCATCTGCGCATCCGGAACGACAATGGTGGGCGCACCATCGGACGCCGCTTCGCGTCGCCCGACGGCTTTGCCACCCTACGAGTCTTTCCTGCCGCATCCATGGCGGCACAGTTCATCCATGCGTCATTCCGGGGCATCGCGCAGCGATCAGCCCGGAATCCATAGACACGAATGTTTCTTGTTTTCGCAGACAGGCGCCACGGACATCTCGCGCCTCATAGCCGGTCGTTGCTATGGATTCAGGGCTCGCACTGCGCGCGCCCCGGAATGACGGCGGAGGGAGGTGCGCACCACTCCGAATGTGGCGCCTACTCGATTCCCTGTTCCCTGGCCTTCCACATCGCGGCGATGCGGAAGCGTTCGTTGATTGCGGCGGGGTTGGCGAGAATCTCGGCCTGGGCGGCGGCAAACGCGCTCTCGACGATCGCGGCCTCGTCCTTCGTCAGCGTGATCCGGCCGGCCATGTGGGTGGCGTCGGGCGCGGCCTCCCAGATCTTGCGCCGGTTCGGATGCAGCTTCACCTCGACCAGCTCGAACGCCTCGAGCTCGCCTTCGAGGCAGATTGCCAGCCCGATCACCTCGACCTTGCGGCCGTCCTGCGTCGTCTTGACCAGGGTCTTTGCCATGCTCGTGCTCCCGCCATCCAAGTCCGCTTTGTCACGCCGCCGCCGGCGTGTCGTCGAGCTGGCTCCATTCCGCCCAGGCGCCGTCGTGGACGGCCGCGTTCGGAACACCGAGGCGATAGAGCGCCAGCGCCAGCATGCAAGACGTGATGCCCGAGGCGCAGGTGGTGACGATCGGCTTCGCCAGATCGACGCCAGCGGCGGCGAAGCGGGCGCCGAGCGCATCGGAGGCCAGCAGTTCGCCGGTGTCGGGGTCGACCAGATCCGCCCAGGGCAGATTGACGGCGCCGGGAATGTGGCCCTGGCGCTTGAACGTGAACACGTCCGCCTGGGTGCCGTCGAACTTGCCCGGCCCACGGGCGTCGACCAACTGCGCGCCGCCACTGTGCAGCAAGCTCTGCACGGCGTCCGAGGTTGCCACAAGCTCCGGCCTGAAGCTCGCGCTGAAGCTCGCCGGCACGGGGCGCACAGGCGTCATCTCCGCCGGCTTCTTCTCCTTGGTCCATTTGCCGAAGCCGCCGTCGAGCAGGGCGACGTTGTCGTGGCCGAAGACGCGGAACATCCACCACACACGGCCCGCGGCCGAGCCGCCATAGTGACGGTCATAGACGATGACCCGGTCGGCATTTCTGATGCCGAGCAGCCCGACCTTGTGGGCAAAATCCTCCGATGACGGCAGCATGTGCGGCAGCGGGCTCGACTTGTCGGCGATCTGGTCGATGTCGAAATGCACCGAGCCCGGCAGGTGCCGGCCGCGATATTGCGTACGACCGTCCAGGTTGGTGCTCGGATGGTGCCAGGTGCAGTCGAGGATCTTGATGGCAGGGTCAGACAGATGTTGTGCCAGCCATTCCGAGCTGACCAGGGCGTCAGAGGTGTCCGTGTTCATGGATGCGCTCGCGATGTCGTTGATCCAACAGAGATGCCGATCCGATGATTGCACGTGGCGCGTCAGAGCGTCTTCGGCATCGGATAGCCCGGGCGCGGATGCGTGTCGTAGTATTCCGGACGCTCCGGCCAGCCGCCTTCGGCGATGATCTTGAAGGTCGCGACCGTGACCGGCGCGCCGGGCGAGCATGATATTTCGGTGAACTTGATCTCGCGCTCGCCTGGGCCGGCGGAGAAATCGGCGACAGTGGTGCCGTCCGCCTTGCGCGCCCGCGCGAAGCCAGGCGTGCCGACGGTGGCCGCCGGTACCGATGCCGCAACGAAGTTCGGCTGCTCGAGGCCGTCCGCCGCGGGGCCGAAGGCGGGCGAGCCGAACGTGAAGGTTGCGAGCACGCCGCTGCGGTCGACGGCCTTGTCTGCAGTGATCGGGCGTGCCACTGAGTAGACCGTCAGCGTGCCGCCAGCCAGCGCCGCCTTGATGTCGTCGAGCGAGCTCTCGACGAATTCCAGTGCCACGTTCATGTCGATCTCCTTACAAAGCCGCGTTTGCAGGAGAAATTTTCAAGTTCTGTGCCAGTCTCCCGCAGCGGCGAAGAAGGCGAGGCGAACAGGCGGAGTTGCGCGAATCTTGCAACGTGGTCCTTCAGCGAGCCGACCGCCGCTCTCGCTGGGCCGAGAGCGGCAATGTCGGACATGCGCCAGACATCGATGAGGCCTGACATGACGACCGACGTCGCCTACGCCATCTGCAGCTTCAACGACATTCCGAGCCGCCGCGCCATGGGCTTTCAGCTCATGATCGTGGCCGAGGACGGCAGCCATCGTCCGTGGCCGATCTTCGTCATCCGCTGGGGCAAGCAGGTGTTCGGCTATCTGAACATGTGCCCGCACGACAAGGTCAATCTCGACTGGGAACGCAACCAGTTCCTGGACGGCAACGGCCTGCGCATCCTGTGCGGCAAGCACGGCTCGCTGTTCGAGATCGGCACCGGACTCTGCGTCGACGGCCCGTGCAAGGGCGAGAGCCTGACGCCGGTCGCGCTGAGTGTCCTCGACGGCGACATCTGCGTGACCGGCGTGACCCTGGTCGAGGATGACGAGGAGGCTGAAGAGACGGGTCTTCAGTGTGAAGAAGGCTGAGCTCTCACACGAAGTCCCGGCGCGAGCGCCGGGACTTCAGCTTGCGCGTGAAGGAACGAGAGTCAGACCGGCCGGTTCTCGTTACGGTTCTTCACCGGCTCCATCCTGGCCAGCGCATCTGCATAGGCGATGACTTCATAGCTCTCGCTGAACTTCTTGGCGGCATCGAGCACGTAGTCGAGCTTGCCGGCGGTATCGAGCTTCTTGATGTCGTTCTTGTCGATTCCGAGGAGATCCATCATCTCCTTCCAGACGGTGGATTCGTCGCAGGGCAGCACATAGAACGTGACGTCGCCCATCTTGATGCGGTACTTCGCCAGCAGATCGATGTTGTTGCAGAACATGAAGTAGCTGCCGTCCGGCGTCAGCAGGCCCTTGAGCACCTCGACCGCGGTCTCCAGATAAGCCAGCGAGTGGATGTAGCCGACGAGCACCGGAATCGTCGCCTCGCCGTCGTTGACGATCGTCAGCACCTGCTCGATCGAGAAGTCCGGCGGGCGCTTCTCGTCCGCAACCTGGGTCTGGAATTTCAGCGCGATGTCGCCGCGGAAGCCGAACCGCCCCGGCTTGGTGGTCGGCGCCTTGAGTACGGCGTTCAACAGCCGTCCTTCCTTGTCGAGCTGCGCGAGCGCGGTGGTCTCGATTGCAACCGTCTTCTCCAATGTCGTCATCAGCAATTCTCTCGCATGTCCTGGTCAGCCGTTCGCCGCACGGCGCGGTCGAAAAGGGCTGGAATGCAAATTGTCTGCCGATGTGTGCTGCGCCTTGATTCACTTGGTCTTTCGCCCGCGACCTCCGGGCATTGTCGGGTTTCCGCCGCGACATTCCTTCGGCTGGTCCGTGGCCCGGCGTCGGTCATCCGTGTCGGAAACCCGACACGCGTCGGAAACGCCACAGCGACGGCATGAAAACATGAGGTCTTTCAGGCGATTGTTGCATGGCACGGGACTTGCCAATCCCATTCGCAACAGCCGAATGGGAAAGGGCGAGACGATGATGATCAACCTGACCGACAGCGCCATCAATGCGGTTCGCAACGCGATCACGACCTCCGACAAGCCGGTCGACGGCCTCAGGATCATGGTCGAAGCCGGCGGCTGCGCCGGGCTCAAGTACAACATGGGTCTCGTCAGCGGCAGCGAGCCGGAGGACACCGTGATCGAGCGCGAGGGCGTGCGCGTGCTCGTCGATCACAAGAGCCTCGAATATCTCGAGGGCACGACGATCGATTTCGTCATCGCGCTGGAGGGGTCCGGCTTCACCTTCGAGAATCCGAATGCCAAGTCGAGCTGCGGCTGCGGCAAGTCGTTCGCCTGATCTTTCGCTCGATCATTCAAAACGCGAGAAGTGAAACCATGCTGGTCGAATCCCAGGGCATCGTCGAAGCGCCGTCGCAGATGAGCGAGCGCGAGCGGATCATCCGGGCCGTGATCGAGGAGGTCCGTCCGAATCTCAAGCGCGACGGCGGCGATTGCGAACTCGTCGAGATCGACGGCAACAAGATCATGGTCAAGCTCGCCGGCGCCTGCATTTTTTGCAAGCTCGCCAGCGCGACGCTCGAAGGCATCCAGGCGCGCATGATCGAAAAGCTCGGCGAGTTCGTTCGCCTCGTTCCGGTGGCCGGCGCAGCCAAGGCGCGGCATTAAGGAGCGGTCTTGCGTCCGGTCTATCTCGACAACAACGCGACGACCCGCGCGGATCCCGAGGTCGTCGCCGCGATGTTGCCGTTCTTCACGGACCAGTTCGGCAATGCGTCGTCCTCGCATGCGTTCGGCAGCGAGGTCGCCGGGGCCGTGAGGCAGGCGCGCAAGAGCCTGCAGGCGCTGCTCGGCGCCGCTTTCGACCACGAGATCGTCTTCACCTCGGGCGGGACGGAATCCGACAATGCCGCGATCCTGTCGGCGCTCGACGCGCAGGAGGGCCGGAACGAGATCGTCACGACGGCGGTGGAGCATCCCGCGATCCTGTCGCTCGTCGAATACCTCAGGGACAAGCGGGGCGTCGCGGTGCATCTGATCGGCGTCGATGCCGCCGGCCGCCTCGATCTGGAGGCTTATCGGCGCGCGCTTGGGCCGCGCACGGCGATCGCCTCGGTGATGTGGGCAAACAACGAGACCGGCACGCTGTTTCCGGTTTCCGAGCTGGCCAAGCTCGCGCATGAGGCCGGCGCGCTATTCCACACCGACGCCGTGCAGGCGGTCGGCAAGATCGCGATCGATCTGAAGAGCGCCGATATCGACCTGTTGTCGCTGTCGGGCCACAAGCTGCACGGTCCCAAGGGCATCGGTGCGCTGTATGTCAGAAAGGGCACGCCGTTCGTGCCGCTTCTGCGCGGCGGCCCGCAGGAGCGCCGGCGACGTGGCGGCACCGAGAACGTGCCCGCGATCGTCGGGCTCGGCAAGGCGGCCGAGCTCGCTGGCCGACATCTGGCCGATGAGCAGGGCCGGGTGCGCAGTCTGCGCGACCGGCTGGAGCAGGACATCATCCAGAGCGTCGGCCATTGCGCCGTGCTCGGCGATCCGGACCATCGCCTGCCGAACACCTCCAACATCGCCTTCCAGCATCTGGAAGGCGAGCCGATCGTGATGCGCCTGAACCAGGCCGGCATCGCGGCTTCGCTCGGCTCCGCCTGCGCGTCCGGCTCGATGGAGCCGTCGCATGTGCTGCGCGCGATGAACGTTCCGGCCGATCTGCTGCGCGGCGCCGTCCGCTTTTCCTTGTCGCGCGACACGTCGACCGAGGACATCGAGCGCGTGCTGCAGGTTCTGCCCGATATCGTCGCCAGGTTGCGCGAGACCTCGCCGGACTGGCTGCAGCATCATCCTCCGCAATCGGCGGACCCCCTTCGATCCACGGAGCTCACGCAATGAAAGTCATGATCCGCCGCTCGCCGGAAACGGGCCTGTCGATCTACGTCCCCAAAAAGGACCTCGAGGAGCCCATCGTCGAGTCCGAGCACGAGTCCTTGTGGGGCGGCTGGATCCGCATCGCCAATGGCTGGGTGCTGGATTTGCCGCAGATGGCCGCCGACACGCGGCTGCCGATCACGATCAATGCGCGCAAGCGCGGTGGCGAAGGGGACGAGTAATGAACGCGCCGCTTCCTCATATCGACATCGTCAAGCAGGCCGATGCCGAGGCCCTGCTCAAGGACGTTGTCGCCGGACTGAAGGCCGGCAAGGTCGTCCCGTTCCTCGGTCCCGCCGTGTCGGAGCAGTCCGGCGCCGACGTGCCGATGAATCCTGAAGCGCTGGCCGCGTTCTTCGGCACCAAGGTGGCGCTGCCGCGCCGCGCCAAGGGCAATGCGTGGGCTTCAGCCCAGCACATCGAGAGCACGCGCCACCGCTCGACGGTGACGGCGCTGATGGCTGAAGCCTTTGCCGCGCCGGTCGCGCCGACACCGCTGCAGCAGCATCTGGCATCGCTGCCGCTGCCGATGATCGTCGACAGCTGGTATGACGGCGCCATGCGGACGGCGCTGGCTGGACGTACTGACTGGGGCGAGGTGCAGGGCATCACCCGTGCCGGCATCGGCGAGGACCGCTGGTATCGCTTCTATGACGCCGCGGGCGCCGAGAGCGATCGCGAGAAGGCTGCAAGCTGGACCACGCTGCTCTACAAGCCGCATGGCGGGATCACGCCGGCCAAGAACTTCCTGATCACCGATGCCGACTATGTCGAGGTCTTGACCGACATCGACATCCAGACGCCGATACCCGACACGGTCAAGGACCGGCGCACCGACCGCAGCTTCCTGTTCATCGGCTGCCGCTTCAACGACCAGCTGCTGCGCACCTATGGTCGCCAGGTGATCAAGCGCTCCGGCGCCGAGCATTACGTCCTGGTCGAGCCCGACTCATTGTCGAAGAACGAGCTGAAGTTCTTCATTGCCGAGCGGTTGACGCCGATCGCGATTCCGCTGGTCCGCGCCACCGAGATCATCATCGGCGGCTGAATACAACCAATCGATCGGATCGGACAGCGCGGTCGCATGCCGCGCTGTCTTGCTATTCGGCTTGAGGCCTTGGCCGAGTCTGTAACGTTTCTAACATCCGCGCGATCGCGAGCCTCTCGCATGTTGGCAAGGCGACAGGCGCAATCATCTCACTAACACGTTGATAGTCCGGCGAAATGACCGCTTCCGCGGCGTGGCACGCGAGTTGCTGAACCATCGTCAAGGCGGTTTGCGGCTCGCCAGCAACGTAAGGAGCGGACATGGACGCGTCAGTGCAGCACGAACAGGCGACGATACCGGACGGCGACAAGCTGAGCTCGGTGATGCAGACCATCGCGGAACACAAGGGTTGCGGCACCTCGGGCGGCAGCGGCAAGGCGAGCTGCGGCTCGGGCGCAGGCGAGAACGACCTTCCGCCGGAGATCTGGGAGAAGGTGAAGAACCATCCCTGCTACAGCGAGGAGGCGCATCATCACTACGCGCGCATGCATGTCGCCGTCGCGCCCGCCTGCAACATCCAGTGCAACTACTGCAACCGCAAATATGACTGCGCCAACGAGTCGCGTCCGGGCGTGGTCAGCGAGAAGCTGTCGCCGGAGCAGGCCGCCAAGAAGGTGCTCGCCGTCGCCTCGACCATTCCGCAGATGACCGTGCTCGGGATCGCCGGTCCCGGCGATCCGCTCGCCAATCCGGAGAAGACGTTCAAGACCTTCGAGCTGATCGCCCGGACCGCCCCGGACATCAAGCTCTGCCTGTCGACCAACGGCCTCGCGCTGCCCGACCATGTCGACACCATCGCCGGATTCAACGTCGATCATGTCACGATCACGATCAACATGGTCGACCCTGAAATTGGCGCCAAGATCTATCCCTGGGTGTTCTGGAAGCACAAGCGCTACACCGGCGTCGAGGCGGCCAAGCTGCTCACCGATCGCCAGCTGCAGGGCCTGGAGATGCTCACCGAGCGCGGCATCCTCTGCAAGGTCAACTCGGTGATGATCCCGGGCGTCAACGACAAGCACCTCGTCGAGGTCAACAAGGCGGTGAAATCGCGCGGCGCGTTCCTGCACAACATCATGCCGCTGATCTCGTCGCCGGAGCACGGCACGGTGTTCGGCCTGACCGGCCAGCGCGGCCCGACGGCGCAGGAGCTGAAGGCGCTGCAGGACGAGTGCGAAGGCGAGATGAACATGATGCGGCATTGCCGCCAGTGCCGCGCCGACGCCGTGGGCCTGCTCGGCGAGGATCGCTCGGCCGAGTTCACCACCGACAAGATCATGGCGATGGAGGTGAATTACGACATCGACAGCCGCAAGGCCTATCAGGAGGCGGTCGAGAGCGAGCGCGTCGCCAAGGTCGTGGCGAAGCAGGAAGAGCTCGCCTCGCTCGCCGGCCAGTCGAGCGACATCAAGCTCTTGATCGCGGTCGCGACCAAGGGCTCGGGCCTGATCAACGAGCATTTCGGTCACGCCAAGGAGTTCCAGGTCTACGAGCTCTCCACGGCCGGTGCCAAGTTCGTTGGTCACCGCCGCGTCGACCTGTACTGCCAGGGCGGCTATGGCGACGAGGACAGCCTGGAGACCGTCATCCGCGCCATCAACGACTGCCATGCGGTGTTCGTGGCCAAGATCGGCGGCTGCCCGAAGAGCGACCTGCAGGCGGCGGGCATCGAGCCGGTCGACCAGTTCGCGCACGAGTTCATCGAGAAGTCCGCGATCGCCTGGTTCAAGAGCTATCTCGACAAGGTGAACAGCGGCGAGATCCAGCACGTCGTGCGCGGCGACGCCGAAATTCGCCAGGGCGCCCTGATCTCGGCGGCGTGACATCAGACCCCGGCGGCGCGATCCCGCCGCCGGGTCCCTTCGACAGGAGCCTTTGATGACCTTGAAGATCATTGCCTCGCAGTGCACGAGCTGCTCGGCCTGCGAACCCGAATGTCCGAACGTGGCGATCTCGGAGAAGAACGGCACCTTCGTGATCGATCCGAAGAAGTGCACCGAGTGCATCGGCCATTTCGACGAGCCGCAATGCGCGGCGGTCTGCCCGGTCGACAACACCTGCGTGATCGACAATTCGTTCCCGCGCTACCAGCCGCCGGCTTGAGGGAGACCGAGATGAACTTCACGCTCACGCCGGCCGCGCAGAAATTCATGCGCATGATGTTGCGGGCCGACGGCACTGCGGGTTCCGGCTTCCGGCTCGCCGTCTCTCCCGGCGGCTGCTCCGGGCTCGCCGCCGACATCAGCGTCCTCGCCGCACCCCAGCCCGGCGATGCGGTGGTCGAGCGAGACGGCGTCAGGCTGTTCCTGCCGGCAGAGAGCCGGCTGCTGCTGGACGGCGTCACCATCGACTTCGCGGATACCGCGACGCAGACCGGCCTCGTGTTTCACGATCCGAAACAGGTCTCGTGCTCGACCCATGCCTTGAAGGCGCTGGAGCACTAGGACAGCTCGCCATGCCCACCGATGCCCGGCCCAGCTCTCAGACTGCCATCGAGGACGCGCTGCTCGCCGACGCGCTGCTCGGCGGCGGCCTGCCGGAGGAAGCCGAGTATCATCTGTGGCAGGCGGGCCAGAGCTATCATCTCGACGAGGTTGCGGAGACGCATCTGAAGGAGGCGGACGCGCTGGCGCCTGGGCATGCGGCGGTCCTGATCGGCTTCTACCGCTTCTATTTCTACAAGGGACGGCTCGCTGACGCGCTGCGGATCGCCAAGCGGTGCCTCGCCAAGGCGGCCGTCGAAAACCGCTTGCCACCGCACTGGCGCGACGTTCGCGCCGGTCATGCCGAGTTCGGCAGCTATGACAACATGCTGCCGCGCTTCTTCATGTTCACCTTGAAGGGATACGCCTATTTGCAGATGCGCCTCGGCAATCTCGTCGAGGGACGGCTTGCGGTGCAGAAGCTGCTCGAGCTCGATCCCAGCGACAAGATCGGCGCACGCGTCCTGCTCGAGGTGGTCGACCGGGTGGAGCTCGACGATGAATGACGACATCGACGAGGCCATCGACTGGCAGGGCAACGAGATCAGTTGCGCGGGCTGCGAACACGCGCCGCTCAACGCATCCGGCGGATGTCGCCTTCGGCACGCCTGCGTGCACGATCGCTACGCCCGTCGCATCGACCGCTTCTTCAATTGGAATCCGGCGCTCGCCAACGGCTACGTCAAGCATCCGCACTTCGAGGTTCGTGCGATCGCGGCGAAGCATGCCAGCCCGTTCTTTCTGCCGCCGCTGCTCGATGATCCCGAGGAGACGGTGCGCTGGAACGCCGCGCGGCGGCTGCCGAAGCGGCTGGTGCTGCGGCTGCGCCATGATCCGCATCGCGAGGTCCGCATTCGGATCGCGACCGTGCTCGATCCGGAAGACCTGATGCCGATGATGATGGACGACGACTATTACGTCCGCCTCGTCGTGGCGCGCCGCATCGTGCCGTCTGTGCTCGGCCGCATGATGGGGGACCCGGAGGCCGAGGTCCGCCGCGTCGTCGCGCGGCGCATCCCGAGCGACTGGCTGCTCGGCATGATCAGCGACCCCGATCCACGGGTACGGCTCGAGATCGCCGAGCGCCTCGTGCCTGATCTCCTCACCGCGATGCGCAAGGACGCCGATTGGCGGGTGCGTCACGAGGTTGCGAGCCGGATCGCGCTCAGCGAGCTCGGCGAGTTGGCGCGCGACGAGGATCCGCTGGTGCAGGAGATGGCGCGCGGCCGGCTCGACAATCGTTCCGGAGCTGCGATGGAGAAACCGGCATGAGCAACATCGTTCGTGACAGCGAGGTCGTGGAGCTGTCCGCGCCGCCGTATTTCGCGTTCGGCGAGAAGGTCAAGGCCAAGCGTACGATCCGCAACGACGGCACCTATGCAGGCAAGGAGATCGGCGAGATCCTCGCGAAGAAGGGCGAGGTCGGCTACGTCGTCTCGATCGGAACCTTCCTGCAGCAGTTCTACATCTACGGCGTCGAGTTTCTCGAGAGCGGAAACCGCGTCGGCATGAAGCGCAAGGAGCTCGAGGCCACCGTTCCCCGCGGGGAGGCCGAGGACGAGCTGCCGCTGCCGGGAGCATACAAGTCATGATCGAGCCACGCCTGCCGAAATATCAATGGGGTCAGCGGGTGAAGGCGCTGATCGATCTGGTCAACGACGGCTCGTTTCCGAACGCGCCGGCCGAGGCGAAGCTGGTCGGCGTCGGCGACATGGGCGAGATCGTCCAGGTCGGCACTCACACCGAGGCGAACATGCCGATCTATCTCGTCGAGTTCGGCGAGCAGCTCGTCGTGGGCTGTCTCGAAGAGGAGATCGTCCCGGTCTAGGGAGATGTTCTGCCATGATCGCAGCCGCGCTCGAGCCCAGCGTCGTCCTGCCTGCGCATCCCAACGAACTGGATCGCAAGCGGATCGAACGCGCGCTGAAGTCGCGCAAGCGCTATCGCTACGTCGAGCCGACGGTGTCGCCGGCGACTGAGGGCTATCACGTCCAGAGTCCGTGCTGCTCGCGCAACATCGACAAGGACGGCGGGGTGATCGACGTCGCGCTGCTGCGTCATGACGCCGCGAACGCAATGTGGAAGCTGTTCTGGAGAGATCACGGTCGGGGGATTTGGGAACTGCACAGCGTGCACCGGCGGTTGACCGCGGCGGTTGACGAACTGAACGCCGATCCCGAGCGGATATTCTGGCAGTAGCAAAGAGGACGGGTGACATGGCTCTTGCCGAGCAGGAACTGAATGAGATCGAGCAGGTCCTCACCGGACCAGATGCCGGCAGCGCGGCGTTCGGCGAACTGCGCCGTCGGTTTCCCAAGCTGGCGCTGACGCGGTGTGATGCCTCCGACGTGACCGAGGCGCCGTTCCGCAGCTATCCGGCGTTCGATCTGCATCTGCTCGACGCCAGCGAACATTGCGCTGGGGTCACCGACGATCCGGCGAAGGCCACCGGCCTGATCCTCGCCAGGCGGAGCTGATCATGATCAATCCCGTTCTGGTGCACGATGCGGATCGACAGGAGCAGGACGAGACCGAACTTACGCCGGTTGGCTCCGACTTCATCCCGCTGTCCGATCCCGACATCACGACGGCGGAGATCGCGGCGGTCGAGGCGACGCTTCGCTCGCCGCGGCTGTCCTGCGGTCCGCTGGTGGAGGAGTTCGAGGCAACGTTCGCCGCCTATCTCGGGCGCAAATATGCCATCGCCGTCCCGAGCGGAACGCTCGGTCTGCTGCTGATTCTGAAGGCGATGGGGATCGGGCCCGGCGACGAGGTGATCGCGTCGTCGTATTCGTTCCGCGAGATCGCGCATGCGATCAGCATCGCCGGCGCCAAGCCGGTGTTTGCCGATATCGACTACTATTCGGGCACGCTGGCCCCGAGCAAGATCGAGGCGCGCATCACGGCGCACACCAAGGCGATCCTGGCCGGCAACACCAACGGCCACCCGGCCAAATGGTCTGAGCTGCAGGCGATCGCGAAAGGCCACGAACTGCCTGTCATCGAGGATTCGACCGAGGCCATCGGCTCGAGATACAAGGGGGCGCTGGTCGGCACATTCGGTACGGCCGCGGTGTTCGACTTCTCGCAGCCCTTCGCGCTGACCTGCGGCGAGGGCGGCATGGTCGTCACCGACGACGTCGACATCGCGGTGGCCGTGCGTCGGCACCGGTCGCACCGGCTCGACGAGCGCGCATCGGTCGTGGTCAGCAGCAGCGCGTCGCACCAGGCCGTGATGAGCGACGTGACCGCCGCGCTCGGGCTGGCGCAGCTGAGGCGGATCGACGAGATCCTCGAGCGGCGCAAGCTGATCGAGCAGATCTATTACAGCGAGGTGCAGTCGTTCGAGGGCATCAAGGATCCCTATGTCGGTCCAGATGTCACCGAGGTGAACTGGTTCCTCTACCAGGTCCATCTCGGCACCCGGTTCTCGAAGTCGAGCCGGGACTCGATCGTCGAGGATCTCAGGGTCGAGCAGGTCGAGGCGGTGGCCTATTCGAATCCTCTGCATCTGCAGCGACACTATTTCGACATGGGTTATCGCCGTGGCGATTATCTCGTGACGGAGAAGGTGGCCGATCGTGTGGTGGCCCTGCCGTTCCACGTCCATCTCACCACGGACCAGATCGCCTTCATCGTTGCGACGATGAAGGACGCCTCGGTCAATGTCGGGGCGGGCGCCGCGATCTACTGACACCAGTTGAACTCAACCCAGCAAAGGAGACATTCAATGGCAACTCTGACGGTCATGCCCTCCGGCAAGACGATCGAGGTGGGCGAGGGCACCACCATTCTGGCAGCGCTGCTCGGCGCTGAGGTCGAGATCCAGCACAAATGCGAGGGCCAGGCAAAGTGCGGCTCCTGCCACATCTTCCTGCAGGAGGGACGCAAGGGCGTGTCGAAGGTGACGAAGCTCGAGAACGAGAAGCTCGACACCATCGTCGGCGTCGGCTCGAAGTCGCGCCTCGCCTGCCAGGCGACCATCCTTGGCACCGAGAACGTCAAGATCGAGCTGCTCGGCTTCGGTTCAGGCCTGTAAGAGGAGGATACCATGGACAATTTGACGCTGCATGTCCGCTTCGCCAATGACGGCACTGTCGCCGAGATCAGCGAGCGCCCCGGGGACCTGACGCCGCAGCAATGGTTCGACAAGTTGAGTGCTGCGATCGGCATGAAGGCCTATCAGACCTTTGCCGGCGGCCGCGGTGTGTTCAAGGTCGACCGTGACCAGATTGAGGCCCTGAAGACCGCAGCCGTCTCGTGACGGCGGCGGTGTGACCTTCGATGCGAGCGGCAGCATGAGCGCGGATGCGGGACAGGCGTGTCGATTCTTCGTCTCCTACACCGGCGTCAAGCTGCCGCTGCGGCTGGTGACTGCGATCGCGCCTGAGCAGCTCTCGAACCGGAACACGTTCATCCGCGGCTATTTCGATGCCGAAGGCGTACTGACCGGGTTCGAAAAGATCGTCTATGGCGAGATCGAGCTCACGCACTGCTACAGCTACCATGCCAATGGGGCGCTGAGCCGGGCCGAGATCGTGATGCTCGACGAGGATCCGGTGACGCTGAATTTCGACGAGACCGGCGCGCCTGTGGCCGCGCACGACGCTGCGTGAGCGGGAGGGACCGTGACTGTCGCCAAGCTGATCGAGGCTCTTGCCAGCATGCCGAAGGACGCTATCGTGCTGATGGACAGTGGCGGCGGTTTGTCGCGTGTCGATGCGCTGGAGCTCGTGGACCAGCAGGGCCCGGGGGCGCCGGCTGAGGTCATCCTGCAGCCGAGCTTGGACGAGTAGAGACAGGAACGACCGATGGCGGATGCTGGGACTTCAGAGACCGGGACTTCAGAAGCGGGACCGGTCGTCACGCCCTATGAACGAATTGGCGGCGCCGTCGTGGTCGATCGTCTGGTCGAGTCGTTCTACCACCGGATGGATACTCTGCCCGAGGCGAGGGCCATCCGCGACATGCACGGCACCAATCTTGGGCCGATCAAGCACATCCTGAAGCGATACCTCTCGGAATGGCTCGGCGGCCCGAAGCTGTATTCACCTGAGAAGGGGCATCCGCGGCTGCGTCAGCGCCATATGGGCTTTCCCATCGGCAATGCCGAGCGCGACGCCTGGCTGCTCTGCATGCGCGGCGCGCTCGAGGAGACCGTCAGCGACATCGAGGCCCGCCAGGATGTCGACGCCGCGATGACCAAGCTTGCCGACTGGATGCGCAACCAGGCCGGCAATCCGCACGACGCGCGGGCCGCGCGACCGTGAGCTGAGAGGTAAGCCGCGGTGCTCAAGAATGGGCCCTCTCTCCTTGTGGGAGAGGGCATCGCCGGCCTCTCCACATATTTGGTCGGGTGAGGGGGCTCTCTGCGAGGTGGCGCCCGGCGAGAGAGACCCCTCACCCAACTGAGTCTGCTGCGCTGTCCTGCATGCCCTCTCCCACAAGGGGAGAGGGCGCTGTATCGCGCAGCGAGCTTGTAGGTGATCCGAAGGTTCTTGTAGTCCATCGGACCACAACTAGTACCCAACTAATACAACGGCACGCCGAAGAAATTCTCGTCGTCGCCGCCCCAGGCGCGGTGCAGCGCCAGCGCGTTCTGCCATTGGACCAGCTCGGTGCCGCTGGCGTTGCGGTGGGTGATCTTGCCGTCCGGATGCTCGGCGAGCAGAAAAGGCTTGCCGTTGCGGATGAAGCGGTTGAGATCCTTGGTGTCGTTGGGGCGCACCACGCAACGTGGCCGCTCGTCGATCAGGATGGTGGTCGGCAGCATCGCGACGCTCTCACTCCATCGGATTCTCAATCGGTCGGCGGTCCCATGTCGTCGTCGGCCTTCTTCTTCTTTTTCTTGTCGGTCTTGGCGAGCGCGTAGGCGCCGGCATTCTTCAGCGTGATCGGCGGCTGGCCGACGACGTATTGCGAGATCCACGCCAGTGTCCGCTCATGTGCCAGCGCGGCTGCAGATTCATCATAGGTCTCGCCGTTGCCGTCGAACGCATGCGCGGCATTCGGATAGGAGAATGCGCTGACCTCGGGATGATAGGCGCGGAACATGGTCACCTCCGCGAACGGCACGACGATGTCGGCCTCGCCGAAATGGAGCAGGGTCGGAATCTTGCGCTTGGCGCCGGCCGCATTGACGACACCTGTCGCGTAGTAGCTCACCGCGCAGGCCACGCCGGAGACGCGGTTGGCCGCGTCATAGGCCAGACCGCCGCCGGCGCCGAAGCCGACTACCGCCACCTTGCCGCAGTCCTTGACGCTGTCGACGGTCGACTGGACTTCGGCGAGCAGCGGCGTTGCCGGATCCGGCACGGACTTGGCCGGCTCGCCCTCCACCGTCGATTCGATCGCCGCCGGAGGTGACAGCTCCGGCGCAATCACGACATATCCGCTGGCCGCAAAGGCATCGGCGATCTTGCGTAGCCTGCCGGCAGCGTCAGCGCCGTCCGGCAGGACGACGATCGCCCCCTTCGGCGCGTCGGTGGGATCGGCACGAAACGCCTGAAAGGTATGGCCGTCGCTGGCGGTCAGCTTGATCGTGCTCTCCGTAGGCATGTGATGCTCCTGCTTCCGTTGCGCGGTTGGCGCGCGTTACAACAAACCCAGCTCCAGCGCGGTCTCTTCGGACATGCGCGACTTGTCCCAGGGCGGCTCGAACACGAGCGTGACTTTCACCGATGCGACGCCGTCGACGGCCTGCACGGCGTCCTCCACCATGCGAACGATCTCGCTCGCGACCGGGCAGCCGGGCGCCGTCAGGGTCATGTCGATCTCGACGGCGCCGCCGCCCTCGTGCGCGATCCGATAGACCAGCCCGAGATCGTAGACGTTCACCGGAATCTCCGGGTCATAGACCGTTCGCAACGCCGCAATCACGCTCTCGGCTGCACTCTGGGAGCCGGTCGCTACGGCGGTCTGCGCCGGGGAAGGAGGGGGCGGGGCGTGCATGGTCATCATGCGTTGGTTCCTCTCATGATCCTGGTTCGCACCGGGGGATGGTCGTTGCAATTCGAGTCATGTTTCGCTTCGCTCGTGCATGGCGTCGCCTCATTCCGGACCGAGCCCCTCGGCCAGCGCGGCGACGACCGGCCATCCGACGGCGCCGGTGGGATCGAGTCGCCGCAGCGCCGCGAGCATTTCGGCTGCACCCTCGGAATCAGTCTTGCGCAGATGGATGAAGGCGAGGGCCTTCAGCGTGTAGAGCGCGAAGCGGCCGGCGCCGTCCGGCAGCGGATCATGCGGCGTCCAATGCCGCCAATCACGTGGCCAGCCGGCCTGGCGCGCCGCTTCGGCAAGGCCCAGCTCGGCGACCGCCTCTGCCTCGTCGAGATGGCCCTGATAGGTGTGAATCTTATATAGGCAGAAGTAGGTCGGAAGCTGCTGCGGAGCGGCCGCCAGCGCCTGGCGAAACAGCCGATCCGCTTGCGCGTGGTCGCGGCGGTACGCCGCCACGCCCTGTTGCAACAGGGCATCGATCTCTTGCGGCAGATCGCCGAAGTTGATCGTGTCGGGTTCGCTGACGAGTTCGAGCATCTGCATTGACCTCGATCAAATCACTGCAAGACACGGACCGTTTTCGCGCGGGCGCAGCAGTGTCGAAGCCGGCACGAGGCGGGTGGAAGAACGGGCCGATGTTGGATTTTGAACGCCGCTTCCTCGCCGCCCCGCAGCCGATGTCGCAAACACGACGCGACGCTTGCGCGATTTGGCGTGGACACGTCGTCAGATGCCGGCGAGCCGGCGATTGCGGCGCGCAAATGACTGGTTCGGAGCTTGCATGATGCCGTCATCAATCCAGCGGAGCAGCAGCGATGGCGATGGCAGCAACGGATATCGAGCGTCTGATCAAGGAGGCGTTCCCGGATGCCGTTGTCGTGATCGAGGATCTGGCAGGCGATGGCGACCATTATTCGGCGCGCGTCACCTCACAGGCCTTCGCTGGGAAGAGCCGGGTGCAGCAGCATCAGATGGTCTATTCGGCTCTCAAGGGCCAGATGGGCGGCGTGCTGCACGCGCTGGCGCTCGAAACGTCATTGCCGAAGTGATCGTTGCGGCCCGGCTGATCGGTCGCATTCAGGGAAAGGATCCAGTCCATGTCGACATCCGAACGCATTCAGAAGCTGATCGACGGCAGTGATGTCGTGCTGTTCATGAAGGGCGTGCCGGCCGCGCCGCAATGCGGCTTCTCCGCCGCGGTGGCGCAGATCCTGGCCAAGCTCGACGTGGCCTACGAGAGCGTCAACGTGCTCGCCGATCCCTTCATTCGCGAAGGCATCAAGGAGTTCTCCAACTGGCCGACCATTCCACAGCTCTACGTGAAGGGCGAGTTCGTGGGTGGCTGCGACATCGTCCGCGAGATGTTCCAGGCCGGTGAGCTCGCGACCCTGCTCGCCGACAAGGGCATCAAGGCGCCTGCGTCATGAGCGATGCCGATGTCGCCGAGGCGGATGACGCGTTCGAGATTCCGCAGCTCTACAAACACCACGCCTTCGTCTGCCTGACGCAGCGCCCGCCCGGACATCCGCGCGGCAGCTGCGGCGCGCTCGGCGTGCAGCCGCTGTGGGACCGGCTGACCAAGACCATCGAGGCGCAGCGGTTGACGGACATCGGCGTCACCGCTGCCGGCTGCTTCGGCTTCTGCAGCGCCGGACCGATGATGGTGGTCTATCCGGACGGCGTCTGGTATCGGCCGACCACCGCTGAGGATATCGACGAGATCGTCGAATCCCACTTCAAGCAGGGCAAGCGTGTCGATCGCCTGGTCATGGTGTTGAAACGCTGACGTGCTGACCGGAGCCGCTCAGCGCGGCTCCGGACAAGGTGTCGACGCCTCCGGACGCGTGCAGCCCTGGACGTCGTCCAGATCGTCGTACTGCCGAAGCAGCGAGATCACGGGTTCACGATCGAAGCCGGCGCAGCACTGGCCGCCGGCTTCGATCAATGGCCGGCGGATCAGCAGCGGATCCTCGAGCATCAGGTCGATGGCCGCGACGGCTTCGATCGTCTCTGGCTCGATCTCTCCTGATTTCACGCGCGGCGAGGCTGGATTGAACCAGGCCCAGACGGGAGTCCCGGCGAAATATGCGCGCAGCCGCTCGCCGGTCCAGGGCTCGGTCAAGAGATTCCTGGCGACGACATCGTGGCCGGCGCGCGTCAGCATCAGCTTCTGCCGGGCGTTGGTGCCGCAGCCCGGCTTCTCGTAGAAGACGACGGTCGTCACGTCAGGCGCCGCCGAGCTGGACGAGCTGCGCGCCGCCGGCGCGGCCGAGAATGGTGTCGACCTTCTTGCGCACCGCCTCGATCGTGAGCGGCTTGACCACGGCGCCATGCGCACCGGCCTTGAGACCCTCGATCGCGATCGCCTCGTCCGCCTTGGCGGTCACGATCAGAATCCGCACGCCCTTGAACTTCGCCAGGATCTCGCGGACGAGCTCGGGGCCGCGTTGCTTCAGGAAGGAAACCCCGAGCAGCACCACGTTCGGCGCCAGCCAGTCGACGCCCTTCTCATACGCCTCCTCGGGAGTCGCCAATTCATGTGTCTCGATCTCGTCGTGCAACATGAACTGCAGGGCCGCGCGCGTGATCTCGTCGTCGTCGATCACGAACACGCGCCGCTGGTCCACGGCCTTGGCCGTCTCCACTCCGATCTGCATTGCATCCTCCTCAACGTTGTCAGCGTCTGTGCCGCAGGGCTGCGGAGAGGACCTAGCAAATCTCGTTCCGGGCGCCGCGCGGCTGAAAAGCCGCCGCCGTTGTGTCGTTTCGGACAGCACCGCGCGTCGTCGCATCTTGCGAAGCATTCCGATGTCGGGTTTGCAACAACCCGCCATCGCGCACGGAATGCTCCGCATCTCCTTTAAATCATGACTGTTTTTGACGCCGTGCGCGTGCTGGCACAGCCGTTGCAAAACTGGGCGCAGGCAATGGTTGAGGGCTGAGTGCACGCCGACGCTTCGGACGAGCGATGCTCTCCTTCCCAACAACCCGTCTGCCGGTTCGGACACAGAGAGGACGCGGTCACGCCTCGCGAACAGCGCGGGCGCGACATAGGCAATCGGTTGATGGAGAGCAGAATGTCATCACTGCGACAAATCGCATTCTACGGCAAAGGCGGCATCGGCAAATCGACGACGTCGCAGAACACGCTCGCGGCGCTCGCCGAGATGGGTCATCGGATCCTGATCGTCGGCTGCGATCCCAAGGCGGATTCGACCCGTCTGATCCTGCACGCCAAGGCGCAGGACACCATTCTCAGCCTGGCCGCCGCCGCCGGCAGCGTCGAGGATCTCGAGATCGAGGAGGTCATGAAGGTCGGCTATCGCGACATCCGCTGCGTCGAGTCCGGCGGTCCGGAGCCGGGCGTCGGCTGCGCCGGCCGCGGCGTCATCACCTCGATCAACTTCCTGGAAGAGAACGGCGCCTATGAGGACATCGACTACGTGTCCTACGACGTGCTCGGCGACGTGGTCTGCGGCGGCTTCGCGATGCCGATCCGCGAGAACAAGGCGCAGGAGATCTACATCGTGATGTCCGGCGAGATGATGGCGATGTATGCCGCCAACAACATCTCGAAGGGCATTCTGAAGTACGCGAATTCCGGCGGCGTGCGCCTGGGCGGCCTGGTCTGCAACGAGCGCCAGACCGACAAGGAGCTGGAGCTGGCGGAAGCACTCGCCAAGAAGCTCGGCACGCAGCTGATCTACTTCGTGCCGCGCGACAACATCGTGCAGCACGCCGAGCTGCGCCGAATGACCGTGCTGGAATACGCGCCGGACTCGGTCCAGGCCGGCCACTACCGCTCGCTGGCGCAGAAGATCCACGCCAACGGCGGCAAGGGCATCATCCCGACGCCGATCACGATGGACGAGCTCGAGGACATGCTGATGGAGCACGGCATCATGAAGGCCGTGGACGAGAGCCAAATCGGAAAGACTGCCGCCGATCTCGCCGCAACGGCTTAAGCAGTCTTGGTACCGGCCTTCCTCCCGTCGGAAGGCCGGTACCTCATCGCATGTCCCACCGGGAGGCGGCAGGGGAGCGCGCTATGACCATCGCAATCGTGAGCGTCCCGGAACCCGTCGCGGCCGGCCTGCAAAAATCGCCGAGCAACGGCTCGTTCGAAGAGGACAAGCGGCATCACGGCCGCCAGATTTACCGCCTGCTGACCGGCGTCGATCCCGACGAGGCGCTGATCGACAGTAACATCGGTTTCGACCGTCACGTGATCGCATCGATTCTCGCCGTCTCAGCGATGGAGCATGGCGCGCTGGCTGAGCGCGCCGGGCTTTCGACCGTCGACCTGATCGCCCTGCTGGCGCAGTTGTTTCCGGCAGCCGCGATCGACTCCTCATGGCTGCCGATCACCGGGGCCGTGGCCGCGCCGGTCGACGACGAGATCACGATGGTCCGTGATCTGCTCGCCGCGCAGCGCTCCACGGACGGCGAGGTCGGCCGCTGGCTCGCGGCCATGGTGGCGCGTCGCGCGATGGAGCCCAACCATCTCTGGGAAGACCTGGGCCTGCGCGAGCGGTCCGAGCTGTCGCGGCTGCTGATGCGCCACTTCGCGCCGCTGGCGAGTCGCAACGCCAGAAACATGCGCTGGAAGCGCTTCTTCTACCGCATGCTGTGCGAGGACGACGGCTTCGTGATGTGCACGACGCCGGTCTGTACCCAGTGCAACGATTTCCAGCTCTGCTTCGGCGAGGAGAGCGGCGAGAGCCGGATGGCCGAACGGCGGCGCGAGGTGGCGCTGCAGGAGGCGGCGGGCGCCGCGATGTGAGTTCGAGGACCGTGACGATGTTGATGGACAGCCAGCTTGGATTCCCGTGCAACTCCGACAGCGGACGTTGTCCCCAGGCGGAGACCTGCGAAGCTGGCGAGATCCTGATGCGTCGATGCGAGGACGCGCTGCGCCGGGCCGGGTTGCGTCCCACCCAGCAGCGTCAGCAACTGAGCCGGATTCTGTTCGGCGGCGGTGACCGCCACATCACCGCCGACGCGCTCTATGCCGCTGCCGTTGCTTCGGGCATGAAGATCTCGCAGGCCACCATCTACAACACCCTCAACCAGTTCGTGGAGCTCGGACTGCTGCGGCAGATCGGCGTGGACGGCTCGAAATCATTCTTCGACACCAATACGACCGTGCACCCGCACTTCTTCTATGAGGACGAAGGCGAGCTCGTCGACGTGCCCGAACAGGTCGCGTTCGAGCAGTTGCCCGAGCCGCTGCCGGGCTACGGCATGGAGCGGATCGACATCGTCATCCACCTGCGCCGCAGGCGCCACGCCTGACGGCAGCCCTGGTCGCCGCGCGGTCCAGGCGCGGCGCTGGCATGTCTCTCCGCGTCGACGTTCGATGTCCGACGCTGTCACGAATCCGACAATCCGGGACGTTGGAAAAACAATCGGATATTCAATTGGTTGGCGTGGTGTCCGGCGGTGGCATGGCCGTTGCTGAGTGAATGGCAGGCCGCAACGGAGCGTCGTGCTTCTGGCGGCCACACACAGGTTGCGACGGAGCGAGTGAATGCCAGACGTCTCCGGACAGCGCGGGTCCAGGAATGCCCGAGATGCCGGCTCTGCCAACGGGAGCGCGGTCTCGGGGAGCCCGATGCCCCGGGTCATCCTCAACGATACCACGCTCCGCGACGGCGAGCAGGCGCCGGGCGTCGCCTTCGCTCTCGGAGAGAAGGTCGCGATCGCCCGTGCGCTGGCGCGAGCCGGCGTTCCCGAGATCGAGGCCGGCACGCCGGCAATGGGGGCCGACGAGATCGCTGCCATCAGGGCGATCGTCGAGGCCAGTCTGCCCGCGACCATCATCGGCTGGTGCCGGATGCGCGAGGCGGATGTCGATGCGGCGATCGCGGCCGGCGTCTCGATGGTGAATGTCTCCATCCCGACATCCGACGTGCAGATCGCCGCCAAGCTCGGCGGCAGCCGCAGTGCCGCGCTGGAACTGCTCAAGCGCGTGGTCGGCTATGCGCGGAGCCGCGGACTGGCCGTTGCCGTCGGCGGTGAGGATTCCTCGCGCGCCGATGTCGGCTTTCTCGCCGAGGTGATCGCGACCGCAAAGTCGGTCGGCGCCCGGCGCTTCCGCGTCGCCGATACGCTGAGCGTGCTCGATCCGGACGCGACGTCAGCTCTGGTCGGCGCCTTGCGCGCGACCACGGACCTGGAGATCGAGTTTCACGGCCATGACGATCTCGGTCTTGCCACCGCCAACACGCTGGCGGCGGTCAAGGCGGGCGCGACCCATGCATCGGTCACCGTGATCGGCCTCGGCGAGCGCGCCGGCAATGCTCCGCTGGAGGAGGTCGCGGTCGCGCTGCGGCAGCTCTACCGGCGCGAGACCGGCATCGTGCTGGCCGAACTCGATCACGTCGCCAATGTCGTGGCGGCCGCTGCGGCGCGCGCCATTCCACTCAACAAGGCCATCGTCGGCGAGCACGTCTTCACCCATGAATCCGGCATTCACGTCGATGGCCTGCTGAAGGATCAGCGCACCTACCAGGCGCTCGATCCGGTGCTGTTCGGCCGCTCCAACCGGATCGTGATCGGGAAGCATTCCGGGCTGTCGGCGATCACCTCGCTGCTGTCGGATCTGCGCCTGCCGGCGAGCGCCGACCAGGCTCGGCACATCCTGGCGCGCGTGCGCAGGCATGCCGTCGTTCACAAGGGGCCGGTGCCGAAAGAGGCCGTTGCGGCCATCTGGCGCGAAGTCTGCGATCACCCGCTGGCGAGCTTTGCCTGATCATGAGCGACATCGTCGATACCCCCATTGCAAAGCCGATCGTCGTCGAGGCGAGCCGGCCCTCGCTGCTCCGCCTGATCCGCGAGGACATTGGCTGTGTCCGCTCGCGCGATCCGGCGGCGCGCAGCGAAATCGAGACCCTGCTAACCTATCCCGGCATTCACGCGCTGATCTGGCATCGCCTGGCGCATCGGCTGTGGATTCGCGGCTGGCGTTTTCCGGCACGATTGTTGTCGTGGCTCGGACGCTTCCTGTCGAATGTCGACATTCATCCGGGCGCCGAGATCGGCCGCCGCTTCTTCATCGATCATGGGGCCTGCGTCGTGATCGGCGAAACTGCCGAGATCGGCGATGATGTCACGCTCTATCACGGCGTCACCCTGGGCGGCACGTCGTGGTCGCCAGGCAAGCGGCATCCGACGCTGGACAGCGGTGTCGTCGTCGGCGCCGGCGCCAAGATTCTCGGCCCGATCACGATCGGCCCGCGCACCCGCGTCGGTGCCAACTCCGTCGTCATCCAGAGCACGCCGCCCGACGTCACCGTGGTCGGCATCCCTGCCAAGGTGGTGCGGCCTGAATTCACCCATCGGCGGACCGTCGGACGCATCGATCTGGATCATCATCTGATGCCTGATCCGGTCGGTGAGGCCCTTTCCGTGATGCTGGACCGGATCGAGTTTCTCGAAGCGCAGCTCGCTCACATCAGACAGAAGGTGCGCCAGGGACCGCCGCCTCCGGCGCCGACCTCGTTGTGCGAGGTTGATCCGATTTCGAGTCAAGGAGCAAAGCAATGACTGTGGCAACGCCGAACGTTCTGGACGAACTGAAGCAGACCTCTGCTGCCGAGGAATTCTTCAAGCTGCTCGGTGTCGACTACGATCCCAAGATCCTCAATGTCTGCCGGCTGCATATTCTCCGCCGGATGGGGCAGTACCTCGTCAGCGAGGACTTCTCCGGCGTTTCCAATGAGGACGTCGCAGCCCGCTGCAAGTCGTACCTCGAGCAGGCCTATCAGGACTTCCTCGTCTCGACGCCGCTCGATCAGCGGGTGTTCAAGGTGCTCAAGGAGGCGGTGGCGCCGCCGAAGCCGGCTCCCAAGCCATTCGTGTCGCTGACGACGCTCAAGTAACGCATGAACTAACGATCGCTCCCAGAAGCGCCGCCAGCACCACTGGCGGCGCTTCTGCTTTCAGGCGAGCGGTGCGCTCTCAAAGTCCTGTCGCATTCCCGACGCGTGTTGCTTGCGACGTGTCGGACCTCGGCGGCGAGTTCTCAGAAGCAGTTCAGGTTCATGCGCCAAGGTGTTGAATCCGTGCCGATAATCATCACGGCCGAAACTGGTACGACAATTGCTGTCCTGATCGCAGGCCTACACACCCGGAGTGATCGCATGCATATCGTCGTCTGCATCAAGCAGGTTCCGGACTCCGCGCAGATCCGCGTTCATCCGGTGACCAACACCATCATGCGCCAGGGTGTGCCGACCATCATCAACCCCTACGACCTGTTCGCGCTCGAGGCGGCGCTGCAACTGCGCGACAAGTTCGGCGGCGAGGTGACGGTGCTGACGATGGGGCCGCCGTCCGCCGAAGACTCGCTGCGCCGGGCACTGACCTACGGCGCCGACCGCGCCGTGCTGCTGACCGATCGCTTCTTTGCCGGCGCCGATACGCTGGCGACCACCTATGCGCTGGCGACAGCCATTCGCAAGATCAGCGAGACCTTCGGAGCGCCGGACATCGTGTTCACCGGCAAGCAGACGATCGACGGCGACACCGCGCAGGTCGGCCCGGGCATCGCTAAGCGTCTGGGCCTGCTGCAACTGACCTATGTGGCGAAGATCAACGAGGTCGATCCCGTCGCGCGCACCATCGAAGCCGAGCGTCGCTCCGAGGGCGGCGTTCAGGTGCTGAAGACCAGGCTGCCGTGCCTGGTGACGATGCTGGAGGCGACCAACGAGATCCGCCGCGGCGCCATGGCCGATGCGCTCCGTGCGGCGCGCGCTCAGATCGTGACCTGGAGCGCCAAGGACGCCGGCGTCGAGGACATCTCGAAGTGCGGCCTGAAGGGCTCGCCGACCATCGTGAAGCGGGTCTTCGCGCCGTCGGCCCGGGCGGAGAAGGCGACCATGGTCGACTTCTCGAACCGCGCGCCGGCCGACGCGCTGATCGAGGAATTGTTCAAGCGGCAGCCGAAGCTCGAAGCCGAGCTGACGACGTCAGCACACGGCTTCTGATCCAGACGGCTTTTGACGGACCAAGGGACGACGATCATGAGCGAACCCACCAAAGCACCGCCCGCCGCAGCCGGTCGCGCCGCGACCAAGAAGGAGCTGCCGGAGCATTTCAAGGCCTACAAGCACGTCTGGGTGTTCATCGAGCAGGAGCGGGGCCAGGTTCACCCGGTGTCCTGGGAGCTGATGGGCGCCGGCCGCAAGCTCGCCGACAAGCTGAAGGTCGATCTGGCGGCCGTGGTGATCGGTCCTCCCGGAGAAGCCGTGCGGCACGCTGCCGCGGAGTCGTTCTGCTATGGCGCCGATCTCGCCTACATCGTCGCGGACGGCGTTCTTACCGACTATCGCAACGAAGCCTATACCAAGGCACTGACCGACGTCGTCAACACCTTCAAGCCGGAGATCCTGCTGCTCGGCGCCACCACGCTCGGCCGCGACCTCGCGGGCTCCGTCGCGACGACGCTGCTCACGGGTCTGACCGCCGACTGCACCGAGCTCGACGTCGATGCCGACGGCTCCCTGGCCGCGACGCGGCCGACCTTCGGCGGCTCGCTGCTCTGCACGATCTACACGCTGAACTACCGGCCGCAGATGGCGACCGTCCGCCCGCGCGTGATGCCGATGCCGGACCGCGTCGAGAAGCCTGCGAGCCGCGTCATCGAGCACAAGCTCGGTCTCGTCGAGGAGGACATCGTCACCAAGGTGCTGTCCTTCATTCCGGATCGCGATTCCGCCAAGTCCAATCTCGCCTATGCCGACATCGTCGTGGCCGGCGGGCTCGGGCTTGGCTCGCCGGAGAATTTCCAGCTCGTCAAGGGGCTTGCCTCGGTGCTCGGCGCCGAATTCGGCTGCTCGCGGCCGCTGGTGCAGAAGGGCTGGGTGTCCTCGGATCGGCAGATCGGCCAGACCGGCAAGACCATCCGGCCCAAGCTGTATATCGCCGCTGGCATTTCCGGCGCGATCCAGCATCGGGTCGGCGTCGAGGGCGCCGACCTGATCGTCGCCATCAACACCGACAAGAACGCGCCGATCTTCGACTTCGCGCATGTCGGCATCGTCACCGACGCGATCCGGCTGCTGCCGGCGCTGACGGAGGCATTCCGCGCGCGCCTGTCGCCGCATTCGCGCGATCGCATCGCAAGCTAGGCACCAGAGAGGGAGCAGGGCAATGATCGAGGAACGTTTCGACGCGATCGTCGTGGGCGCCGGCATGGCCGGCAATGCGGCTGCGCTGACCATGGCCAAGCGTGGCATGAAGGTGCTGCAGCTCGAGCGCGGCGAGTATTCCGGCTCGAAGAACGTGCAGGGCGCGATCCTCTACGCCGACATGCTGGAGAAGCTGCTTCCGGACTTCCGCGAGGAAGCGCCGCTGGAAAGGCATCTGGTCGAGCAGCGCTTCTGGATGCTCGACGACAAGTCGCATGTCGGCCTGCACTACAAGTCGGACGACTTCAACGAGGAGAAGCCGAACCGCTATACGATCATCCGCGCGCAGTTCGACAAATGGTTCTCGTCCAAGGTCAAGGAGGCCGGCGCCACCGTTCTGTGCGAGACCACCGTCACCGAGCTGGCGCAGGACGCCTATGGCAAGGTGATCGGGGTCAAGACCGATCGGCGCGATGGCGAGATCCATGCCGATGTCGTCGTGCTGGCCGAGGGCGTCAACGGGCTGCTCGGGACCCGCGCCGGCCTGCGCGACCGGCCGAAGCCGGAGAACGTCGCGCTCGCGGTCAAGGAGATGCACTTCCTGCCGCGCGAAACGATCGAGGCACGCTTCAACCTGAAGGGCGACGAAGGCGCTGTCATCGAGGCCGTCGGTACGATCTCACGCGGCATGACCGGCATGGGCTTCATCTACTCCAACAAGGAGTGCATTTCGCTCGGCATCGGCTGTCTCGTCTCCGACTTCCAGAAGACCGGCGAGACGCCCTACGGCCTGCTCGAGCGGTTCAAGCAGCATCCGTCGGTCGCGCCGCTGATCGAGGGATCGGAAGTCAAGGAGTACTCGGCGCACCTGATTCCCGAGGGAGGCTACAACGCGATCCCGCAGCTCTGCGGTGATGGCTGGGTGGTGGTCGGCGATGCCGCCCAGCTCAACAATGCCGTTCACCGCGAGGGCTCCAATCTCGCGATGACCTCGGGGCGCATCGCGGCCGAGGCGATCTTCCAGGTGAAGTCGCGCCGTGATCCGATGACCAAGGAGAACCTCGCGCTCTACAAGAAGATGCTGGAGGACTCCTTCGTCATCAAGGATCTGAAGAAATACAAGGACATGCCGGCGCTGCTGCACAACCAGTCGCAGAACTTCTTCCTGACCTACCCGCAGCTCGTCTCCAAGGCGATGCAGAACTTCGTGCGCGTCGACGGGACGCCGAAGAAGGAGAAAGAGAGCAGCACCGTGCGCTCCTTCGTGAATGCAAGGTCATGGACCGGCCTGTTCGGCGACGCCTTCAGGTTTGCCCGGGCGTGGCGATGATTGGTGAATGAACGAAACAGCTTAAGCGAGGGAGATCAGACATGAGCACGGACGTCGCAGTCAGGGTCGAAGACAAGCTGTTCTACAATCGCTATCAGGTCGATCCCGGCCGGGCCCATATCAAGGTCCGTCCGCATACGACGCCGACGCCGCAGTTGAAGGCGCTTCTCAAGGCCTGCCCGGCACGCTGCTACGAGCTCAACGACAAGGGCCAGGTCGAGATCACGGTCGACGGCTGCATCGAATGCGGCACCTGCCGGGTCATCGGCGAGGCCAGCGGCGACATCGAGTGGAGCTATCCGCGCGGCGGCTACGGCGTGCTGTTCAAGTTCGGCTGACGTCCGTCGGATCGCGCTGGTCGACGAGATGCCGCAACCGGAGCCGGATCATCGATCCTATATTGGTATTGATATAGGTCATTGAGTTTGGGCGCACGTTCTGCTTACATCCTGGGGCAGCAACGAGGCTGCGATGGATGAGGGACAGCACGTGAAGCTGAGCGCACGAAACGTCTTGCCGGGAAAGATCATCTCGGTCGAGAAAGGAACGACCACCGCCCACGTCAAGGTGGAGCTGGCCCCCGGACTCACGGTCTTCTCGGCGATCACGAATGAGGCGGTGGAGGAGCTCGCGCTCGCCGTCGGCGACAGCGTCTCCGCCGTCATCAAGTCGTCGGATGTGATGATCGGCAAATAGGATGTGGTGTCGAATCGCCGCGCGATCAGCCTGTCGTCGCGCGGCGTGCGCGCAGGCCGAGCCACCAGGTTTCCATCGCCGAACGTGACGGCTGCAGCAGCGTGCCGAAATCGCCCGCAAAGCTCCGCCAGTCGTCGATGCATTTCTGTGGCACGGCCGTCAGTACCGGAATTCCCGACGTGATCGCGTCGGCCAGCTCGCCGCGCAATCCGCTCCCCGAAGCCTCCTGCTTGGAGAACTTGTTGATCACGATGAGGTCGGCATGGGCTGCGATCGCGCGGTGAACGGCCATGCCGGCTTCGGCAAGGCCCGCGGTGTCGAGCTTGCAGGCCGTCGATCCGGCGCCGAGGTCCTGGCAGATCGAGATCGTGTCGCCATTGCCGAGATCGATCACGTCCATTCCGCTTTTCTTGCCGACCTCGTCTCTCGTATTGCGCTGAACGATGCCGCCGACCCGGACGCCCCGTCGCAGCAGCTCCTGGGCAAAGGCGTCCAGCAAGGCATCGGCATCGTCGCCCGGTCCATAGAGAATCGCGGCGAGACGGGGCTGATTGAGCTCAACGGGGGCAGGAAGATCGTGCGGGATCATGCGGGGCCTGGCGATCGGAGACGGGCAGCGACCAGGGTTTATATAGAGGATGCAGCCTGTGGAGAAAGAGCAGATGTCGCGCGCGTCGACCACCGCTACGCACAATGATCTCGAAGCGCTGCTCCGCGACGATGTCCCCTATGGCGACCTGACGACGGAGACGCTCGGGATCGGCGCCGAGCCGGGCCTGATGCACTTCGCTGCGCGCGGCCGCATGGTATTGGCCCTGGCCGAGGACGCGGCGGCCTTGATCGAGCTCACGGGCTGCCATGTCGAATTGTTCGCCGGTAGCGGAATGGTGCTGGAGGAAGGAGCTGCGATCCTCCGTGCAGAGGGCACGGCGGCAGGCCTGTTGCGGAGCTGGAAGGTGGCGCAGACGCTCATCGAGATCTGGTCCGGCGTCGCCACCGGGGCGGCTGCGATCGTCGGCGCGGCGCGCGCGATCAGGCCCGGCGTTGCGGTCGCCTGTACCCGCAAGAACGTGCCCGGTACCAAGCCGTTCGCCGTCGCCGCGGTGAAGGCGGGCGGAGCGGTGATGCATCGGCTGGGCCTGTCGGAGACGGTGCTGGTGTTTCCGGAACACCGGGCGTTTCTCGGCGATGCGCCGCTTGCCGATGTTGCCGAGCGGTTGCGGCGGAGCGCGCCGGAGAAGCGGATCGTGATCGAGGTCACCACGGTCGAGCAGGCGGTCGCCGCTGCCGTGGCCGGCTTCGACGTGATCCAGGCCGAGAAATTTCTGCCTGCCGAGATCGCTGCGCTGGCGGAGCGTATCGCCATCAGCGCGGCGTTGCCGCGGCGGCCGATCATTGCGGCCGCGGGGGGTGTGAATGCGCAGAACGCCGCCGCCTATGCCGCCGCGGGGGCGGACGTGCTGGTCACCTCGGCGCCCTACCTCTCACGTCCCTGCGACGTGCAGGTGCGGATCAGCCCTGCCTCAGCCACGGCTTGACCGCACGACCCGGCTACTGTGGGTGGCGGGGCGCGGCGCGCTTCTGGCGGTTGGCTCGCCATTCCATGAACTCACGGAACAACCGGGGATCGGCCGAAACGCCGCTCGCCTGCAGATCGGTGGCCTGTGCATTCGCCCCCAGCATCTGGGCGGGTGGCGTATTGCGATCGAGCCAGTCTTGTGCCGTCTTGAAGCGTGTCCAGCCGGCGATCGGCGCAAGCGGCGCCACCTCCTGCCATTTCGGATGATATGGCGGCCGTTGCAGGGCCTGCAGGTTGCTGAAGAAGGCTTCAACCAGCAGAGACAGCCGGCGGTGACGGTCGCTGCCGGCCGGCCAGTTGAACGACGCCAGCACGGCCTCGGCCGCGATCGTGTTGACCGGTGCCGAGGCGCCGACGAGGTTCGGATAGTCCTCGGCGGACAATTGCGCCGGCAGATAATCGTCGTGCAGAGCCTTGTCGTAGTCGACGGGCACCAGATGCAGATTGGGATCGCTGACCTGGCTCAGCCATTGCACCGGCTTGCCCTCGACCGTGATGATCGCGTCGATGTCGCCCTTGCGCAGCATGTCCAGCGCCAGCCGCGGTTCGATATAGAGCAGATGCGGCCTGATCCCGAGGCGCTCGAACACGTTGATCGAGGTGACGAAGGTGCCGCCGTCGGGCAGGTCGACGGCGATGGTCTTGCCGTCGAGCTCGCTCAGGCTGGTGATAGATCTCGGTGCCAGCACGTGCATCTCCTCGTTGAACAGCTTGGTGACATAGACCAGTTGCTCGCGGATGTTGTTGGCGAAGTCCTTGCGCTCGAGAAAGGCCAGGGTGTCCTTGCGGATGATGCCGGCGTCGACGCCGCGCAGCAGCAGGATGTCGGCGACCGATTGCACCGAGCCGCGGCCGATCACGGGAAGGATGCGCAGCTCCGTCCCCTTGTCGAGCGCCGATGCGAGGTCCGCACCCATGTTGGCGTAGGTGCTGCCGAACGAGCCGGTCATCAGCGTGACGGTATTGGCATTCAGCTGGTTGGCCAGATCGCGCTTCGCCGTACCGTAACGGAAAATGGTCTTGAAGGAATCGCTGATGCTGCCGGGATCGATACCGCTCCGCACCGGACCGAAGCGCTGCCACTTCCCGCCGCTGAACTGCATCATCTGCATCTGCTCCAGCGGCGCGTGGTCATGGGGGCTGGTGTTGACGGTGATGCCGGGCGTCAGCATCGGCAATTTGAGGCTCTTCAGGGATGCCGCCTGCTTCATGATGTTGTCGCGCGACAGGTCGTCGCCGCAACTCCGCAACACTGCGACCATCGCGTTTGCCGCGAGGTAGCCGAAGGTCGCAAGACCATTGCTTCTCGGTACGTCGGGCAGATAGCGGTCCATGAAGGCGGACCATTCGCGGTAGGATGGATCGCCCGCCGCCGCGGCCTCCTCGCCCTCGTAGTAGTAGCCCGCGGACAGGATGCCTTCGGCATTCTGCAGGCCCGCCGGCTGCATCACGGCGGAGACCGATTCCGAGACCGTCGAGATGATGTGGTCCGGATGCCAGCCGAGCTCGGCCGCGCGACGGATCGCCATCACGGCGAATTTGGGTGTGGTCACGTCGAAGAAGATGTCGGCGCCGGAGGCCTTCAGCGTGGCGATCTGCTGATTGACGTTGGCGTCCGTCACCTTGTAGCCGGCTTCCGCGACGATCGGAAGCTTGCCGCCCAGGCCGTCCTTCAATCCCTTGACGTAGTCCCTTCCGAAATCGTCGTCCTGGTAGAGAATCGCGATCTTGCCGCGGCTGTGGGTCTCCAGCAGGTACTGGGCATAGACGTGCGCCTCGGCCTGGTAGCTCGGCTGAAAGCCCATGGTCCACGGAAAGTCGTGCGGCTGGTCCCATTGCGAGGAGCCGGATGCCACGAACAATTGCGGGACCTTGTTGGCGTTGAGATAAGGGCGCACCGCCAGGTTGGGAGCCGTGCCCAGGCTCGCAAACATCAGCAGGACGTTGTCCTCCTCGACGAGCTTGCGCGTCATCTCCACCGTCCTCTGCGGCGCATAGCCGTCGTCGTAGGAAATGAAGTTGATGCGCCGGCCGTTGATGCCGCCCTCGGAATTGATCTTGTTGAAGTAGGCCGCGATCGTCTTGCCGATGACACCATAGGCGAGAGCCGGGCCGCTATAGGGCATGGTGTTGCCGATGCGGATCTCGTTGTCGGCGGCGACCGCTCGATGCCCGGCCAGCGCCAGTGCTGCGGACAGAGCCAGGACGAGGCCTGCGGCTGTTCGAGAGCGGCTGTTCGTTGCATCCCGTGGTTTGCGACGTCGGCTCCATCTAGCGGCCAAGCCGGCGCGAGCTGCAGCATGGATGCCCTGCATCACCAGTCCTCCCATCGATATGTGGTTCTCGAGCGCAGCAGATCGCGGCCGCCCTTCTCGCCGGGAGCGGTCCGGGTCGCGTCTCGAGCGCTCCGAGATTGATGCGTTAGCGTGCAGCCGAGATGCGTCGGCTGGCTTCCGGCGATCCTTGCTCCGCAGCCCTGAGATACCAGGCCCGCGCTTTGGCTGCGTCGGGAACGGCACCGAGCAACCGTGATTTCGTCAGTTCGGCCGGGTCGTAGGTGCGCGCGAGCAGGAGGGAAGCGTCCGCAATGCCGGCGTCGGAAAGCCGCGTCAGAATCAGCCGCGCGCTGGCGACGTCGCCCGCGGCGAGCAGGTCGCGTCCGCGCTTCATCAGCCCGTCGACCTCGTCTCGCGGCAGCGGAACGGTCGGGCGGGGCGAGGCCATCGGCAGCGCAGGGGAGGGAGGGGAGACCGCCGGCGCTGCGGCGGCCGGCGCTGGCGACGTCGGCGTCGAGGGCCATGGCCGCATCGCCAGTTCTGTACTGCTGGGAGCCGCGAGCGCGGCGACCGTCTGCGGGGGATCTTCCTGGGCAACCTTGGCTTCCGCGGGATCGATCTGGGCCAGGCTTTCCAGCACGGCGGTCGGCATGATCGGGCTCTTGCTGCTCGGTGTCGGCCCGCCGTTCTCGAAGGAGACCATGTTGACCACCATCATGGCGATGGAGGCCGCGATGCCGACGGCGGCACCGATCTTGATGATGCTGCCCAGCCGGAACGATTTGTCCGGATCCTCCGGCGGCAGCGGCATCACGACGGGATCGAGCTTCGCGCTCCAGGCGCGATGCACCTCCTCATCGTCGAGGTCAAGGGCCGCCGGCCGCGCCGGCAGGGAGTTTGGCCGAGACACCAGATGATGTGGCAGGGGCACGCCGTCGGCAGGCGGATCGAACGTCGTCGGGCCGGCCTCCGTCTGGCGGCGGCGCGGCGCATATCTGCGGAGCTCTTCGTTCGCCCAGGGCGGCGGTGGCTTCGCCGGATCGTTCTGATCTGGAGCACTCATCACTAGCCTCCTGTCTCCGACGAACGGGTCGTGGGAGATAGCTTCAGGACGTCGGGCGCGCGCGGTCCAACCGAAGCGCACATGATGCGACATCGGGGACATTGCATCAACGCTTCCGTCGAGACCGACAGGTCCGGTTTCCTTCCGACATGCGCGCCATCGTTTTCGCGCGCCCTGGTCACAATCGATGTTGCTTGGTCTCTAAGCTGATCAATGTTCTTGTCGGGAAGGGTGAGCAGGTAAGGCTATTTGATGGAAATTTCCCGGCGCGCCGCATCGGTGATTGCTCGCGATGCGCGAGACCCGGGGCGAGTTCTGCGCTTTGCAGAAAGATCGGATGGAGTATCTGGATGCCGCAACCATCTCGACTTTGCCGCGAGGTCAGGGGCTTAGCGGGCCGAGGAATTGCAGGCGCGCCGGGAAATTCTGCAACTTAGGCGAGAGGTGGTGAAAAACAAATGCGGCCGGACAATGCCGGCCGCATTCACATATCCGATCGATTTTTACTCCGCCGCCAGCGCGACGGACACACAAGCGGCTTCGATCGCAACGGCAACCGACTGGATGATGGCGGCAAAGCGCACGGCGGTCTGGATCGTGGCCGCGGGCACGCCCGCATCCTGCAGGACCTTCTCGTGCGAATCGATGCATGTGCCGCAGCCGTTGATGGCGGACACCGCGAGCGACCACAGCTCGAAATCGGCCTTGTCGACGCCGGGGTTGGCGATGACGTTCATCCGCAGCCGGGCCGGCATCGTCGCGTACTCCTTGTTCGAGGCAAGGTGCACGAAGCGGTAGTAGACGTTGTTCATGGCCATCATCGCGGCGGCCGATTTCGCCGCCGCCAAAGCGGCAGGCGACAGCTGCGCGGCCGCAACCGACTCCAACGCCGCCACGACGCTCGGATTGCGAGTCGCAATCGCGCAGGCGACGAACAGGCCATATTTGGCCTGCGGCGACAGCGTCTCGTCGGACGCCATGGACGACAGATTGAGCCTGACGTCCTTGGCGAAGTCCGGGATCTGGTCCTTGAGCTGCTCGATCGACATGATCAAGCGACCTTCAGGGTCTCGCCGCCGACCTCGCGGTTGCACGGGCAGAGCTCGTCGGTCTGCAGCGCGTCGAGCACGCGCAGCGTATCCTTCGGAGCGCGTCCGACATTGAGGTTGGTCGCATAAACGTGCTGGATGGTGTTGTCGGGATCGACGATGAAGGTGTAGCGGTAGGCGACGCCGTCAGGCGAGCGGACGCCGAGGCCGTCGACCAACGCGCCCTTGGTGTCGGCGAACTGCCAGATCGGCAGCTTGTGCAGATCCTTGTGGTCGCGGCGCCAGGCGAGCTTGCAGAACTCGTTGTCGGTCGAGCCGCCGAGCACCACGGCATCGCGGTCCGCGAAGTCCTTCGCCAGGCGCGCGAACTCGGCAATCTCGGTCGGACAGACGAAAGTGAAATCCTTCGGATAGAAGAAGATGATCTTCCACTTTCCAGGGAAGCTGGTCTCGGTCAGGGTTTCGAAGGCGCTCTCGCCCTTCTCCTCCTGCAGATGAAAGCCGGGTTTCACGCCGACGATTTCAAACGATGGCAGCTTGCTTCCAATTCCGAGCATTTCGCACTCCAAGAAAATTATTGCGCTGCAATAGCGAGGCGCATTGTGCATTGCAAGCGATATGCCATTCGTTTTTAGTATCAGTGCATTGTCGAAAATTCGACACTCGGCGGCGCCGTGCTGCAAATGCGAGGACGTGGCGGCGGGGAGCTTGCAGATGCTGCCCGCTTGGGCGGTTTCGAACGTCGGCTTCGCGACATGGTGGTCCGACATTGAGCGACGGCAGCCGGAGGGCACGCAACGTTGTCTCGGCAACAGGAGGTTGACGTCCCGCCTGGTCTGGGCGCCGCGCGACCTCGTATTGACGGTCGAGCCGACGGCCGACGTGCAATTTCTTTGTGCGGCCCAAGTGGCAAAATTGACATTATCGCCGTTGTTGCGATGCACGTTTGACCACGGCGACTCCTGAAGCGGCAGCAAGGCGACAAGCCGTCGGCAGATCGCGGCGCGGCACGGCGCAAGGTGTTGCACAGCGCACAGTGTTGTCAGCTTTTCAGCAGATCGCGTCTGTTATTTCGCCTTGCTGCACGACGACCCGACCATAGTCTCCTCGCAGATTTTCATCGGCCTGGGAGGAGTTCATCACCATGAGCGAAACTGTCTCGGCATCAAATGCTAGCGCGAGCCTGTCGATCAATCGACGGCGTTTTCTCACGACGTCAGCCGCGCTCGCTGCAGGATTGGGAGCGTCCTCGCTGCTCGGAACCAAGAGCGCGATGGCGGCGGGCCTGAAGACAGTGCGCTTCAGCGAGGCCGTGCACAATCTCGGCTACATCAATCTCTACGTCGGCATGCACGCCGGGATCTTCAAGAAGAACGGTCTGGACATGCAGGTGAGCGCCGCCGGCGGCGACACCCAGACCTTCGCCGCGGTGCTCGGCGGTTCCGCCGACTTCGCCATCGGCGATGCGACCATGGCGCAGATCTCGCGCGAGAACGGCGGTCCTGGCGTGGTGGTCGGGACGGTGGTGCAGAGGGCGCACTATTTCGGCGTCTCCAAGACACTCGAGCCTATCACCGATCCCAAGGCGTTCAAGGGCCTTAAGATCGTGACCTCGCCCGAGCCGAACACCAATTACAGCGTGGCGAAGCGCCTTCTGGAGAAAGCGGGACTGAAGGTCGGCGTCGATGCGACCATCGTCCCCGTCAACCCCGGCACCGAGATCGCCGCGATGCTGGCGGGCCAGGCCGACGTCGCGATCGCCTATCAGCCCAGCGTCGCCGCGGCGGAGGCGCAGGGCGCCAAGGTGGTGTTCGACTTCTCGAACTACATCGGTCCGTTCTGCAATACGGGGATCATGGTGTTGCCGACCACGATCCAGAAGGATCCCGAGATGGTGCAGGCGCTGGTGACCTCGTTCGAGGAAGCTTCGCGCAAGACCTACGCCGACCCCGCTTTCTCCAAGGAAGTCGCACGCAAGGAGTTCCCGGACCTTCCCGGCGAGGTCGTCGACAAGGCGATCGACGCCGAGCTGAAATATCTCATTCCGGCGCAGTCGGTGATCACCAAGACGGACCAGTGGGCGAACCTGATGGAGATGCAGGTCTATCTCGGCAACGCCAAGGGCTCGGTGCCGTTCGATCAGATCATCGACAACTCCTTTGCAGAGAAGGCGATCGCCAGCCTCAAATGACCGAGGTGACCGGCATGATGCAGGCCGCGCCGGGCGCCATCGCAGCGCCTGCGCCGCCGCTCGTCGTCGAGCATGTTGCCAAGAGTTACGAGCTCGAGGGCGGCCGCGTGGTGCCGGTGATCGGCGATCTCAGCCTGACATTGCGAGAGGGGGAGATCGTCAGCATCGTCGGCCCGTCCGGCTGCGGGAAGACGACACTCCTGAACACGCTGTGCGGATTGTTGACGCCTGATGCCGGCCGCATCCGCTGGCACGGCCGCGAGGTCGCCGGCCAACCGCAGAATGTCGGCTACATGCTGCAGAAGGATCTGCTGCTGCCGTGGCGGACCGCGCTCGGCAACACCATGCTGGGACTCGAGATACGTGGCGTTCCGGCCGCCGAAGCGGAGGACCGCTGCCGGGCCTTGCTCGACCAGCTCGGGCTGCACGGCTTTGCCGACCACTATCCCGCGACCCTGTCCGGTGGCATGCGCCAGCGGGTGGCGCTCGCGCGCACGCTGGTCAATGAGCCCGACGTGCTGCTGCTCGACGAGCCGTTCGCCGCGCTGGATTTCCAGAGCAAGCTCCTGATCGAGAACGACACGGTGGGCCTGGTCCGGCAGGGGCGCCGTTCGCTGCTGCTGATCACCCACGACATCGAGGAGGCGGTGTCACTCGCCGACCGGGTGATCGTGCTGTCCAAGCGGCCGACGCAGATCAAGGCGGTCTACGACATTGCGCTCGGCAGCGAGCGCCGCGACGTGATCTCGGTGCGGCAGACGCCAGGCTTCAGTGACTACGTCCGCAGCATCTGGGCCGATCTCGACGTGGTGCTGCAATGACCGCCGACATCGACGCGCCGCCGGTCCGCTCGGCACCGGCACCGGTCTCCGAGGCACGGGCGGTTCGGGCGCCGACACGTGGGCGGCGATGGCTGCATTTGCGCACCACGCTTGCCGTGCTCGTCACCCAGCTTCTCGTCCTGGCGGCCTTCCTCGCCTTCTGGGAATATGCGACCGGGCAGAACAAGGCTGCCGCCTTCATGTTCGGCTCGCCGTCCGCCATCCTCAAGTTTCTCTCGCAGATGGCCTATGACGGCAGCCTGTGGCGCGACACCTCCGTCACCGGGCTGGAGACGCTGCTCGGCTTCTTCGTCGGCAACTGCATCGGCACATTGATCGGACTGTCGCTGTGGTATTCGCGCTTCGTCTCGCGCGTGGTCGAGCCGTTCGTGATTGCGCTCGGCTCGATTCCGATCATCGCGCTCGCACCGATCATCATCATCTGGTTCGGCACCGGGCTGATCTCGAAGGTCGCGATGTCGACTTTGTCGGTCGTGATCGTCGCGCTGGTGACCTCGTACAAGGGTGCCACCGGCGTCGATCCCGACCAGATCAATTTGTTCCGCACTCTCGGCGCGTCCAAGTTCCAGATCTTCCGCAAGCTGGTGGTGCCGGCGTCGCTGACGGACATCTTCGCGGGGCTGAAGCTCACCGTCGGCTTTGCCCTGATCGGCGCGATCGTCGGCGAGTTCATGTCCTCCTCCGAAGGGCTGGGGCACGCCATCTTCAAGGCCGGGTCGCTCTACATCATTCCGAAGGTGTTCGCCGCGCTGGTTGCGACGATCGCGCTGGCGCTGGTTCTGACTTTTGCGGTCGGCAAGATCGAGCAACTGTTGATGCCGTGGCGGCGGCAGCCGCGATGATGCAACGACGTTGGAGATAGCAGGAAGTGATCATGTCAAAGCGCATCGGCAAGGCCGGCAATATCAAATACGCGCTCTCGGGCGACAATCAGTTCATCGCGACCGTCGATCCCGGTGAGATATTCGTCGTCGAATGCGCGATCAATGTCAACGATGGCACCATCCGCGCGCTCGGCCAGCAACTGGTCGAGAGCGACGTGACGCTGCCCTACGTCAACGGTGCGACTGGTCCGATCGAGGTGCGCGGCGCCAAGCCTGGCGACATGTTGCGGCTCGACATCATTGACATGGAGCTCGACCGGCTCGGCTTCACCGCGCTGTGGCCGGGCATCGGCATGTTTCCGGACTGGGTCCGGCGCAAGGAGTTCGGCATCCAGACCCGCGTCGTCGCGGTCGAGGACGGCCACGTGCTGTGGAACGAGCATGTGAAGCTTCCGGTCCGGCCGATGATCGGCGTTGCCGGGGTCGCGCCGGTGCATGGCGCGGTGCTGACGGTGGACAACGGGCCGCATGGTGGCAATCTCGACGTTCAGGAGATCACCTCCGGCAACTCGGTGTTCTTCCGCGTCAACAAGGACGGCGCGCATCTTTTCCTCGGCGATTGCCACGCCATCCAGGGCGACGGCGAAGCCAACGGCATGGGCGCGATCGAGATCGCCGCGAACCTCACCGTCAAGGTCTCGCTCGCCGCCGCGCCGGCGCGGCTGAACCATCCGCGGATCGAGACGCCGACGCACATCTGCACGCTGGGCTGCGCGCGCCCGCTCGAGGACGCGATGCGGATCGCGTTCGAGGAGATGATCAACTGGCTGGAGGACGATTGGAGGATTCCGGCGCCGGAGGCCTACATGCTGCTCGGCCAGGTCGCCGAGGCGCGCTGCACCCAGGTCGTCAATCCGAAATACACCTACATCTGCAAGGTCAACAAGGCGCTGCTCGCCGGCTATCACGGTTGAAAACCGAAACTGATTGAAAGGAGACGATCATGGATCTGGGATTGGCCGGCAAGAGCGTGCTGGTGACGGGCGGCAGCAAGGGTATTGGCCTTGCGATCGCGGAATTGTTCGCCGAGGAAGGCGCCGGTGTCGCGATCTGTGCGCGCGACGGCGACGCAGTCGGCAAGGTCGTGACGACACTTGCGTCGAAAGGCGTGAAGGCGTGGGGGCAGGGCGTCGACGTCGCCGATCCCGTGGCGCTGAAGGGCTGGGTCGACGGCGCGGCAAGGGAGCTGGGCGGAATCGATTGCGTGGTCTGCAACGTCAGCGCGCTCGCCGTGGGCGACTCTCCGGAGACCTGGGAGAAGTCCTTTCGCACCGACATGATGCATACGGTCAACGCGATCGCGGCAGCAATTCCTTACCTGGAGCAGTCGAAGTCGGCCTCGATCGTCATCATCTCCAGCGTGTCGGGCTTTGAAGTCGATTTCGCCGCCGGATCCTATGGCGCGATCAAGGGTGCGCTGATCCATTACGCCAAGGGCCTCGCGCATCAACTGGTCGGCAAAGGCATTCGCGTCAACGCGGTGTCGCCGGGCAACACCTATTTCGAGGGCGGCATCTGGCAGAACATCGAGAATGGATCGCCTGACCTGTTCAAGACCGCAATGGGCTTGAATCCGACGGGGCGCATGGGAACAGCCCAGGAGGTGGCCTACGGCGTCGTGATGCTCGCAAGCCCGCTCGCAAGCCGCATTTCGGGAACCAATCTGATCATCGATGGCGCCCTGACGAAGGCGGTGTAGGTCCGACGAGATTGCCGGTCGCGCTGTTCGACCGGCAGGCGCGGCCGCACCATGCGGCCATGCCGAACTGACGTCCCTAGATGCGCTGGACGGCCGTGAGCGGCCAGTCTCCGATGATGCCGAACCGCTGGCGGGCGTTGGGCTGGCGGAACAACACGATCCGGTCGATCCGGAGCTCTGTCAGCGACAGCGCCGCAAATCTCTGCTGCATCATCGTCAGGATCGGCCGGCGTCGTTCGTCGGACAGCCGGCAGGTCAGCGTCATGTGGAAGCGGAAATCCTCCATGACATAGGGATAGCCCCAGCGATCGAGATGATCGCGCTGTCGTGGTGTCAGCAGGTCCGGCTTGCGCCGTGCACGGTCCTCGGCGGTCATCGGCGCGCGAAACGGCTCGAACGTCCGGACACAATCGGCTGCGAGCTGTTGCAGCGCCGGCGAGGGCTCGCCAGGGATCATCGCGACGAAGCCGCTGATCGAGTCCACGATGGGACGAATGATCGGAATGGCGCGCGGCCTTGCCGCGAACTCCGCACAGGCGTCGCGGAGCGAGGCTTCGCTCTGCGCATCGGCCAGTTCGAACGGCGCCTTCAAAGTGGCGTGGAAGCCATATTTGCGCGGGTCCGCGCTCAGCTCGGCCCAATCGGGAACCGCGCGAACGACTTCTTCCGGAAAGCTCGGCTCGTCGCCGCTCCAGGCGTCGTAACCCAGCAGGCTCGCGCCGAATCCGGCCAAGCCCGTCGTCGCCGCCGGGGCGTAGTAGATCGCGTAGCGGGGCGCATCGACCATGATCTGCTACTCCGCCGCGATGGTGCGCACGGGCACTGCGCTCAGCCGATGGGTCTCGGCCAGATAGACCAGCCGGCCGGACGCGATGACGGCGACGACGCGGGGGCGCAACGGCACGCGGTCATCGACCAGAATGACGTCGGCGCGGCGGCCTTCGGCCAGCGTCCCGCGGTCCGCCAGTCCGGCCGCGCGTGCGGGGCCGCCCGAGATCAGATCCCAGGCGCGTGCCAGCGGCAGAACGCCGTCCGCCGCGAGCCGATACGCCGCCAGCAGCGGCGCTGGATAGTAGTAGTCGGAGGCCAGCACCGAGCAGAGGCCCTTGGCGATCATGTCGCTGGCTCGCGTCCACCCGGTATGGCTGCCGCCCCGAACGACGTTGGGCGCGCCGAAGACGATCGTGTCTCCGCCCTGAGCGGCCTCGCGCGCAGTCTCCTCGTTGACCGGAAATTCCGCGATGGTCACGCCCTGGCTGCGAAACGCCTTGCGCATGGCCGGGCTGTCGTCGTCGTGCGACAGCATGCGGACGCCAGCCTTGCGTGCGATGTCGGCCAGCCGCGCGATCGAGGCTGGAACGGCATCCGCGCGAGAGGCGATGCGCGCGACCAGCCGGTCGAACTCCGCGCCGGGCAGGCCGGTGCGGTCGACCATGCGCTGGCGCTTGTGCGGCGTGTCCAGGCTCGCGACCGTCGAGTCCATGTGATCGTTGAAGGCGAACAGGTCGACGCGCCGATCGGCGAGCCACTGGCCGATTTCCTCCTCGTCGTCGAGATTGAAGGTCTCGTGGCGCAGATGAAAGCGCGTGTCGGCCGCGAGCTGCGGGCGCAGCGCTTCGATCGATTCGAGCAGCCGCCGCGCATTGTCGGCGCTGCGCAGGCCCGGCTCCCATGACCAGGTCGTTGCGTGGAAGACCGTGGTGATGCCATTGCTGACGGCCTGGCGGTCGCTGTCGATCAGCGCGACGTCGGTCGGGAAATCGACCCCGGCGCGCGGCATCATCTGGCGCTCGAACGCATCGCCGTGGATGTCGACGATGCCGGGGAGCACGGTGAGCCCCTCCGCATCGAGTTCGAGACCCGACCGGCATCCCGGTGTCCCGATGCCGGCGATGACGTCGCCGGATATGATCAAGGAGGTGTCCGCGAGGTCGGTGTCGACGAGGCAGCGGCCCCGCGAGATTGAGATATCGGTCATGGGGCGGCACTCTGCCGTACCGGGACGAGGGCGTCGAGAGCGGCCTCGTATTTATCCAGGAACGCGGTGATCTCGAGCTTGCGGAAATCGGGCAGCGCCGCGCGCAGCGCCTCGTGCTTCCAATCCCACCACGCCAGATCGAGCAGCCGCTGCTCGACCTCGCGCGGAAACCGGCGCTTGACCGGGCGCGCCGGATTGCCGGCGACGATCGTATAGGCCGGAACGTCCTTGGTGACGATGGCGCCAGCCGCCACGACCGCGCCGGTGCCGATGTTGCGGCCCGGCAGCACGATCGCGCCATGGCCGATCCAGACGTCGTGTCCGATCCGGACATGATGCTCTCGCCGCCAGGCGAAGAACTCGGCATCGTCGGGCTCGCCTGGAAAATAGGCGCTGGCGCGATAGGTGAAATGGGCCTGCGTCGCCCGCTGCATCGGGTGGTTGCCCGGGTTGATCCGGGTCATCGCCGCGATCGAGCAGAACTTGCCGACCGTCGTGTAGGTGATCTGGGAATCGTTGACCACGTAGGAGTAGTCGCCCATCGTCACCTCCTGCAGGATGGTGCGGGCGCCGATCTCGCAATAGGCGCCGAGCGTCACGTCCTGGAGCTTGGCCGAAGGGTCAACGGTAGGTTCAATCGAAAGCAGCTTGCCGGCCATCTCGCGTCCTGTCTCTACGCCTGTGAAGGTGTTGGGTCTCCCCTATGACAGATGCGTGACATCTACATGACTGCCGACCGGCATGTGGACGGATGTGGCGCCGCAGTGTTGCTGTCACATAACTGTAGAATCGAGACGTTAGCGATAGGCCAAAGCGAGGCGTCTGGAGAATTCAATGCTGGTGGTGGATGGCCTGACGTGCCGTTTTGGCATGAAAGCCGCGGTCGACAATGCGTCCTTCTCTGTTGCACCCGGCAGCTTCGTCGGCGTGATCGGGCGTTCCGGCGCGGGCAAGTCGACCCTGCTGCGGTCCATCAATCGCCTGAGTCCTGTGAGCGGCGGCCGCATTCTCTTCAAGGATCTCGATGTGACGGCGCTGCGCGGCCGCGACCTGCGGCAGTGGCGCGCGCGCTCGGCGATGATCTTCCAGCAGTTCAATCTGGTCGGCCGATTGGACGTGCTCACGAACGTCCTGATGGGGCGACTCGCCGAAATCCCGTCGTGGCGCTCTCTGGCGCAGCTCTGGCCGGCGGCGGATGTTGCCATGGCGCTGTCCGCGCTCGAGCAGTTCGACATGGCCTCCCTCGCCGCGCAGCGCGCCGATCAGCTTTCGGGCGGGCAGCAGCAGCGCGTCGCGATCGCGCGCGCGCTGGTCCAGAATCCGGAAATCATCTTGGCCGATGAGCCGATCGCCTCGCTCGATCCGCGCAACACCAAGATCGTCATGGACGCGCTGCTGCGCATCAACAAGCATTTCGGCATCACCGTGATCTGCAATCTGCACTCGCTCGATCTGGCGCGCAGCTATTGCGACCGATTGATCGGAATGGCGAATGGTCGGGTCGTGTTCGACGATCTGCCGGCGGCGCTCACCGGCCAGATCGCGCGCGAGCTGTACGATCTGGAGGCCGACGAGGTGATGCCGCCGGCAATGCCCAAAGCTCCCGAATCCGTTCCGGCTGTCGGCAAAGTTGCCGTCGCCTGATTGCCTGCGTGCTGCGGGCGCATCTGTCGTGTCAATCCTGACATCGTCCCCTGAAACTTGAAGGACGTTCCATGATCAATCGTCGTCTCATTCTGGCCGGTTTGGCCGCTCTGTCGTTCGCTTCGTCCGCCTCGGCCGAGGACTGGCGAACCAAATATCCGGAGATCACCTTTGCCGCGATCCCGGCCGAAAACGGCTCGGGTGTCGTCGAGCGTTACACGCCGTTCGTGAACTATCTTTCCAAGGAGCTCGGCGTCAAGGTGACGCTGCGCGTCGCCAATGACTACGCCGCGGTCATCGAGGGCCAGCGCGCCGGCAACATTCACATCGGCTATTATGGTCCGGCCTCCTTCGCCCGCGCGCGCGTGACGGGCGTCAAGACGGACGCTTTCGTGATCGACGTCAACTCGGACGGCTCGAAGGGCTATTATTCAGTGTTCTACGTGCTCGCCAAGAGCCCGTACCAGAAGCTCGAGGATCTGAAGGGCAAGAATCTCGGCCTGGTGGACCCGAACTCGACCTCTGGCAACAACATGCCACGCTTCAAGATGAGCCAGATGGGCATCGACCCCGACACCTATTTCTCCCAGGTCATCTTTACGGGCAGCCACGAGAACGCCGTGCTTGCCCTGGCGCAAGGAACCGTCGACGTCGCCGCAAACTGGTGGAACAACGGAGATGACTCCAACCTAACCCGCATGCTCACCAAGAACATGGTGAAGTCGGCCGACGGCACGCCGCTGAAGAAGGAAGATTTCCGCATCATCGGCAAGTCGGACATGATCATCAACTCGCCCTACGCCTATCTCAGCGACCTGCCCACCGACATGAAGGCCGCAATCAAGCAGGCCTTCCTCGACGCGGCGAAGAAGGATACGGAAGCCTTCGCCAAGCTGTCCGACGGCAAGAACAAGCCGTGGGAGGCGATCTCGACGGAGGACTACAACAAGACTGTCGAGCTGATCAAATTCGTCGACTCTCTGCGCAAGAAGGGCTCGTAAGCGTTGCACCGGGCCGGCGGGGGACCGCGTCATCGAAGCCCCGCCGGCCTATTTGCGCTTTGCACCGACAAACATGTCGTCAGCCGTCGCCATCCTGCCTGAACAGCAGCTCGAACCTTTGCAGCGCGCCTACCGCAAAGCGGTGGCGCGCAAGCGTCTGCGTGCCGTCGTCGTGCTGGTTGCGTCCGGCCTCGTGCTGTTCGTTTCAGCCATCGGTTCGGAGGTCAACCTCCGAACGCTCGTCACCTATCTCGGCAACTTCCTCAGCTATTTCGACCGGCTCTTCACGCTCGACGACGGACACCGCGTGTGGACCAACCTGCCGGAATGGCTCTGGGGCCTGCGCAAATGGACGCGGCTTCTCGGTGAGACGATCCTGATCAGCTATGTCGGAACCATGCTCGGCGCCGTCCTGGCGTTTGCATTGAATTTCCTCGCGGCCGAGAACACCTCTCCTGCATCCTGGCTGCGCTTCGCGGTCCGGCGCCTGCTCGAGTTTGCCCGCACGGTGCCGGGCATCGTGTTCGCTCTGATTTTTGTCATGGCCTTCGGATTGGGGCCAATGGCCGGCGTATTCGCCATCGCGATCCACTCCTGCGGTGCGCTCGGCAAGCTGTTTTCGGAGGTCGTCGAAAACGTCGACATGAAGCCGGTCGAGGGAGTCCGCGCGACCGGTGCCGGCTGGCTATCCTGCATGCGCTTTGCCGTCCTGCCACAGGTCGTCGCAGGCTACACGAGCTACACGTTGCTGCGGTTCGAGATCAACGTCCGCGAGGCGTCGGTGATGGGCTTCGTCGGTGCGGGTGGCATCGGCCAGGAGCTCGTCGTCGCGATCCGCAAGTTCTACTATTCCGACGTCAGCGCGATCCTCGTTCTGATCATCTTGACGGTGTTTGTCATCGACATTGGCACGGGGCTGCTGCGCAGCCGTCTCTTCGGCAGCGAAGGCCGGGCATGATGCGAAAGCTGGACGAGATCGATACCGCCGCGCTGCGATCGCGATACCCAGGCGTGTTCGAGCGGCCGGCGTCCGCCCGTCTGGCGACGCCGCTGGCGGCCGTTGCCGCGATGGGGATCTTCGTGTTCGGGCTCGTCGATCTCGGCTTCTCGCCGACGAGGTTGTTGGCGGGCATCAGTCAACTCGGTTGGATCACCCTGATGATGCTGCCGCCGGATCCCGGTGCATCGCTTCCGACCTATCTGAAATCGATGGGAGAGACACTGTCGATTGCCATGCTCGGCACGATGCTCGCGGCCGTGCTCGCGCTGCCCGTCAGCCTGCTCGCGGCGCGCAATATCGTCCCGTCCGCAATCTTCCGCTTTCCGGTACGGCGGCTGTTCGACAGCATCCGCGGCGTCGATACGCTGATCTGGGCGCTCGTCTGGATCAACGTCGTTGGACTCGGTCCGTTCGCCGGTGTGCTCGCGATTGCCGTGTCCGACTTCGGCGCGTTGGGCAAGCTGTTCTCGGAGGCGATCGAGGGGGCCGACCGGCGGCAGGTCGAGGGCGTTCGCGCTGCCGGCGGCAGCCCGCTGCATGAGATCCGCTTCGGCCTGCTGCCGCAGGTTCTTCCCGTGATTGCCGGGCAGGTGCTCTACTTCATCGAATCCAACACGCGCTCGGCGACGATCATCGGCATCGTCGGCGCCGGTGGCATCGGACTGCAACTCGCCGAACAGATCCGCGTGCTGGAATGGCAGAAGGTGTCGTTCCTGATCCTGATGATCCTGGTGGCGGTGGCCGCGATCGACTGGATCTCGGGCAAGCTGCGGTTTGCGATCATCGGCCGCCGCGCCATCGCTTGAACGGCGTGGCATCCGAAGGTTGCGATCGTTTGCCTACGAACGATCAGGGTGCGGCGTCAGCTGTGTGTGCTGCACCCGGTGTCGCAAATCCTTCATGTGCCGCCTTTAGGGGAAGCTCCGGAACTGGCCGTGATGCCAGGAATACGGAGTCTATCTTCATGAAGCTCACCCGCCTCGTTCTCGCGCTGCTCGCGCTGTGCGTCGCCGCATCGTGGCAGCCGGCCAAGGCTGCGGACGTCATCTGCTACAACTGCCCGCCGGAATGGGCCGACTGGGCCTCGATGCTCAAGGCGATCAAGACCGATCTCGGCTACGACATTCCGCACGACAACAAGAACTCCGGCCAGGCGCTGGCGCAGATCCTTGCCGAGAAGAGCAACCCAGTCGGCGACATCGGCTATTTCGGAGTCACCTTCGGAATGAAGGCGAAGACGCAGGACGCGCTCGAGGCCTACAAGCCGGCGAACTGGGATCAGGTCCCCGCCGGCTTGAAGGATGCGGATGGCTACTGGACCACGATCCACTCCGGCACGCTCGGCCTGTTCGTGAACAAGGATGCGCTTGGCGGCAAGCCGGTCCCGGCCTGCTGGAAGGATCTGCTCAAGCCGGACTACAAGGGCATGGTCGGCTATCTCGACCCGAGCTCGGCTGCCGTCGGCTATGTCGGCGCCGTCGCCGTCAATCTCGCGCTCGGCGGTTCGCAAGCGAATTTCGAACCTGCCGTCACGTTCTTCAAGGACCTGCGCAAGAACGATCCGATCGTGCCAAAGCAGACGTCCTACGCGCGTGTCGTCTCGGGCGAGATCCCGATCCTGTTCGACTACGATTTCAACGCCTACCGCGCGAAATATACCGAGAAGGGCAATTTCGAGTTCGTGATTCCCTGCGAAGGCTCGGTGGTCTTCCCCTACGTCGTCGGCCTGGTGAAGAACGCACCCGACAAGGACAAGGCGAAGAAGGTGATCGACTATCTGCTCTCCGACAAGGGCCAGGCGATCTGGACCAATGCCTATCTGCGCCCGGCGCGCCCGATCGAGCTGCCGGACGCGGTGAAGAACAAGTTCCTGCCGGACAGCGACTACGCCCGCGCCAAGAGCGTGAACTGGGGCGATATGGAAGCCGCGCAAAAGGGCTTCGTCGATCGCTATCTGTCCGAAGTCCGCTGAAGGAGCACCGCGCCTCCGCCGGAGAGGATCCGGCGGAGGCGCACTTGATCACATGTCGCACAGTTCATTCGTCCGGCTCTGCCTGCTGCCATTGGCAGCCGTCACCGCGGCCTTCTTCCTGCTTCCGATGGCGAGGCTGCTCGTCACCGGCGCCGAGGGACCGCACGGTCTGGCCGAATATCTCGCGATCATCATCGAGCCGCGCTACCGCACGACACTTCTCAACACGCTGGCGCTGGCGGCGGCCACCACGATCGCGACCCTGGTCATCGCGACGATCGCCGGCCTGTTCCTGCAGCGTCACCGGTTTCCGGGCCGCGCGCTCCTGGTCGCGATCCTGACGTTTCCGCTCGCGTTCCCGGGCGTCGTGGTCGGCTTCATGATCATCCTTTTGGCTGGCCGCCAGGGGCTGATCGGCGAGATCTCGTCCCGGCTCACCGGCGACAAGCTCGTATTCGCCTATTCGATCTACGGGCTGTTCCTCGGCTATCTCTATTTCTCGATTCCGCGGGTGATCCTCACGATCATGGCTGCCGCGCAGAAATTGGATCCGGGGCTGGAGGAGGCCGCGCGCTCGCTCGGCGCCGGCCCCTGGGCCGTGCTGCGCGACGTGATCCTGCCGGCCCTGACGCCGGCGCTGATCGCGTCCGGCGCGATCGCGTTCGCGACGGCGATGGGCGCGTTCGGAACGGCATTCACCTTGGCCACGAACATCGACGTGTTGCCAATGCTGATCTACACGGAGTTCACGCTGGCCGGAAACCTGGCCACCTCGGCGGCGCTCTCGGTCGGGCTTGGCCTGATGACCTGGCTGATGCTGGCACTGGCGCGCTCCTTCGCCGGCAGCTCCGTGGCAGCGGCAGGGTAGGCACGTGCGCGACAGAGCCATCTTCATCCTTCAACTGCTGTTCACATTGCTGGTCGCTGCCTTCCTGGCCGTGCCGGCCGGCCTTTCGATCGTGGCGGGCGTGACCGTCAACTACTTCCGCGGCATTCAGTCCGGCGTGACCTTGCAGTGGGTGGCCCAGGTCTGGGAGCTCTACGCGGGCACGATCATGGCGTCGATCCTGATCGCGCTGGGCACGCTGGCGGTCACGCTCGTGGTCGGTGTTCCCGCGGCCTACGCGCTGTACGTTCGCGGCGGACGGCTGGCGCGGCTGGTCGAGGAGATCATCACCTTGCCGCTCGCGATTCCCGGGCTCGCCATCGCGCTGGCGCTGTTGCTCACCTATGGCGGGGCCGGAAGCTTCCGTCGCTCGTGGCTGTTCATCCTCGTCGGCCATGTGATCTTCACGATGCCGTTCATGGTGCGGTCCGTCATGGCGGTGTTCTCGACGATCGACGTGACATCGCTCGACGAAGGCGCCGCATCGGTCGGAGCCGCGCCATGGCGCCGCTTCATCGACGTCATCGTTCCCAACGCCGCGCCCGGCATCCTGGCGGGCAGCCTCATGGTGGTGACACTATCTCTTGGAGAGTTCAACCTGACCTGGATGTTGCATACGCCGTTGACCAAGACACTGCCGGTCGGTCTCGCCGACAGCTACGCATCGATGCGGCTCGAGGTCGCATCCGCCTACACGCTGATCTTCTTCGTCATGATCATCCCGCTGCTGGTGGCCATGCAATGGGTCGGCGAGAGAGGAAGCCTGCGGTGAGCACGATGACCCGGCATGGAGCCGCCCTCAAGGTGGAGAATTGCGGCAAGACCTTTGCCGACGGGACGTGCGCGCTCGCGCGCGCCACGCTCGACATCGCGCAGAGCGAGACGCTGGTGCTGCTGGGGCCGTCCGGTTGCGGCAAGACCACGCTGCTGCGGATCGTGGCCGGGCTCGAAACGCCCGATGCGGGCGGGCGCGTGCTGTTCGACGGCAGGGATCTGACGCGACAGCCGATCGAGAAGCGCAATGTCGGCATGGTGTTCCAGTCCTACGCGCTGTTCCCCAACATGACGGTCGCGAACAATATCGGCTACGGGCTCAAGATCCGCCGCGTGGCCAAGCCGGAGCGCGCCGCGCGCGTCGCCGAGCTGGTCGCGCTGACCAATCTGGGCGGTCTTGAAGACCGGCGCATCGATCAGCTCTCGGGCGGTCAGCGTCAGCGCGTCGCGCTGGCGCGCGCAGTCGCCATCCGCCCGAGCGTGCTGCTGCTCGACGAGCCGCTCACCGCACTCGATGCCGCCTTGCGGCAGCGCCTGCGCGGCGAGCTCAACGGCCTGTTGCGCACGCTCGGCATCACGGCGATCTACGTCACGCATGATCAGGCTGAAGCCATGGAGCTCGGCGACCGCATCGTCGTGATGCGCAAGGGCGCGATCGCCCAGATCGGGACGCCGCAAGAGGTCTATTTTGCGCCGGCCGATCGTTTCGTCGCGGAGTTCGTCGGCGCGGCCAACATCATCGAGGCGCCGCTCGACGGCGGCCAGCTCGTTCTGCCGGGAGGCCGGCAGCCGATCGCCGATCCCGGTCCACGCAACCTGGCGGTGGCGATGGTTCGGCCGGAAACGATCGCGATCGTCGACGCCGCGGCATCGAGTCTGACCGGCGTCGTCGACAGCGTCCGCTTTGCCGGCGACCGGCAGCGGATCGTTGTCCGCGATGCCGCCTCGATCGCACTGACCGTGGACGCGCCGAATACGATCAGGGTCGCTGCGGGCGAGCGGATCGGCCTGCGGATTGCGCCCGAGTCCATTCGTCTGCTGCCGGAGAAGGGTTGATCAGCCGATGACCAAGAGCCCCGTCACCATTGCCCAGATCTCCGACCTGCACATCAAGGCGCCCGGCCGGCTCGCCTACCGCCGCGTCGATACGGCGCGTGCGCTGGCCCGTTGCATCATGGAGCTCAACCGGTTCGCGCCGAAGCTCGATCTGGTGGTGATCTCGGGCGATCTCGCCGATACGCCGTCGCCGGCCGAGTACGATCATCTGAAAGATCTTCTTGCCGGCCTCGAGATTCCATTCGCCGCCGTACCAGGCAATCACGATTCCCGCGAACTGATGCGCGCGGCGTTTCCCGGCGCTGCTCATGAGCAGTCGGCGCCACTGAACCAGCATGTGGAACTGGCCGGTCTCGATCTGCTTCTGCTCGATTCCAGCGTGCCCGGCCATCCGCATGGCGAATTGGACGAGGCGAGTCTACAATGGCTCGATGCCAGGCTGTCCACCTCCAGCGAAAGGCCGGCCCTGCTGTTCCTGCACCACCCGCCATTCACCACCGGCATCTGGCACATGGACCGGCAGAACCTGCGCAATGCCGACGATCTCGCGGCGATCCTCGCGCGCCATCCGCGGGTGCAACTGATCGGATGCGGTCACGTTCATCGCGCGACGCTGACCCGGTTTGCGGGCATTCCCTGCACGATCTGTCCAGCGCCGAACCATGCCGTCGCGCTCGATCTGGCCGAGCTGCGCCCGCCATCCTTCCGGGTCGAGCCGCCGGCCTTTCACCTTCATGCCTGGTTTCCAGGACCGGGCTTCGGAACGGTCGTCACCCATCAGGTGTCGATCGGCGATTTCGACGGGCCGCATCCGTTCTTCAATCAGGACGGCTCGCTCATCGACTGAGCGCGCACGGGGGAGTAGCGGACGTCTGGTCTAGCTCTCCACCTCGAACGTCACGCGCTCCGCGGCGAAACGCGAGCGCTTGCTGACGAGCGGCGTCCCGTCGGCATCGACATCGGTGCTGTCGACCACCAGCACCGGACGGCCAAGCGCGAGGTCGAGCCGCGCGGCGTCGCTCGCGTCGGCGATCGCCGCCGTGATCCTGGTCGCGCCGCGGCGATAGTCGCGAATGCCGTAATGGGCGAGCAAGGCGGTCATCGAGCGCACCGACGCGAAGATGTGGCCGGCCTCGGGGAAATGCTCGGCCGACAGCCAGGATGTGCTCACGCAGATCGGCGTCTTGTCGGCGAGACGCAGCGCCTCGATCCGCACCAATGGTGCGCCCGTCTTCAATCGCAGCTCGCGCGCGAGCTCGCGCGTCGCGGGCTCTTCGGACGCTGCGATCAGCTGTCCACGCGGCTCGCGCCCGCCGGCCCCCACGATCTCGGAGAACCTGGTGCGCGATCTCAGAGGATATGACAGACGAGGCGCTTCGACATAGGTGCCGCTGCCGCGCTCGGCGCGCACGAGGCCGCGCTCCGCCAAGGTCGCGAGCGCGCGACGCACCGTATGACGGTTGACGCGATAGGTTTCGGCGATTTCGGTCTCGCCGGGCAGGCGCGTTCCGGCCGCGAAGCGGCCGTCGGCGATGTCGCGCTCGATGCCGTCGGCCACCCGCCGCCACAGCGCCACGCCCGAGTCGGCGCCTTGCATGCTCATCCACGGCTCTCCGCTGTCCGGCCTGAAATCACGCCCATGTCATCAAACAGTCATGGCGCTTCGCTACGAAGTTGTCTATTAACATAGACAACTTCGAGACGGCAAGATCGGGATGACGATGGACGGCGAGACCACGATTCAGGACCGGCGCAGGGCGGCGATGCGGGTATTGGCGCATGCCTCGCATGCGGACATCCGCGCCAGGCTGAACGACCTCGCGGTGCCTGAGTATCGCGATCTTCGTCCGGCGGAGAATGGCCTGGTGATGCTGCGGGGACGGATCGGCGGCGACGGTGCGCCGTTCAATGTCGGCGAGGCGACGGTGTCGCGCGCCGCGGTGCGGCTCGAGAGCGGCGAGGTCGGGTTCGGCTATGTGCTGGGACGCGACGCCGGCAAGGCGCGCCTGATCGCGCTGTGTGACGCGATGATCCAGTCATCAAGCCATGTGCGATCGATCGAGACGCAGGTGGTCGCACCGCTGCAGGCGCAGATGCGTGCATCGCGGGCCCACCGCGCGGAGCAGGCTGCGGCCACGCGTGTCGATTTCTATACGATGGTGCGAGGAGAAGGCTGATGGGTGCCGCCGCTTCCGATCTGCAGCCCGGCTTCGCCGACAATGTGCTGTCCGCGCAATCCACCTTCCGTATCGTCATGGAGGCCATGGCGCGTCCGGGAAGTCTGCGACAGGTCGAGGGCAATGTCGGCCGGCCGTCGTCGTTGATGCCAGGTGCCGCCGCGATCGCGTTGACCCTCTTCGATCACGATACGCCGATCTGGCTTGATGCGCCGCTCGCCGGCACGTCCGAGGTCGGCGCCTGGCTCAAGTTTCACACGGGGGCGCCGATCGTCGCCGATGCCGCGCTTGCCTGCTTTGCGGTGGCGGCAGACCCGGACGCGCTTCCCGATCTGACTTCATTCGCGCTCGGCAGTGCCGAATATCCCGATCGCTCGACGACGCTGGTCCTGCAGGTGCCGAGCTTGTCCAGAGGTCCGGCGTTCGAGCTGCGTGGTCCGGGCATCGACGGGACGACATCGTTCCGTGCGACGGTCGCGCCGACTGACCTGTTCGAGCGGCTGTCGATCAATGAGAGGCTGTTTCCGCGTGGTGTCGACGTCGTGCTGGTCGATGGCTCGTCCATCGTCGCCATCCCGCGAACGACCCGGCTCGTTTCCGCAGGAGAGTGAGGCATGTATGTCGCCGTCAAGGGTGGCGAGCGCGCCATCGAGAACGCGCACCGGCTGCTGGCGCATGAGCGCCGGGGTGATCGCGATGTGCCGGAGCTGTCGCTGGCGCAGGTCTCCGAGCAGTTGGGGCTCGCCGTCGATCGCGTGATGAGCGAAGGCTCGCTGTACGATCGCGAGCTCGCGGCGCTGGCGATCAAGCAGGCGCGCGGTGATCTGATCGAGGCGATCTTTCTGGTGCGCGCCTTTCGCGCAACGCTGCCGCGCTTCGGCGCGAGCGAGCCGGTCGATACCGGCGCAATGCGGGTGCAGCGGCGTGTCTCGTCGACCTTCAAGGACATTCCCGGCGGCCAGGTGCTCGGGCCGACCTTCGACTATACGCATCGGCTGCTCGATCCGCAGTTGGCGGCCGGCGTCGAGCCGGAGCTGCCGGCCCGCGCCGAGGCGCCGAATGCGCCGACGCCGCGTGTCACCGACATTCTCGGTCAGGACGGGCTGATCGAGCCGTCGCCGCAGGCGGAGGCCGGCGCGCCGGTCGGCGATCTCACCCGTGATCCCCTGAGCTTTCCCGCCGATCGCGATCTGCGGCTGCAGAACCTGGCGCGTGGCGATGAGGGCTTTCTGCTCGCGCTCGGCTACTCGACCCAGCGCGGCTATGGCCGCAACCATCCCTTCGCCGGCGAAATCCGCTTCGGGGACGTCGAGGTCGAGTTCGTGGCCGAGGAGGTCGGCTTCGCGGTGCCGCTCGGATCGGTCGAGCTGACCGAATGTCAGATGGTGAACCAGTTCAAGGGCTCGGCGACCGAGCCGCCGTGCTTCACCCGCGGTTATGGCCTCGCCTTCGGGCAGAGCGAGCGCAAGACGATGTCGATGGCCCTGGTCGACCGTGCCCTGCGCGCGCGCGAGCTCGGCGAGGACATGGTTGCACCGGCGCAGGATGAGGAGTTCGTGATGTCGCACTCCGACAATGTGCAGGCGACCGGGTTCGTCGAGCATCTGAAGCTGCCGCATTATGTCGACTTCCAGTCCGAGCTCGGCCTGCTGCGCAAGCTGCGCCGGGAGTTCGCCGAGGCCAATGCCGCTCCCGAATTGAAGGAAGCTGCGGAATGAACGCACCGGCCTACAACTTCGCCTATCTCGACGAGCAGACCAAGCGGATGATCCGCCGCGCCATCCTGAAGGCGATCGCGATTCCCGGCTATCAGGTGCCGTTCGCGAGCCGCGAGATGCCGATGCCCTATGGCTGGGGCACCGGCGGCGTGCAGGTCACCGCTGCCATTCTCGGTCCGGGCGACGTGCTCAAGGTCATCGACCAGGGCTCGGACGATACGACCAATGCGATCTCGATCCGCAAGTTCTTCGCCAAGACCGCGGGTGTCGCCACCACGACCTCGACGGAAGCGGCGAGCGTCATCCAGACCCGGCATCGCATTCCCGAGGCGCCGCTTCACGAGGGACAGGTGCTGGTCTATCAGGTGCCGATCCCCGAGCCGCTGCGCTTTCTCGAGCCGCGCGAGACCGAGACCCGCCGCATGCATGCGCTGGCCGAGTATGGCCTGATGCACGTCAAGCTCTATGAGGACATCGCGCGTTTCGGTCACATCGCGACCTCCTACGCCTATCCAGTCAAGGTCAATGCGCGCTACGTGATGGATCCGTCGCCGACGCCGAAGTTCGACAATCCCAAGATGGACAATTGCCCGGCGCTGCAATTGTTCGGCGCGGGACGCGAGAAGCGAATCTATGCCATTCCGCCCTATACGTCGGTCGTCTCGCTGGATTTCGAGGACCATCCGTTCACGCGCTACAAGTTCGACGCGCCCTGCGCGCTGTGCGGCGCGGAGGAGTCCTACCTGGACGAGATCGTGACCGACGACAAGGGCAGCCGCATGTTCGTCTGCTCCGACACCGACTACTGCGAGGGCCGCCAGGCATCCGGACATCGTGGCGCGCAGAGCGTCCCCCCGCACAAGGAGAGCGCCCATGGCTGAGATGATCAGCGCATCCGATCAGCCGCTGCTCGTCGCGGAAGGGCTTGCGAAGAGCTACGGCCGGCTGGCAGCCTGCCGCGATGTCTCCTTCGTGCTCTATCCCGGCGAGGTGCTCGCCATCGTCGGCGAGTCCGGCTCGGGCAAATCGACACTCTTGCAGATGCTGTCGGCGCAAATGGCGCCGACGTTGGGCCGCGTGTCCTACCGCATGCGCGACGGCGTGCTGCGCGATCTTGCCGGGCTTGGCGAGGCGGAGCGCCGCTTTCTGTTCCGAACCGATTGGGGCTATGTCCATCAGGACCCGGCGCAGGGCCTGCGCATGGCGGTCTCCGCCGGCGCCAATGTCGGTGAGCGGCTGATGGCGGTCGGCTGGAACAACTATGGCCGGATCAGGCAGACGGCTTCGTCCTGGCTCGATCGCGTGGAGATCGATGTCGCCCGCATCGACGATGCGCCGCGGACCTATTCCGGCGGCATGCGGCAGCGGCTGCAGATCGCGCGCAATCTGGTGACCGAGCCCCGGCTGGTGTTCATGGACGAGCCGACCGGGGGCCTCGACGTCTCCGTGCAGGCGCGCCTGCTCGATCTGATGCGCAGCCTCGTCAACGAGCTCGGCCTCGCGGCCATCGTCGTGACCCACGATCTCGCGGTGGCGCGGCTGCTGTCGCATCGTGTGATGGTCATGAAGGAGGGGCGGGTGATCGAGACCGGCCTCACCGACCAGGTGCTCGACGATCCGCGTGAGCCTTACACGCAGCTTCTCGTGTCCTCGATCCTGCCGCCATGATGCAAGAGTCCAACGCGATGACCGTGATGATCGATGTCGAGAATGCAGAGAAGACCTTCACCATGCATCTGCAGGGCGGCGTGTCGCTGCCCGTGGTGCGCGGCGTGTCGTTCCAGGTCAGGTGCGGCGAATGCGTCGTGTTGTCGGGACCGTCCGGCGCGGGCAAGTCGTCGATCCTGAAGATGATCTTCGGCAATTACCGCTGCGATGGCGGGCGCATCGGCGTCCGGCACGTGGGCGCGATGACCGATCTCGCCGGCGCCGAGCCGCGCCTGGTCCTGAATGCGAGACGGCAGACCATCGGCTATGTCAGCCAGTTCCTGCGCGCGGTGCCGCGCGTCCCTGCGCTCGATGTCGTCGCCGAGCCGCTGCTCGCGGCCGGCCTGCCGCGCGAGGACGCTCGGGTGCGGGCAGGCGCGCTGCTGCGGCGATTGAACATTCCCGAGCGGCTGTGGTCGCTCCCGCCATCGACCTTCTCGGGCGGCGAGCAGCAGCGGGTCAATATCGCCCGCGGCTTCATCTCCGATCTTCCGGCGCTGCTGCTCGACGAGCCGACCGCGTCGCTCGACGCGGCCAACCGTGCGGTCGTGGTCGACCTGATCGCGGCAAAGAAGAAGGATGGAGTGGCCATGCTCGCGATCGTCCATGATGACGAGATCCGCGCGCAGATTGCGGATCGCACGGTCGACGTCACGACATTCGCCGCGGCGGCATAGAGGTAGACATTGCAGATGAGCGCGAACATGTCCGATATCGTGATAGGCAATGCCAGGCTGGTCCTCGCCGACCGCGTCGTCGAGCAGGGCTGGGTGGCGATCGCGGGAGGCCGGATCGCAGAATTGGGCGAAGGGGCTGCGCCGGCCGGAAGCCTGGACGCCGGCGGCGACCTGCTGATGCCCGGACTGGTCGAACTGCATACCGATCACCTCGAAGCGCATTTCGTGCCGCGCCCGAAGGTCTATTGGGACCCCGTCGCTGCGGTCATTTCCTATGACGGGCAGCTTGCGACCGCGGGCATCACGACGGTGCTGGATTCGCTGCGCGTGTGGAGCGAGGAAGGCGCCGAGGGCGTCGACGGTCAAGCCAATGTGCTCGCGGAGGCGATCGCGACGGCGCGCGACGGCGGCCTGCTGCGGTCCGATCACTTCCTGCATCTGCGCTGCGAAGTGCCGATGCCGACCGTGGTCGAGGAGGCGCGGCAACTGGCGGGGCGTCCGGATGTGCGGCTGATGTCGCTGATGGATCATACGCCCGGGCAGCGCCAGTTTCGCGACGAAGGCAAGCTGCGCGACTACTATCGCGGCAAGAGCGGCGGCAAGACCGATGCCGAGCTCGACGTGATGTTCGCGCGCCGCTTCGCCTATCAGCAGGCCTACGCGGCGCCGAACATGCGCGACATCATTGCGCTGGCAAAGACCCATGACGTGCCGCTGGCCAGCCACGATGACACGACGGAGGAGAACGTCGCCGACGCAATCAAGGACGGCATCGCGGTCGCGGAGTTTCCGACCACGATGGAGGCCGCGCGGGGCCTTCACCAGGCGGGCATCAGCATCCTGATGGGCGCGCCGAACGTCGTGCGCGGCGGATCTCACTCCGGCAATATCGCAGCCGTGGACCTCGCGCGCGAGGGCCTGCTCGACATTCTGTCGTCGGACTATGTGCCGTCGAGTCTGCTGATGGGCGCGCTGCAATTGCCGCAGCGGGTGCCGTCCATTGATCTTGCCGCCGCCGTCCGCACCGTCACCAAGGCGCCTGCGGACGCCGTCGGCCTGCATGATCGCGGCGAGATCGCCGTGGGCAAGCGTGCGGACCTGATCCGGGTTCATGTCGCGGGCCAGTTGTCGGTCGTGCGCAGCGTCTGGCGGGAAGGATTGCGGGTGGCATGAGCGGAATCGAGCCTGCCTCAGCGACGACATCCGGGAAGCTTGGTCCGGGACGCCTGATCCTGGTGGTCGGGCCGAGCGGCGCGGGCAAGGACACCTTGCTCAACGTGGCGCGTCGCGAATGCGCCGGCGATGACCGGGTCGTCTTTCCGCGGCGGATCGTCACGCGCGAAGCCTCGGCCTTCGAGGACAATCTCGAGATGAGCGTGTCCGCCTTTCGTCAGGCGCTCAGTGCTGGAGAGTTCGCGCTGCATTGGGAGGCCCATGGTCATGACTACGGCGTGCCGCGCGCGATCAAGGATGACATCCTGGCCGGCCGCACCGTCGTCGTGAACGTCTCGCGAACGATCATTCCCGCCGCGCGCCGGGATTATGCCAACGTCATCGTCGTCGCCATCACCGCGCCCGCGGATGTTCTCGCCGAACGGCTCGGCAAGCGGCACCGTCCGAGTGACGGCGACATCGGCGAGCGTCTCCACCGCGCGGTGACCGAAGACGCCGTAGCGGATGTCACGATCGTCAATGTCGGAGACCCCGAGCCGCACGGTCACCGGCTGGCGGACATCATCAAGCGGCCGATTGACGCAGAACCGATCGGATCAAACGGAGGCAGCGGCCATGTCGATCGTCACCACGATTGAACAGCTCGAGGCGATCTATGGCGAGACGGGGCTGGCCTCGACGGCGAAGGTGGCCGATCGCGTGACGCCGCACTACCGGATCATGATCGAGCAGTCGCCGTTCGTGGCGCTCGCGACATGTGGTCCCGAAGGTCTCGATTGCTCGCCGCGCGGCGATCTCCCCGGATTCACCCGCATCCACGACGACAAGACGCTGATGATGCCGGACCGCCGCGGCAACAATCGCGTGGATTCCTTGCGCAACATCGTGCGCGACCCGCGGATCGCTCTGCTGTTCCTGATTCCGGGATCAGGCAACACGCTACGTGTGAACGGGCATGGTCATCTGTCGACGGCCCCCGATCTGTTGGAGTCGTTCCGGATGGAAGGCAAGCTGCCGCGCTCCGTCCTCATCATGACGGTGGAAGAGATCTACTTCCAATGTGCCCGCGCGATCGTTCGTGCCGATCTCTGGAACCCGGATAGGCGTGTCGATCCGCAGCAACTGCCGACGCCGGGGCAGATTCTCGCGGCGATGACGGCCAACGACATCGACGGCGCGGCGTACGATCGCGAGTGGCCCGAGCGTGCGCGGAAATCCATGTGGTGAGTTCGGCGCGTGGCGCTTCGAAGGGCGGGCCGCGCTCCGAAACATCAGGCTGCGACATCGAGCAGGCGTGAGGATCCCCTGACGAGCACCTTGCGGCCGGCCATCGTGAGTGTCGCCGCGCCATTGTCCATAGAGACGAGTCCAAATGCGGTGAGCTCGTCGACAATCATGCCGTTCAGCCTGCGGCGTTCACGCGCGGGAATGCGAAGCGCCTTCAGCGTCTCCCATTGGTCCGGCGTGAGTTCGTGTTCGAATTCCGCGTTCATGCTGCCTCGAATGTTGGCGTCCCGCACCCGTCTTAGAAAGTCCGCGTGACGAAGATGCGACCTTCATGCATCCGTACTGATACGGTCCACGTCATTACGCTCGAACCCGTCCGCGATTAATTCAAATTTGAATGATCGCAAATGTGGTGCTGCATTGCAGCTCGCCGTGTTGGTAGCGGTGAACGATCGTCCGTCGTTAACAAATAATTAAGGCATGGGGGCAGCGCACAATGGTAACGCCGCTGTCACATCGGTGTGTCACACGGCGCCATCGTCCTGCTCGAATCGGCCGGCGCAGGCTTGAAGCGAAAACACGTTGAATGGCTGACCTGATCGACGTTCCGCCGCTGCCGTCGAACCGCAGAATCTGGTGGCGCAGCCTGGGCGGACTGGCCTTGAGCCTGTCGATCGCGGCTGTGGCGGTGTACGTTCTCACACGAGCCGTCAAGAAGCTCGACTTTGCCCATGTCCTGTCGATCGTCGAGGCCACCGACCGTCATCTGATCGCGGCGGCTCTGGCATTCGTCCTCCTCTCCTACGCCAGCCTCACGCTCTACGACCTGTTCGCATTGCGGACGATCGGCCGCCGCGACATTCCCTATCGCGCGGCCGCGCTTGGCAGCTTCACGAGCTATCCGATCGCGCACGGCATCGGCGCGGTCGCGTTGATCTCGCCGCTGGTTCGATACCGGATCTACGCGCCGTACCGGCTCGGGGCGATCGACATCGCCAATATCAGCTTCCTGACCGGGCTGACCTTCTGGCTCGGCAATCTCACCGCCCTCGGCCTGAGCTTGATGATCGATCCGGACGCCTTCGGCTGGGTGGAGTATTGGCCGCCGGCGCTCAACCGGGTCGTTGCGGCCGCGCTGCTCTGCGCCGTCACCGCCTTCGTGGTGTGGAGCTGGCCGGGGCGGCGAAGCAGACGATGGCCGGTGCGGCTGCCGTCCGGGCCTGCTGTGCTGATGCAGATCGCGGTCGGGCTGTTCGAGCTCAGCACCGCGGCGCTGGCAATGTATGTGCTCATGCCGGCCGAGCTCGGCATCGACCTCGCGCGGCTGATGGCGGTCTTCATCGCCGCGACCTTGCTTGGATTCGCCAGCCATGCCCCGGCCGGCATCGGCCTGTTCGATGCAACGATCCTGCTGGGTCTGGGCGGCGTTGATCAGGAGCGGCTGCTCGCGGCGCTGCTGATCTTCCGTGCGCTCTATCACCTGCTGCCGTTCGTGATCGCCCTCATCGTATTCGGCAGCGTCGAGCTGTCACGATCCTGCCGGAGGCCGTCGACGGTGTCAGACCGGCGAGTTCAGCTTCAGCCCGATCATGCCGGTGATGATCAGCGTGAGGCAGAACAGTCGCGTCGGATCCGCCGGCTCGCTGTAGAGGACCATGCCGGCGAGGATGCTCCCGGCCGCGCCGATGCCGGTCCATACCGCATAGGCGGTGCCAAACGGCAGTGAGCGCAGCGCAAGCGACATCATCGCGAAGCTGAGCAGGATCGCGGTCACGGTCGCGACGCTGGGCCAGAAGCGTGTCAGGCCGTCGGAATGCTTCAGGCCGAGCGCCCAGATGATCTCGAGCATTCCAGCCGCAAACAGAGCAAGCCAGCCGTTCATGACGGCCGTGCGCCCAGGCGCGCGACAACGCCCGCGGCTCTGAAGCCTGCTTCGCGAAGCCGCGGATCGCTTGCACCGATCAGTCCGGCCATCTGGTCGTCTCCGCGCCGGTCGAACCTGATCTCCATCTGCATGGTTTGCGCGACGCGCTGATGACATTGCGGGCGCCCATGCAGCCATCGGCGCGCGGCTTTCTATCTCTCCTCCATCATCGTGAACACGAAGCCCGTCATCGTCGCGCCGACGGCAAATGACAGCGTCAACACACCGACGAAGATCACGAACGTCACGTGCGGATCGACACTGTGGGCGATCAGGGTCGCGATGCCGAACGCATCCAGTTGGGTCAGCCCGAAGGCGAAGCCGAGCCCCATGGCGACGCCCATCAAGGTGTGGCAGGCCAGCTCGATCAGGATGGCCGGATTGACTACTGCGCTGCGTCGTTTGGGCGGCATGGGCTCGGACTCCACGCTATGGCCGATGAACGCTGGAACGGTGATCGTTGTTCCTGTGCCGGCTGGCAAAGCCGATTGCCAAACCCAGCCGACTGCGGCTACGGAAGACCGAGGTTCGGTCGCGGAGAAGCGCAGGCTCGAACGGCCCGCAAGGGGCCGGCGCGCGACCGGGCGGCGCGGCGTCGCGCAATCCGAACAGGGAGGATGACAACCCATGACGAACGCCATTCGTTTCCACAAGACCGGCGGTCCCGAGGTTCTCGCCTGGGAGCAGATCGAGGTCGGCAAGCCCGGCCCCGGCGAGGCGCGCATTCGCCACACGGCGGTCGGGCTCAACTTCATCGACATCTACAATCGCTCCGGGCTCTATCCGGTCCAGCTTCCGAGCGGGCTGGGCAGCGAGGGCGCCGGTGTGATCGAGGAACTGGGCGAAGGGGTGACGGACCTGAAGGTGGGTGACCGCGTCGCCTACGGCTCGTCCCCGCTCGGCGCCTATTCCGAGGCGCGGCTGATGCCGGCCGCGCTGCTGTTGAAGCTGCCCGACGAGATCGACGACAAGACCGCCGCCGCGATGATGCTCAAGGGCCTGACCGCCCAGTACCTGATCCGGCAGACCTACCGCGTGAAGGCGGGCGAAACCATCCTGCTGCATGCCGCGGCCGGCGGCGTGGGCCTCATCCTCAGCCAATGGGCCAAGCATCTCGGCGTTCACGTCATCGGCACCGTATCCAGCGACGACAAGGCGCAACTCGCCAAGGCCCACGGCTGCGAGCACACCATCATCTATACGCGGGAGGACTTCGTCGCACGCGTCGGCGAGATCACCGGCGGCAAGAAGGTGCCGGTGGTCTATGATTCCGTCGGCAAGGACACGTTCCTCAAGTCGCTCGATTGCCTCGCGCCGCTCGGCTACGCCGTGCTGTTCGGCCAGTCCTCCGGCACGGTCGATCCGCTCAATCTCGGGCTGCTCGCCCAGAAGGGATCGCTGTTCGTGACCCGGCCGACGCTGTTCACCTACGCCGCCAGGCGCGAGAGCCTGGTCGCGATGGCCAACGAGCTGTTCGACGTGGTCAAATCGGGCGCGGTGAAGATCGAGGTCAACCAGACCTATCCGCTCAAGGAGGCGGCCCGGGCCCACGCCGATCTCGCGGCACGCAAGACGACCGGTTCGACCGTCTTTCTGGTCTGATCTGGCGCAGCCGGATCAAACCTGCTCGTGCTTGCGCAGGTCGTGGAGGTGATCGAACCGGACGGCCTGCAGGTCGGCGTCCCGCCCATCGATCTCGGGCAGGGCGGCTTCGGACATGATGTCGGCGGTGACGTCGGCAACCGATCGGTCGACGATCTCGTGGATGAAGCTGACGTTCGCATATTCGCCCGACGCGATGCGCGCCACGACGTCGCGCCGGGTCATCTCAGGATCGACCACGGCCTCGCGTCCGCGCCGGCCGTAGTCGATCATCACGACGAAATACTGCATGGAGCGCCGGTTCGCCTTCGGCTGACTGTGATGCTACATTATTTCTTTAAATCAGAATTTTGTCAAGACTGATTCGGTCCACCCTCGCCTCACCGACTCCATCCCAGCCTGCGCGGCCATCACCAAACCGGCATCAGCCGCGGAAATAGTCCAGGCGATGTAGCGTGGCGTCCGGAAGCATGTTCCCGCACGCCATGAAGACCGCGTCATCGCCCGTTACTGCACGTTGAACGTCGCGCCGGGACATTCGGTGGTCACGCTGATCGGGATCGCCTGCGCCGCCGCCGCGGTCGGCTTCGGCTTCGCAACCACCTTCCAGCGGCCGGGCTTGTTCAGCCAATATCTGTGCCTCGATGTCGCAATGCGACGCTCGGTATAGGTCGTGCCCTTCCAGATCAAGGGGCCCTTCGGCTTCGGTGCCGCGACCTCATGCCATGGTCCGAACTCGCCGAAGTCCATGAACCACAGATGCCATTCGAGCTTCTGATATTCATGGTGGGACGCGACCACCTCGACGATGGGGCGGCCGTTCAGCCACGACACCTCGTCCTCGAGCGGCTTGATCTGCTGGCAACGGGTATGCAACGGCTCCTGAACGCGAAGCAGATCGTCTCGCTGGCTTTGCGTGAGCATCGCCGAGGTGACGGGCAGTCCCACGTTCGGATCATCGGCCGGATATGAGCAGATCGGCACCGTTGGCGGCCCCTGGCCCGTCCAGGGATTGTTGCTGCAGTAGACTCGCCTCGTCACCGACGAAATGCCGGTGGTCGCCGTTTCCTCCGCCTTTCCGGTTTCCCGGTCCCAGACACCGCTGAACGTCGTCTTTTGATTCGGCGGACAGGCCACGGTCTTGTGGGCCGTCCACCAGTGGGAAACCTCGAATTCATAGTACGAGTAGCGCGGCTCCGGATACAGCACGGCTCTGACGCTGGTCAGCGCGTGGTGCGCTTCGCACGCCGTTCCATAGGTATCCAGCCAGCACACGAGGTGGAAGTTTTCGTTCGGCCAGCATCCCGCACGCGCCGACGACGTGAAGCCGAGTGCGGCGATCACCAAGCTAAAGGCAAGAAGATATCTCCGCATGGCGTTTCCCATGATGGCGTTTCCCCATGTCCTGCCTGTGCAGCCACAGGTTGATGGTGAGTTTGCTCCGGCGCGGCGCCTGGTCCTTGATCGGGATCAATCCGCTTGCGCGACGTCGTCGACCTCGGCCGGACATCGGCGATCACGCGACGGCGCAGCAGGTCCGGCTCGCTGGCGGGCGCGTGTATCGTCGGGGCGGGCCACCGCTTGGAGCCGAGATAGCGCAAGACCAGCCTGTCCCACCAGTCGCTCTGCCTCGTATCGAGGATTGCAGCGTTCAGGCGCTTTCGAATTGGGCTGCCTTCCGCGAGAGATGGCGAGGAGCTGCGGGTCGAGGACTGATCCGGGCGCCAGGCGCGGCTGGTGGCAAGGCGTCACGCCCGTCGGGCGAATCAGGGGCGATGCGCCCGCACGATGGTCCGTTTCATGGCCTTCGATCGCCTGCAGACGACGTGTGCGGAAACGCTTGTTTTGGGAGAGGCTTCAACGCATTGCCCCGATCCGGCCCGCCGGGCCGAAAAATTCTTCTTTCTCTTTTTCAGAATTCGTGATTGTCTAGGCGCATCCCGCCTCATGGAGAGGGCGTATCGCGGTCGTCACGACACGTGGAGGCGGGGAGTGATGGGCGGGCCGGTTTGCAGCGTGGTCATTCGCGCGGACGAACAACATCGGCCCGCACGGTCAAGTCGCGTGGTCCTGATACTCCGATGCCAGTATCAAGCCTGCGCTGGCGCCAATGGCGCGGCGCGGGTGACGGTGACCAGACAGCCCGGCGCACCGGGGAGAACGCGAAGCAGCCGTGAAAACCATCGCGCAGGGAGGGCCGGATCGTTCCGGCTGGACCTGTGGTACCTGCCGCCTGCATTTTTTGAGCAGGCGGGCCACGGGCCTCAGTCGAGGTCCGGCCTTCCCTGCACCCTCTCGTTTGAAGAGGGTGAGACCACTGTATCACTCGGACGCCTGGGGCGCCGCGAGACCATGGACGCACATCCCCATATGTCGCTCAGAATTGTCGATCACGACGGCGCAACAGGCGCGGTGCCCACCCTCCACTGGAGGGAGGGGATGCAGGGGGAGCGCCTCGGCGTCCCCTGCATCCGGCCTCGAGTCTTACTTGTTTGCCGCGCGGGCGCGCGACTTGGCGGCCGCCTTGGCGCGGATCCGCGAGATCTGGCCGCGCGGCAGGGTGACGAAGATCTCGCCGATCCAGTCCAGCTTGACCCCCACGATCGGCTTGGCGTTGAAGCTCTTCAGATTGACCACGGACGGCGATTTGCCCCGTTCGATCGTCTTCAGGTAACGCTCGCCGGACTTGAGGCGCACCACCGCCTCCTCGCCGTAGAAGCTCGACAGCGGGTGGCGCTGCTCGCGGTAGACCACGATCACATCGCCGTTCTCGTATTTCGGCAGCATCGAATCGCCCGTTACCTCGAAGGCGATGGTCTCCTCGGAGATCGGGAAGGGCAGGGCGACCTCGCCGAGGCCCTCGACGGGCACCTGCTCGTAATCGGGCTCGATCACCGAGCCGGCGCCGACCCGGCCCATGATGGGGACGGAATTGAGCTCGAGATACTCCGTAATGAGCGGAATCTCGGCCGCCTTGATCAGGCGCTGGCCGCCGAGGATCTCGGAGACCGCGCCCGGCCGCACGCCCATGGCGCGGGCCAACCCTCCTTTCGTCTTTCCTGGCTTCTCGAGTGCACGCTCGATCATGGCAACGTCCAACATGGCTTTGACCTCTTTTGCGAATCTCGGAAGACATTATATGTTTCGAATAATCAGAACTCAAGCTTGACTTTTTCTTCGGAATATCGGAAGATTTGGCCGTCGGGTGAGCCGGCGGGTCCGGCGGCCCCGACCCAGAAGGAAGAGGCGAGAATGCAATCCACAGATTGGCCAGACCAGCATTCCAAGATGCTGTGCGAGCTTCATGCCCAGGGGCGGTCCTATGCCGAGATCGCGCGCGCGCTCAATGCGCAGTTCGGAACCGCCTATACCCGGAACGCGACGCTTGGCCGCGGCAAGCGGATCGGGCTGGCCGCGCCGGGCGGGCCGAAAGCCGCGCGATCCACGCCCCGGCCGATGTCCGCGGCGTCCCGAACCGGACGGCGGAGCCCGGACGCGGCGGCCCGGCCGATGCCATCCGCGGCGAAACCCGCGGCGGCCGTCAAGCTGCGTTGCGTCGGCATCAGCCCGCGCCTGCTGTCCCTCGACCAGCTCGAGCGCAACGATTGCCGCTACCCCTATGGCGGCGACCGGGACGACGATCCCATCACTTTTTGCGGTCATCCGCGCCAGCCCGGCTCCTGCTACTGCACGCCGCATTACCATCTCACGCGGCTTCCGCCCGAGGAAACCGCTTCGCGTCCCGCCGGACGTTTGATCCTGCGGCTGGTCGCGGCCGCGTAGAGCGCGGCAAGCCCGACCCGAACCGACCCCATTCATTTTCCGGAGACGAGACATGGCGCGCCCCCGACGCAGCAAGCCCCATCGCATGTCCAAGACCCACGACCGCAGAGCTCACGACCTGCCGCGAAATGCAGACGTGATTCCCGTAGAGATCGACGACCCGCTGGCGCTTGAGCCCGGCGAAAAGATCGTCGCGTTGCGATCGGTCCGCAGCGACCCGCTCGGCCGGCTGCACGCGCACAAGCAGCTCGATGACGCCCAATACCGGGCCGGACGGGCGTTCCAGAACGATTGGGAGCGGGCCGAGCGAGGCCCGCAGGCGATCGATCCCTCGCGCGAGCACGTTGACGGCGCCCGCGGGCGCGAGCCGGTCACCGAAGGCCAGAGGCGGGCGGTGCTGCGGCTCAACCGCGCCGAGCGCGAGCTCGGCGCCGACGGCGCGGCGATTACCCATGACATCCTGGTGCACGGCCTGACCATGGAGCAGGTCGGACACAAGCGGGGGCTCGCCAGCCAGCGCTGGAACGACTATTTCGCCCGCCGCTTCAAGGAGTGCCTGGACCGGCTGGCCGTGGTCTACGGGTTTTCCACCGACAGGGTCCCCAGGACATGCGATGGGGCCGTGCGATCGGGCCATCGGGGCGAGAGCTAACGGCTGGTCCGACCGGCCTCGTTCCGTCGTCGACGGTACGAGCGCCGGTCGGACAATCGTTTGGTTCAGGGATGGGGCGCCACGACATAAGTGGTGCTGTAGGGCTCGACGCGCAGCGAGGCATGCGACAGCAGAGCAATCTTGGCCGAAGGTGCCATCTGCAGCTCGCCGTTCGGGCCGCGATGAACGTTGTACTGCCAGGCTGCGAGGTCGCCTTTCTGCGCCAATGCGCGCGCAACGGCGCTGGCATCGTTCCCGCCGATCGTAGCCAGCTCTTCGCTATTGAGACCGATGACGATCTCATCCTTGACGGTCACCACCTTGAACAGCGAGGTCGCGCTGTCGCCAGCGCTCGCCATCGAAGCGGTGAGCGCCAGCGTGGCGACGGCGCTGAAGAATGGGCGTGTCAGTCTGGAAGGCATGAGGACTCCTGTTGCCGACGGCATGATGGACGGCGTCGGTGTGCAGCCATTGGTTCCCGACGGGCGGCCATCGGTTCGCAGAAATCGATGCGGCGGTGGGCTGAACCAGGGGGCGTGACGTCGCGTCTAAGCACGATTGCGGGATGCGTACGTGCCGCCGGACGGCTGGTTCGTCCTGAGTTGACACAGGTCAAGCTGCACGCCCGGCCATGTTGTATTCGGGAATGAGTGAAGTGAAGGGTGATGCCATGTTCAGCGGGAAATATCGATCTCCTTCGGCCGGTGGAAAAATCGCGATTGCGGCCGTCGCAGCCATCGCCGTGGTGGCAAGCGCGCCGGCGCCGGCCCATGCGCGGGTGGCGGGTCCGGCCAACAAGCCGGCGGTCGCGACGGCGACAGCCGGCGATTTGACCGATCTCAGCGCTCGCCGGCGCTACCGCCGCGTCTACAGGGGCAATCCAGCCGCTGGCTTGGCCATCATGGGTGCAATGATCGGCACCTTCGGCGCAATCGCCGCGCATCAGAACGACGACTATTATTACTATGGGCCCGGCTATTATCCCGGCCCCGGCTATTACGGGCCGCCGCGGGTGTACTACGCACCGCGGCCGTACTATGTTCGCCCGTATTACGGTCACCCGTATTACGGCCCGCGCGGTTACTATTATCCGTACTGACGCGACGCTCCGTCGACGTTGCGGCGTTGGCTCAGAAGCCACCGGCGCTGAAACGAAGCGGCTGCACGACGTCATACGCCGCCTTGCTGATCGGGACCGCGTAGTCGACGGTAAGCGGTCCGAACGGCGATGCCCAGGTCATGCCGACGCCGACCGAGGACCGCAGCACGTTCCTGTTCGCCACCTGGACATTCTGGGTCGGGCCGCGATAGCCGAACACGGTCCCGGCGTCGACGAAGGCCGATGCACGCAGGCCGTATTCCTGCGGCAATCCGGGAATGTTGCCCTGCAGCTCCGCCGTGGTCGCCCAGAACAGGCTGCCGCCCACATTGTCCATCGTCGATCCCGGCGTCAGATCGCGCGGTCCGAAGCCGCCCGGCGCGAAGCCGCGCACCATGGTAGGACCGCCGAAGAAGCTGTTGAGCAGCGGCGCCTGCTGGCCGCCCCATCCGGTGATATAGCCGCCTTGCGCGCGCACCATGCCGGTCAGGTCGCTGTTGATCGATCGATAATAGCGGACGTCGCCTGTGGTCCGTAAGAAGCGAACGTCGCCTCCGAGGCCGGCGAGATCCTGCGTCAACTGTGAGCGGATGCCGCTGGTCGGCACCTTGTTGTTGTCGAGGGTGCTGTAGGTGACGGTATTGCCGAGCGAGGACACCGTCTGCCGCCCGGCTGCGACCGCTTGGCGAACCGGCAGGGACACCGCCGCTGGCGAGATCCCCGGTGCGAGCACCACCCTCTGGTCATAGAGCGAATAGCGCCACAGCATGGCCGTCTGCTCGCTGACCGGCATGCCCAGGGTGAGGGCGCCGCCATAGGTGTTGCTGCCGAACGATTGGAACGTGCTGACCATGCTCTGTCGCGCGAATAGCTCCATGCCAGGTGTCGTTCGACCGAGGGCGTAGGGCGAGGTGAACGACAGGCTGGCGCCTCGCGCGAACTGGCCGTAGGTGAAAGTGGCCTGCGCAGTGTTGCCGGTGCCGAGCACGTTGCGGTCACCGATCTTGACCTCGGCGAGCAGTCCGTCCGTGGACGAATAGCCGCCCGAGACGTTGAAGTCGCCGGTCGCCTGATCGATGGCCTCGACGTCCAGCACCACGCGATCGCTGGCCGAGCCAGGCCGCGTCGAGATCTTGACGGTCTTGAAGTAGTTGAGGTTGCGCAGGCGACGTTCGGCGCGGTCGATCAGCGTCCTGTTGTAGGCATCGCCCTCGCTGACGTCGAACTCGCGTCGTATCACGTCGTCATGCGTGCGCGTGTTGCCGTGGATCTCGATGCGCTCGACATAGGTGCGGCGTCCCTGCTCGATCTGGAAGGTGACGTCGGCCAGCCGATCCTGCGCATGGCGATTGATCCTGGGCTCGACCTGCGCAAACGGAAGGCCGAGCTTGCCAAGCTCGGCCGTCAGGACCTCGGAGGTCTTGTCGATCTTGCTCTGGTCGAACGTGTCGCCCTGCTGCGCCAGCACCAGCGGACGCAGGCGCTCGCACGTCAGCCCCTGCACGTTACAGGAGATGTCGACCACCGCAATCCTATAGAGGACGCCTTCCTCGATCGCAAAGGTGAGGTTGTAGCCGCCATTTGCCGCGTCATAGTCGACGCTCACGTTCGTGACCTCGGCATCGGCGTAGCCGTGGTTACGATAGTATTGCCGCAGCAGTTCGCGGTCCTCGTTGACGCGATCGGCGTCGTAGACATTGCCGCCGGTCACGAAGCTCAGCACGTTGGTGGCCGAGGTCTTGATCACCGCGTGCAATTGCCGTGCGCCGTAGGCCCGGTTGCCCGTGAAGCTGATCGCCCTGACCGGCGTCTTCCTGCCTTCGGTGATCGTGAAGACGAGATCGACGCGGTCGTTGCCGCGATCGATGATCTCCGGGACCACGCGGACGTCGTCGCGTCCCGCACGATGATACGCCTGGATGATGCGGGCGACGTCGCCCTGGACAGTTGCGCGCTGGAGGCCGGCTCGCGGCTTTGATAGCACCGCGCCCGTGAGCTCCGCATCCTTCACCTTCTTGTTACCTTCGAAGGCGACGCGATCGAGCACTTTTGCTTCCGAGACGCGGACCACGGTCCGTCCATCGGCACGGCTGATCTTCACGTCGTCGAACAGTCCGCTCCCAACCAGCGCCTTCAAGCCGGCGTCGAGCGCGGCGGCGTCGTATCGCCCGTTGACGTCAGCGTGAAAATAGGATCGCACGGTGTCGGCATCGACGCGCCGATTGCCCTGTACTGCAAGGGCTTCGCCCGCTACGGCCGGCGGCGCAGACGTCAGCACCGACAGTGTCGCAACGATCAATGCGACGTGTCGCGATCTGCTGTCTCCGCGGTGACGGCTGTTCCGGGCGGTCAACATGCACGCATCTGCCTGCTCGTCATGCCCAGATGCAAGAGCCGGTGGACGGCCAAATCATGTCGAGGCCGTGGAGACTTGGCGGCCTGCGATCACGCCTGCGAAGGGTGACCGGCAGGGAACCGAGCACGGCCGCAGATTCGACGCAGAGTCGATTCAAACGGCGTGCAGCATCGTCCTCATCCGTACGCGCCAGCAGATGCTGATGCGGCGAACGTTTGTCGGGAGCAGACCATGCGCGCGATCGCCTTGGCCCTCATCGCTTGCACTTTCGTTCAATCAGCTCTTGCTGCTGCGGTCGTCCCGGAGATCGACCCACGCGCGTCGCTCGGTGTCGTCCAGAACTGGATCTACAACTATCGCACCAAACCCGACTACGCCCATGTGCCGGCGGCGGTCCGGGTGCTATTCCATTCACAGACGTTCAAGGAGCCGGAGAACGCGGGCATCTATCTCGGCTTCATCGCGGGGGCGATCGGCTCCAATCCCGCCAAGGCCGAACAACTCGTCAACAGCTTCTTTCCCGTGCCTCCCGAGGAGGAGTGGGTGGTCGTGCGAGCCATCGCTTATTCAGGTCTGCCTGACTGGCGCAATCTCATGCGCAGGGTGGCGCCGAAGATGCCGGGCCGCCGCGTGATGATCGACGGCTATCTCAGCGGCGCACAGCCGACCTTGATGGACATCCCATTGGAGGAAACGAAGCCTGGCGTGATGGACAAGCTGCGTGGCGCATTGACGCAGAATCCGTTCAAGAAGGAGGAACGCAAGCTCGACACGCGGCTCAGCTACGCGACCCACCAGGATCTGCTCGACATCCTCTGGGGCTATTACTTCGCAACCGGCTCGCGCGTACCGATCCAGCGTATCGTCCAGATGCTGCCTTGGTCGAAGAGCCGCGACACGGTCGACAAGCTGACGATCGGCAGCATGGCGCGCTATACGCTTGCCAGCTACTCGGTGCGCGATGCCAGCCTGCGCGACTATCTCCGGGAGGAACTGGCGCGGCAGTCGGGACCGGTCAAGGAGCCGCTCAGGGAGGTGGTCGAGGCCGCCGATACGGTGCAGCTCGGCGCCGTCCGCAAGGATGCCGTCGCCGCCGTCGAGGAGCTGAAGACCAAGGGCTCGGATGCCCGGCGCAACATGGATTTCTGGGGACAGCTCGGCGTCGGCGCCCTTGCGCTCGGTTGTGTCTCGGCGGCAGCGCTGGGGCAGGTCGCCGTCGGCATCCCGTGCGTGATCGGCGGTTCGGCCTCCCAGGGCCTGCTCTCGTTCTGGGAGAAGCAGCAATAGGCCCTCGGTGGTGCAGCGGCGGCGTGCGTTGGAGGCCGAGGAAAGGGAGAGCCGGTCGAGTCGATCGGCGGGTCTGGCACTCAGGGGGCTCTTGATGCCGAAGCGGCCCGATCGCGCGCCCGATGTGCACACTCAAGAGTTGTTCGGCTTTTCGTATCCTCTACGAAAAGTAGAAAAAGCAGTCGGCGCGCAGTCACTGCTGGCACGCCTATGAAAAAATCAGGACAGGCTGGCTTTCACTGCGGCCGGATAAACCGGCTCGCGGTGAACCTCCGCGCCAGATTCGTCGACGACGACGATGGACAGCCTGCGGTCGGTGATGCGCGGGTCGTGCCGGAGGCGCCGGGCCAAATCCCGGCTGTGCTCGATCGCCCCTGCACTCGTCGCAAATTCCAGGCCGGTCCGGTCTCTGGTCGGAATGCCATCCTTCATATCGAAATAATAAGTGCGCATGGTCTTCCTGCAGCCGCTGTGTCGCGGGAGTGGGCACGGATCCCGGACGGGATCCGCAACCCATTCTTCCCCCAAGCAAACTATAGAAGACCTCTAATGTGGAGGACAAGCTTACCGCTGCCGTAATCCCCCCGCCTCGTTCGGTAAACGACCGTTTCCACTGGTATCGTCAGCCAGAAACTGCCAGAAGGCTCAAATTGTGACGCCGAAATCAACCAACCGGTCAGTTCGGCTTGCTGCAAGAGTTGTTCGCTGGCATACTTTCAACCTCTTCGGGTTCCGCACGGTCGATTTCCAGGCGGGCCATCCTGAGGATCAGGGTCGCAGTCGTCAGACCAAGACTTTCAGCCTCGATTGCTGCAGTATCTACCTTGCGTGCAAGGCCTTCACGTTTGCTAAGGACTGGCATTACTGTTTCCTGCCAAAGGTGCGAGATGAAGAATTCAACATTCATCGCGGAGCTGCACACGAAGCTCGGAGCCCCATCGAGCGAAGCCGTGGAAAGCCTTCGTCTGCTGAAGGCATTCCTGAAGCTGGCTCCGGGCCAGCGCATCGAGGTGATCGAGATGGTTGAGCGGTTGACCGCGGAGTCCCTTTCGGAGACCGATCGCCCTCTGTCCTGAGCTCATCCCTCCCGATTGCATGCAATGGTTGCGGGCGGTCGCGTCGCGATCGCGTAGATTGCATCATCCAGCGCTTCCGATTCGTGCAGCGTCCCGGCCGGCAGCAGAATCTTGTCGCCGGCCGTGCAGATGCGCTCGCCGCCTTCCCAACGAAACGTGAGCCGTCCCCGGATCACGACGAGGATTTCGTCGACCGGGTGGGTATGAAAGGCGTGAACCTTGCCGGCCGCATCGTGCTGCAGCTCGATGCAGCCCTGCGTCGGCAACAGCGCCAGGATGTCGGGATCGATCGCAAAGCTGGTCTTCGTTCCAGCGATGATCTGGGTCATGCGGCCTGCTCCTTGTCTGCGATGGACGATGGCTTGGTCTGCGCCAGCTTGTGGAAGGGACAGGCCGGCGGCGGCTGGTTGTCGTCGTAGAGGAAATACTGCTTGAACTCCCGGCCCTCCGGATTGCCGTAGCGTCCGAGCTGGGGCGACGGCGCCGTCGTGTCGAACGGGACCAGCCGTTTGCGCACCTCGCCGAAGGCCTTGGCGGCGGCCTCATCGGTGCCGAGCATCCGTTCGAACACCCAGCGCGGTTGGAAGGTCAGCATGAATGCGCTCGAGCGACGGCTTTGCCGCATCACATGCGCGGGTGTGCTGCAGACCACGAAGATCGGCTCTCCGGCAAACGAGAACTCCCACATCGGATGATCGACGGTCTCGGGAATTTCGGCCGGCCACGGCTGGCTGTCGACGCGGGCCAACTGATCGAGGATCTTCCAGAACTTCTTGTAGTAGGAGTCGATGGTCTGAACCGGGCGCGGGCGGGTGAACAGCACCAGCGAGGTGTTGGGCCCGTGCGAGCGGCTCTCGGAGACGAACAAGGCGAGCTGCTGGCCGAGCACATCGATGTCGATGGGGTCGAGAAACAGATAGCGAAGCTGATCGTGACGATAGCCCGCGACGCCGTATACGCACGGAAAGGGTCTTGCTTCGCTGCTCATCTGAGCCTCGAATTCCGAAAACAGGACGCTCTGCCAGCTTCCGGCCTGATGGCCGGATCGGACTTCGTCCCTTCTCAAATACAAACGCGACATACTGACCCTCTCTGTTTTTTATGCTTAAGTACGAAGTATCAATTTGCGCCTCATCATCAGCGGCCCAAGCAGTCCAGGAAGCGACATCAGGAGAAGAATCTCGATCAGGGCTGCGTAGCCGGAATCGCTGGCAGCACTGCGCAGGCTTGATCCGATGTCGGGGTTGAGGCCGCTCGCACTCACCATGGCAAAGGCGATCACCGGCTGAGCCAGTCCGGCAAAAATGCCGGCGGCCGTCGTATTGATCGATGCGCCGACGCCGATGCGCTCCGCCGTGTAGAGATGCTTGGTGCTTTTCAGGATCAGCGGCACGGTGCCCCCGGCCACCAGGCCGAGCAGGGCGAACACCGCGCCGACATAGAAGAAGCCGAAGCTGTGCGCCAGTGCCGGCAACAGCATCACGACGAGCAGCATGCGCAGGAAGGTGATGGAGATCAGAGCTGCATTGAGCGACTGCATCCGGTCCGCGGCATGGCCGAGAAAGATTGATCCGATGGCGTTGCCGACCATGAAGGCGAGCAGGGGGCCGCCGGCCGCCGAGGGCGAGATGCCGAAATAATGCGCGACCATCGGGATGCCCCATACGCCGGCGAGCGTGGTCACCACCGCGAAATGCGCAGCGAAGCTCATGGCGCAGCCCCAGGTCGCGGCCGACCCGAGCGCATGCCAGCTCGTGACCAGGACGCTCTTCAGCGTCCTGCTGGTGTAGTTCGCCGGTGCGGATTTCAGGGTCGCGGACGCGCAGGCGAAGTTCACGACGCCGACGCAGGCGATGAAGAGAAAACAGGCGCGCCAGCCGAAGCCGCTGACCGCAGCAGCGAGCGGAGTCGTGGCGAGGACGCCGCCGACATAGCCCGATACCTGGGAGACGCCGGACATCAGGCCGAAACGCTGGTCGGAAAAGCTCTGCGCGACGAGCTTCAGCAGTGCCGTGAACACCAGCGCGTCGCCGCAGGCCACGACCACGCGCGCGATGAAGACGTCGAGCAGGGTGGGCGACAGGGCGAAGGCGGCGCTGCCGAGCACGGATGCCGTCATGCTGCACAGCACGACGCGCTTCACACCGTAGCGGTCGACCAGCACGCCCGCGGGGATTTGCATCAATGTGTAGCCCCAGAAGTAGCTGGAGGCGAGCATCGCGACGCCGGAGGCGTCGGTGCCGAAGTCCCGCATGAAGTCGAGGCCCACGGTCTGCGGCGACATCCGCTGCAGGAAGGCGATGGCGTAGGCGAACGCGACCGTTCCCCACGCGACATAGGCGCGATCGAAGAACCGGAGCGGAGAGGACGCGACCGCCTGTTGTCCAAGCGCCGCCATCACACCCTCGCGTAGCCGACGGAGAACAGGGCGTCGGCGGAATCCGGGATGATCCGCGACATCGCGGTCTCAACCAGCGAGGCCCTGCCGTGATAGTCCTGCCTGATGTGCTGGATGTGTCCATAGGCGCCACGCATGATCATGTGGGGCACCTCGAGCTGCTTGCCCGGATAGATGGTCGCACACATCTCGACGCAGGCGGCCTGCAGCTCGGCATCCGCGGACTCGTCGAGCAGCGACGGCGCGACTCTCTCGCAAATCTTGGCGTTGGCCGCCCACACGATCGGGTTGCGCGTTCGCCATCCGTACAGAATTTCCTCGCCGGGCGTGGCCGACCCAGGATGCTTGAGGATCTGCGACGTAAAGAACCCATACAGGCCACGGCCCTGATGCGCGGGTAGTACTTCGGTCCCACTGCGGTAGATGGCCAGCCGCTGCGCGATCGTCATCACGCGATAGACCGAGAACGCGACCAGTCCGATGTAATCGTAGACCAGAACGAGGCTGTATTTGCTGTCGAATGGCGACGAGGTCGCGGTCCAGTGGGGTTCGATTGCTTTCCAGTTAATGGCAATGATCGAATTCATCGCATCCATGATCGGCTGCCGATCAGGCTGCTGGATCTCCGACGCATCGGAGAAGCTGTAGACGGTGTAGTCGTCCCAGGGCGAGGCGACCGTCTTGTATCGGCCGTCCAGGTTGCGCGACATCGCGTGAACTCCAGCACTGCAAGGTCGAGCTATACAGGCGGGGCTCCGATGGCTTAAAGGACAATATGCCCTCGAATTCTGCCAACTCTCCCCGGCGTGCTGCGGTGCGTCGAGATGGTGCCGAAAGGCGGCTGGCGATCTTCGCCTTTCCCGGAGTGACACTGCTCGACGTCTCCGGCCCGGCACAGGTGTTTGCCGAGCTCAGCGAGATCGAGCTGCCGGCGCCGGGCTATGTGCTGAGCTACGTGTCCAAGGAAGGCGGGCTTGTGCCGACCGATGTCGGCCTGATGATCGACACTGCGCCACTCTCATCCCTGAGGCCGGAGGAGGTCGATACGCTGCTGATTCCGGGGGGGCCCGGCATCTGGAAGCTGCGGCAGGACGAGACGGTGATGCAGTGGATCGGCCAGGTGCTTCCCGGCGCCCGGCGCATCGCATCCGTCTGCCTGGGCGCCTTTGCGCTGGCCTGGGTCGGCGCGCTGGAGGGCAGGCGGGCCGCGACACATTGGCGCTATTGTCCGCGCCTGCAGGACAGCTTTCCAAACGTGAAGGTCGAGCCCGACGCCATCTTTGTGCAGGACGGCCGGGTCTGGTCATCCGCAGGCGTGAGCGCCGGCATCGATCTCGCGCTGGCGATGATCGAGGAGGATTTCGGTCATACGATCGCACTCGACGTGGCGCGCCGGCTCGTCGTCTTCCTAAAGCGTCCGGGCGGCCAGAGTCAGTTTTCGACCGTGCTGGCGGCGCAAGCGTCCGACGTCGAGGGTCGGTTCAGTGCGCTGCATGCCTGGATCATCGAGAACATCGCCAGCGATCTGCGGGTCGAGGCGCTGGCCGCGCGAGCCGGCATGACGCCGCGTACCTTTGCCCGCACCTATGTCAGCCGCACCGGGATGACACCGGCACAGGGAGTCGAGGCGCTCAGGGTCGAGACGGCACGCCTCCTACTCGAAAGCCGCCAGGTCGAAAACGTGGTCGAAATCGCCAAACGGGCTGGCTTTGGCGACGACGAGCGCATGCGGCGGGCGTTCCTGCGGCATCTCGGTGTGTCGCCGTCGGAGTATCGGCGTCGCTTTTCGGGTTGATCGGCGCTTGCCGCAACCGCGGCTGACACTTTTCGCCGGAGTCGAGGCCGCTCCCTTTGCCTTCAAGTTAATCCCGTCGCTCGCGTTGCGGCCAGAGCGGCCATGAAGTGTGCGATCGCTCTAAGGCTTCCGTAAAATGCCACGGGTAAAACGCTGAAAATTCGATGCAGATCCGCCCCTGCAGAGCAGTGGGAAAAGGCCAATGACCAACATCGTTCCCTTTCGCACGAGAGTACTCTTGCCTCACGCCGCCTTTGCAAGGGCGCAAGCGAAGGCCGCGGTTGTGGTGGCCGGGGCCGTCCACACGGACAACGTGCGAGCCGGTGCATTCGGCGTCAGGGAAGATGTGAGAAGAACTGTCCTCCTCCTCGATCTTGCCCTGCAGCATGCGCGAGAACTCTCAGGCTTCGTTTCGGACGAGCGCGCGCGGCTGACCTATGATCGTCATCTCGCTTCGATCGAGCGCGCGCTGCAGGTCGCGCGCCAACGTCTGGCCGCGCTCTGACAGGCGCTTGCCGCCCTCTTTCCGCATCCATTTGCACGGCGACGCAGGGAGTCGGATGTGGTAGTTGGATCTGTCGTGGAGGACGCAACGATGACCCAAACCAAACTCGAAGTGCCCGCTGAACTGCGGGACCTGGCCGAAAAGACCATCTCGCAGGCGGAAAAAGCGTTCGAGATGTTCTTCGACGCAGCCGGCAAATCGATCGGCACGGTTCCGGGCCCAGCCGCGGACATGTCCAAGCAGGCGCTCACTCTCACCGAGCAGAACATCAAGACGGCTTTCGAGCACGCGCGAAAGCTCGTTCACGCCACTGAGCTCGAGGAGGCGATGCGGATCCAGTCCGAGTTCCTGCGCAGCCAGTTCACCAACGCCGGTGAACACATGAAGACGATCACGGCGAGCATCATGTCCGCCGCGAGCAAGGCGACCGAGCCCAAGAGCTGAACCGCGAGCCTTGCCGTCGCAGGAGCGACGGTCTGCATGGACGGAGCTCGGCGGCAGCGCTGCCGCCGAATGGGCGCGGGCGGACCAGACGGGCGAAGGAGCCCAGCCCTATTTTCGCAGGCTGCCGATATAGGCGGCGATGTCGGCTGCCTCCAGCCGGTTGAGCGGAAAGCTTGGCATCTTCGGATGCGGGTCGAGCAGGAAAAACGCGATCTTCTCTGGCGTGAAATCCGTCTTCTTAGCAATCTGGGCGAAGGAGGGAACGTCCGCGCTGGCCTGCTTCTGCGTCCCTTCGATGAGGTGGCATGAGGCGCACCAGCGACGGGCCAGATCTCCGCCGTGATCCGGATCGGCGGCCCAGGCCGGTGTCGAAGCCGCAGCCGCGATCGCGATCGCGATAACTCTCATCACCGAGGCGTGCATCAAGAAACTCCTGATCTTTGTCTGTTGGGTGGTGGCGCACCTCGCCCAAGTGGCGGCGAGCGGCTCATGAAGGAATGTTTCGCCCCTGGAGAGGGGCGATCTTGGCCGTTCCGCCGCGCAGGCACGCGGCGCGTCGATGAATCTCGACGTCAATTACAGCACGATTTGGGAAAGTGGGACAGGTCGATCCGGCTGACGATCGCCTTCAGGAGCGCGGTCGCACGGCGCAGCCAAGACATATCGGTCGGGCGAGACACGTCGGGCGAGGCGGTGGTCGTCAACTCTTCCGCAACGTAGGACATGTCGAGCCCTCCCTGTCGCTCAGCATCTTTCCGCTCAGCCTGTTGACGAGGTGCGTACCGCCACATGCGGGGCATGCGGCCGCCTCATAGGCGTCGAACTGGTCGGCAAGAGCCGGTGTGGCCAAGCCGATCTGAACGTTCGATCCCGTCTGGGAGCAGCGAAAAACGAGAGTTTCCATAGTCTGAACATGACAAATGCCGGCATCGATGCCTTGATCTGTCTCAACAGACGATGAGCCGACCGGCGCTCGCCGGACTGCCAGGGAACAGAATGTCAGGTCAGGCTATGCGATACAGCCTTCGCCCTGTCGATCCGTTCGGCGACGTTCACCGTGGACACGGAACCCGTCTGGGCCGCACGGAGGGCCGCATCGATCTTCGACTTCACGCGCCGCGCCGCGAGCGCGGCGAGTCTGGTCTGGGTGCGTCCGGTCTTGATCTGATCGCCAAACTCGTACCGCCATTCCCAAATGTCCGGTTCAGCAGTCGCCACGACCGTATATTGGACACCTCGGTGGATCACGGAACCCCCCTGTCAACACTTCCACTCAAAGTCAACGTCTAACCAATCTACAATCAATCCGGGCAAATACGGGACTGGAACAATTGCCAGCTCCGCGGTTGGTGAGATGGTTAACACCACCATGCCGACAATGTTCCGCAGGTACCCGGCTTCCGTGCACACTTTTCCAGTGCGGATATCGGCCGTGCACAATCCGCTGAAATCGCGCGGGGCAACCTGAAGACGAAGACGGGGGGCGCGTTCGAGGGCCCGGAATCTGCCGGAAGGGCGGACGACGCGTGTTTCGGATTCGAGTTCCGATCGATGACCGGCAGGAGATATTAAGGCACGACATGCCGGAGTCGATGTTGGTCCGCCATCCCGAGACGAGGTCCATCTTGTTTGCCGATGATCAAGAGCTGGCGAAGACAGATAGCGTGGCAGCCGGCAACGGGAACAGCAACGGACGGCGTGACCTCCGGGTCGACGCGTGCCGGGGTCTCGCCCTCTGGTTCATCTTCATCGATCATGTTCCAGACAACTCGCTGGCGTGGCTGACGCTGCGCAATTACGGTTTCAGCGACACCTCCGAGGTGTTCGTCTTCATCTCCGGCTACACCTGCATGCTGGCCTATGGCGGAGCGCTGCGGGACCAGGGCTGGGCGACCACGGTGGTGCGGGCGTTGCGGCGTGCCTGGGAGATCTATGCGGCGTTCCTGGTCCTGCTGCTCGCCTATGCGGCGCTGGTCTGGGTGATCGGCGGCGGCACGCGCTTCGTCGACGAGACCAACACCGGCTTCTTCTTCCGCGAGCCCGGGCCCACGCTGGTGCATGTGGCGCTGCTGCAATTCGCGCCGGTCAACACCGACATCCTGCTGACGTTCGCAATCCTGCACTTCTGCTTTCCCGTCATCCTGTGGCTGATGATGACCAGCGCGACGCTGACGCTGGTGCTTTCATTCCTGCTCTACATGATGGTTCAGCTGTTCAGCTGGCAGGTGCCGGCGTGGCCGAGCGGCGAGCTGTATTTCAATCCGTTCGCCTGGCAGTTCCTGTTCGTGATCGGCGCCTGGTACAGCTATGCCGGCACCACGCGGCTGCGCCGGCTCCTCGACTCGCCGATGCTGCTGGTCGTGGCGATCGGCTATCTCGTCTTCAGTCTGCTGATGGCGCTCAGCTGGGAGTTCAAGAGTCTCGAGAGCCTGATCCCGTCCGGCATCAGCGGCCTGATCTATCCGATCTACAAGAGCCACCTTGCGCCGGTGCGGCTGTTGCATTTCCTGGCGCTTGCCTTCGTGGTGTCACGGCTGGCGCCGCCGCAATGGAAGGGGCCGATCCGTCCGCTGACGACGGCCATGATCAGGTGCGGTGAGAGCTCGCTCTCGATCTATTGCGTGGGTGTGCTGCTGGCCTTTCTCGGCCAGGTCGTGCTGACCGATGTGGCGAGCGGGTTCGCGATGCAAATTTTGATCAGTGTCGCGGGGATCGCGATCATGATCATGGTCGCCACGCTCCTGACCTGGGAGTCGCAGCTCGACCGGCGTGGACCGCGGCTGTTCTGAGCGCCACCCTTCAGCGCCGGCGCGCGACCGCGACCCCGAACAGGAAGGCGACGAACAGGCTCGCGAGCGGCGCCTCGCGGGTGATCGCGCTGACGGTCGACAGAGCGGTCCCCGGCCGCCGCGCGTCCCTTGCCGCTTCGCTGAGCCGGTCGACGGCCGCACTCAAGGTGCCGACCATCTCCCCGAGTGTGCGCGACATGTCGGTCGCGGTGTCGAGCGCGCGTTCGGCGACGCCCGGCTGTGGAGGAGTTTCGAACGTTTCGCTGCTCACTTTGGTCGCCTTCCTGCCGCGGCTCGTCGGATTGGCCCCCCCCGTGCCGACGCGATTCGGCCGAGGGCGGATGTGACGTTCCTGAAAATGCCGTCTGATGCGATTGGTTCCCGTGGACCAAGACGCATCACCGGCGAAGCACGCGGTGCAAAATCGCGCTACGCTGGGCGGCCGGCCGTCGATGAAAGGATTCCGTCTTGGCTTCTCCAGACCTTACAGCGCCACATCGCATTGCCGTCCTTGGTGCGCCGATCGATCTCGGCGCGTCGGTCCGCGGCACGCTGATGGGGCCGGCTGCGCTGCGCACCGCAGGTCTCATCAACGTGCTTGAAAGCCTAGGGCTCGACGTTACCGACTACGGCGATGTCGGCATCGTCGACATGACGGAGTCTGCAGACGAGCCGCCGGCGAAGGCCAAGCACTATCGCCAGATCCAGCGCTGGTCGCGGGTCCTGGCGCGCCGCAGCCATGACCTGGCCCGGACCGGCGCCATTCCGGTGTTTCTCGGCGGCGACCATTCGCTATCGATGGGGTCGGTGAACGGGGTCGCGCGCCATTGCCGCGAGATCGGGCGGGAGCTGTTCGTGCTGTGGCTCGACGCACATGCCGACTACAACACGCCGGACACCACGATCACGGCGAACATGCACGGCATGTCCGCCGCGTTCTTGTGCGGCGAGCCGGGTCTCGACGGCCTGCTCGGCGACGAGGCACGCGCGTCCATCCCCCCGGATCAGCTGGAGCTGTTCGGCATCCGCTCGATCGACAGGGCCGAAAAGGAGCTGCTGCGTCTCCGGCGTATCAGCATCGCCGACATGCGCGCCATCGACGAATTCGGCGTCGGCGTGCTGATGCGCCGGATCCTCGACAAGGTTCGTGCGCGGAACGGCGTCCTGCATGTGAGCTTCGATGTCGACTTCCTCGATCCCGAGGTGGCCCCCGGCGTCGGCACGACCGTACCTGGCGGCGCGACCTATCGCGAGGCGCATCTCATCATGGAGATGCTGCACGATTCCGGCCTGGTCCGTTCGGTCGACATCGTCGAGCTCAACCCGTTCCTCGACGAGCGCGGCAAGACTGCGCGCGTCGCGGTCGAACTGATCGCGAGCCTGTTCGGTCAGCAGATCACGGACCGGCCGACGCCCACCAATGCGATCGTTCCGGATCAATAGAGCGGATGCCTCCTCGCTCGACCTCGGTGAGCCCGAGGCATCCGCGATCTCGGGCTCAGTAGCGGGCGTCGTACATCTTCGACTCGACGAAACCGAGCAGATCGTTCGGCGCAGGGCCCGTGGCGAGCCCGTTCTGATAGGCAACGCCGGCCACCGCGGCGCCGATATGGGCAGACACCTCGCGGATGCGCGGCAGCGCCGGGTAGAGGCTGCCCTGCTCGAGATCGGCGCCGGTGACGCAGTTCGCCAGGGTATGCGCGGCGGCCATGAACATCTCGTCGGTCACCAGCCGCGCGCCGCTGGCGATGGCGCCGAGGCCGACGCCGGGGAAGATGTAGGAGTTGTTGCCCTGACGCGGCACGAAGGTCTTGCCGTCGAGCTTGACCGGATCGTAGGGGCTGCCGCAGGCGAACAGTGCGCGGCCCTGGGTATAGCGATAGGCCGACTCCGCCGAGCATTCCGCCTTCGAGGTCGGGTTGGAGAGCGCAAAGATGATGGGGCGCTCGTTCAGCTCGGCCATGGCCTGCAGCGCTTCCGGCGTGAAGGCGCCGCCGACGGCCGCCACGCCGATGATCGCCGTCGGCTTCAGCGTCCTGATCGCGGTCAGGAAGTCTGCGATCGGCGCCTGGTCGTGCGCATAGCGCAGCTTGTGGCCGTGCAGGTTCTCCCGCCCCTTGATGACGAGGCCGCGCGAGTCCGTCAGCCAGTTGCGCCGCAGCGACTCTGCTTCGGACAGGCCCTCGGCCATCATGGCGGAGACGACGAGATCCGCGATGCCGGTGGCCGCCTCGCCGGCGCCGAGGAACAGCACCGTCTGATCGCGGAGCTTGCCGCCGGTGATGCGCAGCGCCGAAAACAAGCCGGCGAGCGCCACCGCCGCGGTGCCCTGGATGTCGTCGTTGAAGACGCAGGCGTCGTCGCGATATTTGTGCAGCAGCTTGAACGCGGCGTGGTTGGCGAAATCCTCGAACTGGATCAGCACGCCCGGGAAGGCGGCGCGGGCCGCGGTCATGAACTCGTCGACGAAGGCGTCATAGGCTTCGCCCGTGAGGCGCTTCTGGCGCAGCCCGATGTAGTAGGGGTCGGCCAGAAGCTCTTCGTTGTTGGTGCCGACATCGAGCATGACGGGCAGGCACTCTTCCGGATGGATGCCGGCGCAGGCCGAGTACAGCGACAGCTTGCCGACCGGAATGCCCATGCCGTTGGCGCCGAGATCGCCGAGACCCAGGATGCGCTCGCCGTCGGTGACGACGATCAGCCTGGCGCGATACGGCCAGTTGGCGAGGATCTCCGCGATCCGGCCGCGGTCGTTGGCCGAGATGAACAGGCCGCGCGGACGCTGGAAGATCAGACCGTATTTCTGGCAGGCGAGGCCGACGGTCGGCGTGTAGATCAGCGGCTGGATCTCGTCGATATTGTCGCAGACCACCCGGAAGAACAGCGCCTCGTTGCGGTCATGCAGCGCGTTCAGTGCCACATACTTCTCGAGGTCGCTGGACAGGCTGCGAAGATTGACCAGGATCCGCTCGGCCTGGGCCGGCATCGACATGACCCCGGCGGGCAGGAAGCCGCGCAGGCCGAGCGCATCGCGCTCCTGCTCGGTGAAGCCGGTGCCCTTGTTGAGCAGCGGATCGCGCAGCAGCGCGAGTCCGCGCGGAGAATAGGGGGGGAGCGTCGATGCGCTCATGCGTTGCGGCTGGGTCAAGGCAGTCTCCGAGGTCCTTTGTTCGAGCACCGCCATACCGGCGCGCGCCCGGCGTTGATCGGCATCAATCGCGGCGGGATGGCGGGAACGGACTGTTAACACAGTTTACGTTCCGCGTTGCACCAATGACGTTGTGCAACTGCGTTGCAGCCGACGCAGAGGGACATGCGATGGCCGCTAGGCGCGGCCCGTGACGAATGACCACAGCAGCGCCAGCACGGCGATGGCCATGATGCCTGTCCCCATCCATCCCAGGGCGATCAGCCAGGACCGTCCGCGGAAGCGGCCCATCAGCCCGGCATTGGACACGATCACCATCATCATCGCCATGATCGGCACGGCGGCGATGCCGTTGAGCACGGCGCTCCACACCAGCATGTGGATCGGGTCGATGCCGGTGAAGCCGAGCCCGAAGCCGATGATCGTGGCGGCAGCAATGATGCTGTAGAAGCCGACCGCCTCGTCCGGCTTGGCCTCCAGGGTCGCGTGCCAGCCGAAGATCTCGGCGACGGCGTATGCGGCCGAGCCCGCCAGCACCGGGATCGCCAGCATGCCGGTCCCGATGATGCCGAGCGCGAACAACAGGAAGGTGAAGTCGCCCGCGAGCGGGCGCAGGGCTTCGGCCGCCTGCGTCGCCGAGTCGATTTTGGTGATGCCATGCGCGTGCAGCACCGTGGCGGTCGTCACGATGATGAAGAACGCGATCGCGTTGGAGAAGATCATGCCGATCGTGGTGTCGATCCTGATCCGGCGGAGGTCGGGGTGGTCCTTCTTCGACAGCTCGCGCAAGGGACGGTCGACCTTGCCCTGGTTCATCTCCTCGACTTCCTGCGAGGCCTGCCAGAAGAACAGGTAGGGGCTGATGGTGGTGCCGAGCACAGCCACCACCGTCAGCAGATAGTCGGCCTCCGTCGAGAGGCTGGGCCAAACCGCCGCGAGCAGCGCCGTGCTCCAGGGCACTTTGACCATCAAGGCGGTCGCGACGTAGGCGAACAGGCTGAGGGTCAGCACCTTGATGAAAGGTGCGTAGCGGCGGTAGGGCAGGAATACCTGGAGCAGCGTCGACCCGGCGGCGAAGATGAGCGCGTGCTCATGATTGAGACCGCCGATCACCAGCGACAGCGACTCCGCCATCGCCGCGATATCGGCTGCGATGTTGAAGGTGTTGGCGCCGACCAGCAGCGCGACGAGGCCGAAGACGATCCCGCGTGGCGCAAGCGCGGTGATGTTGGCCGCCAGCCCTTTGCCGGTGACACGGCCGATGCGCGCGCTCACCAGCTGGATCGCGATCATGAAAGGCGCTGTCAGAAAGACCGTCCACAACAGCCCATAACCGAACTGCGCGCCGGCCTGGGAGTACGTTGCTATTCCCGACGGGTCGTCGTCAGCGGCACCGGTCACGAGACCTGGACCCAACAGCCGGAATACGCTCCAGGGCGACCGTCTCGGTGTGTTCGGTTCAGATGCAACGGTCGTGGCCATGGCAGCGCTCCCCCGGCGGTGTATGTCTCGAAGTCGCACGCCCCCTTTTTGTTCCCGGCTCCGGAACCGGAGGAGAGTACCTGCGTTCCAGATCACGTCGGATTTCGACCAGGGGGAGCGCGTGCCGGACGAGCGGCAAACAGGGCATGATCAGGAGCTCGGCATGGCCGAGCGCGAGAGGCTTTTTTCCGGAGGCAGTGAGCTGGCCGGACTGATGTTGCGGTTCGATTGGGAGAGCACCTCGATCGGACCGCCGGAGCATTGGCCGCAGAGCCTGAAGACGGCCGTCAGGATCATGCTGACATCCCAACAGCCGATCTGGATCGGTTGGGGAAGGGAGCTGATCTATCTCTACAACGATGCTTACAAGACCATCATCGGCGGCAAACATCCGTGGGCACTCGGCCGACCGATCTCTGCAGTCTGGCACGAGATCTGGGAGGACATCGGTCCGTTGCTGGCCAAGGCCGGCGGCGGTGACCAGGGCACCTATGTCGAGGCGCAACTCCTGATCATGGAGCGCAACGGCTTTCCCGAGGAGACCTACTACACGTTCTCCTACAGTCCCATTCCGGACGACGATGGATCACCTGGAGGAATCTTCTGCGCCAACACCGATGACACTCAGCGCGTGATCAGCGAGCGCCAGCTCTCGTTGCTGCGCGAACTCGCAAATGCCGGGGCCGGGGCCCGCAGCATCGATCAGGCCTGCGCAAGCTGCGCGGACGCGTTGGCGCGGGAGGCGCGCGACCTTCCGTTCGCGATGATCTACATGACCGACCCGGACGGCGAGGCGGCGCGACTGCAGGCCTTGACCGGCATCGACCGCGATCATCCCGCTGCTCAGCCGAGGCTGAGAATTCAGCCGGAAGGAACGTGGCCTCTGGCCGAAGCGCTGAAGCTGCAGGATGCGGTGCTGGTTCGTGACCTTCCGCGGCGGTTCGGTCTCAGCTTTCCGACCGGCGGATGGCGTCAGCCGCCACAGCACGCCCTTGTGCTTCCGCTGCCCGCGTCGGGGGAGGCCGGACGGGGCGGCTTCCTCGTCGCAGGTCTCAATCCGTTCCGCCTCTACGACGAGAGCTATGCCCGCTTCCTGAACCTCGTCGCGGGGCAGATTGCAGCGGCCGTCAGCAACGGCGGGGCCTATCAGGCAGAGCGGCGCCGGGCGGAAGCGCTGGCCGAAATCGACCGCGCCAAGACGACGTTCTTTTCCAACATCAGCCACGAGTTTCGTACGCCACTGACGCTGATGTTGAGCCCGCTGGAAGAGCTGCTCGGCCGCGCCGAGGCCCAACTCACCCCCGAGGCGCGATCCGCCCTCAGCCTGATCCACCGCAACGGCATTCGTCTGCTGAAGCTCGTGAACACGCTGCTCGACTTTTCGCGCATCGAGGCCGGCCGCATGACCGCGCATTTCGAGCCGATCGATCTTGCGGGTTTCACTGCCGAGCTCGTGTCCAACTTCCGCTCGGCGACGGATCCTGCCGGCCTGCGTCTCACCATCGACCGCACGCCCCTGTCCGAGCCGGTGTATGTCGACCGCGACTTGTGGGAGAAGATCGTTCTCAATCTGGTGTCGAATGCGTTCAAGTTCACTCTCGAAGGTGAAATCGCGGTGTCGATCGGCTTGTCCACTGACGGCAATCATGCCGAGCTCGAGGTTCGCGACACCGGCACCGGCATTCCGCCCAGTGAGCTGCCGCATTTGTTCGAACGGTTTCGTCGAATCGAAGGTGCGCGCGGCCGATCCTTCGAGGGCAGCGGCATCGGTCTCGCTCTCGTTCAGGAACTGGTGAGGCTTCATGGCGGGGAGATCGCCGTAGACAGCGAACTCGGCGGCGGCTCGGTTTTCACAGTGCGAATTCCGCTAGGCTCGGCGCATCTGCCGGCGGGCCAGATCGGACCTTCCCGTGTCCTGGCCGTTACCAACGTGCGTGCCGAAGCCTACATCGAGGAGGCGCTCGGATGGCTGAACGGCGGTGGGCGGTTCGAGCTTCCTCACCCGTCGTCATCCGATGACCTCGGAGTTCGCTCCGCGACGGCATCGGCCCGTGATCGCGTGGTGCTCGCGGACGACAATCCTGATATGCGCGACTACGTCCGCCGTTTGCTCGGCGAGGATTATGACGTGGAGGCGGTCAGCGATGGCATCGCGGCCCTCGAGGCCGTCCGACGGCGCCGCCCCGATCTGGTGCTGACCGACGTTATGATGCCGGGGCTCGACGGCTTCGGCCTGCTGAGAGTGCTGCGTGGCGATGCGCAGCTTCGCGACATTCCTGTGGTCATGCTGTCGGCGCGCGCCGGCGAGGAGGCCAAGGTGGAGGGACTTGATGCCGGGGCGAGCGACTATCTCACCAAGCCGTTCAGCGCGCGCGAGCTGCTGGCGCGGGTGCGCGCCAACATCGATCTGTCGCGGGTGCGGCACGAGGCCGAGATCACGCTGCGTGAGCTGAACGAGCGTCTGGAGACGCAGGTCTCCGAGCGTACCGCGGAGCTGCAGGCCAAGGAGGCGCGGCTGCGGACGATCTTCGAGGCGAGCTACACGTTCCAAGCGCTGCTCTCGTCCGATGGGACGCTTCTGGACGCCAATGCGACCTCGCTCGAAGCGATCGCTGCGCCGCTGCACGAGGTCGCAGGGCTGCCATTCTGGGAGACGCCGTGGTTTGCGGGTACGCCCGGCATGCCCGAGGTGATCAGATCCCTGGTTGACGCCGTCGCTCGCGGCGACGGGGCCCGCCAGGAGTTGCAGCTCGAACTGCCGGTCGGCGGCTCACGCTGGTTCGACTTCCAGATGCGGCCGGTGCGGGATGAGACCGGACAGGTGGCCGCCATCGTGCCCGAGGCGGTCGAGCTGACCGAACGGCGCAAGGCGGAGGAGGCGTTCCGCCAGGCCCAGAAGATGGAGGCGATCGGCCAGCTCACCGGCGGCGTCGCGCACGACTTCAACAATCTGCTGACCGTGATCCGGTCGTCGGCCGACCTGTTGCGCCGGCGCCAGCTGTCCCCGGAGCGCATGCGGCGCTACGTGGATGCGATCTCGGACACGGCGGATCGCGCCGCCAAGCTCACCGGACAGTTGCTCGCCTTCGCGCGGCGGACGCCGATGGAGCGCCGCGTCTTCGATGCCGCTGTTCATATCGAGCGGATCGAGGAGATGCTGCAGACCGTGCTCGGCGCACCGGCTGTGATCGAGCTCGATCTCGCTTTGCGCCCGCTTCCGGTCGACGTCGACATCAATCAGTTCGAGACGGCGCTCGTGAACCTCGTCGCCAATGCGCGCGATGCGATGGAGGGGCGGGGCGTCCTGAGCATTCGCGGCGAGATCGTCCGGGAGGGCGGTCAGTCCGGGCAGTCGTCGTTCGTCTCCATTGCGGTCAGCGACACCGGATCCGGCATTCCTCCAGATCAGATCGACCGGATCTTCGAGCCGTTTTTCACCACCAAGGGCGTGGGGCGCGGTACCGGCCTCGGTCTGTCCCAGGTGTACGGCTTCGTTCATCAGTCCGGCGGACGGGTGCTGGTCGACAGCGAGCTCGGCAAGGGCACGACGCTGACATTGTTGCTTCCGCTGACGGACAAACCACTGGGACCGCGCGAGCGGAGCGAGCAGGATGCCGAACAGCTCGCTGCGCGCTGGAGCGTGCTGGTCGTCGAGGACAACCCGGAGATCGGCGAATTTTCCACGCAATTGCTCGAGGACCTCGGCTACCGGACGGTGCTTGCGCGCAGCGGAACGGATGCACTGCGGATGATCGACGAGAATCCCGAGAGCTTCGATCTCGTGCTCAGCGACGTCGTGATGCCCGGCATGGACGGGGTGACGCTCGGCCAGGAAATCCGCCGGCGGTTGCCGATGATCCCGATCGTGCTCAACAGCGGTTACAGTCATGTCCTCGCTGACGGTGACCGCCACGGTTTCAGCCTGATCCAGAAGCCTTACTCGGTCGACGAGCTGTCGCGCGTGCTGCGCCATGTCATGGCCACGCGAGCGGCAGGCGCGAAGCCGGCGCCGTCGGCATGAGACGCGCGGCAGCTTTCCCCTGACCCCGGTCGGCTTCGCGCGATCAGCACTTGAAGGATCGCGCTTGACCGGCGTATTTTCGGTGCTGGGGGAAGTCTCATGGCACACGAGGAATGGCGGCTGCGCGGCGGTCGGACGCAGCGGCGGATATCTGCTCTTGTCGCGGGCGCGGCACTGGTCATGAGCGGCAGTGCCCTTGCCAAGGACGATGAGGCGGATGAGCCGGCGGGTCTTGCCGACGTCTATATCGATTTCCGCACGAACTACGCCTATCTGCCCGGCGCTGCGTTGTCGACGGGCCTCGGCGACACCTCGCTGTTCGGAACGCTGTCCCAGCTCGCAACCTTGCGCAAGCTGCTCGACCGGCCAACCTTGCCGGGACGCCCGCAGCTCTCGGTTCCGACCAACCAGGGCGTCGGCGTCGACGTTCCGCTCACGGCGGATCTCGGCGACGCGCTCTCGCTCTATGGCGGCTTCACCGGCAGCGCGTCCTACAACGGCCTGTCCGGTTGGTCTGACGTCGCGGTGACGAGCTGGTTCCTCGGCTTCCAGGCCGATGTCTATCAGCAGAACGGTGGCGCATTTCCGACCTTGACGCTGCAGTCGACGCTGACGCGGTCGGTGCCGGACTCGCCGTTGGCGACAACGTCGTTCAATACGGTGGTCGAGGCGAAATACGCGCTCGACCCCGACGAGATGCGCGGCTGGCTGGCGGGCATCCAATATGCTCACACGGAGATCGACACCGTTCTGGCGCGGATCGGCGACACCACCGCCGGCTATGTCGGCGGCTTCTATCAGTGGGACAACAACTGGAAGGTCTCCGCGCGGGTCGGGCTGCAGTCGTTCGGCGGTGCGCAGCTGCTCGCCCTCGCGCCGATCGCGGCCTACACGCAGCCACTGGTCAGGCTCGATCTCGATCGCATGGATGACGACGACAATCGCCTGTTCGGCATCACGGCGCAGATCGCATGGGCGCCGAAGCCGGTCTATCAGCTGACCGTGCGAACGCCGCTCTACGCGATCAAGAACTGATCGTCGACGCTGCTATCGCATGCTGACGAACTTGCCCCAGAGGCCCGCGAGCAGCGCACCCGTCATCATGTAGTGTGGCTTATCGCAGAACAGGCTGCCGTAGCTGCAGACGTCGGCACCGACCGATCCGAGCTGATGCTGCGCGGCCGCGTAGAACAGCGCGGACAAGGCGGCCAGAACGACTGCGACGACATACATCAAGAAACCTCCTTCCGGCTCAGCCCGACGAGCTGCGAAATGAACTGATGATCGGCGCGCATTTGGGCGCTTGACACGTCGGGCAAATCAGGCGCATTTTGCCAACGTCGAAAAAATCATAGAGCCCGCGCCGATCAGTCGGCAGCGGGCTTTTTATGTTTCAGGAAAGGAATTCGCGCGGTGGTTATCGAAATCGGAAAACCCGATCGCCGCATTTCGATCAAATTTGACACGTCGGGCAAATCACTGACAAAATGTCAGCATCGAAATTTCCGAAATTGCGGTGGCCGCAGCCCGCCAACAGCGGTGGGCTCCTGTTCGGGGATGCTGGCGCGACTGCTTCCGGATCACCTCATTTTGCTGTTCGGCAGCGTGTGCTCTCATAGTCATCCGGATGTTGACCGTCCCGCGCGAACGGGGTGGTCGCGGGCACGATGATCGTCGTCGTGCCCGCAGCGGTCCCTCACGCGAGGGATAAGGTTCGCGCCCGAAGCGATCGCGTTGGCCGCGATCCGCCGCGCCTTTCTGTTTTCAACCGATCGGGACAGGACGATGACCGTCTATCTGATTTCGCTCGCCCTGGTAGGGCTCGTCGCGATCGCCGCCGGCGATGCGCTGTCGTGACCACGTTCCAAATCCACTTTGCAAGATTCCGGAAGCGACCATGTCGAAGACGATCACTGAAATCCGCTCGATGGCGCGCAGCCACACCAAGACGGCGATCAACACGCTGGTCGGTGTGATGCGCTCGCCCAAGGCGACCCATGCGGCCCGCGTGTCGGCCGCCAATGCCATCCTCGATCGCGGCTGGGGCAAAGCGCCTCAAGCGCTACAGAACGGTGAGGACGGTGCACTGGAGCTGATCCACCGCATCGAGCGGGTCATCGTGCATCCGGATGAGCACGATGAGGAGCAGGTGGATGAGTGATGGCAATTGCTGCGGAACGGAGCGCGGGCACCGAGCATCTTATCGCCCAAAGAGCTTCTCAAGAAAATGGTCATCGCGACATGAGCGCGGCTGTCTAGGGAGCGCCTTTACCGAACATGCTGTCTGAGCGGCGTGGGTCTTGGCGACAACTTGATCTGATCCCTGCACTGTCGCGAGCGCGATGATCCACCGCGCCGAACTGCAGACCGACTGCTGCGAGGCCTTCCATTGTCCACCCTCAAGATTCCCACCGCGAGAGTGTTCGAGCCGCTGCTCGCGCCGTCCCGCTACAAGGGCGCGTTCGGCGGCCGTGGCTCGGGCAAGTCGCACTTCTTCGGCGAACTGCTGGTCGAGACCTGCCAGGCCGAGCGGGGTACGCTCGCGGTCTGCATCCGCGAGGCGCAGCGGACGCTGGCGCAATCCTCGAAGCGGCTGATCGAGGGCAAGATCGCAACGCTGGGCCTCGGCCAGGGCTTCCGGCCGTTCAGCGATCGCATCGCGACGCCGGGCGATGGGCTCATCATCTTTCGCGGGATGCAGGATCACACGGCGGAGTCGATCAAGTCGCTGGAGGGATTCCGCATCGCCTGGATCGACGAGGCACAGACCCTGAGCGCGCGCTCGCTGTCGCTGCTGCGGCCGACGATCCGCGCGCCGCGCTCGGAGCTGTGGGCGAGCTGGAATCCGCGCCGCAAGTCGGATGCCGTCGACGACTTCCTGCGCAGCCGCAAGCCGGATGGGGCGGTCGTGGTCAAGGCGAATTGGCGCGACAACCCGTGGCTTCCGGCGGTGCTGGAGGAAGAGCGGCGGCTCGACCTTGCGCTCTATCCGGATCGCTACGAGCACATTTGGGAGGGCGACTACGTGCGCGCGTTCGAAGGAGCCTATTTCGCCGATCTGCTGGCGCAAGCGAAGCGCGACGGGCGGATCGGCAGGGTGGCGGCGGATCCGCTGCTGCCGTTGCGCGCCTTCGTGGATATCGGGGGCGCCGGCGCCACGGCCGACGCCTTCACGATCTGGATCGCGCAGTGGGTCGGCAACGAAATTCGCGTGCTCGACTATTATGAGGCGGTCGGCCAGGTCCTCGCCTTCCACGTCAATTGGCTCCGCACGCGCGGCTATCAGAACGCGATCCTCTATCTTCCGCATGATGGCCTCGCGACCAACGCCGTGACCGGCAAGCGCTATGCCGACCATCTGCGCGACGCCGGCTTCGCTGTCGAACCGCCGCTCAAGAACCAGGGCACGGGTGCGGCGATGATGCGGATCGAGGCACTGCGACGACTCGGTCCGCAGCTCTGGTTCAACGAGGCAGCGACCGAAGCCGGGCGCGAGGCGCTCGGCTTCTATCACGAGCGCCGGGATGAGACACGCAATGTCGGGCTCGGCCCCGAGCACGACTGGTCGTCGCATGCCGCCGATGCGCTCGGACTGATGGCGGTCTGCTACGAAGCTCCGGGGCGAGCCGCAAGCTTCAACCGTCCCATTCGATATCAGGATGCGGGGTGGCGGTAACGGCGCCGAGAGCTGGCGTAGGGGTTGGAAAGCCGGTGGTCCACGACGTCCTGCGTGCCGCACTCTTCGCGATCGTCATTGACAATCGTGAATCGTCGGCGTTCTTTATTTGTTCCTGACACGCCCGCTGACTCCGAACTTCGTGAAGGCCGACATGCAGCTTCTGTTCAAGCTTCTAAAGTATGGCTCCGTAACGCTCATTCTCGCCGCTTGGTTTCCGCTTCAGTTTTCAGTTGTTTCGAACCTTCCGCAGCTTGCGCTGGCGGTCGTCGTGACTGGCTATCTGATTGCGATCCTTCTGCTTGCCCTGGCGGCCGTGTCAGGAAGGTTTGGCGTGAAGCTGACAGCTCGGCTGAATTGGTGGTTTGTACTGTTCGCACCTGCGGCACTTGCGCCGCCTGTCCACCTCTATCTGGTGCTCGAAACCTATTGGTACGACATCTACTACCGCTGCGACGAGTGCGGATGGGTGCAGTTCTTGGCTCTTTTTATGAAGGCGCGGGAGAGCCTCCTCGTGTCCCATCTACTCCAGATCCTTACTGTGGCCGCAGCGCTCTATGCCATCCTCCTCGTTTCAAGCCTCTTCATCAAAGTCATGCATGGACGTTTCCAGGGGAATTGAATGACGACCTATTTGCGAACTGCGGAAGATAGAAAGCGGGCGCTCCTGGATGATGTGCCGGATACCAAGTTCGAATTCGAAAGCCAGAAGTTCTCCGACATTCCGAAGGATAAGCGACCTGCCATAAATAATATTTTGCAGAACCATCGGTGGGGTGCTCAGCAAGTCAAGACGTACAATAAGTTGATCGAGGAGGCCGCCGGGCGCCATGGGGTAAACCCCGATCTCGTGAGAGCCGTGATCTACACGGAAGTCTCGAGAGGCGGCGAATACGGTTATCCGGGCGAGGCTGTAGGCCGGGCGGTGAGATCGCTGTTCCAACTCGATCATGACGTGATTGCTCGCACGATTCTGCCAGGCAACATCGATTCCAGTTGGCAGAAGCTCATTCCCGGATCTGACGTTCACTCCCCGCGAGACAACATCGAGCTCACCGCGAAGCTGCTGGCAGGGATCGCAAAGCGGCTGGACGATCCCAGCGTCGAAAACATCTACTCGCTCTACAACGGCCTGTCACACGATCGAACGTATGTGAACAAGCAGATCAAGTCGACGCCTTACTATGCCAAGCGTGCGTTCGAGGATAAGGCCTGGGAGAAAGACGAGTGGTCCGCGCCTGATCTGGCCGATGGTCCCGCGGGGGACGTACCGGTGACTCCGGACAACCGGGTCGGTCCCGTCGGATCGCGTGCGCCGTCGGCTGCTCATGATGCTCCCGCCTGGTTCGACGACCGCTTCGGCCGATGGTCCCCTGCGACCAGCGATGCCGCGGCGTCACAATCACCGCTCCTGCGTGAGCTCGCGCGACGCGGGACTGCGGAGGCGGCTGGCGCTCAGCCGCTTCAGCCAGGGTCCCCACCGCCGTCTCTGCTGTTTCCTGGAGGGGCAGGAGAGCCGCCGAACCCGGCCGACCTCGCCGCGAGTGGAGGCGGCCCCGATCCGGTCAAGTCTCCCATCCGCATCCTGCGCTCCCGCCGCGCAGATCAGATGCTGCCAACAGCAAGCCTCGGACCGTCCGGGACTGCTCCCAATCAATTGCCCGTCGGGGATCAAGCGCCATCGTTCGACGATCGTTTCGGAAGCTGGGCGTCGACCGGCAATGTGACCGCGCCGCTCTCGCCCTATCAGCCGTTCTTGCCGTTGCCGGAGTCGGCAGGCTCGGGCGGTGTGCTCACCGGGAATGCAATGCCGGATTATCCGTTCGAGATTCCGGCGTTTGGAGAGGCATCGCCTGGTTTGGAGGATTGGGCCGGGACTCGGCGTCGGCGCTCGCCATGGGGCCCGTCGCGCTGATTTGCGGCGCGTCTGCGAGCAGGCCTCGCGGCGATCGCGTCTGGCGCCTTCCCGTTGATGCCGCTCTCCAGTGCCCGGCACCAGTCGGCCCATCTCATCGCTCACATCATGTCAACGATACGGTTCTGACCATGCCGAAAATGTCGAACGCCGACCTCAAGACGATGCTCGCCGCCGAGAAGGCGGATGCACTGGCCGCCATCTCCGCCGCACGGCTGGCGGAAGAGCGCGCCGATGCGATGGACTATTATCTCGGCAACATGCGCAAGGACATGCCGGCGCAGGAGGGGCGCTCGCGGGCGGTCTCGACCGATGTCGCCGATACGGTAGAAGGACTGATGCCGCATTTGATGGACATCTTCGCCGGATCCGACGAGGTTGTGCGGTTCGAGCCCGTCGGTCCGGAGGACGAGGCCGCCGCGGCGCAGGAGACCGATTACGTCAATCACGTCTTCATGCAGCAGAACCCCGGCTTCATGATCCTGTATTCCTTCATCAAGGATGCTCTCCTCTCAAAGGTCGGTGTCGTCAAGGTGTGGTGGGAGGAACGCGAGGAGGAGAGCCGCGAGACGTATTACGATCTCAGCGAGGACCAATTCGCGCTGCTGGCGCAGTCGGTCATGGACTCCGACGGGGCGATGAGGATCGTTGCGCATAGCGTGCGCGGGGGAGAAGACGGCCTACACCAGTCTTCAGGAAGAGCGCCGTCGGCGACCGGCTTGATGGTGTCGGGTGGAGCCTCGGTGCCAGGCGCCGACGCGCATCGGCTCGCGTGAGCTGAGTAGATGCGATCATGACAGGAAGCCGATCGTCATCCACGGCGCACTTCCTCCGCAGTTTCAGGACGATGGGACATCGCTATCCATTCTTGGCCCACGCATTCGAGCCGACGGCTCCAGCAGAAATCCGAGCCGAGGGCGACAGAGCTATGGGCTTGCCCTGCGCAGCCTGCCTGTTCTTCTGAGATTCTTTGCCGCCGGCAATCCGGTGTTTGGCCGTCTTGTACTGCTCTCCTTCGGCTGGGCGGCGTATCGCGCGGTCGCGGAGTGAAGGACCGATGACGACTTGGTCCTGACGGCTGGTATCGCGGGAAAGAGCCGAACGCGGTCGATAGCCCTGCCTTCAGCCGATGTCTCCCGTTCGCTTCAGAGGCGGCCGCCTGCAGTTTTCCGACACGATGCTCAGCCCAGCGCGCCGAGCACCAAGATCAACAGAAGCCCGATGGCCGACCACGCCCATATCGCACGCTCGTTCCATATTGCGGTCTTCAGACGGTCACGACCGGGCTCCGTCAGTTTCGTCGGGTCCATTGCCGAGAAACGAAATCTCAGCAACCACCATCGTCTGTAATAACTCGGCATCATGTACTTCATGTCTGAAGCGTCTGGAGCAATGTGGTTGTGGATGATGCGAAGATCATTCAGCCATCGCGCCGACAGCGTCAGGCGGACGATCGTCCAGATCAGAAGGATGCCGATTGCCGTGTAGGACATGTTCGCAAGGGGAAACAGAATTATAGATCACAGTCGATGTTCATTCCGCTTGATGAGGATAATTTAGTGTCGGTCAACGAGAAAGGCAACCTTCGCCCGGATGGCATCTCTCTCGAGCTGCCGTTCATCGGTTGGGGAGGTGCATATTATTGGAATCCGGGCGCGCCAGCTGCGCCGAGTGTCACCTTGACGAGAGGCGTCGGCATGGGCGGAGGAGGGGCTCACCTCATTCATCTCAGAAGGGGCATGACCTCCGAAGATACTCTAGGATACGGCGCTTCGGTCAACATGCCGTCCTTGAATGTCAACGCCACGATTCCGGACACATACGGCATCCCTGAACCTTGGAACGCAAAAGTTTCGTCGATCGGGGCGGGCGTCGCCATTCCGGGGTTCGGTGCGAACTATACGGTCGCGCCGGCACGGATCGCAGAATTCATCAAGAAGTACATTTTGGGTGTAAGGTCGGAAAAGCCACCTTCAGCATCCATGCCGACTTTTCAGAGCGGGCGGATAAGAACGGAGCCCGCCTCCGAACCACCCGTGCCTTATGCCGGCTCCTCGTTGAACAGAAACGACTTCGGTTCGAGAATCGCTCCCTGGGCGTCCGGGTACCCTGGCGGTCGTGACGAACCGTCAGCTGGGACAGTTTCGCGCAACGAGGCCGATCGAGCGTTTTCCGCCGGAGCTTCGGCCATTCCCTACATCCGAGACGCGGCTCGTGCCTCTGCTGCAGGCTTTCCCGGCGTAGGCGAATCTCCCTCAAGAGGCGGCACCGTCGCGAGCGGGCAGGCCGGTACTCCCGTTGGCGGTCTGCTCGGGATGATTCAGGACTACCTCCTGACCGAAGCGTCACGGGGCGAAAGCCGTTAGGCGCCGGCTCGATTTGTCCATTCTCCAGCATCAACGAGTCCATGACCATGACCATGCCTCTGCCGCCGGCGCCGCTGCAACCGGTGCCGGAACCGATCACGCACGACGTCACCATCGTCACCACGCGAAAATTCGCCCATGCGCGGGTGATGGGCGTGCCGCCGGAGGAGTTCGGGATCGAGCGCGGCGCGCGCTCGATCCGTGACTGCAACTACTGCTTCCACGAGATCGTCACCAAAACGGAGGCTCAGCTGATTGCCGAAGGGTTCGACCCTGCGCAGATCAAGTCGCTCGGCGACTACACCGGGACGACGCAGGTCGAAACGCTTGCGCGCGATACGGTCGACGAGCATTCACGGGCATCGTCGAGCGCATCGAATTCGGGCACCAGGCTCGTGCGCATCACCGAGCACTATGTCCGGATCGACTATGAAGGCGACGGCAGGCCGTGCCTGTACCAGATCATCACCGGTGGCGACCAGGGCGAGATCCTGCGCAAGGATGGACAGGACTGCATCACGCCGTTCGACGCGATCCCGTTCGCCGCGACCACGCCGGTGCCGATGACGCACCGCTTCTTCGGGCGTTCGATCGCCGATCTGGTGATGCCGCTGCAGCGCGAAAAGACGGCGTTGAAGCGCGGCGCGCTGGACAATCTCTATCTGCACAACAATCCCCGCGTCGAGGTGGCCGAGGCGAACGCCGGCCCCAACACGCTGGACGATCTCCTGGTCTCGCGTCCAGGCGGTGTGGTTCGCACCAAGACGGCGGGCGGGCTGAACTGGCAGGTGGTGCCTGACATCACCAGCTCGATCTATCCGATGCTGCAATATATCGATGCCGAGCTTGAGAGCCGCTCGGGGCTCTCGAAGCAGGCGCAGGGCATCGACGCCAACGCGCTGCAGAACCAGTCGGCGACGGCAGTTGCGCAAGTATTCTCCGCCTCGCAGATGCGCATCAAGCTGATCGCGCGGATCATGGCGGAGGGCGTGCGAGACATGTTCGGCCTGCTGCATGGCACGATCCGCAAGCACGGTCAGCAGCGCCAGACCGTACGGCTGCGTAATGCCTGGGTCCAAATCGATCCGCGCAGCTGGAAGACGCGCGACGACATGACGATCGAGGTCGGGCTCGGCTCTGGCGGCAAGGCGCAGCAGTTCGCGCAGACCATGGCGATTGCCAACGTCCAGAAGGAGCTGGCGATGGCCGGCAAGATCAACCTGGTCGGCGATCGCGAGCTCTACAACACGGCGGCCGAGCTGACGCGGATCATGGGGCACAAGAATCCCGGTCGGTTCTTCAATGATCCGGCCGCGGTCGACCCGCAGACCGGCCGGCCGCTGCATCCGCCGCCGGCGCCGCTGCAGCCGCCACCCGATCCGAAGCTGCTCGCGGCGCAGGCGCGTCTGCAGACCGAGCAGGCGATCGCCGCGCACAAGGCGGAGCTGGCGCAGCAGCAGACGCACAACGACATGGTCCATCAGCAGGTGAAGATGCAGGCGGAGATCGAGCTGGCCAAGATCAAGGCCGGGCTGGATGCCAAGATCGCGCTGCTCGATGCGCACCTCAAGTCGATCGAGGCGGCGCAGAAGCGCGAACAGGTGCGTGCGGCTCACGAGCTGAAGATTGCCGAAGCGGCCGTGGGCCTTGCAACTGCAGCTCATGCCAATCGCGCGTCTGATGAGCAGAAGGAGCGGCACGATGACTGACGAGAGCATCCTGCAACAGACGGCGGCGCGGGGGACTCGCGCCAAGGCGCTGCTCGACGACGAACTGCTCGCCGGCGCCTTCGACGTGCTGGAGGCGAGCTACAGCGCGGCCTGGCGGCAGACCCAGATCGACGACGTCGCCGGCCGCGAAAAGCTGTTCCTCGCCATCAACATCGTCGGCAAAGTGCGCGACCATCTCGGCGCGATCATCGCCAACGGCAAGCTGGCGGAGGCGGAGCTGAGGGAGCTCGCGCGGACGGCGGAGCGCAGGAAACGGTTCGGCGTGCTGTAGGGTGGTTTGACGGAGAACAATCAAAAGCTGTATTGACATGTTCTTTGTTTGTTCTAAGCTTCGCGAAAGTTCTCGGTCCGATTTTTTGGAGAATTTTGCCGGCACACGACGCGCGGAATCGTGCGTATCGATCGCGCTGGTGGGCGAACGTTCTCGCTACCGTATCCGGAATTTGAGAGTGCCAACGACAACCTCTCCTTCAGCAAATACGGCTGTTACCTCATACTTCAAGGAACGTGGCTGGGAGGGAGGTTTCCGGAAACACGCACCTTTTGGCCGTTCAGGCTCCAGAATGCAAACGATGAGAAGCGACAATGCCACGATACGAGTACCGAGGTTGTGGGCTGCGCTGGAGCGCGACTGGACGACAGGAGAGAGGACGGCGACCGTTCAGAGGGCCACGGATGGTCAGCAAATTGCTTCGGTGGGCCGGCTCCATTTTTCTCCTTCTGTATGCGACCGGACTGGCCGCCCAGGACGCGAAACCGAATCCCGAGGCCTATCATCGCGCCGTTGAATATTGTCGCGGTGACGTCCCGCAACCGACGGCGATCAGTCCTGACCGAACGATCGTCTGCTTCAGCGCGAAGACCGGCCTCGATGTCGACGTGTCGACGGTGAACCAGATCGCTGATAACGGGCTATTCGTGTTGAGCGGCTATGGTGGCAAGCGCGACACCGCGATGAGCGTCTCCGATCTGCTGCGCAGCCGCAACGCAACCGTGGTGGTGTTCGACGTCTGCGCCTACCATTGTGCGGAGTATTACTTCGTGGCGTCGGCGAGAACCTACGTCGTGAAGAATACGATCGTGGTATGGCAGCACTTCTTATCGGATTGCCAGGTCACGTTTCGTGAGCCGCATGATTCCAGCGTTCCGAAATTGTGGCGTGCGGAGTGTCCGAACGGAAAGGAATGGCGTCTCTCTTTTGCGAGCGATGCTCCGGTGCTCAGACAATTTTATCAGGACAGGGTCGTCGATCGGTATCATTTCGAGCCGCTGCCGGACAGCGAATATGTCCGAAAGCGCTTGAAGCGGCTCTACGATCAGACAGGACGTTTTCCAGAGATCGGATGGATGTTGAGTCCGACCTCGCTCAAGCGTCTGTTCAAGGCGGATATCAATTACGAGGCCTATCCTCAGTCGCAAGAGGAGGCGACGGCATTGGCCAACCAGTTCGGCGCGCGCGACGTGATCTATGATCCATGATCGGCAAGCTCGCCGGATTGTCATCAACATCAAGGCTCTTTTGAAGGTAGGAAAATGAGAGACAAGGCTTCATTGCATTCCGTGCCGATTGTCCCTGATCCGAATTTCGCTGGTGATCCTCCGGATACGCCGACCGTTGGACCGTTCCGAGTTTCGAGGATCTCTATCGAAACCGCCGGCCCGTCTATGTGCCGCCGCCAGCGCCGAAATGGATCGAGAAATCGCCGTGGTTCTATCGTCGTAACGAGGCGCCGCTCCGGCCGGAGTCGCCTTCCCCGGTCTCTCAAGGTGTCTCCAGCCGATCGTTCCAGATGATGGCGCCTGCTCTGGCAGCAAAGCTGCAGCCAACTGATGGACTGGCGGCTAAGGGCGGGAGCGGACAGATGGACGCGATGGCCGCGCGCGCTGCGGGCCCGGCCGTGCTGTTCGGCCTCGGCACGTCGAGCCAGCCGCAGGTTTCTGGCGCCCAGATCGGAAGTGGGGGTCTGCTCGACCTGCTGACCAGGCTCATGGCTGCCAATCCTGGTGATCGATCCTCCTCAAGGTGAATTCAGGAAGGATGCCGAATGCCATTCGGCTCATGGACCCTTGCGACTGCTCGCTGGTTAGTCGTTCTGGCGATGGTTCTGATCATCGTCCCACCAGGAAAGGCTGATCCGCTTCAAAGCGAGGCCAATTGGGATCTCGAGCACCTTGCTGTCGAGTATTGCCGGGGGCCGCTGCAGCGTCCGATTGCCTCCGGACCTGACCGGCGTATCGTTTGTTTCGACGGCTGGATCGATGACGGCATGGATCTTTCCACCATACACGATCTCCAATATGGTGGTCTATTCGTGGTCAGAAGTTTCGGAGGACAGGCTGCGACGGCTATGACCCTGTCTCGCCTGCTACGAGACCGCCATGCAGCGGTCGTCGTCTACGATTATTGTATGGCCGCGTGCGCAAGCTTTCTGCTGATCTCGTCGGACCAGGCCTATGTGACGAGTGGCTCCATCGTTGCGTGGCGCGTCGTAGATGACCTGCGGACGGATTGTGTATCGGTTGGCGACGCTGAAGATGGGCGCGGCAAGAGATTGCGGCGGATATCCTGTCCGGATACGTCTTCCGAGCAGGAACAAAAGAGTAGAGCCGCCATTCGTGCGGAGCAGGCGTTCTACGCAGAGAGAGCGGTGAAGCCCCAGTTCGAGGGTCCGCCGGACAGTCCCTATACGAGGCGGATGGTCAGAACCTCTACGATCAGTTCGGAATCTATTCGAGGGTCGCGTGGACGCTCAATCCACGGTACGACGTCTTCTTCAAGACGAAGATCATCTATGAGGCCTACCCCGCCAGTCAAGACGATGTCGATGCGCTCGCCGCGCGGCACCGCCTCGGGAAAGTCATCTATGATCCATGAGAGATTGCAGAGATTACCATCCAAATATCCATGAGCAGAAATAATGCGCGAGGATGGTCCTGCGGACAAGCATTGGTGGAGTGGTGTGAAGAATCGTTTTGAGATACTCCAGCGGATCCCGTCGGTTCGCGGTTGGACCGCGCCGCGACGAGCCACCCCGTGAGACGACCGGTTAGCCGCACGGCAAAGTAGATTTGCTCGGGAGCCGAAGCCGTGAGAAGTCGGAAGACACCGTAAGCGACTTGATTCGAAAATGGCCTCTGGCTTTTTGACGTCCTACTCCAATTTGTTCTGCTCTACTGCGGTGCCATCCTTGCGTCGCTCGGGACGGTCGTACCGGAAGGCAGCGAAGGTGTCGTTTGTTTCGCTGTTTTTGCGGCCACTTTGGCGGAACTGAATGTCATGTTTCTGATGCTGGAGAGAGAGGCGCGACCTCGCTACTCTGCACTTGGACCAGCAGTCACCCAGCATAGCGGCCGGCCCTCGTTGTAGTCTGTGGCTCGTGATTGTTTGCAGGAGCAATCGCTATGTCTTTCTCGTTTGGTCTTGATGTCACGACGGGTGCGACGGCGGGTGCGTTCGTTACCGTTTCCAGCCTCATCTCGATCGCGCTCTTCTCGATCTGCACGGTCAGGTCCGGCGCCCACGCCGTCAGACGATGATCAGCGTCGGGGGCCTCTGCGAGGAGCTCGATGTCTCGTTCACGTTCATCTCATGATCCATTGACACGTCGGGCAAATCACCTTCATAAAGGCAACATCAAAAGACTTACATGAAGCCCGCGCCGGAGACCCCGCCGCGGGCTTTTTTGCGAGCCGCGGACATCCCCGGCTTCGATTGACTGTGCCGTGCTGTCGAGCTTCACCGCGTTAGACGCGGTGAGTGCGCGATGGGCGGTTCTGCCGACCCTGCACGCAACGGGCGCTACGGCATTGACGTCTCGCGCGAGCCGAACCGGGAGCGATCTCCCGCGCCATCGCGCCGGCGGGACCTGAACGACTTCGACCATTTTCGGAACTGCGCAGCGCCGATCGGCGAAACGTCCGCTCGTGACCACCGCAACGGCGGTGCGATTGCGGCGTACGCCTTCCGTTGGGCGAACCATCAACAAGGATCATCGATGACCACACCTACGTCCACTTTTGTCACCTATCAGGCGGTCGGCAATCGCGAAGATCTCAGCGACATGATCTATCGCATCGATCCGGTCGACACCCCATTCATGAGCGGCGTCGACAAGGAGAAGGCGACCGCCGTCAATCACGAGTGGCAGACCCAGGCGCTCGCGCCTGCCGACGGCACCAATGCCCAGCTCGAAGGCGACGATCCCAACACCAACGTGACCACGCCGACCGTTCGGCTCGGAAACCAGTGCCAGATCTCCTACAAGGTCGCGCGCGTCTCCGGCACCCAGCAGGCGGTCGACCATGCCGGTCGCGACAACGAGCTCGCCTATCAGGAAATGCTGAAGGGTCTCGAGCTCAAGCGCGATCTCGAGACCATTCTTTGCGGTACCAACCAGGCCAAGCTGATCGGCAACACGACGACGCCGCGCAAGACGGCTTCGATCCTGTCATGGATCGTCTCCAACACGTCGAAGGGCAGCGCCGGCGGCGCGGCCGATCCGGCCGCGGCCGACGGCTCGGGCACCCGTACGGACGGTACTCAGATCGCCTTCACCGAGGCGCGGCTGAAGACGGTGCTGTCGTCGATCTGGATCAACGGCGGCAAGCCGGGCACGATCCTGACCGGCGCGTTCAACAAGCAGGTGTTCTCGACCTTCACCGGCCGCTCGACGGCGATCGAAGAGGCCAAGTCGAAGAAGATCGTCGCCTCCGTCGATGCCTATGAGTCCGATTTCGGCAAGCTGAAGGTGGTCGCCAGCCGCTTCCAGCGCGCGCGCGATGTGCTCGTGCTTGAGATGGACAAGTGGGCGGTGGCCTATCTCAACGGTCGCAACATGATCTCGATTCCATTGGCCAAGACCGGCGATTCAGATCGGCGCCAGATCCTCGCCGAATACGCGCTGGTCGCGCGCAACGAGAAGGCCAGCGGCGGCATCTTCGACAACACCACCGCATAGTCCGATCTTTCATCACCCTGACCTGCAGGCGGCTCTCGGGCCGCCTGTTTCTTTTGGAGGTTCATTCATGCCGCTTCCCGGCAATCGTCCCCTGAACACGGCCGATCTGACGGCCTACACGCCTTCCTGCGGCGCCAGTCCCGTCGCCGCCTATGTCCGTGCGCCCTTCCGCGGCAGGCTGCTCAAAGTCGCCGGCATCCTCGGCGGCGCCATCACCACGGCCGACGGCACTGTCACCGTGACGGTGAACGGGGCGCCGGTCGCAAGCTTCGCTGTCCCGCAGTCAGGCTCCGCGGCGGGGCAGCTGTTCTCGGTGGTGCCGGCGTCGCCGGTCTACCTCAACGAAGACGATGTCATCGCCCTGTCGCCCTCCGGCGCGTCGGGAACATCAGTGCCGATGCATTTTTCGCTTGCGGTCAGGGGAGCCTGAGATGTCGTTCTTTCCCAAACAGCCCTCATCCCGGATCGGCGGCACGCAGACCATCGCCTACGACGGCAGCGTCGGGGCCACCAACAAGTTCGGTCCGGGCACGTTCCAGCTTCGCCTGGCCGCGAGTTCGGCCTGCTGCTACCGGATCGGTGACGGCGCCCAGACTGCGACCGTGTCCGACGTCTTTCTCCCGGCCAACACGGTCGAATACGTCACCGTGACGCCCGGGCAGAACATCGCGGCTATCAAGGCGGCCAGCAATGGCCTGGTCACGGCGACGGCCGGCACGCTGTGGATCACGGAGCTGTCGTGATGGATGGGCTGACCATTCGCCCGCATCTCGATCGCGACGGCTCCGGCCTCGTGATCGAGCATCTCCAGGATGTCGCGCCCATCCTGGACTGGAACAGCGAAGCGCGCCGCGACGAGCAGCACAGCGACTGGGGCCGCCACGTCGCGCGCATTCCGAACGTCATCTACGTCAAATGGCTGAACGAGGAATATGCCAGGGGCAACACCCGGCTTCGCCTGTTCACGCCCGAGTTCGACGCGATCGTGCAGACGAAGCTGAATGATCCGGATTGGGCCTATCTGCGCACCGACAAGCCTGCGCTGCAGAGTGGATGGAGGGCGGAGCCGTCATGCCGCTGATCTCGAACTATTCCTCGTTGCAGTCCGCAGTGACCGAATACCTGGCGCGCGACCAGGACGCGACCTTGGTGGCGCGGATCCCGAGCTTCATCCAGCTCGCCGAAGCCAAGTTCAACCGGCAGCTGTTCGTGCGGCAGATGGAGCAGCGGGCCATTGCGGTCGTCGATCTCGGCGCGAGCGAGCCGGAGTTCATCGCGCTGCCGTCCGACTTCCAGTCGATGCGGCGGATACGGCTGACCAGCGTGCGCGGCCAGCCTGCGCTGGAGTTCAGGTCCGGCGTGCAACTCGGCGAGTATCGCTTTCGCGTCTCGGACGTCACTGGCCAGCCCCGCTACTTCTCCGTCTTCGGCGACCAGATCGAGCTCGCGCCGCGGCCTGACGCCGCCTACACGATCGAGATGGTCTACCGACGGACCATTCCGCCGCTGGCATCGAACGATTCGAACTGGCTGCTCACGCTGGCACCCGATCTCTATCTCTACGGCGCTCTCCTGGAGTCGGCGCCGTATCTCAAAGAGGACGGACGGATTCAGACCTGGGGGCTCGGCTTCACCAGCGCGCTCGCCGATCTCAATGCTCTTGGCCTGACGTCGACCTTCAACGCCGGTCCGATGGCGATGCGGCTATCGGGCCAGGTCGTCTGAGACGCCGTCCAACACAGAGGATCACATGGCTGCCTTCAACAAGTTCAATTGCTTCGTCCAGGATGTCGCGCACGCCCTGCACGACATGCTCACCGGGACATCGCATGTCTACAGGATCTATCTCACCAGCACGGCGCCGGTCGCGACCAATACGGTCTACAACACGCCGGCCGACCTGGCGACCGGGAACGGCTACACGGCAGGCGGCGTCTCGATCGGTGCGATCACCGGCGGACAGACCTCCGGCACCTTCCGCTTCATCGGCGGCAGCGATCCGTCGTGGACCGCGGCCGGCGGTTCGATCGGGCCCTTTCAATACGCCGTGCTCTACAACGCGACATCGGCGACCAAGCCACTGATCGGCTGGTGGGACTACGGCACCTCGGTCACGCTTACCAACGGCAATACGTTCACGGTCGACCTCGACCAAGTGAACGGCATCCTGACGATCACCTGACATGGCAGCTTTTCTCGACATCTGCAGGTTCCTGCCCACCGCCGGCGGCACGACGGACTGGACCTATGCCGCGGCCGTCCAGGGCTATCAGAGCCCGGCCGCAGCCGGCGCGGTCAATGGCCGGCTCTACAAATACAGGGCCGAGAGTGCCGACCTGACGCAATGGGAGATCGGCGAGGGCGCCTACGCCTCGTCGACCGGCACCTTCGCTCGGACGACGATTCTGTTCACCTCGGCCGGAACGACGGCGAAGATCAATTTTTCGGCTGCGCCACAAGTCGCGATCGTCGCGCTGAAGGAAGATCTCATCTCGATCGAGGAGGCGAACGCCTTCACCAGCACACAGCAGGCGCAGGCGCGGAGCAATATCGCCGCGGCTGCAGGTCCCGGCAACTGGACGCGCTCCGTCCTGACGTCAGGATCTGGCACCTACACTCTCAAAGCCGGATGCAAGGCGCTGCTGGTCCGCATGGTCGGCGGCGGGGGCGGTGGGGGCGGCGGCGGCACGACGGGAGCGACATTTGGTGGCGTCGGCGGTGACACGACGTTCGGCTCGTCGTTCCTGACCGCCTCAGGAGGAGCAAACGGCGGCCCGTACGGCAACGCTTACGCGAGTGGTGGTGGCGCGGCGGGCGGTGACCTCAATATCCGAGGTAGTCACAGCACGCCGACCGATGGTGCGGGCGGCTCAACAGGTGCGGTGCTTCAAGGCAGGAATGGCGCCAACTCTGCATTCGGCGGCTGTGGAGCAGGCGGATGGATCGGCTCCGCGGGAAGTGCGGCGGCGACAAATAGCGGCAGCGGCGGCGGAGGAGGCGGAGGCACCGACGGCGGTTCGGGCGGGCGCGGTGCTGCCGGGGGTGGCGCCGGAGGATACGTTGAGAAGTACATTGCTGCTCCGGCCGCGACATACGCGTATTCGGTCGGCGCAGCGGGCAGCGGCGGTTCTGCGGGTTCGAACGGCACGACTGGCGGCGCTGGTGGTTCCGGCATCATCATCATCGACGAGTACTACTGATGTCACTGCTCGGATTCGACGCCGTCGGCAGGCTGGCGATCGCGCAACTCCCGCGCGGCTCCGCAACGAATACGATCTTCGTTGCGGGTCCGGCCGCCGTCACGCTTGCAGGCCGCGCAGCCAGCTTCCAGTCTGCACTCACTCAGATTACCGCGGCGCTCGTCTATGCCGGCGGCTCGGCGAGTGCGCGCATCGGTCTTCTCGCCGCGCAGAACGGCTGGCTGACGGCGGGCACCTCGGTCCTGTATTCGTTCGGTGCTTTCGCCGCCCGCGGCGATTTCGTCGCGGCGGGAAATTCCATCACGACGGCCGGCACGATGCAGGCCGCGGGGCGGGCTCATACCGTCAACGGCCAATCATCGGCCTTCCTTGGCGCAATGACTGGTCAGAAGACCTCATATCAGCTCGTCGGATACGACGTCGGCTACGGGCGCGGCTTCGAGGCCTGGTATCCTCTCGGCGTGGGGACGATCGATTGGAGCAGCAGCACCGATCCTGAGCAGGCCTGGTTGCCGGCGCCAGCTGTGGCCGACCATTGGCTCGGTGTTTCGGCATCGTCGATCTCGTGGAATGCGTTGTCTCCTTCGGCGCCGCCCTGGACGGGCGAATGATGTCCTCGTCGTGGTCATCATCTGTTCAAGCCTGATGCACGCAGCCGTTTGAAGGCCCAGGCACCATCTGCGTTACCGATCTTTTCTGTTTTCTCTTGACCGCGGCGGATGTTCGCCGGCGGCAATCGATGATTGGAGGTGACATGCCTCTTCTTGCCTTTGGCGAATATCGGCCCGACGTGAGCGACTATGAAGGTCAGGCCACCCGGAACATTCAGAACGTCGTTCCGCGCGGCGATGGCTATGGCCCCTTTCCGTCCTTCTCGGCCTACACGTCGGCTCTGCCGGAGCCGTGCCGCGGTGCGTTCTACGCTCTGAAATCGGACGGCACCGTCGTGACCTTCGCCGCGACATCGACGAAGCTCTACCGCCTCAACAATACGGACTTCACCTGGCTCGATGTCTCGAAGGGCGGCACCAGCTATGCGCAGCTGTCCGCGGCAGCGCAGTGGCAGTTCGCACAGACCGGCAATCTCGTGTTCGCCACCCAGGCGAATGCGCTGCTGCAGGTGTTCGATCTGACATCGTCGACCGTCTTCGATAACGCCTTGGGCGCGCCGCCGCAGGCCGCCTATATCAGCGTCGTCGGACGCTTCCTGGTGCTCTCCGGCCTGCTGTCGACGCCCTATCGCGTCCAATGGTCGGGTCTCAACAACTTCAATTCGGCGACGTCATGGGACGGCCTGACGGCTGGGTCCGATCATCAGGACTTTCCCGACGGCGGCATCGTCCGCGGCGTTGCCGGCGGGGAAGCGGGCGTCATCTTCCAGGACCAGGCGATCCGGCGCATGTCCTACGTGCCGGGATCGCCGATCATCTTTCAGATCGATCGCATCACCCAGGACAAGGGTCTCTACGCGCCGTATTCGATCATCCGTGCCGGCGAGCGGATCTTCTTCTATGCCGGTCAGGGCTTTCACAAGATCGAGCCCGGCGGCCTGCCGCAGCCGATCGGCCGCGAGAAGGTCGACCGCACTTTCCTTGCCGATCTCGACAAGGGCAATCTGCAATTGCTGATCGGGGCGGCCGATCCGCGCTCGACGCGGGTGTTCTGGTCCTACAGGTCGATTTCCGGCGCGGTCGGCACCTATGACAAGCTGCTGGGCTATGATTTCCTGCTCGACCGCTTCTTTTCGATCGCGGCAACCGGCGAATATCTGCTCGGCATGTCGCAGACCGGCCTCACGCTCGAGAATCTCGACAGCATCTCGTCGTCGATCGACGCAATGGCCCTGAGCCTCGACGCCTACGCGACGGCTGTCCAGCCCGAGATCGCGCAGTTCTCGGCAAATCATGTGCTCGGCTTCTTCCGGGGCAACAATCTCGAGGCGACAATGGAGAGCGCAGAGCAGGGCACCGACGACAATCGGATCATGATCCGCGGCTTCCGGCCGGTCACCGACGCGACTTCGCTGTTCGGATCGGTCTCCTCGCGCGACAAGCCGTCGGCGGCTGCTGTCGCGGGGGCAGAGGTCTCGGTCAACACGCGGACGGGGCGCTGCGACCTGCGCAAGGACACACGCTATGCCCGCTTCAAGATCAGGATTCCGGCCGACGCGTCATGGAGCTTTTGTGCGGGCGTGGTGCCGGACCTCACCGTGAGCGGCACGCTATGACGGCCTACGTCCCCGGCATCACCGAGACCGATCTCAAGAAGATCATCTTGGCGCTGCAGCAGCTCGCCGCCGGGCGCTCCAACGCCGTCGGCAGCGTCACCCTGGCGGCGGGCACGACGGCGACAGTGGTCGCCGACAAGAACTGTGCAGCCGGTTCGACCCCGATCCTTACGCCGGTGACCGCCAGCGCGGCGGCCGAGCTCGGCAACGGGACGATCTATGTGAGCGCGGTCGCCAACGGCTCGTTCACGCTCACCCACGCCAGCAGTGCAGTCACGACGCGGACGTTTCTCTATGCGCTGCTCGGCTGAGCTCGCTTGCGTCGATCCCGACCAGGTCGGACTGATCTGGCCGCGGGTGGCGCAGCGGCTGCAGTGCGCCATCTCGCGCACGGGCCTGTCGGCCTTCGCTGACGTCGAGCGTGACATTCGCCAGGGCCGCGCGCTGCTGTGGCTGGCGCTAAGCAGGGACGAGGGCGAGGTCGCGATCGATGCGGTGGCGACGACCCGGATCGAACAGACCGACGCAGGGAAGGTGTGCGTGATCGTCGCCTGCGAAGGCCGGCGTCGGCATCGCTGGCTGCCGCTGATCGGCGGCATCGAGGCTTACGCGAAGGCAGAAGGCTGCCAACGCGTCCGCATCTTCGGGCGCAAAGGCTGGCAGCGCGTGCTCGAGGGCTACGCGCAGACACACGTGATCATGGAAAAGGAGACGAGGTGATGCCGAGATTTGACGACAGCGAGTTCGATCCGCAGACCTATGGCAGCTGGGGCGAGGGTCTGCTCAAGGCGTTCCAGGGTTTGATGCCGTCGCAGCCGGCAGTACCGGAGCAAGGCAACGCCGCAGGGCCCGGCTTCGATATCAGATCTGAGGTAAATCCGCAGGCTGCGCTGATCGACCGGATGCGCGGCCTGCAGCAGGAGCAGGGCGGCTACTCAGGTCAGCAGCAGCGGCTGGGTTGGGCAAGGGGGCTAAACGCGCCATCTGGAGCCACAGGTGCGAGCGCGCCTCCGTCGTTTGACTCGACAGCGCGGAAAGGTATTGCGGGCCCGCAAGTCTCCAAGCCAGTTGCCGCGGGTGATAACCATCTTGCGCCGTCAGCATTGACGGAAAGATTCGTCGGAGCTGAAAGCAGTGGAAACCCAAATGCTAAAAACCCGCGATCCTCTGCTACGGGACTTGGACAGTTCATTGATGGGACTTGGCTTGAGCTGATGGCTCGCTATCACCCGGAGATCAGGGGAAGCCGGGAGGAACTTCTAGCGCTCCGCAACAACCCCGACCTTTCCCGCGAGATGACGGAAGCGTACCTGCACGAGAACGGCAGACAACTTCAGAGGTGGGGACTGCCGACGACGCCCGGAAATTTGTATCTCGCGCACTTTGCCGGCGCAGGTGGTGCCAGATCTGTTCTTACGGCTGATCCTGCAACACCGTTGGATCAGTTACTCAAGCCAAGCGCGATGAAGGCGAATCCGTTCTTAGCAGGAAAGACCGCCGGCTATCTCAGAGACTGGGCCGAAAAGCGGGTAAGTGGCCGCCATGCGGGCGGTACTTCTGCTCCGCAGCCTACAAACACCAGTCCGGTCGATCAGGAATCAGAAAGATCCTCGGCGCAGTCTGCTCAAGATGGCCGCAGCGTTCGCACTCTCGTGTCGCGACCGGCTTATTGGTGAAATGGAAGTCTTCAACCATCCCGGCATTTGCTCGAGATGCGTTAGCTGCTGATCCGATCAACAGCTAGGCAATTGATTCTCAGAAAAGAAGGCTCCTCGCCAATGGGCGGACAATCATCCAGCACGCAGACCCAGCAATCCCAGACGCAGCCGTGGCAGCCGGCGCAGCCGATGTTGCAGAACATCCTGTCTCAGGTCGGCAATGGCCTGAACAATACCGGGCTGACCAGCGCCGAGACTGGCGCGCTCGATACGCTCAAGCAGAACGCGGCGCAGGGTAATCCCTATGCCGGCAGCATCGGGGCCTATGCGCAGTCGCTGCTCAATGGCGGCAACGCGTTGGCGCAGGCGCCGGCGGCCCTGGCCAATCTGCAGACGTTGCAGGGGCAGCTGACGCCTTACGCCAATGGCAGCATTATCGGCAACAATCCTGCGCTCGCGGCGCAACTGGCGCAGATCCAGAACGATGTCGGCACGTCCATCAACGGCCAGTTTGCAGCTGCCGGGCGCGACTTCAGCGGCGCCAACCAGATGGCGTATGGCCGCGGCGTGGCGGCGGCGGAAGCGCCTGTGATCGCGGCCCAGTACAATCAGGACGTCCAGAACCAGCTGAGCGCGGCCAACGCGCTGTACGGCGCCGGCAACACGACGGCCAACATGCTCGGCGGCATGCAGCAGCAATCCCTCGCCAACCAGGGGCAGGGCGTGACAGCGTCGCAGGCGGCGCTCGATGCGCAGAACTATGGCGCCAATGCCACCTTGGCGGAGGAGGCGCAGCGCCGCGGAATTCCGGTGCAGGCGCTGGGGCTCCTGGCACAGATCGGAACGCCGATCGCTCAGCTCGGTCAGCAGACCAACGGCACCATGACCGGAACACAGGAGATGTCCGGTGCCGATCAGTTTGCGAAGATCGCCGGCGGAATCGGCAGCCTGCTCCAGCCGTTCAGCGGCGCGTTTGGCAAGAAGTAGCTCGGAGCAGCATCTCGAGGGAGCGGTAGTGAATGTCAGATGAATCAGAGCACCTCCTGACGGGGGCGGCATTCGAACTGGAGAATGCCGGCTATCGGCCGATGCCGGATCCGGAGGAGCGGCCGGAGCGCGAACCGCTCGACGGCGACGTTGCATCGCTGCGCGACGCTGCCGAGCAGCGCACCGATCCACGCCCGCCGGTGATGGTTCGGGAGTATGTCGACGAAGCCGGCAACGTGGTCGATCGCGGCGAGTCGGTCACGCTCGATCGCGCGGCGCGTGATCACGCGCGCGTCCGGGCCGCTGAGGCGGGTGAGGTATCTCGCGGGACGCCGGATTCCGATCCGGGCGACCGCTTGGGTTCGCCGGCAAATGGTGAGCCCGACGGCTTCGAACCGGCCTCGCGGGCTGCCGAGTCTGCTGCCGAGACCGATCCGGCGCAGCACGATGCCTCGTCGCGACTTGCGCCTGACTTGGAGAAGGTGTTGCAGCATCCGCAGGTGCTGCAGGCGATCGAGGAGAAGATCGGCGAAGCCGAGCAGGCCCGCCAATCCTATCAGGAAGGTCTGGCGTCTGCCGTCCAGATTGCGCAAGCGAGCTTTCTCAGCCAGTTTCCCGAATTCGCCGGCATGCCTGCCGGGCAGGTCCCCGCCGCGCTCGAACGGATGTCGCGCGAGGATCCGGCAAGGTTTGGACGCATCCAGGCAGCCGTCGCGATGTCGGATCAGTTGCTGGCACAGCAGGCCGAGGCGCAGCGCCAGCACGCCGAAGCGGCTCAACGGAGCTTCCAGTCCTTTGCGCACGACCAGGACGATCGGCTCGAGGACATGCTGAAGAGCGAGCCGCGCGCTATACGCCAGGCCGTTGCCGCGGAGATCATGGCGTCGGCAAAGGAGAGCGGGATCTCGGCGTCGGAGCTCAACCGGCTGTTCCAGACCGAGCCGCTGATGCGCCACGCCACCTTTCAGCGGATGATGTACGACGCGGCGCGATATCGACTGATGATGCGGGCAAAGGATGCCGCGGTGACGAAGGCTGTCCCGCCCGTGGTGCGGCCGGGTGTCTCAGCCTCGTCAGGGGAGCGGGGACGGACGGATCTGCGGGCGCTCAACGCCCGCCTGACATCGTCGGGTGATCTCAAGGACGCGGTCGCCCTCTACCAGGCCCGCAGATCCGGCAGGCCGTGAGTCCGGTCGATGACAAACCCCGTTCTGGCTGCGCTTGCCGAGGCGCGCAGGCAGCGCGCTCCGCTGTTCGCTCGCTGGTGCGAGCGGGAGCGCGAGTCGTTCTGTCCGGCTTCGCCGGCGGCAGTCGCCCGCTTTGCCCGAGAACACGGCGGCATCGGTGTCGAGCCGCTCTGGGAGGCGATTCTCGACATCTCCAGAGCTCATGTCTCATTGGGATTGGCTGATCCCACGGCGGGAGCGCCGGTCGCGATCGTCCTCGACGGCATCGCCAAGCTCTCGCCCCCGCAATCCTGGCCAGGTCCCTGGAAGGAGCGCTTCAAGGCCTTGCCCCACGACCTGAAGCGTTTCATCGCGGACCACGAGACGAGGCGCGAGAAGAGCTTGAGACGCACGCAGCACGCGCTCGCGCATACGAACAAGATGCTCGTTCGGCTCCGATCGGCGGAGCGTACGATGAAGGAGGATCAGAACGGTGAAGCAGAATCGCAGCGATTTGACCATCGAAGACAGGATTCAGGAGCTTCGGGGTGAGATCGAGCGCGTCGTGCAGACGCGTGTGGACGCGATCGCAAGAGAAAGTCCCGGAGTGCCCAAAGGGGTGATCCGCAATCTGCTGATCGCCAGGGCGCCGTCCTGTGCATGCGAGCAGTATCTGACGCTACGGCGAGAGACCTAGCCATGGATGCGTGATCGATCATCGGGCACGTGCCGCGATCCCCGCATCGAACAGCCACAAACCGGCCCCTGCAGCCCGCGCGGCTGCCATTTCTATGTGAGAAGCAGAATGACACTCTATCGATGGTCGCAGACCGCATCGGCGGATGCCACGGCCGATCCAACGATCAACTGGTCCGAAGGACAGGTCCCGTCGAGCATCAACGACTCCGCTCGGGCCATGATGGCGGCGACCGCAAAATATCGCGACGACATCGCGGGCGCGATCGCAACGAGCGGCACGAGCACCGCCTACGCCGTAACGAGCAACCAGCAATTCGATTCGCTGCCGCATCTCAACGGACAGATCATCGCGTTCACGCCGCACGTCACCAATGGTGGGACGTCCACTCTAAATGTAGACGGCCTTGGTGCGAAAGCACTGAGAACCGCCCCGAATATCGAGCTGCCGGCCGGCACAATTGTCCAAGGCACCCCATATGTGGCCGCTTACAACAACAGCGATGGCGCCTTTTACCTGCATGGGTTTTTCGGCAATCCTTACAATGTTCCGATCGGAGCGAGTCTTGAGTTCTGGGGCTCGACCGCGCCGAACAGCTCGTTTGTTTTCCCGTATGGGCAATCGATCAGCCGCACAACTTATTCCGTCCTATTTGCACTTATGGGAACAGCGTTTGGAACGGGGGACGGATCGACCACGTTTAATCTTCCCGATTTACGGGGGCGCGTGACCGCGTGCGTGGACAACATGGGCGGAGCGACCGCCAATCGTCTCGTAAGTGGCGGGCTTGCCAGCGTGCGCCACAGCATCGGCGGGTTTGGCGGTGAAGATGCGCACGTCCTCGTTATTGGTGAGATGCCAAGCCACGCTCATGGCGTGAGCGATCCCGGTCATAGTCACACCGTGCAGAGTTACGCGCCCGGTGGAAATGTGAACGCTGTTGCAGGCAATTTCGCAAGTCTGGCCACCCTGAACACAAGTTCTGCGCTTACCGGAATTAGTATTCAGAATTCAGGTGGTGGAGCGGCACACAACGTCATGCAGCCAACGATTTTGTGCAATCGTATCCTGAGGGTGATTTAGTCGTACGCCAGACGATGCCTGCCCGCTTCTGGCATATAAAAGAAACTATTGGCCCAAATATCGGCGCACTGACAATTCGCGAGAACGAACGCAGTCGCGGCGAGCTCGACAGTCTATAGAGCATAAAATCGTGCTCAATAGCGACTGGCGTGCTTCCGAAAGCGTTGGTCCACCATTGTTTGAGATCAGCCGGCGAGTGGTAGAAAACGTCCGTTTCGAGCTGGTTCAGCATAAAATCAGCCCACGCACGGGCTGATTTACCTTCGCGATAATAGCCGAACCCCAACCGATGGCAGATCTCTAGATACGCCTTGGCGAGGTGTCGATGCATTCGATGCACGAAATAAACACCAACATGCCCCTCGAACCACGCCGCCCTCGACGGAAATAGAGCGATAAATACCCCACCTGGTTTCAGGACGCGTGCGATCTCCGCTAGGGCGGCTGGCGGATCAGACACGTGTTCAAAAACTTGGTTCGAAATCACCACGTCGAAAAATGCATCCTCGAACTGAATACGCGTCCCATCAAGCGGCTGAAAATGGCTGGGGCGTTCCGAAGCGGGAGCAGTACGGTCGACTCCGAAAAACTCGTACCCCATTGAACGGCCAAAGGTCACCACCTCTCCCCGACCACAGCCGTAGTCCAAGACTTTCGGGTTAGCAGTTCCGGAGGCCGAGACGGCACGATCAAACACATAACGATAGTTCGGGTTCATGGAGCTCATCTCAAGGCTGTATCGCGTTCAGAGAGACAATCACGCGGCCCGTTTAATCGCAAGATTATCCAACCATATTTTTCGGACCTCAGAATGCCCGATATCAGAACGCTAATCACGACGAACGCCAAAAAATGGCAAGTGGCAAGGTTCACCCGCAACATGGATGCCGCAGCCCAACGTCTCATTGCGGCCAAGCCTCGCTATCAGGCCGTTACCAAGCGGACCGGTGTCCCCTGGCCGATCATCGCCGTTATCCACGAGCGCGAATCGTCGCAGAGCTGGTCCCGGTCGCTGGCGCAGGGGGATCCCTGGGACCGGGTGTCGGTCCATGTGCCTGCGGGACGAGGACCGTTCGCCTCGTGGGAGGACGCTGCGGTTGACGCGCTCGTCAATTGCGCGCCGCATGCGGCGCGGTGGCAGGACTGGTCGATTGGCGGCGCCTTGACGCTTCTCGAGCAGTATAATGGGCTCGGTTATGCACGCCGGGGCGTGCCGTCACCCTATGTCTGGGCCGGAACCGATCAATATCGTGCCGGCAAGTATGTCCGCGACGGCGTCTACGATCCCCAGGCCGTCGACCGGCAGCCGGGTTGCGCCGGGATGCTCAAGGCCATGATGGAGATCGATGCGACCATCAGCTTCCCGCCCGGTCTTGTGGGGGCGGAACGGCCACCCGACAAGGGGCCTCCGACGTCGGCTTCCGCATCCATCAGACATCCGGCAAAGGGCTCCATTGGGGCCCTTTTTGCTGCCCTGGTGAAACGCATTCTCGGCAATCGCTGACCGGCGCAATCCTCGTGCTCCCCGTCGGCGTACCGACGGACGGGCGGGCCTCGGACAATATTCAACTATTGCAGGGCGCCGAGCGCGGCTCGCGCAGGGCCGGCGGCGTCGTCTCCGCATTTTTTTCGGAAAGGATTCATCATGTGGACGAAAGTCAAGGCCGCGTGTCGTCATTCGCTGACGATCGCCTGGGGTTACGCGCTGGCGGTCATCGGGTTTCTGCTGTCGATCGCCGACAACGTCAGTGACGCGCTCGGAGACCCGAGCCTGAAAGACCAGATCAGTGCCGCCATCGGCGATACCCGTGCCGTCGGCCGGATTTTTCTCGCGATCTCGCTGATCACGATTCTGGCACGGCTGCGCTCGCTCAAGAGGGCGTCGTGACATGTGGATGAGCATTCTGGGCTTTCTGGGTGGGCCGGTGATCAAAGGGCTGATCGATGCCTACCAGGCGAAGCTGAGGGCAGGCAACGCGGATGCCAAGATCGCGGCAGACCTGGCGGCGACGGAGATCGCCGCGCAGGTCTCCGAAAGCGACGCGCAGCTCCGGCTGCGTGCGGCCGAAATCGGCTGCTGGTACGAGCCGGACAAGCTCATCGGCTACTGCGTCTCGATCTACTTTGCCAAGCTGCTGGTGTGGGACAAGGTGCTCGGGCTCGGCTCGACGGATCCGCTCGCGGGCTTCGCGTCGACGACCGCGAATCTCGTCATCTCCTTCTATTTTGCCAAGCGCGGCTTCGAAAATGTAGCGAGGATCATCAGGCGATGAACATCACCCATGACGAAATCACGGCCGTCGTCGCCGAGACCCTGGCCAAGCAGAGTCAGCTTCAGCGCGACGAGATCGATGCCGTCGTGATGAGGGCGATCGCGACCATTCTCACCTCGTTCGGCATCGAGGAGGAGGATCGGAAGGAGCTGAGAGCCGATTTCCAGCACCTGCGGCGCTGGCGCAAGAGCGTGGAGCAGGCTCAGAGCTACACGTTCAAGGCCGTCATCACGGTCATCGCGACAGGTCTGATCGGCGCGATCTGGCTCGGCATCAAAGTCGTGCTCGGAAGGTAATGCCGTGCCAGCCAGGACCTTACGGCGAGACCGCCGCTTCCGCATCAGGGAGGTCGACGCTTGCGAGCCTGACGTTCTCGACACCTTGAAGGAGCTCCATGCGCGCACATTCCTCGATTGCGCGCCTCTGCCTGATTTCGAGAGCGGACAATGGTGGATATCGACCGAGCTCGGACGGCCCGTTGCCTTCGCCGGAATGACGCCGTCATCCCTCGGCAAAGGCATCGCCTACCTTTCGAGGGTTGGTGTTCTCCAAGAGCGGTGTGGTTACGGCCTGCAGCGGCGGCTGATGCGTGCGATCGAGCTGCGCGCGCGCCGCTCGGGACTGGATTGCATCGTTTCGGACACGACCTGCAACATCGTTTCCGCGAACAATTTCATTCGGTGCGGATATGTGTTGTTCCAACCGGGCCGGCCCTGGGCCTGGGGGAACTCGCTTTATTGGCGCAAGATGATCCGGCGGTGAGCTGTCGACCGACGCCTTATGCAGATTGCATTGCGCTGCAGCAGAACTAGCCCGGCTCGACAGCTCCGACCCAGGCTTTTTTTGCGGCCGCCGTTGAGCTAACCATGCGTTGTCGGACGTTGGAGGCAAGCCGCGCCCGGCAGTGAATGGAAGATCGCTTCAGACGATCAAAGCCGCGGGAAGGACTCTGGGATGCCGGCCGAGGTCACCCTGCCAGAGCGTGCGCCACGGTCGCCTGACGCGCCGACCGCGCTGGCTGGTCTGCTGGTGATCGACTTCACACGTGTCGTCGCAGGGCCCGCGTGCACACAGACGCTGGCCGATTTCGGCGCCGAGGTGATCAAGATCGAGCAGCCGCTCACGGGGGACGATACCCGGGCATACGAGCACGCCGAGCTCGGCGGAGAGAGCGCTGCGTTCCTCAGCCTCAATCGGAACAAGCGCGGCATGGTGTTGGATCTCACGATCCCGCAGGCCAGAGACGTCGCGCGTGCGCTGATCGCCAAGGCCGACATCGTCGTGGAGAATTTCTCGTCGTCCGTCATGGAGAAGTTCGGGCTGGACTATCAGGCATTGTCCAGCACCAATCCCGGGCTGATCTATTGCTCGATCTCGGCTTACGGACGCTCCGGTCCATTCGCGTGGCGATCAGGGTTCGATCCGATCACCCAGGCCGAAAGCGGGTTCATGTCCCTCAACGGTTTCGCCGACGGTCCGCCGGTGCGGACCGGTCCTCCGATCGTTGATCTGGCCACCGGCATGTCCGCCTGCAATGCCATCCTGTTGGCACTTGCCGCCCGGCAGCGGCTCGGTCGCGGGCAGCACGTCGAGGTGGCGCTGTTTGACATCGCGTTGGCGATGACAGGCTTCTCCGGAATGGCGTATTTGATGAATGGCGTGAACCCCACGCGAACGGGAAATTCGCCGAACGACTCTCCGACGGTCGGCGTCTTTGAAGCGTCAGATGGCCCGCTCTACATCGCATGTGCCAACGATCGGCTCTACCGCCGGCTGTCGACTGAGGTGCTTGGTCGTCCGGATCTCCTGAGCGATCCTCGCTTTGCCACGCGAAGGGCGCGATGGGTCAACCGTACGCAACTGCGCGGCCTCATCGCCGATATCCTTGCCACGGAACGGATGGATGTCTGGATATCCCGGATGAACCAGGCTGGAGTTCCGGTTGGACGCGTTCGAACAGTCGAGCAGGCGTTCAACGCGGCCGAGGTCCGGATGCGCGACCGCACCTGTCGTATTCCGCACCCGACAGCAGGCTCGATACCCAACGTCGAGCCTGCAATCACCATGAAGCTCACACCAACCCTCGAGCCGACGGCGGCGCCGCGGCTCGGCGAGCATACGGCCGCAATCCTGCGCCACAGGCTTGGGTACACCGAGCAGGAGATCGAAGCCCTGCGTCGGGTAGGGACGTTCGGACGCAATAATCCGGGAGCCTGAGGGCATCGTCACTGTTGCCGGACACGGAGGAGCGGCAGCGTCCTCAGCAGCCATCAGCCGGCTTTGGCCATCTCATCGTCTTCCGGTGAGTTCAGATACATGCCCGACATGGTGTCGACCCAGCACAGATGATCATGCACCTTCTTGACGCCAGAGATGTTCTCGGTGGCAACGATTGCCGCCTGCCGCGACCGCTCCTCGGTAATGACGCCGCTCAGATGAACGATGCCGTCCTTAACGATGACGGACAATCCGAACGGGCACCAGTCGTTCTTCTCGAGGGCGTCGATCACGCGGTTGCGGATGTGATCGTCGTCGGCCGTTGGATCCGGAACCTGCCGCCCGAGCGCGGCGACCGCTTGCAGCAGGTTCGCCCGTGACACGATGCCGATCACTCGGTCTCCCTTGACCACGGGCAACCGTTTCACGTGGTTCTTTTCCATCAGTTCCACGATCTCAGCCAGCGCGGCGTCCTCGGTGATCGTCAAGGGAGACTTGGTCATCACCTCTGACACTTTGCGACCATGCTCGTGGACGAAGTCGGCCGCCGACTTTCCGGGCCCGAGAATGAATCGCAGCCAGCGGCCGCGCTTTCGCCCGGTGCCGATCTCCGTTCGGCGGATGAAATCGCCTTCCGAGACGACGCCCACCAGCTTTCCGCCGGGATCGACCACTGGAAGGCCGCTGACGTGCCGTTGAAGCATGATATTTGCCGCATCCACGATGGAAGTGTCAGGGGTGACGGTGATGACGGGGCGGGTCATGATCTGATGGGCGCGCATGGCGAACTCCAATGTCAAAAGCTAAAAAAAAGTAACCCGCTGCCACGGTCTTGAATTGACGCAGGTCAAAGCAGGTGCCGCCGTCGTCATTGACGCAGCTCAAGGTCTTGGCTTTGAATTGCAGCTATACGGCCTTCTGATCCAGCGAGAGGAGAGGTGCCCATGTCCGAGTTCTCCGGGACCAAGATCCTGGCCGACGAAACGGCCGAACTGTCCGAACGTGTCGCTCTCTCCAACAAGCACGCACTTGAGCTGCTCGTTGGTTCCCAGCAGATCATCATGGAGGAGATTCTGTTTGCCAGCAACGAAGTGCTGGATCGCGCGCGTACGGAGACGCATCTGCTGGCCGAGTTCGTGTCGAAGCTGGCCGGCGTGCATTCCGTGACGGGAATCCAGGCGATGGTTCAGGAATGTGGACGGCATCAGATTGATTTCGTCAGGCGTGATTGCGATCGACTTTTCAAGCACGGGCAGCGCCTGATTGATGCCAGCGTGAATCTTATGGGGCAACGGTGGCGAAACTGAAGAGTGCGGGTGTGTCGCGTCCCGAACGGGAACGCGAAGGAACGACCGACAACGACCGAAGCAGTGCCGTTGTCTCTGCAGGGACCTCTTTGAAGCCGGCTGCTGCGCTCGCCGCATCCGACGCAAAGTTGCTCTCCCGCGAAGCCGACGCGAGCTCCGGCGAGCTTCGACGCGAGGATCACGAGCTGGACAAGGCCTTCAGCGCGATGCTGGCTCGGCTCACCGGCGGAATTTCCCCGGCCGCTCTATCAATGGCGTATCTGGATTGGGCTTGTCATCTGGCCGCTGCACCTCAGCGCCAGATCGAAATCGTTCGAGATGCCTGGTACGGCGCAAAGCAGGTCGCTGAACGGTCCCTGCATTTTGCAGACCCGAATCGTGGTCCTTGGGACCTGATCAAACCGCAGGCGAACGATCATCGCTTTTCCACGCCGCAATGGGCGACGTACCCGTTCAACTTGTTCGCCCAGGCGTTCCTGCTCGGGGAAGATTGGTGGCACAAGGCGACGACCGGCATTCGTGGTGTCGACCCCGCCAACGAAGCCGTCGTCGACTTTTCAATTCGTCAACTGCTCGACATCTTCGCACCATCGAACTTTGCCGCGACCAACCCGGAAGTCTTGGAAAAGACGTTTCAAAGCGGTGGCGAGAACCTGATCTTCGGCTGGCAGAACTGGCTCGCCGATATCATGCAGGTAATGCAGCCCGGAAAGATATCGAGCAATGGTGAGTTCGTCGCCGGCAAGACCGTCGCGACCGCACCGGGCAAGGTTGTGCTTCGCAATCAGTTGATTGAGCTGATTCAATACCTGCCGACGACCGAGAAGGTGCGACCGGAGCCGGTCCTGATCGTACCGGCTTGGATCATGAAATATTACATCCTGGATCTATCGCCGCACAATTCGCTGGTCCGATACCTGACCGACCAAGGCTTTACGGTTTTCATGATCTCCTGGCGAAACCCCGGCGCGGAAGACCGGGATCTTGCGTTTGACGACTACCGCTCGCTGGGCGTCATGGCGGCCCTGGAGATGATCGGAACGATCATTCCGAATACGCCGGTTCATGCCGCAGGCTATTGTCTCGGCGGAACGCTTCTTTCGATCACGGCGGCGGCCATGGCACGGGACGGTGACCAGCGTCTGAAGACGATCACGCTGTTTGCGGCCCAGACCGATTTCACCGAAGCGGGAGAGCTGACGCTCTTCATCAATGAAAGCCAGGTCGCCTTTCTCGAAGACATGATGTGGGAGCGTGGATATCTCGACACCACGCAGATGGCGGGCGCATTTCAATTGCTGCGCTCCAACGATCTGATCTGGTCGCGTGTCTCGCGCGACTATCTTCTCGGTGAGCGCGCGAATCCGAGCGACTTGATGGCATGGAACGCAGATGCGACGCGGCTGCCGTATCGGATGCACTCCGAGTATCTGCGCAAGCTGTTCCTGAACAACGATCTCGCCGAGGGGCGATATCGGGTCGAGGGGAAACCCGTTTCGCTCTCGGACATCCACACGCCGATGTTCGTGGTCGGGACCCTGCGTGATCACGTTGCGCCCTGGAAGTCGACTTACAAGGTCCACTACGAAGTTGATGCCGACGTCACTTTCGTGCTTGCGAGCGGCGGCCACAATGCCGGCATCGTGGCGCCGCCGGGCGAGCAGGGGCGCTCCCATCAGACGCGGACCAAGGCAGCCGACGCGCCATATCTCGGGCCGGACGAGTGGCAGAGCACCTCGCCAAAACTGGAGGGGTCATGGTGGCCGGCGTGGACGGCGTGGCTTGGACAGCAGTCGGGTGCACCGGGCGCGCCGCCGCAACTCGGGGCAGATCGTTCAAATGATCTCGGAGACGCGCCGGGCGACTACGTGCACACGTAGTCGCCGCTTGTGGCGGTCAGGCAGCGTTATTCCACCGGACTCAGGTGCCGATCCGGAGCAATGATCGGCTTCGTTCCAGTGTCGTCTCGGCCGTGCCCGACGCATCCACCCGGAGCCAATCCAGGGCGCCGATGTCGTAGCGTTCCTGATCTTCGGCAATTCCAACCGTTGCATCGGACGCATCGTCGACTCGATGGTGGATCCGCTCCTGCCGGCTGCGCAAATCTGCGACGAGGAAGAGGCCGGCAAAGGGCACCTTCAGCCGGTTCGCGAGATCATGGATCGCCTGTCGTTCATCCGAACGTGCAAACACGGCGTCGACGATCACCGTGAAGCCTTGTGAGAGCACGCGGCCGGCCTGCGTCGTCAACTCTCGATAGACCTGTGCACTCGATGCCGGCGTATAGGCCGCAGCTGGGAGGCGTTCGGTTTCCTTCACGCCGGATAGTTGCTTGCGCAGCACGTCGCTGCGCAACACGATTGCTCCCGGTGGAGGAGCCAAGAGGGGAGCCAGAGCCCGGGCGAGCGCAGATTTTCCCGTTCCCGATAATCCGCCGACGGCGACCACCCTCGGCTCCGCCGGCCGAATGAGGCTGCGCGCAAGTTGGAAGTAGCTCTCTGCGATCCCGATGGTCGCAGAGCGGTCTGCCTCCGAGTGTTCGGCATCACTGCGGTCGAGCCTTGCAAGAAAGACTTGCGCACGGATAGCGGCCCGGATCGCCATGAACAGAGGCAGAGCAGCCAATCCACCGGTCTGGTCGGGCGCAGCGATCGAGAGGTAGCGATTCAAGAGATGGTTGGCGGCGATCGACTGCCCGAAGTGCAAGAGGTCCATCAATGGAAACGCGAGATCGTAGAGGACGTCGATCGTGGCTATCCGGTCGTCGAACTCGATGGCGTCAAACAGCACCGGCTTGTCGTCGATGAGAACGATATTTGCGAGATGGAGGTCGCCGTGGCAGCGCTTCACGTGCCCCTCTTTTGCGCGTTGCTCGAGCAGGGGACAGAGCCGTGTGAAGGCCGAGTGGCAAAGAGCGCGGAGTTCTTCGATCTGCGTAGCGTCAAATAGTGGGACGTTTCGAAAGCTGGCGACGAACGCGTCGATCCAGACTGGAAGCGACTGCGTCCACGCGTTGGACGGCATCCGGGTGGCCACGGCATGCGACGCCGCGATCGTCTCCGCCAGACGTTCGCCCAAGCCGATCTCCAATTGCTGGTGGCGAGCGAGGTGATCGAGTGTCCGGCTGTCATCGAAGCGACGCATCTCGACGGCATATTCGACAGGAGTGCCGGATCCATCGACTTCGAATGATCCGTCTGGCGCCTTGGTGATGGCGACGACACGCCGATAGATGTCTGGAGCAAACGGGTGATTCATCTCCATTTCCTTCGCGCACGCTGCCTTGCGCCGATCGAGCGTCGAATAGTCCAGAAATGGCAGCCGAACGGCGCGCTTGATCTTCAGAGCGCGGTCGCCGATCAGAAACACTGAAGCCGCGTGCGTGTCGATCCGGCGGACACCTGGATGTCGGGTGGTATTGCCCAAGAAGGAGAAGACCAGTTCCTGATCGGATGGTGATGCCATGGGCGGGGTTACCACATTCACTTCAAAAGTCCGGGATAAGCACCGCCGCGCCGACGACGTCACCCCGCCTCAGGCGGGCCAGAACGTCATTTGCGTCGGACAGCGGATAGGGCGTCGTATGGGTCCGTATCTGAGCCTGCTGCGCGACCTGCAGGAAATCGAGACCGTCCTGTCGCGTCAGGTTGGCGACGGACACCACTTGGCGTTCTCCCCAGAGAAGGGAATAGGGAAACGTCGGAATGTCGCTCATATGGATACCTGCGCAGACCACCCGGCCACCCTTCCGAACAGCCCGCAGAGCGGCCGGAACAAGCTCGCCAGCTGGCGCGTAGATGATGGCCGCGTCCAGAGCAACATCGGGACGCTGGCCCGCCGCTCCGGCCCATGTGGCGCCAAGTTGGCGAGCCAGATCCTGCGCAGCCTCGTCGTGCTCGCGGGTGAACGCATAGATCTGACGCCCCTGCCAGCGGGCCACCTGGGCAACGATGTGACCCGCCGCGCCGAATCCGTAGATGCCAAGCCTCTCGGCTTCCCCTGCCATGACCAGGGATCGCCAGCCGATCAGGCCGGCGCACAACAGTGGTGCGGTGGCGATGTCATCCTCCAGACCATCGAGCGGGAATGCATAATTTGCGTCGACGACGGTGTGGGTCGCATAGCCGCCATCGCGCGTATAGCCGGTAAACGTCGGCTGGTCGCAGAGATTTTCCATACCACGTGCGCAGAACGCGCAATGGCCGCATGTATGCCCCAGCCATGGAATTCCGACGCGTTCGCCCAGTCTGTGCGTCGTCACACCAGGACCAATCTGATCGACGTGACCGACGATCTCGTGTCCGGGGATGATCGGATACCGGATGTCGGGAAGCTCACCGTCGCACACATGCAGGTCAGTGCGACACACGCCGCATGCCCTGATCTTGACGCGGATCTCACCGGGACCGGGATTGGGGTCCGCGAGTGTCTCGGGCTGCAGAGGCGCTCCAGGCTTTCGCAGAACCATCGCTCGCATCGGAGATGCCTCCCGGACGACTTTGCAGGGCATTAAGATAATAATCAGCCCGGCGATCGTTTGATACTCATCAAGGACTTGGTCCGAATATTGCGGCCTACCGAGCAGAGCCGGCAGGCGCAGTCAGGGAACGGAGCGGTTGCATCTGTCACTATGCTGGGATGATAAGTCGCGCTAGACCGGCTGCGGATTGAAACTAAGATCAATCGCCGGGATTCACCCGCCTTTCACCAACTGATGTTGGACGTGCAAATGTCGACCTACCGATTGCGGAACCTGCTTTTGCCACGCTCCATCGCTCTGATCGGAGGAAGTCCGCGACCGAACTCGGTAGGGAAGGCCATTCTCGACAATATCGTCAAGGCGCGGTTCGAGGGCAAGCTTGGCCTTGTCAATTCTCGCTATCGGGAAATATCCAATATCGCAGCCGTTGGCAGCCTCGCCGAACTGGCGTTCGTGCCGGAACTGGTTGTGATCACGACGCCGCCCCCCTCGATCCCGGATCTCATTGAGCGCGCAGGGGCGTTGGGAACGGCAGGGGCTCTGATCATTACCTCGGGTCTCGGGCACGGTGAGGGGTCGCTCGCCGATCAGGCCGAGAAGGCGGCGCAGAAATACGGCATGCGTCTCATTGGGCCGAACTGTCTCGGCATCATGATGCCGACCATCAAGCTCAATGCGAGCTTTTCGGCGCACATGCCGGTTGCAGGGAGCCTGGCGCTCATCTCCCAGTCCGGCGCTATTGCGGCGGGGATGGTAGATTGGGCTGCTCAGCGCGGTGTTGGGTTTTCTGGAATCGTCTCGATCGGCGATCAGTTGGACGTCGACCTCGCAGATCTTCTGGACCACTTCGCGTTGGACGGTGGGACCCGCGCGATCCTGCTCTACATCGAAGCCGTCAAGGACGCGCGAAAGTTCATGTCCGCGGCGCGAGGGGCGGCAAGGGTCAAGCCGGTTGTGGTCGTAAAGTCGGGCCGCGGTGCCGTCGGTGCGCAAGCTGCGGCGACACATACGGGCGCGCTGGCGGGAGCCGATGCCGTCTATGATGCGGCTTTTCGCCGGGCCGGCGTTCTGCGGGTCTCCGATCTGCGCGAGTTGTTCGACTGCGCCGAAACGCTGGGGCGGGTGGAGTCGCCCATGGGCAAGAGGCTCGCCATTCTCACGAATGGCGGCGGGATCGGCGTGCTCGCCGTGGATCGACTGGTCGAGCTCGGAGGCGTGCCTGCCGCACTTTCGCCGGTCGTACACGACAAACTTGACGCCATCCTGCCGCCGACCTGGTCCGGATCCAACCCGGTCGACATCGTCGGCGATGCCGATGCCGCACGCTACACGCTCGCGCTCGAAGCGCTGCTCGCCGATCAAGCCAACGATGCAATTCTCGTCATGAATGTTCAGACCGCGATTGCATCCGCTAGCGCCATCGCCACGGCTGTCACCGAGTTCGTCAGTACCTATCGAAAGCAGCACCGGCGCTGGGCAAAGCCGGTTCTGGCGGCATGGGTCGGCGCGGAGCAGCCGGTCATCGAGACCTTGAGCGGGGCAGGAATCCCGAACTATCCAACCGAGGATGATGCCGTTCGCGGCTTCATGCATCTCGTTCGTCATCGGGAGGTGGTCGAATCGCTTGGCGCTGTCCCGCCGGCCATGCCGAGCTCTTTTGCGCCCGACGTCGACGCAGCCCGCGGAATTATAGCGACAGCCCTCGCCGACGGGCGGACCTGGCTCGATCCGGTCGAGATCAGTCGCCTGCTGGAGGCTTACGATATTGCGATGGTGCCGACGTTCGCTGCGTCCTCGGTCGACGAGGCGGTCGGGTATGCGGAACAGTTGTTCGCTCAAGGCACAACTGTCGTTCTCAAGATTCTGTCGAGAGATATCATTCACAAATCCGACGTCGGCGGTGTCGTGCTCAATCTCACCACGGCCGAGGCCGTGCGTAACGCGGCGAACGAGATCATGGCCCGCGCGAAGGCCCTTCGGCCCGACGCACGGATTTCCGGCGTGATCGTGCAAGCCATGATCGTCCGCGCCAAGGCGCGGGAGCTGATCATGGGCATTGCCGACGATCCGATCTTCGGAACCGTGATCGTGTTCGGCAGGGGCGGTACCGCCGTCGAGATCATCAACGACAAGGCGCTCGGTCTGCCTCCGCTCGATCTCCATCTGGCGCGAAACCTCATCGAGCGGACGCGCGTCTCACGATTGCTGCGCGCTTATCGTGATGTCCCCGCGGTCAAGCCCGATGCAGTCGCACTGGTGCTGGTCAAGCTTGCGCAGCTTGCAGCAGACGTTCCCGAGATTCGCGAACTCGATATCAATCCGCTGCTCGCCGACGAGAGCGGCGTCATGGCCGTCGATGCGCGCGTCGCCGTCGGCAGGGTTCCGCCGAAATTCAAAGGCTCTGGTCCGTCGAATTTCGCCGTTCGGCCCTATCCGAGCCAATGGGAACGGCATCTCCAGGTCAAGGACGGCTGGCGGATCCTTGCGCGACCGATCCGACCCGAGGATGAGCCAACCATTCATGAGTTCCTCAAGCATGTCACTCCGGAAGACCTGCGTCTTCGATTCTTTGCCCCCATGAAGGAGTTCACGCACGAGTTCATCGCGCGCCTGACGCAGCTCGACTATGCGCGCGCGATGGCTTTTGTGGCGCTCGATGAAGCGACAAACGAACTGGTCGGCGTCGTGAGGATTCACTCCGACTCGGTTTACGAGAGCGGGGAGTACGCAATCCTGTTGCGGTCGGATCTCAAGGGACGCGGACTCGGCTGGGCATTGATGCAGCTGATCATCGAATATGCCAAGTCGGAGGGCCTGAAGATGATCTCCGGTGACGTCCTGCAGGAGAATGTCGTCATGCTGGAGATGTGTAGGAACCTCGGTTTCGAGGTCAGAACCGATCCAACCGAGCGCGACCTTTGCAATGTCAAACTCAGGCTCTAAGCTTAGGTGTTTGGTGTCCTCTCACCGGATCCATCGGTTCAGGTCGGATGGTGGTCGTCATTGGACGGTGGCCTCGCCGCCTCGCCTTCGGAGGCGCCATGCGAGCGGAGAGTTCTGATGATCATCGTCGCAATGGGAACGATGAGCAGCGGAATGAGGCTGTTGAGCGGATGGTTGACCACGCTCGATATCCGGGACTGCAAAGCTCGTGCTTCCAACTGCAGCGAGTCCATCGCCGAGGAGTGAATCTCGTTGGCTAGTTCGAGTTCCCGGCCGGACGGTGCACGGGATGCGATGATCAGGAGGATCGCCGCAATCGCGATATTGCAGGCTCCGAGTGCTGCGGCTGCCACGACTGCAGAGGTGATCTGGACCAACGCAAGGTAGGCCGCCAGCTCGAACATCAGGAGGCCAAAGACGGCGATCAGCGCCGCAAAGGCCCGGAGGCCGAGTCCGACGAGCAGATGCCGGAGCCTGATGTCGGCAATGACCCGGTCCGTCCGCCAGAGAAGGCGCAAATGTTTAACGACATTTTCGGTATCCACTTAAGTTCTCCGCAGCAGGAGGCCAACCGCGAGCCCGAAGGCGAAGGCCGAAGCTGTCGCCGCGATCGGACGATCCCTGATCATCCGCTCCACCTGAACGTCGGTCTCACTTAGACGCATGTCTAGCCCCTCGATCGCTGCAGCGAGCATTCCGGCAGCTGGTTGCGCGTCCGGGTTGTCACGCGGCGCACCCGCGCCCCGCAACAGCTGGCTTAGCTCGCGCGTCAGGCTCTCCAACTCGGTCCGGAGCGTCGTCGGGTCGATGGCCATGTTTTGTCCTCGGGTCAAAATCACTGTAGAACGTAGCTCGGCACGATGCTTGATTTCGCTCAACCCGTTGCGCTGACGGGATTGACGCAGATCAAGCGAGGCAGATCGGCGCGATTTAGGAACGGGTGTGCCTCGGCACGCCGACTGAGGGAGACATCCAATTGCGTGCTCATCCGGGACTGACCGCCGCGACGACGGAGGATGTGCTCGAGCTTCGTCCGAGCGGATCATGGGTGTCCCTGAACGTGGCAGAGCTCGAGAGCTTGACCAGCTCTGTCGGCAACAGCATCAACAGCGCGACTGCGGTGAAGCTTGATCTTGGAGCCGTCAGCGAAATCGATACCGTGGGTGCTTGGTTGCTTGAGAAGCTCGGCCGCCGGGCTGCTGTTGGCGGTCGGCGGGTCGAGACGACCGGGGTGGCAGAAAACTACATCGGCCTCGTCGAGGAGGTCCGGCAGGTCAATCGACGAGCCGTCGCGCCGGCACCGAGACTGAACCCGATCCTTGCCAAACTCACCGACCTCGGTCGTTCGAGTCTGGGGGCCGCCCAGGATATCAAGGTGTTTCTGGACATGTTGGCCGCGCTGTTCTTTGCGCTGCTGCGGACGCTGCGCCGGCCGCGATCTCTGCGCGTGACCTCCCTCGTCTATCAGATGTACCGCATCGGATGGCAGGCCATTCCAATCGTGGTGTTGATCACTTTTCTGATCGGCGCCATCATTGCCCAGCAGGGGATCTTCCATTTTCGACGTTTCGGTGCCGAGTCTTACGTCGTCGACATGGTCGGAATTCTGGTCCTGCGCGAGCTTGGCGTTCTGATCGTCGCGATCATGGTGGCAGGACGGTCGGGAAGCGCCTACACGGCCGAGCTTGGATCGATGAAAATGCGCGAGGAGATCGATGCGCTGGTGACGATGGGACTTGATCCTGTCGAGGTGCTGATCCTGCCCCGTATCGTTGCGTTGATCTTGACCTTGCCAATTCTCGCCTTCATTGGCTCGATGGCTGGCCTGTATGGAGGAGGGCTGGTGGCCCAGCTCTATGGCGGCATGGGACCGGCAATCTTCATCGCCCGGTTACACGATGCCATCTCGGTGACGCACTTCGAAGTGGGAATATTGAAGGCGCCGTTCATGGCCTTGGTGATCGGCATTGTTGCCTGCAGTGAGGGACTTCGTGTGAAGGGTAGTGCCGAATCGCTGGGGCAACAGACTACGACATCCGTGGTGAAATCCATTTTCCTGGTCATCGTGCTCGATGGTCTTTTCGCCGTGTTCTTTGCGTCCATTGGAATGTAGCAATGGATGATCTTGGCGTGTCCAGCGCGATCCGCGTGACCGATCTCGTTGTCGGGTTCGGCCGGCAGCTCGTTCTGAACGATCTTTCGCTCGATGTTCGTCGCGGTGAGATTCTCGGGTTGGTAGGCGCGTCAGGCGGCGGAAAATCCGTCCTGATGCGGACGATCATCGGGCTCATTCCTCGGCGCAGCGGGTCTATCGAGGTCATGGGGACAACCCTTGGGAGCGCCGAGGAGCGGACGACGCAGGCGGCAGCGAAGCGCTGGGGAATTCTGTTCCAGCAGGGAGCTCTGTTCTCGTCACTGACGGTCAAGCAGAACGTTCAGTTTCCGCTGCGCGAGAGCCTGCAGATGTCGCAGGAGTTGATGGATGAGATCGCGATAGCCAAGCTCGAAATGGTCGGCCTTCGCGCAGAGGACGGTGATAAATTCCCAGCCGAGCTATCCGGTGGCATGACGAAGCGCGCGGCGCTGGCGCGCGCCCTCGCTCTCGATCCGGCGATCGTATTTCTTGACGAGCCGACCTCCGGCCTCGATCCGATTTCCGCCGGCGACTTCGATGCCCTGATCAAGACGCTCCAGCTGACGTTGGGACTGACGGTGTTTATGGTGACCCATGACCTCGCCAGCCTCAACACGGTCTGCGACCGTGTCGCTGCGTTGGCCGATGGCAGGATCGTGGCGATTGGTCCTATGAGCGACCTCCTCCGATCAGAACATCCATGGGTCAAAGCCTATTTTCACGGCAAGCGATCCCAGATGCTGCAACCAAAAGCGAGTTGAAAGATGGAAACCCGTGCACCCTTCGCTGTCATCGGCGGCTTCGTGCTGGCGGCCATCGTCGCAATCTTTGGCTTCGTTTACTGGCTCAACAACACCGGAGGACTCGGTCCTCGCACGACCTATCACGTGCAGTTCGAGGGCTCGGTGCCCGGCCTGCTGGTCGGGGCTGCCGTTCTGTTCAATGGAATCCGGGTCGGCGAGGTGACCGAGCTCGGTCTGGCGGCGAACGATCCGCGTCGGGTCAACGCAACGATTTCCGTGGCGTCGACGACTCCCGTGCGCGCCGACACCAAAGTAGGGTTGGAATTTCAGGGGCTGACAGGAGTGCCGGTGATCGCGCTGGAGGGTGGCGCGTCGGCAGGAGCGGCGAGTGCCGTATCGACCTTGATTGCAGAACCGGGCGCCGGACAAAGCATGACGCAGGCCGCCCGGGACGCCCTGCGGCGTGTCGATGCAGTTCTTGCGGAGAATGCAGGGCCGCTCAAAGATACGATCGCCAACCTCAAGACATTCTCAGACGGCCTTGCGCGGAATACCGGCAAGCTCGATGGAATCGTCTCGGGTCTGGAGAAAATGACGGGAGGCGGTGCTCCAGCACAGAAAGTCACCTATGATCTGAGCGCGCCGCGAGAACTGGGGCCGGTCAACAAGACCATCAAGGGGCAGCTTGCGATACCTGAGCCCACGGCCGTGGCGATGCTGCAGACTCAGCGCATGCTATTCACGCCAACAAAGGATTACCCGGGGTTCGGTGATTTCCTGTGGGCTGACAGCATCCCCAAGTTGTTGCAATCACGTCTGATCGATGCCTTCGAGAATTACGATGTGGCCCACGCTCCGCTGCGGACATCCGATCTGGGCCAGCCGGATTTTCAGCTGCTGATTGATGTCCGCCGTTTCCGGATCAATGCCGATACCGCCGCGGTGGAGATCGGCCTGTCGGCTCGCCTCGTCGACAAGAACGGCAAGGCCATCGCGTCTCGGCTGTTTGACGAAAACCAGCCCGTTGCCCGGCTTGATCCTGCTGATGCCGTGTCCGCCTTCGACGAGGCCTTCGGCCGGATTGCCAAATCGATTTTGACCTGGACGATACAGGCGCTCTGAAGCGACGGGGCTATTCCAAGCTCTTCAAATACGAGAGCAGATCGTGGATCTGCGGCGGCGCGAGCTGGAATTGGGGCATGGCCGGGTGACCAGTCATGATCCCCTCCGCGAGCGCTTCGCCCAACGATTCGATCGGGTAGCGGAGATGCAGGCTGCGGAACGGAGGGGCCGGTTCGAAGGGACTCTCTCCCGTTCGACCGATGGCGTGACATCGTGCGCAGTGGGCCTTCGCGAAAGCCTGTCCGCGTTGCTCTGCTGTCGACGCTGCGTATGACGGTGTCGCCAACATCGTGGCGGCGAGAAGGTGGCACAGAACAAGCCGCTGCATTCACGATATCCATTGGTGTTGGGAGTGGCGGCCACGATAGGGCCCGGATTGTTGGTTCGTTTGATTTGAATCAATCGGAACTTCGAGCGTCCGTTAGAATGCAACCATTCGCTTTGCGCTTGGCCCACCGGAGCCCTCGTATGAAGACGTCTCTTGTTGCAATCGATTTCCACGGGCAGGCCTGTGCCGATTGTGCCGTGCGGGGATTCAGTGTCTGTGCGTCGCTCGACCAGTTTGAGATGCGCGAATTCGAGCACCTCAGCCGCCGAGCCCATTTTGCGACCTGCGAGACGGTTTTCGCGCAAGAAGATACGTCGTCCTGCTTCTACAATTTATTGGATGGGGTCATGAGGCTCTACAAGCTTCTCCCCGACGGACGCAGGCAGATCGTCGGATTTGCGCTGCCCGGCGACTTCGTCGGCATGACGACGGAGGAACGGCACGGATTTTCGGCTGACGCGATCGGTCCCGTCACCGTCTGCCAGTTCGCGAAGGGACCGTTCGGACGCTTTGCCGAGGACAAGCCGAATCTGCTGCGCCGGATGAACGAACTGGCCGTGCAGGAGCTGAATCAGGCGCGTGATCACATGGTACTTCTCGGACGCCGATCAGCCGAGGAGAAGGTCGCGACATTCCTCGTTGGCTGGAGGGATCGGCTGGTGGAGCTTCGGGGGGCCTCTAACATGGTACCGTTGCCGATGAGTCGGCAGGATATCGCCGACTATCTCGGGCTCACCATCGAGACCGTCAGTCGAACGTTCACGAAGCTCGAACGGGAGGGCATCATCGCGATCCTGCCCGGGGGCGTCTCGCTTCGGGACTCGGCGCGAGCTGAAGCAATGGCTGCTGCCTGACATCGCGGGCGAAATCCGCATTGCATTGATCTGGATCAAAGACTGTCGCGCAGCCGATAGGGAACTGTGTCTCAAACTCGAACAGGGGGAGAGAGACATGCCGCTGGACGCTATGATGGTCAGCTTTGCAGTTGTGGGGGTTTTTGTCGGGTTCGCTGCGGTCCTGCTTTGGGCTGATTCACAGACAAGGCATCGGGTGTGAGGTACAGGCTGCCCTTGGGCTGCGGCATCTTGCGCTCAGAAGAGTAGCGCTGCCGGTCCGACGGGGCGGCTGGACGACTCTCACGCGTTGCACAATGTATGCAGGGCCCGTCCCGGCGGCGTAAACGCCTCCGGCGTCGATTGGCACATGGCTTCGCCGTTGAGCGTTCGCCGCATTTTCCTGGACAATCCGCCGATCTGCCGTATTCCGAGATGCAATGAAATCGAGGATCGGTGGTCGCAAGTCCGAGGGATCGTTTTTGCTGGTGGCTGTAGGCGTGTCCATAGTCCCCTGACATCCGCGGGGCCTTGGCCACCAGCTTTGGACATTTCCCTTGGGCGGCGGTATTCGGACGCCTGGGAGATGCGGTGTGACTGAGGAAAAGCGGGCGAGCGTCCGACCTACCAATAACGGCAAACTGTCGGTGCTGCGTCAGCATCCGATTTTTCGTGAGCTCGAGGCTGATGCGGTCGATCAGCTCTGCCGCTACGCCAAGCCGACATCGCTCAAGCGCGGTGCAACCATCTTCTCAAAAGGCGATCCTGGCTCGAGCTTATATGCCGTGATCAGTGGCACCGTCAAAATCAGTGTCTCGTCGCCCGACGGCCGCAATGCCATCCTGAACCTGATCAGCGCGGGTGAGATATTCGGCGAGGTCGCCGTGCTCGACGGACGAGAACGCACAGCCGATGCAACGGCCAACACGAATTGCGAGATACTGGTCATCGATCGGCGCGAATTCCTGCCGTTCGTGAAGAGCCAACCGGTGCTGGCAATGAAATTCATCGAGCTGCTTTGCGATCGGCTGCGCTGGACCAGCGACCAGGTCGAGCAGGTCATCCTTCAGGATCTTCCTCGCCGCCTTGCCAGTGCACTGCTCGGCCTGACCGACAAGCGCAAGCTGGATGCCGCGAGCCGCACCATTGCCATCACTCAGCAGGAGATCAGCGAAATGGTCGGCATGACGCGGGAGAGCATCAACAAGCAATTGCGTGCGTGGGCCGCGCGGGACTGGGTCCGCCTCGAGCACGGGGCGATCGTTCTTCTGAACCCCGAGCCGCTACGCGGATTGGCAGAGACCGGTCAAGACGAGGACGAGTAGGGGCAGAGAGGCATTTTCCGGCGTCCTGCTGAACCGATGATGGCCGCATCCGGCCAGCGATCGATCGTGATCTTGATCGCATCCTTGGCTGGAACCTGCCGGCTGTGGGGATGGTCTTCGCGATAGGCGAACACGGTACAGAGCAGGATCCGCGAGAAGCCGAGCAGCAGTCCCGGGAATATACCCGCCATGAGCAGCACGCTGATCGAGAACGCCCCACCGGTCGCGAGCGAGTACAGGACGGCGTTGTGGCTTGGTGGCGCCAGTACAACAGGACGGCCATCGGTTCGGGCCAGAAGATCGCGCTGTTCAGGACGTAGCGCGTGAAGACCGCCCAAAGGATGAGGGCTGAGATCAGCACGAGCGCCGTCACGCCCGCGATGACGCAGGCGAGATGCAGCGCATCCATCGCCGGAGATGGAGTCCGGCCATCGTAAGCCTCCCGATCGTCCGAACCGAGCGCGCGGTCTACGCGATGTCCTGAATGCGCTTAATCAGTTCTTGGTGCTTCGGACCGTATTTGTCCCAGACCGGCTTTACGGCCTTCTGGAACGGCGCCTTGTCGGCGATTTCGACGATTTCGGAGCCGGCGGCCCTGGCCTTCTCCATCGCTTCCCGCTCGTAGACCTTCCAGAGTTCGCGTTCCTCCATCTGTGCTTCGCGTGCGAACTTCTTGATCAAGGTCTGGTCGTCGGTCGACAGGTTCGCCCAGGCGCGCTTCGAGAACGCGAGGACTTCTGGAATGACGAGATGCTGGGTGAGCGAATAGTACTTCGCGGCCGTGTAGTGATTGCTGAAGACGTAGCTCGGTAGATTGTTCTCGGCCCCGTCGATCACGCCGGTCTGCAGCGCGCTGAAGACCTGATCGTACCCCATCGCGACGCCGTTGCCGCCGAGCGCGTTCATCATGTCGATGAAGATGGGATTGCCGATCACGCGAATCTTCAGCCCCTTCACGTCCTCCACCGTCCTGATGGGCTTCTTGGTATTGTAGATGCTGCGCGCACCCGAATTCATCCAGCAGAGTGCGACGAGATTTGCGCTGGCATTGGCGCTGACGCGGTCCAGAAGGTCCTGACCGATCGGACCGTCCATCATCTTTTCCGAATGTTCGATGCTCTTGAACAGGAAGGGCATGTTGACGACGTTGACGTCATCGACGATCGGGCCGAGCGCGCCGGCGCTGACTCGCAGCATCTGGATCGCCCCGATCTGGGTCTGCTCGATGGTCTCTTTCTCGCCGCCGAGCTGAGCGGACGGATACATCTGGATCGACAGCCTGCCGCTGGTGGCCGCCGCAAGCTTCTTGCCGAGGTTTTCTGTTGCTGCAACCGTCGGATACCCCGGCGGCTGAACGTCGGATGCCTTGAACACCGCCTTCGATTGCGCAAGGGCGGCCGAGATCGGCGGCAGCGTTGCAACGCCCGCAAAGCCCACGCTCAGTCTGATGAAATCGCGTCTTTTCATGGCGTCTCTCCGCCGAAGTGATCGTGTCGCCGCAAGGTTCGATGCGATCATCTCGCTAGCTTGGTTGATCGAAATACTCTGGATTCTTGGTCTGAATTTCAGAGATGTCGTCGAGCAGGCGTTCCAGATGACTCGCCATGGTAGCCCGGGCACGATCCGGATCGCGCCGTTCGATGGCCTGAAGGATTGGTTCGTGCTCTGCGATCACTTCGGCCATCCGTCCGATCTGCGGCAAGGTCAGGCGGCGATAGCGGTCGACGTGAACCTTGACCTGAACGATCAGCTTCCAGATACCGGGATAGCCGGCGACCTCGGCGATGCCAGCGTGAAACATCTCGTCGGCCTGGTGGAAGGCTTCGCGATCCTTTGCGGCGCAGGCCTCGCGCTGACGTTCGAGGGTCGCATGCAGGTTGAGCAACTGGCTCGATGTTGCATGCTCGGCCGCCATCCGTGCGGTGGTCTCTTCGAGAGACTTTCGGATGATGATGGTCTCGGGGAGTGCTGCGACCGGAATGCGCGAGACGAAGATGCCGGACTGCGGAAAGATCTCGACCAGCCCTTCGTCCGAGAGCTTCAGAATGGCCTCGCGGACCGGTGTCCTGCTGACGCCATAGGCCGTCGCGATCTGCGCTTCCGAGATCGGTTCGCCCGGCAGGCGCACGAGCGACACGAGTTCCGACCTGAGATCGGTGTAGATGCGTGACGCTGCTGTCGCGCCGCGGGGTCGACCATTGCGGCGCATGCGGGCTACCACGGGCCGTGGCGCTGCGGCCAATTTCCTCGGGGGGCGACCGGACATTTTCGTTTCCTCAACTGATATATTAATATATGAAAATCGCTTTGCAATCGAAATTGCCGTCAGCTGAGGGCTCGTGATGGTGCGCTGCGGTGTAGACCGTCGCAGGCAGCAAACACGAGCACGCAACAAAGCCTATCGTCTTTTCTTGCCGTCTTCATCTCGCCCCTAACGGCGGATCAGCCGTCGTCGGCGGCGACTTGTCCGCGTCCAGAACCAGATCTGCGGTGATGCAGACACGTACGAATCTTGTTCATGCGAATGCCTCGCGAATGCTCTCGGCGGATGCATTCTTTGATGCTACCAATCGGGCATGAACCAGCAGACCCGCGTCGATATCCGCCATTCCACCTGCCCGCACGATTGTCCGTCCGCCTGCGCGCTCGACGTCGAAGTGCTCGATCGGAAGACGATCGGCCGCGTTCGCGGCTCGAAACGGCAGACCTATACGGCTGGCGTGGTTTGCGCCAAGGTCGCGAGATATGCCGAGCGGATTCATCATCCTGAAAGGCTGATGCATCCGATGCGTCGCGTCGGTCCGAAAGGATCAGGGCATTTTGCACGCATCTCCTGGGACGAGGCATTGGACGAGATCGCGGAGCGGTTTCTCCAGGCGGAGCGGGATTTTGGCGCTCAGTCGGTATGGCCGTATTATTACGCGGGCACGATGGGTCTCGTGATGCGCGACGGCCTCAATCGTCTCACCCATGTGAAGAAGTATTCGCGATTCTACTCGACGATCTGCGCCAATGTCGCGCGTATCGGCTTTGCCATCGGCACCGGGAAGATCGCCGGCGTCGATCCGCGGGAAATGGCGCTCTCGGACCTGGTCGTGATCTGGGGCACGAACCCGGTGAACACGCAGGTCAATGTCATGACTCATGCCGCGCGCGCCCGAAAAGAGCGGGGCGCCAAGATCGCCGCGATCGATGTCTACGACAATGAGACGATGAAGCAGGCCGACATCAAGATCATCCTGCGCCCGGGCACCGACGGCGCCTTTGCCTGCGGCGTGATGCACGTGCTGTTTCGCGACGGCTTTGCCGACCGCGCCTATATGGAGAAGTACACGGACTGCCCTGCGGAACTCGAAGCGCATCTGCAGACGCGGACGCCGCAATGGGCATCGCAAATCTCTGGCGTTCCCGTGGCCGAGATCGAGGCGTTCGCCCGTCTGGTCGGAGAGACGAAGCGCACCTTCTTCCGGCTGGGTTACGGCTTCACCCGTAGCAGGAACGGTGCCACGCAGATGCATGCGGCATCCTGCATTCCCGCGGTGACGGGCGCCTGGCAGTACGAAGGAGGCGGGGCCTTCTTCAACAACGCCGCGCTTTGGCACTTCGATGAGTCGATCATCGAGGGCCATGACGCCGTGGATCATTCCACCCGCTTCCTCGATCAGTCCCAGATCGGGCGCATCCTGACGGGAGACGCGGTGGCCCTCTGTGGAGGCCCGCCAGTCAAGGCGATGCTGATCCAGAACACCAACCCGATGACGGTGGCGCCCGAGCAGGAGCTGGTTCGCAACGGATTTGCGCGCGAAGACCTTTTCGTCGCCGTCCACGAGCAGTTCATGACCGAGACGGCGCAGATGGCGGACATCGTGCTGCCCGCCACGATGTTCATGGAGCATGACGATCTCTATTACGGCGGCGGCCATCAGCACATCTCGGTCGGACCGAAGCTGATTGATCCACCGGGTGAGTGCCGCTCCAACCACGAGGTGCTGCAAGGCCTGGCGCGGCGGCTGCGGGCTGTGCATCCGGGCTTCGAGATGTCGCCGCGCGAGCTGATCGATGCGACGTTGAAGAAGAGCGGCCATGGCGATATCGCCGGGCTCGAGGCCGATGTCTGGCGTGACCTTCAGCCGGACTTCCGCACGTCGCACTATCTCGACGGCTTCGCGCACAGGGACGGCAAATTCCACTTCAAGGCCGACTGGGCTCATCCGCCATTCGGACGGGTCATGGGCAATCCGGAGCGCATGCCGTCATTGCCCGACCATTGGGCGGTGACCGAAGAGGTCGATCAGCAGCATCCGTTCCGGCTTGCAACCAGTCCCGCACGCTCGTTCCTCAACACCTCCTTCAACGAGACGCCATCGTCGCAGGCGCGGGAAGGGGCCCCCTCCGTCATGATCCATCCGCTGGATGCAGCCCCGCTCGGCATCGTCGACGGCGACATCGTCACGCTCGGCAATGAGCGCGGACAGACCTCGCTTGCGGCCCGGCTGTTCGACGGAGTCCGGCGCGGAGTGTTGATCGCCGAATCGATCCATCCCAATCGCGCCCATGTCGGGGGACGCGGCATCAACGTGCTCACCGCCGCCGACACCGTCGCCCCGATCGGGGGCGCGGCCTTCCACGACAACAAGGTCTGGCTGCGCAAATCGGCAGGCTGACCCACTGGGGCAAGCCGAGTTATCGAAAATCCCTTCTGATTCGAGGGCCCTAATTGCCCCTCACGCCGAGGGGCGGGCGCCTCGCAGGATCATTTTACCCTTCTTTGACGTTTTACATTCTCTTCTTGAGCGTCGTTCAAAAGTGCGATATATATTTTGAGCGTTGCTCAAAATATGGAGAAGTCTCATGCAGGTTCTCGACTCTCGCGCTCCCCATTTTTTTTCGACCAATGCGCCGACAGGACTGAACGGTCTCGCGCGGTTCGCGTCTCACCTTTTGACGGCGCGCGTCGAGCGGATCGCAAATGCTTGTGATGTTGCCGGTCTGCTGGCTGCGCGGCGAACGAGGCGGCTGGCGGGACAACGTCTGTTTCGTGCCGCCGGGCGCGAAGGGCACCGGCTGCGCCGTGGCGGCCTGTTCGGCTGCTTCCACTACCTGAGCGAACTGACCTGACCTCGTCTCAAATCCCGATCTGATGCGCAACGAAGCGGTCACCATGTCCTCGCGTCCCACCCCCTCCGTCCCGTTGCCATCGGTCTGGATAAGCCTTTTGCACACGACCTTCGCGCTATTTTCCGTCCTGGTCGGCGACCAACAACAGAACGCCTAACCGCATGACCGCGTCTAACGGGATGCATCGCCGGCTCCGCCTCATTTCATCACCAACCTTCAAGACTCTTGCGATCCTTGCGGCCAAGCCGCTGCAGCACATCAGGAATCGATCATGATCAAGCAGTTGATGTCGTCGCGCCGTTTTGCCCCGCTGTTCTGGGCTCAATTCTCCTCGGCGCTGAACGACAACGTCCTGAAGAATGCGCTGGTCATCATGCTGCTCTATGGCGCCGTGGCAACGCATGGCGACGCGCTTGTGACCGTGGCGGGCGCCGTCTTCATCTTTCCGTTCTTCATCCTGTCCGGGCTCGGCGGCGAGCTGGCGGATCGATATGTTAAGGGAATCGTGGCGCGCCGGCTCAAATTCGCGGAGATCTTCGCCGCAACCTTTGCGGCGCTGGGCTTCTTTCTGCATTCGATCCCGCTGCTGTTCGTCGCCCTCGGCATGTTCGGTGTCATTGCCGCGCTGTTCGGTCCCGTGAAATACGCCATGCTGCCCGATCAACTGACGGTCGGTGAGCTCGCAACCGGCAACGCGCTGGTCGAAGGCGCGACCTTCATGGCCATCCTGATCGGCACCATCGCCGGCGGCCAACTCGTCTCCGGCTCGTCGCACATGGGATGGGTCGCTCTCGCCGTCATCGGCCTCGCGTTGATCTCCTGGGCGTCGGCCTCGCGCATTCCGCACACGTCGCCGTCGGCCCCCGATCTGCGCATCACGGCCAATCCCTGGACCTCGACCTCGCACCTTCTCAAGTCGCTGTACGCCGCGCCGCGGCTGTGGGACGGCATGGTGATCGTGTCCTGGTTCTGGCTGGTCGGCGCCGTCGTGCTGTCGCTGCTGCCGGCGCTGGTCAAGGATGTCGTCGGCGGCACCGAGGGCGTGGTCACTCTGTGCCTCGCCATCTTCGCGATTGGCATTGCCATCGGCTCGCTGTTCGCAGCGCATCTCAGCCACGTCAGGCCGAATCTCGCGCTGGTGCCGATCGGCGCCATCCTCATGGGCGTGCTCGGCCTCGATCTGTCCTGGGCGATCGGGACGACCGAGGCCGCAAAGGGCCTCACGCCGCTCGCCTTCGTCGGCTCTTGGGCGGGCGCGCGCATGCTGATCGATTTCGCCGTTTTCGCCTTTGGCGGCGGCCTGTTCGTGGTTCCGGCGTTCGCCGCCGTGCAGGCCTGGTCGGAGCCGACCGAGCGCGCCCGGGTCATCGCTGCCGGCAATGTGCTGCAGGCCGCCTTCATGGTGGTCGGCTCGCTGGGCGTAGCCGGCCTGCAGGCCGCGGGCGTCTCGATCGCCTGGATCTTCTTCGGTCTGGCTTTGGCCAGCTTCGGCGCCGTCTGGTTCGTGCTCAACAAATGGGGCAGGGAGGGCGTGCGCGATTTCGGCGCGATGCTGTTCCGTGCTCTGTTCCGCACCGAAGTGCGCGGCCTGGAGAACCTGCCGCCAGCCGGCACCCGCATGCTGATCGCGCCGAACCATGTCAGCCTGATCGACGGTCCGCTGCTACACGCGGTGCTTCCGATTGATGCGACCTTCGCCGTGGACACCGGGATCTCCAAGGCCTGGTGGGCGAAGGTCTTCCTGAAGCTGGTGAGCCACATCACGATCGACCCGACCAAGCCGCTCGGTGCTCGCGACCTGATCAAGCTGGTCGCCAGCCAGGAGCCGGTGGTGATCTTCCCCGAGGGCCGCATCACTGTGTCGGGCTCGCTGATGAAGGTCTATGACGGCACCGCAATGATCGCCGACAAGGCCGACGCCATCGTGGTGCCCGTTCGCATCGAGGGCGCGCAGCGCTCGCATCTCAGCTATCTCAAGGATGGCCAGATCAAGCGCTCCTGGTTTCCCAAGGTGACGGTGACGATCCTGCCGCCGGTGAAGCTCACCATCGATGCGGCTCTCAAGGGCAAGACCCGCCGCAATGCGGCCGGCGCGGCGCTGCAGGACGTGATGATCGACGCCATGGTCAAGAACGCCATGCTGGATCGGACGCTGTTCGAGGCGCTCGCCCATGCCCATCGCGACCACGACACCGGCAAGGTGATGATCGAGGATCCGCTCGGCACCAAGCTGACCTATCGCAAGCTGCTGCTCGGCTCGCAGGTGCTCAGCCGCAAGCTCGAGCAGGGCACGATGGTGGGCGAGAACATCGGCCTGTTGCTGCCGAACTCCGCCGGCGTCGCCGTGGTGTTCATGGCGCTGCAGTCGATCGGCCGCGTGCCGGCAATGCTGAATTTCTCCGCCGGCCCGGTGAATGTGCTGGCGGCAATGAAGGCGGCGCAGGTCACGACCGTTCTGACGTCGCGGGCCTTCATCGAGAAGGGCAAGCTCGACAAGCTGATCGCGGCGATCGAAGGACAGGCCCGCCTGGTCTATCTCGAGGACGTCAAGGCCTCCGTCAGCCTGGCCGACAAGATCAAGGGGATGATCGACGGCACCAAGCCGCGCGTCGCCCGCAATGCCGACCATCCGGCGGTGATTCTGTTCACGTCCGGCTCCGAAGGCACCCCGAAGGGCGTCGTCCTGTCCCATCGCAACATTCTCGCGAATGCCGCGCAGGCATTGGCGAGGGTCGATGCCAACGCTAACGATCTTGTGTTCAATGTTTTGCCGGTCTTTCACTCCTTCGGCCTCACTGGCGGCATGATGATGCCCATGTTGGCGGGCATCCCGATCTACATGTACCCGTCGCCGCTGCATTACCGGATCGTGCCCGAACTGATCTACCAGACCGGCGCCACGATCCTGTTCGGCACCGACACCTTCCTGACCGGCTACGCGCGCTCCGCTCATGCCTACGATTTCCGCACCCTGCGGCTGGTCATTGCCGGCGCCGAGCCGGTCAAGGATCGGACACGGCAGATCTACATGGAGCGTTATGGCATCCGCGTTCTCGAAGGCTATGGCGTCACCGAGACCGCGCCGGTGCTGGCGATGAACACGCCGATGGCCAACCGTGTCGGCACCGTCGGCCGCCTGTCGCCGCTGATGGAGTATCGGCTCGACAAGGTGCCGGGCATCGAGGAGGGCGGACGGCTTTCGGTCCGCGGCCCCAACGTCATGCTCGGCTATGTCAGGGCCGAAAATCCCGGCGTGCTCGAGGCACTGCCGGAGGGCTGGCACGACACCGGCGACATCGTCACCATCGACGCGCAGGGCTTCATCACGATCAAGGGCCGCGCCAAGCGCTTTGCCAAGATCGCCGGCGAGATGGTGTCGCTGACGGTGGTCGAGCAGATCGCCGCGGCTTTGTGGCCGCAGGCAGCCTCGGTCGCGGTGTCGATCCCCGACCAGCGCAAGGGCGAGCGCATCGTGCTGATCACGACGCAGAAGGATGCCGAACGCTCCGCGATACAGCGTCAGGCCAAGGCGCAAGGCGCGCCGGAGCTTGCGGTGCCGGCCGTCGTGATGGTGGTCGACAAGATCCCGCTGCTCGGCTCGGGCAAGACCGACTATGTCGGCGCCAAAGCGCTTGCCGAGGCGAGTGCGGCAACCGCTACGACGGAGCGCGAGCCGGAGGAGCGGGAAGTCGCGTGATCGCATCGCTGCGCCGGCGTTCTCAGCACAGTGGCCCCCGCGACGCGGGGGTTGTGCTGCTGCATGGCATCGCCGGCCGGTCATTGATGCTGCGTCCGCTGGAAAAGCGGTTGCAGCGCGCAGGTTTTGCGACGCTGAACCTCGACTATGAGAGCCGCAAGAAGCCGCTCGAGTTTCTTGCTGACGACATCCGCCCGGCGATCGCCGATTTCGCCGCCGGGATCGACGGTCCGGTCCATTTCGTCACCCACTCGATGGGCGGGCTGCTGGCACGGGTCGCGATCGCGAAGCATCGGCCGGCGCGGCTCGGCCGTGTCGTCATGCTCGGAACGCCCAATGGCGGCAGCGAGCTCGCCGACCGGCTGCAGAACGTCGGGCTGTATCGCGCCTATTTCGGGCCGGCAGGCCTGCAACTGGTGACCACGAAAGACGTCACGCTCGCCTCCTTGCCGGCCGCCGACTACGAGATCGGCGTGATCGCCGGCAACCGTTTCCTCGACCCGATCGCCGGGCTGTTCCTGCTGCCATGGCCGAACGACGGCCGCGTCTCGGTCGAGAGCTGCAAGCTCGTCGGGATGACGGACTACACGACCGTCAAGGCCTCGCACGTGGGACTGCTGGTGCATCCGACGTCGTTCCGGCAGACCATCGCGTTCCTGCGTACCGGCCAGTTCGAGCCTGCGCGTCCGCTGCTGCGCGGCGTCATCGATGAGATCGGCCGCCGCGCGGCCTCCTGACGCAAGTTTTCCTTGCTCCTCGCGGCTATCCCGCGACAATCTCGCATCCGACAGCAAGCGACAGGCAAGGCGATGACCGACGACAGCGTGATTCTCGACAAGCGTGGGCAGGCCCTCTGGATCACCATCAATCGTCCGGAGAAGCGCAACGCGCTGAATGGCGACGTCATCGCCGGCATCTCGCGCGGCTATCGCCAGGCGCATGACGATCCCGGGGTGCGCGTGATCGTGCTGACGGGGGCGGGCGACAAGGCGTTCTGCGCGGGCGCCGACCTGCAGAACTCCGGCGCGGCGTTCGCGATGGATTTCTCCCGTCCCAATGTCGACTATGCCGATCTGCTCAGGCTGTCGCAGAATGCCACCAAGCCGGCGATCGCGCGGGTCGGCGGCGTCTGCATGGCCGGCGGCATGGGCCTGCTGTGCATGACCGACATGGCGATCGCGGCCGATCACGTCCTCTTCGGCCTTCCGGAGGTGAAGGTCGGCGTGTTCCCGATGCAGGTCCTGAGCCTCTTGCAGAGCATCGCGCCGCCGCGTCTCGTCAACGAATGGGCGCTCACGGGCGAGCCGTTCGACGCCAAGGCTGCACAGGCCGCCGGGTTGCTCAACCACGTCGTTCCCGCCGCCGAGCTCGACGGCAAGATCGACTGGCTGATCGGCCGCCTCGTCGACAAGTCGCCGACAGCCATCCGCCGCGGCAAATACGCCATGCGCGCCATCGCCTCGATGTCGTTCGACGAGTCCATCGCCTATCTCGAAAGCCAGATCGCGCTGCTGGCGATGACCGAGGACGCCAAGGAAGGCCTGAAGGCATTTGCCGAGAAGCGCAAGCCGGTGTGGCCGGGGAAATGATTTCGCTCGTATGATGAGGTCGTCATTCCGGGGCGCGCGTAGGGCGAGCCCGGAATCCATACTCCCGATGGCGGTTATGGATTCCGTGCCCACGCCTTGCAGGCGCGGTCCGGAATAACGCTGGTGGAGACGTGCGCGCGTTCTCAACATCGTCGCCATCGTCGAGCAACAGAATATATTCGTCAGCAATCTCGCGGCGCCGTGCGCCCGAGTCCCGTTCTGGTCTCAGCACTCAGAGATGAAGAGGGCGCAGGGCAGGTGAATCGGCTTATACGTGATCTCTCTGGTGCCCCGGGCTTTCGGGTCACCGTCACGTGCGTGCGGCCTGCCGTCTTTGAGGAGCACTTGTTCCTCGGCTAGCGTGCAACTCTACGCCCGCCACGGGGACCCCACTCCCGGCGCTCGTTTCTGCACAGGCCAAGCGCTCTGAGCGGCATCAATCGGATCATGGGTGACGAGATCAAGGATCTCGTTGTTGGCGAAGCCGATCGCCATGGGGCGCACCACGTCTGCCACCACGCCCAGATCGTAGAATTCGGTTACCGCCCCGTCGATCCGAAACCAGTTTTCGCAGACACCGGTATCGAGATTGATTAATTGGATTCCGCACCACGGTTCGGAATCGGTTTCGGCTAACCGGCGATCCAGTGCGAGACCCTCGAACCGCTCATAGCGAGGTTTCGACAAGCCAACGAAGGCATGGTTGCCGAAAAACGCGAGCCCGCGCACGAAGCCGGGACAGAAGGCCAAAACCTGGAACGTCGCGCCGGCTGCTGAATGCGCGATCCACCCGATCTCCCCTGTGCCCGAGTTAAGCACCCACAATCTCCCGCGATAGAGTCGGGGGGAATGAGGCATCGAGAGACCGCCGATCACTATCTCGTTGGAGTGCACGTCGACGACGATGCCGCCATCGGAGCGACGGTCGCGCCAGCCATCGACGGTATCCGATTTGCTGATCGCGGTAACGTAGCGAGGGGTGCCGTCTTCGATGGCAAGTCCGTTCAGGTGACATCGGTCCTCCTTGACGATCTTCGAAATGAATGAAGGCTTCCACAGCGGCGTGAAGCTGTGCCGTTCCGATATTGAAGCAAGACAATTGTAAAGCGTGTTGACGAAGACGATGCGGCCATCGCTCAGCACCCCGACGTCGTGAACATCGAGCTCGCCGGTGGTGAATATCTGGCGCGGGACATAACAGGCATCGTGCAGATCGTTGATCCGCTGGCCGGGCGCAAGCACGTTCCTGAACTTCAGGATTTGGAACATCGTGGCGAGCAGAATCGTGTCTCTGTCCACGACGCAGAGTCCCATAGCCTTGTGAAAGAGGCGCTCGTGGACCAAGAGCCCGCCATCGACGTTCTGACCGAGGAAATAGAGTTTGCCGGATTGATAGGACGAACCCACGATAGCGATGCGCTGAGAACCAAGAAACTCGGGCAGTCCGGGGGACATGGAGTACCGAAGCGCCTCCCCGCCGGCTTGGCCGACCTGTTCCGCGGGAAGGCGCAGGCCAGTTTGATCGGCGGGCAAAATCTCGTTTGATTCGAATGTCGGCACATCGTCACGACAGCACATGGATGCTTCCCCAAACGGCGGTGGACCCGACAAGAGGCCGCACCTCTTCAGCGCGGCCCAGGAGAGCGCCTCGAAAGACGGGATCGACCTACGACTTTGTGATCGAAGTGCGGCATCTCCTGGTTGTCGAGTGATTTTTGACATATAAAGGTTGAATTTCCCAGCCCAAGGAGGGGGCGCTTGTCCGACAGGTCTCTATGCCGGCAGCTGGTGCTGTCGTCTTCGATGCTGGTGGGTGCTGTTTCCGGCTATAGCCGCCGGGCCTACTCTGCCTGCACCGATCGTCGGCGACGTGATCAACAACGGAATCTTGGCCTTCAATCGTTCCGACAATTACACCTTGGGCGACCGGGCGCTATGGCGCGTTCAGCGTTGCTCCGAGCTTCGCACGGCGTCATGATTGATGGATCCTGCGGCATTCGGATCGAGGAGAACATGACGCCATCGGCCGGACATCCCAACGCTGACGGCCTGCGCATCCGGCCGATGCGCCCGGACGAGATTTCGCTCGCCATCGATTGGGCGGCGGCCGAGGGCTGGAATCCCGGCCGGTCGGATGCGGCCTGTTTCGCCGTGGTCGATCCCGGCGGCTTTCTGATTGCCGAGCGTGAGGGCGTGCCGGTCGCAACCGTGTCCTGCGTGAACTACGACGACCGCTTCGCCTTTCTCGGCTTCTACATCGTCCGTTCCGAGCTGCGCGGGCACGGCTACGGCTTGCGGCTCTGGCAGGCGGCGATGGCCCATGCGGGTTCGCGGGTCGTCGGGCTCGACGGCGTGGTCGCGCAGCAGGACAACTACCGGAAATCCGGCTTCAGCTATGCGTATGCCAATATCCGCTACGGCGGGCGACCCGTAGCCCTGCCGCAGTCGGTGGAGCGATCAGGTGTCGTCACTCTGGGCGATGTGTCGTTCGCCGATATCGAAGCGTCAGACGCGACCGTGTTTCCTGCCCCGCGCCGTGCATTCCTGCGGGCCTGGATCGACACGCCCGGTCATCTCGGCCGGGCGCTGATCCGCGACGATACGCTAGCCGCCTGGGGTGTGATCCGTCCGTGCCGCATCGGCTACAAGATCGGTCCGCTGGTTGCCGAGAGGCGCGATGATGCCGAGGCCGTAATCGCGGCTCTGTTGAGCACGGCCGGCGAAGCCGAGGTGTTCCTCGACGTGCCCGCGATCAATTCCGCGGCGGTGGCGCTCGCCGAGAGCCTCGGCCTCAAGCCGGTGTTCGAGACCGCGCGGATGTACACCGGGCCGATCCCGCCGCTACGGATCGAGCGGGTGTTCGGCGTCACCACCTTCGAGCTCGGTTAGCCCAGCGGCCGCGCGAAGCTCAGTTCATGACCGTCGGGATCGGTGAGGTGGAAATAGCGCTCACCCCATTCGGCGTCGCGCGGCTCGGTCGAGGGCGTGAAGCCGGCGCCGAGCGCCTTCGCGTAGACGGCGTCGACGTCGGCGACATGGAAGATGATGCGGCCCCACCAGCTCCATTGCTTGTCCTTGGGCATGGCGATCAGGTTGAGAAAGCCGAAGCCGACCCTGAAACTCGTGAACGGCGTGTGGGCGCCGCCATGAGCGATGTTGTCGAAGCCGAGCGCGCGATAGAAGGCGACGGCACGCGCCATGTCGTGGGTGGCGATGGTGATCGCGCTGATGCTCTCGATGGTCATGAAGGCGCTCCGAGCCCTAGTGGAAGCCGCGTTGCAGGAAAGCGTATCCTGCCGGTGTCAGGCAAGGGCAGCGTCGCGGCTCATCGCCAGCGCCGCCGGCTCATTGCCGCTCCCAACGCAATAAAGACCGCGGCGCCGAGCGCGACCGTCATCGCGCGCGCGACATCACCGGGCACCAGCAGGGTCTGCTGGGCCGCGCCGCGGCTGAACGAACCGCGGGTGCGGTGCAGGCGCGTCACCGGGTGATCGAGATTGTCGGTGCGGTCGGGCACCAGCGGCACATCGGTCTGTTGCCCGGCGATCGCCTTGGCTGCGAGGTAGCGGTCGAGCAAAGCCGGCGCGACGGCGTTACCGAGGATCGTGAGCAGTGTCGGCCAGCCGATCCAATATTCGCGGAAGCCGCCGTCGGCAACGCGATAGACGGCGTCCGCGATCACCTCGGGCTCCACCGGCCGGCCCATCGGGCGTGGCGTATGCGCAAGGTGCGCGCGGGCCCAGTCGAATTGCGGTGTGTTCACCGCGGGCAGATCGACGATGCTGAGCGTGATGCCCGAGCGCTCGTGCATCAGCTCGGCACGCAGCGAGTCGGTGAAGCCCCGGATCGCATGTTTGGCGCCGCAATAGGCCGCCTGCAGCGGAATGCCGCGATAGGCGAGCGCCGAACCGATCTGAATGATGCGGCCTTCGCTGCGCCGGCGCATCGAGCGCAGCGCCGCCATCGTGCCGTGCACGAAGCCGAGATAGGTGACCTCGGTGACGCGGCGGAATTCTTCCGGCGTGATGTCCGCTACGGTCGAGAACACCGTCTCCATGGCGTCATTGATCCAGATGTCGACCGGACCCAGGCGCTGCTCGAGCCGCTCGGCCGCGTCGAACAGGGCCTGCGCATCGGCGACATCGACGGCCTCGTATTCGGCATTGGCAAACCGCGCCTGCAGCTCGCGCTGGACGTCGCGCAGCGCTTCCTCGTCGCGCGCGATCAGGCCGATGCGATCGCCGGCCTCGCCGAAACGCTTCGCGATGGCACGGCCGACGCCTGCGGAGGCGCCAGTGATGATGATGGTGCGAGTTCGTCTGCGAGGCATGTCCGGTTTCTCCACGCGCCCCTTGGTACAAACGTGCGGCGGCCGGCAATGTTTCGGGCCGGTCAAGCCGGCCGAATGAATTCTCCGTCAGCTTTTGACGGCGCCGGGGAGTTCGACGCGCGATCCACCGAGCTCCGAGAGGGCACGCCAGTCCCCTCGAGATCGTTGGAACGGTAGAATTCGCAGAGCTTTGCTGTGCGACCGAGCTCAGCCCGCATTGGCCTTGAGGCCGGCGGCTTCGATGCCGGCGACCGCGCAGATCTCGTCATTGTCGGAGGTATCGCCGGAGACGCCGACGGCGCCGACGAGCGTGGTGCCGTCCATGATCAGCACGCCGCCGGGCACCGGGACCATGCGCCCCTGGGCCAGCGTGTTCACGGCGTCGATGAAATAGGCCTGCTCCTGCGCGCGCTGGAACAGGGCGCGGGAGCCGAGGCCGAGCGCGAGCGCCCCATAAGCCTTGCCGTGCGCGACCTCGGCCCGCATCAGGCTGGTGCCGTCCTGTGCGGCGGCGGCCTTCAGGCAGCCGCGCGCGTCGAGCACCATCACGGCGAGCGGCTTGAGCTTCTTTTCGAGGCCTTTGGCGAGGGTGGCATCGAGGATCTTGCGGGCGGTGTCGAGCGTGAGATCGGCCATGTCTGTTAGTCCCTGTGTCATTAACTCAAACGAAGCTGCGTAGGGTGGCAAAGCGGAGCGTGCCACCATCTGGCGAAGCGGAAGGTCTGTGGTGGGCACGCTTCGCTTTGCCCACTTACGAACTACGTTGATGCGCGCCCTCGCTCCAGGCTCATCGCCAGGAGCTGCGCGGCGTGAACGGCGCCACGATTGGCGCCGTCCTGGATCTGGTGGCGGCAGGAGGTGCCGTCGGCGACGATGAACGTTGCAGCGTCGGCCTTGCGCACGGCTGGTAGCAGCGACGCTTCCGCCATTTGCAGCGAGACCTCGTAGGTCTCCGCGCCATAACCGAAGGCGCCGGCCATGCCGCAGCAGGAGGATTCGATGGTCTCTACCTCGAGCTCCGGAATCAGCCGCAGCACCTGCTCGACCGGCTTGAAGGCGGCGAAGGATTTCTGATGGCAATGGCCGTGCAGCAGCGCCTTGCCGGGCAGGGGGGCGAGCGGCAGCGCGAGCCGGCCGCTCTCGGCCTCGCGCGCCAGAAACTCCTCCAGCAGCAGCGCATGTGCGCTGATCGTTTTCGCGGTCGCGTCGTTGCGCAGCGACAGCAGCTCGTCGCGCAGCGTCAGCAGGCAGCTCGGCTCCAGGCCGATGATCGGCACGCCGCGCGATGCGAACGGCGCGTAGGTTTCGACCAGGCGCTGCAGCTCGGACTTGGCTTCGTCGACGAGGCCGGCGGAGAGAAAAGTGCGGCCGCAGCACAGCGGGCGGCCACCATCCGTCGGCTTCTGCACATGCACGCGATAGCCGCCGGCGATCAGCACGCGCAGCGCGGCGTCGAGGTTTTCGCGCTCGTAGATGCGGTTGAAGGTGTCGCCGAACAGCACGACCTCGCGGCCATCAGCCGGACCGAACGCGTCGGCGTCGACACGGAAGGTGTCGCTGCGGAACGTCGGCAGCTTGCGCCTGGCGCTGATGCCCGCGACGCGCTCCATCAGTGCGCGCAGGGGCGCGACGTGATTGCGCAGGTTCACGAGCGGCGCGAAGCGGGCAGCCATATCGGCATAGCGCGGCAGATAGGCGACGAGCCGGTCGCGCAAGGTGAGGCCATGCGTGGTCGCGCGGGCCGCCAGCACCTCGATCTTCATCTTGGCCATGTCGACGCCGGTCGGGCACTCGCGGCGGCAGGCCTTGCAGGACACGCAGAGCTTCAGCGTCTCCATCATCTCGTCGGACGACAGCGCGCCGGGACCGAGCTGGCCGGAAATCGCGAGTCGCAAGGTGTTGGCGCGGCCGCGCGTGACATCCTTCTCGTCGCGGGTGGCGCGGTAGGACGGGCACATCACGCCGCCGTCGAGCTTGCGGCAGGCGCCGTTGTTGTTGCACATCTCGACCGCGCCCTGGAAACCGCCGGCGGCGCCGGGATAGGCCGACCAGTCGAGTACTGTCTTGATGTCGTCGACGCGGTAGTCCGGCGGATAGCGGAACAGCGAGCGGTCGTCCATCCTGGGCGGATCGACGATGCGGCCGGGATTGAGCACGTTCGCCGGGTCGAAGCGCCGCTTCACCTCCCTGAAGTCGGCGAGGATGCGGCTGCCGAACATCTGCTCATGGAATTCCGAGCGCACGATGCCGTCGCCATGCTCGCCGGAATGCGAGCCCTTGTACTCGCGCACCATGGCGAACGCTTCCTCGGCGATCGCGCGCATCGCCTTCACGTCCTTCTCGAGCTTCAGGTTCAGCACCGGACGGACATGCAGGCAGCCCTCGGAGGCGTGCGCATACATCGTGCCGCGCGTGCCGTGCCTGGCGAAGACCTCGTTGAGCCGTGCGGTGTAGTCGGCGAGATGCGGCAGCGGCACCGCGCAGTCCTCGACGAACGACACCGGCTTGCCGGCCTCCTTCATCGACATCATCACGTTGAGGCCGGCGGCGCGGAAGTCGGCGACCGCGGTCTGCAGCGCAGGGTCGGAGATCTCGACCACGCCGCCCCATTTGCTGATCTCGTTGCTCCAGGAGAAGCCGAGGTCGCCCATCAGCTCGGAGAGCTGCTTCAGCTTGGCGAGGTTGTCGTCGGCAGTCTCCTCGGCGAACTCGACCACCAGGATCGCATCGGGATCGCCGCGCACGGCTGCCGCGATCACCGGCTGGAACATCGCGATGTCGCGGCCCAGCCCGATCATGGTGCGGTCGACCAGCTCGACCGCGATCGGCTTCAGCTTGACCAGGTGCTGGGCCGCATCCATCGCCTGATAGAAGCTGCCGAAATGGCAGACGCCGAGCACCTTGGTGCGGATCAGCGGCCACAGCTTGAGCTCGATCCGGGTGGAGAACGCGAGCGTGCCTTCCGAGCCGACCAGCACGTGGGCCATGTTGTTGGCCGCGTTGCGCGGCGTCAGCGCGTCCAGATTGTAGCCGCCGACGCGGCGCTGCACCTTGGGAAACTTGTCGGCGATCTCGGCCGCCTCGCGCTCGCCGAGCGCCAGCAGGTCGCGGAACAGCGCGCGGGCGCCGTCGGGCGCGCTGACGTCACCAAGGTCGCGCGGCACCTCGCCGAAACGCGCCAGCGTGCCGTCGGCCAGCGCGGCGTCGATCGCGATGGTGTTGTCGCGCATGGTGCCGTAGCGCAGCGAGCGGCCGCCGCAGGAATTGTTGCCGGCCATGCCGCCGATCGTGGCGCGCGACGCCGTGGAGACGTCGACCGGAAACCACAGGCCGTGTTTCCTGAGCTGGCGGTTGAGATCGTCGAGCACGATGCCCGGCTCGACCACGCAGGTCCGGGCCTCGACATCGAGCGAGACGATGCGGTTCAGGTGCTTGGAAAAATCGACGACGATCCCCTCGTTGACAGTCTGGCCGCATTGCGAGGTGCCGCCGCCGCGGGGCGTGACGATGCGGCCGTCGTCGCGGGCGATGGCGAGCGCAAGCAGCGCCTCGTCCATCGTGCGCGGCACGACCACGCCCGCCGGGATGACCTGGTAGAACGAGGCGTCGGTGGCATAGCGGCCGCGGTTGAAGCGGTCGAAGAAGACGTTGCCCGTGATCTCGGCGCGGAGCTTCTGTTCGAGCCTGGACGGACCGGCTTTGGCGTTCGGCATGGTGATCCCTGGTCGGGCCCGGCTGTCGTCCGGCGGGCGCTGTTCCGCCCGGTGTCATTCATTTCCGCAAATGCGTCAATCTGATTGCATGCAAATTTGCGCAATCCCGGGCGTTATTCGACCTTGTCCGGCTTGGCTCCCGCCAGCGGCGGCTGGCTCTCTGCGAAGTAGGCGATCGCAGCCGCGCCCTTGTTGCGCAGATGCTGGAACAGGATGTCCGACAGCTCGCTTCCGGCGCGGCGGCGCAGCGCATCGAGGATCAGCTCATGCTCGCGCATGGCCTCGCTCCAGCGCTCGCGCTTGCGGGCGAAATTGGCGGAGAAGCGCACCCGGCGGATGCGGCCCGCCAAGCTCTCATAGGTCGCATGCAGGGTGGCATTGGCGGCGGCGTCGACGATCGCGCGGTGGATCAACTGGTTCATGCGGAAATAGCCCTGCATGTCCTGCCGCATGTAGAACCCGTACATATCGTGATGATATTGCTCGATTTCCGCGATCGCTTCATCTGAAATCTTCTCGCAAGCGAGGCGCCCGGCGAGGCCTTCCAGGCCTCCCATCAGGTCGAACAATTCATGGATGTCGGCGGCGCTGAGAGGGCGCACCCGGGCGCCGCGATTGGGCAGTAGCTCGACCAGCCCTTCGGCTGCGAGCACCTTCAGCGCTTCGCGCAAGGGCGTGCGGGATACCCCCAGCATTTCGCAAAGCTGGCGCTCGGACAGGCGTCCGCCGTCGGCGACGTGGCCCTCGACGATGTAGTCGCGCAGCCGTGCCAGGATCTCGTCATGCAGCGAAGTCTCGTCCCGCGCGGGCACGGATCGACCGCTTGGCCCTGCCAAGGGTGGCGTCTCGATATCGGGAATCGTGGAATTCATCTTACCCATTGTAGCGGTAGTTACAGATGTGGTCGACCTCATCCGTGAATGCGTTTAAGCTCTTGCACGTCAAGAAATTGAATGCAATCATGGGTGCCAGAATGCCGTCGTCTCCCTGGAGTTCTGCCGTGACCCGTCCCCAAGGCCGTCATTTCCTGCATATTCCGGGCCCAAGTCCGGTGCCCGAGCGGGTGCTGCGGGCCATGGACATGCCGGTGATCGATCACCGCAGCGCCGAGTTCGCCGAGCTGGGGAGGGCCGTGCTCAGCGGCTCGCAGACAATCTTCAAGACCACGAGCCCGGTGATCATCTACCCCTCCTCGGGCACCGGTGCCTGGGAGGCTGCCATCGTCAACACGTTGTCGCCGGGCGACAGGGTGCTGATGGTCGAGACCGGCCACTTCGCCACGCTGTGGCGGCAGATGGCGGCGCGGTGGGGCATCGAGGTCGACTTCATTCCTGGCGACTGGCGCCGTGGCGTCGATCCCTCTGTCATCGAGGAGAAGCTGGTCGCCGATGCCGGCCATCGGCTCAAGGCGGTGATGGTCGTGCACAACGAGACCTCGACCGGCGCGACCAGCCGGGTCGGCGAGGTGCGTGCCGCCATGGACCGCGCCAAACATCCGGCGCTGCTGATGGTCGACACCATCTCTGGTCTCGCCTCGGCCGACTTCCGCTTCGACGAGTGGAAGGTTGATGTCGCCGTATCCTGCTCGCAGAAGGGTTTCATGCTGCCGCCGGGGCTCGGCTTCAACGCCATCTCGGACAAGGCGCGCCTTGTTGCCAAGGGCAACAAGATGCCGCGCTCGTTCTGGGACTGGGAGGACATGCTGAAGCTGAACGCGAATGGCTTCTTCCCCTATACCCCGGCGACGAACCTGCTCTATGGCCTGCGCGAAGCGATTGCCGTGCTGCTCGAGGAGGGGCTCGATCAGGTGTTCGCGCGCCACCAGCGCCTTGCGGCCGCGACCCGCGCCGCGGTCGAGCATTGGGGCCTCGAGGTGCTGTGCCAGGAGCCAAAGGATTTTTCGCCGGTGCTGACCGCCGTGCTCATGCCGCCGGGCCATGACGCCGATCAGTTCCGCCAGGTCGTGCTCGATAAGTACAACATGTCGCTCGGCTCGGGCCTGTCCAAGGTCGCGGGCAAGGTGTTCCGCATCGGCCATCTCGGCGAGTGCAACGCGCTGACCTTGATGGCTGCGCTGAGCGGTGTCGAGATGGGGCTGCGCGCGGCCGGCGTGCCGCATCGCGCCGGCGGTGTCGATGCCGCGATGGCCCTGCTCGACGAGCCATCGCAGGGCAATGCGCCGAGTCATCTTGCGGCGGTGACATGAGGCCAAATCGCGTGCCGCAAGCCGGGGTGCCCCGCTATGCCGCACTGCACAGAAGAAGGGGATTTGTGTGCATCTGAGGGATGTCAGCCCGGAGCGATCGGTGCTTGCGTCTTCTTTATTGACGCCAGCGGTCTGGCGGGAGAAAAGCGCGGCGAGCGCGTGGCATGCCACGTCCGCGCACCAACCAAATGACCGGGGATGGACGCCAATGACTGTGCACACGGGACGGCATTTTCTTCAGATTCCGGGGCCGACCAACGTACCCGACCGCGTGCTGCGCGCGATGGACATGCCGACCTTGGACCATCGCGGTCCTGAGTTCGCCGAGCTCGGCTTCGCGGTGCTGGCGGCCAGCCAGCGCATCTTCCGCACCAAGCAGCCGGTGATCATCTATCCGTCGTCGGGAACCGGCGCGTGGGAAGCCGCGATCGTCAACACGCTCGCGCCCGGCGACAAGGTGCTGATGGTTGAAACCGGCCAGTTCGCTGTGCTGTGGCGGGGCATCGCCGACAAGTTCAAGCTCGACGTCGACTTCATCCCCGGCGACTGGCGTCATGGCGCCGACATCGCGGCGATCGAGCAGCGTCTGGTCGACGACAAGGCGCACAAGATCAAGGCCGTTTGCGTCGTGCACAATGAGACCTCGACCGGCTGCCTGACGCCGCCGCTCGAGGTGCGCAAGGCGCTCGACCGGTCCGGCCACCCGGCGTTGCTGATGGTCGACACCATCTCCGGCCTCGGCTCGATGGAGTATGAGCACGACGCGTGGGGCATCGACGTCTCCGTCGCGGGCTCGCAGAAGGGCCTGATGCTGCCGCCGGGCCTCGGCTTCAACGCCATCTCGGAGAAGGCGCTCGCCGCCGCCAAGGCCAATCCCGGCATGCGCTCCTACTGGGACTGGCAGGAGATCATCACCTTCAACAAGCTCGGCACCTTTCCCTATACGCCGGCCTGCAATCTGCTGATGGGCCTCAACGAGGCGCTGAAGATGCTGGAGGAGGAGGGCCACGAGAATGTGTTCGCCCGCCACCGCCGCCACAGCCTTGCGACGCGCGCCGCTGTGAAGGCGTGGGGCCTCGACACGCAATGCGCCGATCCGCAGGCGCATTCGCCGGCGCTGACCGGCGTCGTCATGCCCGACGGCCATGATGCCGATCAGTTCCGCAAGACGGTGCTGGAAAACTTCGACATGTCGCTCGGCACCGGCCTCAACAAGATCAAGGGCAAGGTCTTCCGCATCGGCCATATCGGTCATTTCAACGACCTGATGCTGATGGGCACGCTCTCCGGCGTCGAGATGGGCCTGGCGCTCGCCAACGTGCCGCATCGTGCCGGGGGCGTGCTTGCGGCGATGGATGTTCTCAAGGCGCGCGAGGCCGCGCCGATTCCGAAGGTGGCCTGATGACCGCGCCTGTGACCGGCTCCGACGATCTCATCTATGCCGTCGACGACGGCATCGCCAAGATCACCTTCAACCGGCCGCAGGCGCGCAACGCGATGACGTTCGCGATGTACGACCAGATGGCCTCGATCTGCGAGGCCATCAATGGCGATCGGTCGATCAAGGCGCTGATCCTGACCGGGGCCGGCGACAAGGCCTTCGCTTCGGGCACCGACATTTCACAGTTCCGCGCCTTCAAGACCGCGCAGGATGCGCTCGACTATGAGGCGCGGATCGACCGCGTGCTCGGCACGCTGGAACTGTGCCGTGTGCCGGTGATTGCGGCGATCGCGGGCGCCTGCACCGGCGGCGGCGCCGGCATCGCCGCCTGCTGCGACATCCGTATCGGCACAGAGACCACGCGCATCGGTTTTCCGATCGCGCGTACGCTCGGCAACTGCCTGTCGATGTCGAACATTTCGCGCGTGGTCTCGCTGATTGGGCCTGCGCGCACCAAGGATCTCATCTTCAAGGCGCGGCTGGTCGAGGCGCCCGAGGCGCTGGCGCTCGGTCTGCTCAACGAGATCGTGCCCGACGTCGAGACGCTGCAGACACGCGCGCTGGAGACCGCGAAGCTCATCGCCTCGCACGCGCCGATCACCCTCGAGGTGACCAAGGAGGCGGTGCGCCGCATCCGCCGGACCCTGTCGCGGGACGAGGGCGAGGATTTGATCCTGCGCGCCTATATGAGTGAGGATTTCCGCGAGGGCATGGAGGCGTTCCTCAACAAGCGGACGCCGAACTGGAAAGGCAAGTAGTCCGATGCCGTGCTTGCGACCTTATGCCGAGGAACATGAGGCCGCATCGTGCTTGTGTTCTTGAACTGACCACAATAAGCCAGCAGTATCCTGGTAGGATGCAAGCTGGCGTTTCGAACGGGGAAGAAAACACGTGCGCAAACTGATCAAGATCGCGGCCGCGACGGCGGCCATTTTCACAAGCGCTCCGGCCTTTGCCGGCTGGGAGCCGACCAAGCCGGTCGAGATCGTCGTCGCCGCGGGCGCCGGCGGTGCATCCGACCAGATGGCGCGGATGATGCAGGCTGCCATTCAGAAGAACAATCTTCTGAAGCAGCCGGTTGTCGTGTCGCTGAAGGGCGGCGCGTCGGGCGCCGAAGCCCTGATGTACATGAAGTCCAGCGACGGCGATCCGAACAAGATCCTGATCGCCTATTCGCTGATCTACATGCTGCCGCTGTCGGCCAAGCTGCCGTTCGACTGGCACGAGCTGTCGCCGGTTGCGGTGATCGCACTCGACCAGTTCGTGCTGTGGGACAACGTCAACGGCCCAAAGACGGTGAAGGAGTTCATCGATGCCGCCAAGACGTCGGCCTCGCCGTTCAAGATGGGCGGTACCGGCTCCAAGCGAGAGGACCACGTGCTGACCGTCTTCATGGAGAAGAAGACCGGCGCCAAGTTCTCCTATCTGCCTTACAAGTCGGGGGGCGAGGCCGCGACCCAGCTGGTCGGCGGTCACACCGAATCCAACGTCAACAATCCGTCGGAAAATCTCGAAGTCTGGCGCGCCGGCCAGGTGCGTCCGCTGTGCGTATTCGACAAGGAGCGCATCTCCTACACGACGAAGGTCACCGAAACGCAGTCCTGGAACGACATTCCGACCTGCAAGGAGCAGGGGCTCGACGTGCAGTACCTGATGCTGCGCGGCATGTTCCTGCCGGGCAAGGTGACGCAGGAACAGCAGGAGTTCTACATCGACCTGTTCAGCAAGCTGGTGCAGACATCGGAGTACAAGGACTACATGGAGAAGCAGGCGCTGAAGCCGATCTTCCTCACTGGCAAGGACATGCTGCAGTTCCTCGAAGAGGATGGCTCGCTCAACAAGCAGCTGATGACGGAAGCGGGCTTCGTCGCCAAGTAAGGCTGGACGGGGCGAGGGGATGAGGAGGATCGATGTCCAACGCTGAGCTCGAGATTGCCGTCGACGATCCGACCGCGCCGGAGGAGAATTCTCCGGCCGTCACCTCTACCGGGACCGTCGACGTCGCGGTGTCGCTGCTGCTGCTCGCGCTCGCGGTCGTGCTCGCCTGGGACAATTGGCGGACCGGTGCGTCCTGGGACTCGACCGGTCCGGAGCCCGGCTACTTTCCGTTCTATCTGTCGGTGATCCTCGGCGGCGCCAGCCTTTACGGGATCGGCGCCGCCTTCCTGTCGAGCAAGGAAGCAGTCGAGACCTTCGTGACGCGCGCGCAACTGCGCCGCGTGATGGCCGTGTTCGTGCCGACCTTGTTGTTCTGCATCGCGATGCAGTTCCTCGGCATCTATGTCGCGAGCTTCCTGCTCATCGCCGGGTTCATGCGCCTCGTCGGCAAGATCGCGATCTGGAAATCGCTGCTCACGGCGTTCCTGTTCAGCGCCGTGATGTTCGTGACGTTCGATGTCGTGTTCGACGTGATCATGCCGAAGGGGCCGCTCGAAGCGGCGTTCGGGTACTAAACACCGGTCTATCCCCCGTCATTGCGAGGAGCGAAGCGACGAAGCGATCCAGGGCTGCGCACTCTACTCTGGATCGCTTCGCTGCGCTCGCAATGACGCGGTAACAGTTGGATTGAAATCATGGAAGCCTTGGGTCTGCTGCTGCACGGGTTCGCGGTCCTCCTGACCTGGAAGACGCTGCTCTTGATGATGGTCGGGCTGGTGCTCGGCGTCTTCGTCGGCGTGCTGCCCGGGCTGGGCGGCCCCAACGGCGTCGCCATCCTGCTGCCGCTGACCTTCTCGATGGACCCGACCTCGGCCATCGTGATGCTGTCCTGCATCTACTGGGGCGCGCTGTTCGGCGGCGCCATCACCTCGATCCTGTTCAACATTCCCGGCGAGGCGTGGTCGGTGGCGACCACTTTCGACGGCTATCCCATGGCGCAGCAGGGCAAAGCAGCGGAAGCGCTGACCGCCGCCTTCACCTCGTCGTTCATCGGCTCGCTGGTCGCGGTGATGCTGATCACCTTCCTGGCACCCTGGATCTCGTCGTTTGCGCTGAAGTTCGGTCCGCCTGAATTCTTCGCCGTGTATCTCCTGACCTTTTGCTCGTTCGTGGGCCTGGGACGCGAGGACAAGCACAAGACGGTCATTGCGATGGCGCTCGGTCTGCTGCTTGCCGGCGTCGGGATGGACACCGTGTCCGGTCAGTTGCGGATGACCTTTGGCTCGACCGATCTGTTGCGCGGCATCAACTTCCTGGTCGCGGTCATCGGCCTGTTCGGCATCAGCGAGATCCTGCTGACGATGGAGGAACGCCTGGCGCTGCGCGGTCACGCCGCCGCGATCTCCTTGCGCACGGTGCTCGCCGTCTGGAAGGATCTGCCGAAATACTGGATGACGCTGCTGCGTTCCTCAGTGATCGGCTGCTGGCTCGGCATCACGCCGGGCGGCGCGATTGCGGCCTCCTTCATGGGCTACAACCTCGCCAAGCGCTTCTCCAAGAACCAGGACAGTTTTGGCAAGGGCCGTATCGAGGGCGTGTTCGCACCCGAGACCGCAGCGCATGCCTCGGGCACCGCGGCGCTGTTGCCGATGCTGGCGCTCGGCATTCCCGGCTCGGGTACCGCGGCGATCCTGCTCGGCGGCCTGATGGTGTGGGGCCTCAATCCCGGCCCGCTGCTGTTCGTGGAGCACAAGGACTTCGTCTGGGGCCTGATCGCCTCGATGTATCTCGGCAATGTCGTCGGCCTCGTGCTGGTGCTCTCGACCGTGCCGATCTTCGCCTCGATCCTGCGCGTGCCGTTCGCGGCGGTGGCGCCGATGATCGTGGTGTCCTGCGCGATCGGCGCCTACGCCATCCAGAACGCGATGTTCGACGTGTGGCTGATGCTCGGCTTCGGCGTCGTCGGCTATGTCTTCAAGAAGATCAAGATCCCGCTGGCGCCGTTCACCTTGGCGCTGGTGCTCGGTAGCCGTGCCGAGGATGCATTCCGGCAGTCGATGATCATCTCCGGCGGCAACATGAAGGTGTTCTGGGCCAACGGTCTCGTCGGCACCATCACGACGCTGGCGATCCTGCTGCTGTTCTGGCCGCTGATCGATCGGCTGGTGGCGAGCTTCGGCAAGTCCAGCGCGCCTGCGGCGAAGGCCGAGGCGTAGGGCAAGCTGGCCGCGACGTATTGGGCCTCATGGTTCGAGACGCGCCGCGCTCGACCGTTGCCGTTTTCGTTGGTCTGGGCGCGGCGCTCCTCACCATGACGGGCTAGGGACCGAGCGGCCGCCTTACACGAGGCCATGAACACGCCGACCGCGTATTCATGGAGAGGATCTTGATCGCGCCGCGGATTCAGACCTCGTCCTGAGGAGCCCGCCCCTAGGCGGGCGTCTCGAAGGACTGCCTCGGGAGAGGTGAGCGCCGCGCCAGCTCTCACCACGCGTAGCGCACGGTCCCTTTGCCTGCATAGGAGCGCGTGACGTTCGAGAGCTCGCTCTCCAATGTGGCCATTGCGCTCCAGCCGTTCAGCCAATTCATCTCGATCGATGTGGTCGCTAGCGCGGAATCGCGCGCCTGCGCTGCGCCGTTCACGACGAAGCTCGCGCCCGGCAGCGTCTGGAAGGTCGCGGCGACTGAACGATCGGGATTGAAGTCGTGCGCCCAGGCGAGTCGGCCGCGCAGGGTGAGTGTGCCATCGCTCAAGGCATAGGACTTGTCAGTCCGCAGGCCGAGCTCAGTGCGCGTATCAGCGACCGTCTTGCCGTTGTAGCTCAGCGCGAACGTCGAGGCCCCGGCGACGGCTTGCTCGACGTAACCGGGCAGCCGCAGGCTCGTGACCTGCGCCGCTGCGTACGGCGTCAATCCGATGCCGCCGACCGGCGCAAGGAAGCGGGTGCCGCCCTCGATGCGGCCGGTCCAGGCGTGGGCCTGATAGGTCGCGCGCAGCCGGTCGGCGCCGGCGATGGTGACGGCACGGTCGGTGGTGACGTCCTGCCAGCCATAGGCCAGGGCGGCTCCGAGATAGCTCGGGCCGATATGATGATGCAGATAGGCGCCGGCTTGGAACAGGTCGGAACGGCCGGAGCCGAGGCCGCCGACGCTGAAGTTGGTGCCGCCGCCGCCGAGCGCGAAGCCTGCAAAGGTCTGCGGCGCGATCCGGTAATCGGCGCCGACAGCGGTGCCGGCGATGCGGCTGGTGGTGTCGCTGGAGCCGACGCCCGCATTGCCGCTGGTCGATTGTGAGCCGCCGAAGCCGGCCGCCCAGACATTCCAGCGCTGCGCGAAGTCCGCCGGCCTGTCGTCGGTCAGCATCGCAAAGGCATTGGTGCGCTTGCGCGTGGGGTCCGCGTAGCTGCTCGCGCTGCCACCGCCGGTACCGCCGCCAGCACGCTGTGCGAACGGATCGGTCAGCAGGCCCGCGAACTGGCTCATCGCGTTGAACGTCGTCTGCTGGCTCCCGGTCGCGCTCTCACCGGACGCCTGCGTCAGCCCGGCTCGATTCATCTTGCCGAACACGATCGGAATGTCGCCGGTTCGGTCGAAGAAGATCGAGAGCGTGTCGCCGACCGCTTTCTGATTGCCGTTGAGCCCGCCGGGCAGGGCGAAGGCGAGGATCAGATCGAGATAGACGTTGTTAGCGTCGTAGCTCAGGCTGGTCTTGAAGCCGGAGGGCAGGTTGGTCTGCACCACCGAGCCGAAGCGGCCGGAGACGCCGCCGCTCGTCGTCAGGATGGTGTAGCGCTTGTCGACATAGCCACCGCCGGCGAACGCCGCGTTCACCGTCGAGCCGCCGAGCGTGGCCGATCCGGTCACGCTCGCGAACGTGGCCGTCGTCGGATCGAGCTGCACCAGATAGAAGGCGCCGGACTGGAACGCGAGGTTGCCGACGATGGTCATCGACGAGCCGGCTGCGCCATTGCCGGGCGCGAGCGTGCCGCCATTGTTGATGCTGACTGTCATCGGCGGATCGACCAGGCCCGCGCCCATCAGCGTGCCGCCGGCATTGACGGTCACACCCGAGGTATTGGTGATCGCGCCCTCGACGTCGAGCACGCCGCCGTTGATGGTGGTCGCACCGGTGTAGCTGCTGGCGCCGGTGAGAGTCATCCGGCCGCTGCCGGCCTTGGTGAAACCGCCGCTGCCGGAGATCGTGCCTGAGAAGGTCGTATTGCCGTTGTTGCCGCCCGCCGTCAGCGTCGCCGCGCCGAGCAGGACGCTTCCGCTCCCCGCCAGCGAGCCGATGCTCTGATCGAAGCCGTTGAGATCGAGCGTCGCACCCGGCGCGATCATGAACGCGCTGGCCGAGGCGAGCACGCCGGAGGCGCCGGCCTGCAAGGTGCCGGCGCCGATCGTGGTCGCGCCGGTGTAGCTGGTCGGCCCGTCGAACCGCATCGTGCCGGTGCCGACCTTGGTGAAGCCGCCGCTGCCGGAGATCGTGCCGGTGTAGCTCGTGCTGGCGTTGTCGCCGCCTGACGTCAGCGTGCCCGCGCCGAGCAGCACGGCGCCGCCGCCCGTCAGCGAGGCGATCGTCTGATTGAAGCCGTTGAGATCGAGAGTGCCGCCATTGTCGACCTCGATGGAGCTCGAGGGGGCGAAGGCGCCGGCCGCGCCGGCGCGCAGCGTGCCGCCATCGACGATGGTCGCCCCGGTGTAGGTGTTGGTGCCGCCGAGTGTGAGCACGCCCGGGCCGCTCTTGACGAAGGTGCCACTGCCCGAGATCGTGCCCGAGAACACGGTGGCGCCGCCATTGTCGCCGATCGCCAGCGACCCGTTGGTTCCGAGGAGGACGCTGCCGCTGCCGCCAAGTCCGCCGATGGTCTGGCCCGTGCCATCGATGTCGAGCGTCGCACCGCTCGCGATCATGTAGCTGCTGGCGACCGAGAGAACGCCGGACGCACCGGTCCGCAGGGTGCCGCCGCTGATGACGGTGTCGCCGGCAAAAGTGGTCGTCCCGGTCAGCGTCAGGGTGCCAGCGCCGAGCTTGGTCAGTCCGCCGCTGCCGGTGATCGTGCCGCTGAGCGTGGCGTTGTTGCCGTTGGTGTCGAAGCTGCCGCCGCCGGCATTGAGCGTGATGTTGCGGCTGGAGCTGAAGCCCGCGAGATATTGCAACGTGCCGCCGCCGAACGAGAGCCCGCCGGAGGCCGCGCCGAGGCTGGCGTCGGAGGAGACCGCGAGCGCACCCTGGTTGATGGCCCAGGGCGTGACGGCGGTCGTGGTGCCGGTCAACGTCCAGGTGCTCGTGCCGGTCTTCACGAAGCTCGAGAAGCCTTGATACTGCGCCGAGGCGCCGATCGTGGACGCGTCGAAGGTGCCGTTCACAGCGCCGCCGAGTCGGAAGGTGTCGCTGCCGGTGCCGACCACGTTGCCGTTGATGATCGAGTTCGCCCAGATCTCCAGCGTGTTGCTGCCGCCGGTGAAGGTGATTGCGTTGGCGCTGGTCACGGCGACGCCGCCGGTATTGAACCCGGCCGAGATCGTGCCGCTGTTGATGATGGTGAGATTGGCGCCGGTGACGCCGGCCCCGGCCGGACGGTAGTCGCCGTCGTTCGCATTTGGGCCAACGCCCTTGTTTCCTGAAGCGCCACCGCTGATGCTCCCGGAGTTGATCAAGGTTCCACCGGCTGCGAAGACCGCGCCTGCACCGCCATTGCCGCCATCGCCACCGGCGTGGAATTGGATGCTGTTGGCGGTGTTGCCGCCATCGCCGCCTACGCCACAGAAAATCGCGCCAGAATTGACCAGGATACTGGTGCCGGTCAGATAGACGCCGTAACCACCATCGCCGCCGTCGCCTCCACGACCAGTGCCGTTGGCGACGCCGCCGGGACCGCCGCCACCAGCAGTGATCACCCCAACGTTCGTGTACGTCAGGCCGCTGCCATCCACGACCACCCCGTAGCCGCCCGCTCCACCGCCGCCGGCTCCGAAGCTGAGGCTGGTCGAGCCGCCCCGTCCGCCATTGCCGCCGGTTACGGTTGTCGAATTGACGTCGTTCGTGATGACCACCGCGCCATGAGCGCCACCACCGCCACCGCCGCCGCCGGTGCTCCCGCTGCCGCTTTCGCCGGCATGTCCCCGCTCGCCCGCGCCGATGCCGCCTTGGCCCCCCAGGGTCTGGCCCGTGCTGTCACCTCCGCCGTTGCCGCCGTTCACACCCGCGCCGCCGCCGCCGCCTCCTTGCGCAATGCTGGCTCCGGCACCACCATCGCCGCCCGAACCAGTGGCCGAACTCGTGCCGCCATTCCCAGTCGCTGCGCCGCCGTCGCCGCCACTCGTCGCCTGGGCGAGGAGTGGGCTGGCGAGCATGACGGTGAGTAGCGCTGTCGTCGCTGTCAGCCAACGCAACTGAGTACGTCGGAGTGAATCGGCCGATGTCTCGTTCTTCAATCTGCCTGGGATCAGCACTTCAGCCCTTCGCGCGACTCGATATCAGGCCGGTACCGATCGACGGACGCAGGCCGTCGTCCAAAGCACGCAAATTTGCGGGGGCGGGAATTGTGACTTTTTGGGTGAATTGAGCGGCAGTGCAGATCGTAATCGGACTGTGGCACCGCCGACACGTTTACGAGAGGCCGGATCGGCAGCGACGGACCGTTGTTCGAATCGCTTCCGCGCTTCTCCAGAGGTTGTGTCTTTGCGATGACAGCATTTTAGGCAGCACAGTGGTAGGCTTCATTCATGGGCAGACGTCGTGCTGCTCACGCGCGGTGCCTGATCTTTGGTCATCGCGCCCTGATGTTTCCTCCCGAGACGATCACCTTGCCCGGCGCGTGCGTCGGGCTTTTTTTTGCATTCGGTGGATCAGGGTTCGCAGCTCATCCCGTCACCCTCGAAAAGAAAAAGCCTCCGTCCGGTTTTCGGAACGAAGGCTTCGAGCAAAGGTGATGCAGGTCAGCGAGCGCATGAACCTGAGGCAGGCCAGCCTCAGTTGGCCTTCTCCGCGAGCGGCATGTGGTACCAGTCGGACTCGTTGTCCAGCATCGTCTCATCGAAGGGCAGCGCGCCGTCGTGATTCAGAGCGGCGGCGTTGACGTCGCGGACGATATCCATCGCCGACAGAAACTCGTTCAATTCCGATGCGCTCATGACCCGCTACTCCTCACGCCCGCGGGCCCTAGGGGTCCGCGTCAACTGATGAGAAGAGGTTAACGCGGTCTCGCTCTGGCCTCAATCCCGCCCAGGTCGAAGTTCCAACGTGGTGACATCTGGGCCACAGCGGCGGGATGCCGCGGCTTGGTCATATTGCACCTGCTCACACGACGCGATGCAGGCGGAGATCGGCGATCTCGCCGTCGGTAAAGCCGAATTCCGAAAGGATCTCCTCGGTCTGCTCGCCGAATTCCGGCGGCCGCGCCGCCATCCGGCTCGGCGTGCGCGACAAGGTGAAGGGCTGCGCCACCAGCGTGATGTCACGGCCGTCGTCGCTGGCGACCTGCTGAGCCATCCCGAGATGCTTCACTTGCGGATCCTCGAACATCTGATCGATCGCGTAAATCGGGCCGCAGGGCACGCCGGCGGCGTTGAGCCCGGCGACCCATTGCTCGCTCGTCTTCGCCAGCGTGCGCGCGTTGATCTCGGCGTTGAGCGCATCGCGGTTCTTCGAGCGCGCCGGCGCGGTGGCGTAGTCCGGATTGTCGATCCATTCGGGCGCGCCGAGCGTCTGGCACAGCCGCTCCCAGATCCGCCCGCCGGTCGCGGCGATGTTGATGTAGCCGTCGGAGGTCTTGAACACGCCGGTGGGGATGCTGGTCGGATGGTTGTTGCCGGCCTGAGGCGCGACGTCCTTCTCCATCAGCCAGCGCGCGGCCTGGAAGTCGAGCATGAAGATCTGCGCCTGCAACAGCGAGGTCTGGACCCACTGGCCCTCGCCGGAGACCTCGCGCTCGAGTAGCGCGGTGAGGATGCCCATCGCGCAGGACAGGCCCGCGGAGAGATCGGCGATCGGGATGCCCGCGCGCATCGGCCCCTCGCCGGGCGCGCCGGTGATCGACATCAGCCCGCCCATTCCTTGCGCGATCTGATCGAAGCCGGGCCGCTTGGCATAGGGGCCGTCCTGGCCGAAGCCGGATATGCTGCCATAGACGATGCGCGGATTGACCTTGCGCACCGCCTCGTAGTCGATGCGGAGCTTGGTCTTCACGTCGGGCCGATAGTTCTCGATGACCACGTCGGCCTGCTTCGCCAGCCGCATGAACACGTCGACGCCCTTGGGGTCCTTCAGGTTGAGCGTCATCGCGCGCTTGTTGCGGTGCAGGTTCTGGAAGTCGGAACCGCGGCGCGGGCCGCCGAGCGCCTCGCCGCCGTCCTCCATCATCGCGTCGATCTTGATCACGTTGGCGCCCCAATCGGCGAACTGCCGCGCGCAGGTCGGGCCGGCGCGCACCCGCGTCAGATCGAGCACGGTGAAGCGGGACAGGGCTTTGGACGCGCGCGGAAAGGCCATGCGGACGAACTCCGAGAGACGGGACATGGCTGTATAGGAGAGCGCGCGGGAGGCGACAATTGCGTGCGGGCGGTGCGGGCCGCCCAGCTCATGCCGCTGGTGCAGGGCTTCCCGTTACGGGAACATCGCGCCGTCTCACCGCTCGTCTGCGATCACCTTGCCGTCGTTGGGCAGCGCGCCTGGCGCGACCAGCTCGATGCCGCCGCCGAGCTTGGTGATGTTGCGCAGGCTCGCTGAGAGCGCGTCCTGCAGGCCATCCGACGGCGAGGCGCATTCCGCCTTCAGCGTCATCGCGTCGGTCTCGCCGGCGCGGGTCACGACCAGCCTGAGGCGGCCGAGCTCCGGGTGGCGCTTGCCGATCTCGGCGACCTGCTCGGGGCGCACGAACATGCCCTTGATCTTGGTGGTCTGGTCGGCGCGGCCCATCCAGCCCTTGATGCGCATGTTGGTGCGGCCGCAGGCGCTGATGCCGGGCAGGGCGGCGGTGAGGTCGCCGAGGGCCAGGCGAATCCAGGGGTGATGAGGATCGAGCGACGTGACGACGATCTCGCCGACATCGCCTGGCGCCACCGGATCGCCGGTGCCGGGGCGGACGATCTCGAAGATCAGGTCCTCGTTGACGACCATGCCGTCGCGCGCTGCGGTCTCATAGGCGATGATGCCGAGATCGGCGGTGCCGAACGCCTGATAGGCATCAATGCCGCGCGCCTTGATCTCGGCCTGCAGCGACGGCGGGAACGCCGCGCCAGACACCAGCGCGCGCTTGAGCGAGGAGACGTCGCGGCCAGCGCTGGCAGCGCCGTCGAGCAGGATCTTGAGGAAGTCGGGCGTGCCGCTGTAGCCGATCGGGCGATAGGCCTCGATCAGCTCGAACTGCGCCTCGGTGTTCCCTGGTCCCGCCGGAATGACAGCGCAACCGAGCGCGCGCGCCGAGGCATCGAAGATGAAGCCGCCCGGCGTCAGATGATAGCTGAAGGTGTTGAGCACGACGTCGCCACTGCGCAAGCCCGACGCGAACAGCGCGCGGGCGCCGCGCCAGGGATCGTTGTGCGCTGCCTCCGGCTCGAAGATCGGTCCGGGCGATGTGAACAGGCGCGAGAACGCGCCGGGCGCCTGCGCGACGAAGCCGCCGAACGGCGGGGCAGCTTTGTGCAGGGCAGGCAGTTCGGATTTGCGCAGCACCGGCAGCTGCGCCAGCGCGGCGCGGGTCGTGATTTCTCCGGGATCGATGCCCTGCAGCAGCGCCGCATACGCCGGCGCCGTCATCGCCGCACGCAGCACGTCGGGCAGGCGGGCGAACAGCTCCTGCTCGCGGGCTGCGGGATCACGGGTTTCGAGGGCGTCGTAGTGGGTGGTCATTGCTCGTGTCCTGGCACGTCATTCCGGGACGGCTCGCTGCGCGAACTGGCGAAGCCATTTGGCGCACTGGACCGAACCCGGAAATCTCGAGATTCCGGGTTCGCGCGTGCCGCGCGCCCCGGAATGACGGAGTGTGACGTTCACAGCCACCGCTTCCGCCGTTTGAAGCTCTTCAGGTTCTTGAAGCTCTTGCGCTGGTCGCCGGCGCCGCCGAGGTAGAATTCCTTGACGTCCTCGTTGTCGCGCAAGCTGTCGGCGGTGCCGTCGAGCACCACCTTTCCCTGCTCCATGATGTAGCCGTGGCTGGCCACCGACAGCGCCGCGCGCGCGTTCTGTTCGACCAGCAGGATGGTGACGCCGAGATCGCGGTTGATCTCCTTGATGATCGCGAACACTTCCTTGACCAATAGCGGCGACAGTCCCATCGACGGCTCGTCCATCAGGATCATCTTCGGCCGCGCCATCAGCGCGCGCCCGATCGCCAGCATCTGCTGCTCGCCGCCGGAGAGATAGCCGGCGAGGCCGGTGCGCTCCTTCAGCCGCGGGAAATAGTTGAACACCATCTCGATGTCGCTTGCGACCTCGCGATCGGATCGCGTGAAGGCGCCGAGCTTGAGGTTCTCCAGCGACGTCATGTCGGAGACGATGCGGCGCCCCTCCATGACCTGGAAGATGCCGCGGCGAACGATCTTCTCCGGATCGATGCCGTCGATGCGCGCGCCGTCGAACATGATCTCGCCGCGCGTGACCTCGCCGTCCTCGGTCTTCAACAGGCCGGAGATCGCCTTTAGCGTCGTCGACTTGCCGGCGCCGTTGGCGCCGAGCAGCGCGACGATCGCGCCCTTGGGCACATCGAGGCTGAGCCCGCGCAGCACCAGGATGACGTCGTCATAGACGACCTCGATGTTGCGGACGGAGAGCAGGGGGGCTGCTGTCGCGCTGGCTGCGCCGGTTCGCGGAGTGTCGAGTGTTTCGGTCATTGTGGCTGTCCACCGCTGTCGTCCCCCGCGCAGGCGGGGGACCCAGTATTCCAGAGACGCCGATGCTTGATCGATGAGCCGCGGCGTACTGGATCCCCGCTTTCGCGGGGATGACGATCGTGTGTGGGGCGACTGCTGAGTTCACTCAACCGTCGCCGATCAACTTACCAACCAGCCCATTCCGCCTTGCGCGGCAGCTCGATGGTCTTGACCTTCTCGAGCTTGATCACGCCCTTGGCCATGAGGTCGTTGAGGTCGCCATCGGTCGGACCCGTCACGCGGGCGCGATAGAGGTCGACCTTCATGGTGCCGCGGTGGTCCTTGTCCGTCCAGGTCGACGGGCTGCAGACGCCCTCCATCCCGGCCGGCACCCAATCTTTCTTCTGATAGAAGCCCTTGGCAACGTTCTCGCCGGTGGCACCGCCGTTCTTCGCAGCCCACTCGATCGCCTCCTTCATGTAGAGCGAGGAGCAGACCGCGGCGACGTAGTGCACCGGGCGGTAGACCTTGCCGGTCGGGTCGGACATCTTCGAGATCTCCTGCACCGTCTTCATGCCCGGCGCATCGCCACCCCAGGCCACCGAGGTGCGCAGCGGGAAGATCACGCCGTCGGCGGCAGCGCCCGCGGTCTTGGCGGCGTTCTCGTCCATGCCCCAGACGTTGGACAGGAACTGCACGTCGACGCCGGCATTCTTGCAGGCCTTCATCACCGAGATGTTGGAAGCCGCGGTGTTGCCGAGATAGGCGTAGTTGGCGCCGGAGCTCTTCAGGCTCAGGCACTGCGCGCTGTAGTCGCCCGGCGCCAGCGCGAACACCAGCGGCGGCAGCACCTCGAAGCCGAGCTCGGTGGCGAGCGCCTCGCCGGCCGCCTTGGGCGCGTTGGGGTAGGGGTGGTTGGCGCCCATGTGGACGAATTTCGGCTTGCCCGGCTTGCCCTTGGCCTTCCAGTCCTCGGCCGCCCAGGTCAGCTCGGCGCGCAGCGCATCCGAGTAGCTCGGGCCGTAGAAGAAGTTGTACGGCGCCGGCTTCGCCTTGCCGCTGGTGCCTTCCGGATCGGTCAGCGCGGCAGCGTAGGAGCCGGACATGTCCGGGATCTTGTCGTTGGCGAGGAAGCCGGTCAGCGCCTCGGTGTCGGCGGTGCCCCAGCCCATGATCGCCGCGACCTTGTTGTCCGGTGCCGACCACTTCTTGTACAACGCGATCGCGCGCGGCACCTGGTAGCCATAATCGTTGCTGTCGACTGCGAGCTGCTTGCCGCCGATGCCGCCGTTCTTGTTGACCCAGGCGAAGGTGTCCGCGACGCCCTGGCCGTAGGGCGTGCCGACGTCGGACGTGCCGCCTGAGAGATCCTGCAGATGGCCGATCGCGATCTGCTGCGCCTGCGCCGACGGGGCGAATGCGCCCGCCAAGAGCGCCAGTGCCGCCGAGCCGAGCCATGATTTGATCGTCATAGTGCTTCCTCCTGTGGTGGGTTCGGGCCGGATTGCCGCCGGTCCCTGTTGGTTGGAATCAATGTGAGAACGGATAGAGCTTCCAATAGGTCTTGATCTGGCGCCAGCGATGCGCGAGCCCGTCGGGCTCGAACATCAGGAAGCCGATGATGATCAGGCCGATCGCGATCTCGCGCAGAAAGGTGATGTTGTTGTTGAGCGCGAGCGCCTTGTCGATCGCGCCGCCCTTGAGGAGATGGCTGAGCCACTCCATCGATTCCGGCAGCAGAACGACGAAGGCGGTCCCCATCAGCGTGCCCATGATCGAACCGGTGCCGCCGATGATGATCATCGCAAGGAACAGGATCGAGCGCTCGATGCCGAAACCTTCCTGCGAGATCACCAGCTGGTAGTGCGCATAGAGGGCGCCTGCAATGCCGGCGAAGAACGCGGCGAGGCCGAACGACAGCGTGCGATATTTGGTCAGGTTGATGCCCATGATCTCGGCCGAGAGATAATGGTCGCGGATCGCGATCAGCGCCCGGCCGTCGCGGGTGCGCATCAGGTTGGTGACGAGGAGGTAGCAGACCAGCACATAGGCCAGCACGACATAAAAATACTGCCGGTCGCCGCGCAGCGTGTAGCCTAGAATCGAGAACGGATTGGCCGAAGCCGGCACCGAGCCGCCGGAGAACCATTCGGCCCGGGAGAAGAAGTCGAGCAGGATGTATTGCGCAGCGAGGGTGGCGATGACGAGATAGAGCCCCTTCAGCCGCGCCGCCGGAAGGCCGAAGACCAGACCAACGAGGGCCGTGATCACGCCGGCGAGCGGGATCGCGAAGAACACCGGTATGGCATAGGCGTTGTTGATGTAGGCCGAGGTGAAGGCGCCGAGCAGGAAGAAGCCGGCCTGGCCGATCGAGATCTGGCCGGTGAAGCCGACCAGGATGTTCAGCCCGAGGGCCGCGATCGCGAAGATGCCGATCTGGATCGAAACCGACAGCCAGTATTCGGAGAACACCTGCGGCGCGAAGCACAGCAGGATGACACCGGCGATCGCGAAATTGCGGCTGGTCCTGGTCGGGAAGATCGTGGTGTCGGCCGCGTAGGAGGTGCGGAAGTCACCGGCGGGTATCGTGGAACGTGCGACCATGGTTCAGATCCGCTCGATGTCTTTGGTGCCGAACAGGCCGTAGGGCTTGATCATCAGGATGATGATCAGGACGTAGAACGGCGCGATCTCGTACAGATTGCCCCAGTGCAGATACTGGCTGTCGACATATTGCGCGATATTCTCCAGGAGGCCGATGATGATGCCACCGAGCACGGCACCGCCGACCGAGTCGAGGCCTCCGAGGATCGCCGCCGGAAACACCTTGATGCCGTAGGCCGACAATCCCGAGGACACGCCGTTGACGACGGCGACGACCACGCCGGCCACGGCGGAGACGGTCGCCGAGATCGCCCAGGCCATCGCGAACACGCTCTTGACGGAGATGCCGAGCGATTGCGCGACCTGCTGGTTGAAGGCGGTGGCGCGCATCGCAAGGCCATATTTGGAGGCCTTGAAGAACCAGGCCATGCCGAGCATCATCAGCAGCGACACGACGAGGCTCATGACGTAGACCGTCTGGATCTGCAGTCCGAACAGGTCGACGGACGTGCTGGCGAACACTGGCGGGAACGGCTGCGGATTGACGCCAAACATCCATTTCAGCGCCGCCTGGAACACGGTCGACAGGCCGATCGTGACCATGATGACGGAGATGATGGGCTCGCCGATCATCGGCCGGAGGATCACAACCTGGATCGCGATGCCGAACGCGAACATGAAGACCAGCGTCAGCGGCATGCCGACCCAGAACGGCACCTGATATTTCGTCAGCAATGCCCAGCACACCCAGGCGCCGATCAGGAGCAGCTCGCCTTGCGCGAAATTGACGACCTGGGTCGCCTTGTAGATCAGCACGAACGACATCGCGACCACGCCATAGAGCGTTCCGACGACGAGGCCGTTGACCAGGAGCTGGATGAGGAAGGCGGTGTTCATGATCGTTCTCGCTCGTCATCGCCGGGCTTGACCCGGCGATCCAGCGTTTTCGGAAGAGGATGGCTGCGCGGGTCAAGCCCGCGCATGACGATTGGGTGTGCCGAGCCGGCGTGGCTCTTACCCTCTCCCCTTGTGGGAGAGGGTGGCTGCGCGCAGCGCAGCCGGGTGAGGGGTTCTCTCCGCGGGCGAGCGAGAGGAGAGGGACCCCTCACCCGACCGCGTTTGCGTTGACCGGCCGAGATGCCCTCTCCCGCAAGGGGAGAGGGCGCAGTCATGCGCAGTGTTTCGCGCTGCTCGTCATCGCCGGGCTTGACCCGGCGATCCATCGTGAAAGAGGCGTTGGCAAGAAGATGGATGCGCGGGTCAAGCCCGCGCAGGACGACCGAATATGACGATAAGCACATCATTCTGCGGCCTCCGCCATGGGGCCGTGGCTGTCCAGGTCCACCACCTTCAGCGTGGTGCGGATGCGCTGGGTGGTGCCGTCCTGGAAGCGGATGACCGTGTCGACGGGGATCGCCGGCTTGCCGCCATAGATGCCGTCGATGATATCGGCGTACTTCTCGTTGATGACGCTGCGGCGCACCTTGCGCGTACGTGTGAGTTCGCCGTCGTCGGCATCGAGTTCCTTGTACAGCAGCAGGAAGCGGGAGATGCGCTGCGCCGGCGGCAGGTGGGCATTGACGGTCTCGACCTCCTTCTGCAGCAGCGCATAGACCTCGTTGCGCGAGGCGAGATCGGAATAGGTGGTGAAAGCGATGCGGTTCTTCTCGGCCCATTTCGAGATGATCGAATAGCGGATGCAGATCATCGCGGCGAGGTGCTCGCGGCCGGCGCCGAGCACGACGGCCTCGGCGATATAGGGTGAGAACTTCAGCTTGTTCTCGATATATTGCGGTGAGAAGCGCTCGCCGCGCGCGGTCTCGGCGAGGTCCTTGATGCGGTCGATGACGACGAGCTGCTTCGCGTCGTTGAAATAGCCGGCGTCGCCCGAATGCATCCAGCCGTCCTTGACGTCGGCGGTCGAGGCTTCCGGGGCCTTGTAGTAGCCCAGGAACATGTTCGGGTGGCGTACCAGGATCTCGCCGATGCCCTGGCTGTCGGGCTGGTCGATCCTGATCTCGATGTCGTCAGCCATCGGCACGCCGGTCGTGTCGGGATCGACCTTGTCGTCCGGATGCAGCGTGTAGGCCCCGAGCAGCTCGGTCTGGCCGTAGAGCGTGCGCAGCGGCACGCCCATGGCGCGAAAGAACTTGAACGTATCGGGCCCGAGCGCGGCACCGCCGGTGGCAGCCGAGCGCAGCCGGGTGAAGCCGAGCCGGTCGCGCAGCGCACGGAACAGCAGCATGTCGGCAAGGCTCGAATGCCGGCCCTTTTCCAGGGCCGCAAGGCCGGTCGACATGCCCAGATGGTAGAGCCGTTGCTTCAGCGGCGAGGCGTCCATGACGGCGGCACGGACGTCGGCCGCGATCTGCTCCCACACCCTTGGTGCAAACAGTACGAAGGTCGGCGCGATCTCGCGGAAGTCGTTCATCATCGTGTCGGGCTCTTCGACGAAGTTGACCTTCATCCGGCAGAGCAGTCCTTTGCCGAGCACGTAGACCTGTTCCATGATCCAGGGCAGCGGCAGCACCGAAACGTATTCGTCCTCCGGCCCCTTCGGATCGAACGCGAGATAGGTCGCGCAGTGCTTGAGCACGCGCGCGGCCGAGAGCATCGCGAGCTTCGGATGCGAGGTCGTGCCCGAGGTGGTGCAGAGAATGGCGACGTCGTCGCCGACGGTCGCATCGACCATGCGGTCGTACAGATCCGGCTCGCGCGCCGCCCGATTGCGGCCGAGCTCAGCGAGCTTGTCCGCCGGCATCAGCCTGGGATCGTCATACTTCCGCATGCCGCGCGGATCGGAATAGACGATATGCTTGAGCGCCGGCACGCGCTCGGCGAGGTTGAGCAGCTTGTCGACCTGCTCCTCATCCTCGGCGAACACCAACCGAGCCTCGCCGTAATTGAGCAGGTAGGCGGCCTCGTCGTCGAGCACATCGCGATAGAGCCCGAGGCTGTAGCCTCGGATCGCATGCGTTGCGATCTCCGCCGCGACCCAGTCGGGCCGGTTGTCGCCGATGATTCCGATCACGGCATCCTTGCCGAGCCCAAGCTCGACCATGCCGAGCGTGAAATCGCGCACGCGCGCCTGGTAGTCGGCCCAGGTGAAGGTGCGCCACAGCCCGAGATCCTTTTCGCGCAGCGCCATCTCCGTCCCGTGCTCTTTCGCGTTCAGCCGTAGCAGCTTCGGATAGGTGTCGGCCTGCCGGACGCGACCCGCATAGTCCATCATGCCGCGTCCTCCGCGATGGACGGCGCCTCGTCGGGATCGACCAGCAGTTCGTCCTCCTCGCCGAGATAGGCGCGCTTGACGTGGGGATCGGCGAGCACCGCGGCCGGGTCGCCCTCGGCGATCTTGCGGCCGAAATCCAGCACCATGACGCGGTGGGAAATGTCCATCACCACGCCCATGTCGTGCTCAATCATCACGACGGTCATGCCGTATTCCTCGTTGAGGTCGACGATGTAGCGCGCCATGTCCTCCTTCTCCTCGAAGTTCATGCCGGCCATCGGCTCGTCGAGGAGAATGAGATGTGGCTCCAGCGCCATGGCGCGGGCGAGCTCGACGCGCTTGCGCAGGCCATAGGAGAGCGTGCCGGCCGGCGCCTTGCGCACCGACTGCAGGTCGAGGAAGTCGATGATCTGCTCGACCTTCTCGCGGTGCTTCAGCTCCTCGCGCCGCGCGCCGGTGAGCCAATACAGAGAGCCGGTGAGGAAGTTGTTCTTCAAGAGGTGATGGCGCCCGACCATGATGTTGTCGAGCACGCTCATGTGGTGGAAGAGGGCGAGGTTCTGGAAGGTGCGGCCGATGCCGATATTTGCGCGCGCGCTCGGCGGCAGGCCGGTGATGTCGCGGCCGCGATGGAACAGGCGGCCCTCGGTCGGCTTGTAGCGGCCGGAGATGCAGTTGACGATCGAAGTCTTGCCGGCACCGTTCGGGCCGATGATCGAGAACAACTCGCCCTCGCGCACGCCGAAGCTGACGTCGGTCAGGGCCCGCACCCCACCGAAACGCAGCGACACTCCGCGCGCTTCCAACGTATAGTCCAAGTCGTCCTCCCGAATTGTCTTGGGCGCTTGGCGCGCTCTTCAAGGCATCGTGTCGCGCGACGTTGAGCTCGTCGCGTCGGCTGCAATCCTATCCCGGGCATCGGTTCCGCGCCATCCGACGAATGACGGGCCACCCGGGCGGGCGCATTTTGCCGCATCTCGGATGCACCTCATCGGAGGCGCGAGTCGAGAGCAGTGGCCCTCGATAGGGGAAAGCGCTATCAGGAACTGTCTTGCGCCTGACATTTCCCAGGCTAAATTCACCGCTGGATTGTTGCGATGCAATATGGCTGCCGCGAGCTTCGACGAGACGAGATGACGGCTTGATCTCTCCCGATACCCTTCTGCGCATCGCGCCCTGGTCCCGCCATTTGAAGCCCGAGGAAATCGACACGGCCGCGGCCGGCGTCGTCGAGCGGTCGTTTGCGGCCAACGAACACATCTTCGTCCGCGGCGACCAATTCGACTACTGGACCGGGATCGTCACGGGTCTGGCGCGCATGAGCACGGTGTCGCGCGGTGGCAAGGCGACGACATTCGCCGGCATGTCGGCCGGCGCCTGGTTCGGCGAGGGCAGCGTGCTGAAGAACGAGCCGCGCCGCTATGACGTCGTGGCGCTGCGCGATACGCGCGTCGCGCTGATGGAGCGGCCGACCTTCATGTGGCTGTTCGAGAACAGCGTCGGCTTCAATCGCTTCCTCGTCACCCAGCTCAACGAGCGGCTCGGCCAGTTCATCGGCCTGGTCGAGGTCGGCCGCACGCTGGATGCGACGGCACGGCTCGCCCGCAGCATCGCGTCACTGTTCAATCCGATCCTCTACCCGAATACGACCCGCCACCTGGAGATCACCCAGGAGGAGATCGGCGCGCTGTCGGGCCTGTCCCGGCAGAACGCAAATCAATGCCTCAAGACGCTGGAGCGGGAGGGCCTGCTGCGCGTCGAATATGGCGGGGTGACCGTGCTCGATCTCGACCGGCTGCGCTGCTACGGGGACTAGATCCCGCCTTGCGTCGCGCCGATACGGGATTGATCCAACGCCTTGTTTTCCGTCGAGCTTGACCGGCGGCTTCGGCTGTGGACTGCTCGCCGGGAACTTCGGCCCGAGGGGGCGCGACGGTGTTGGAGTGAGTATGGCGGGGAAGGATTGCAGCGGCCGCGTGGCCCTGATCACGGGCGTCACGGGCCAGGACGGCGCCTATCTGGCCGAATATCTGCTCGGCCTTGGCTACACTGTGCACGGCATCAAGCGGCGGTCATCGTCCTTCAATACCGCGCGAGTGGATCATCTCTACCAGGATCCGCACGAAGGCAACGTCCCGTTCCTGCTGCATTACGGCGACATGACCGATTCCACCAACCTGATCCGGCTGGTGCAGCAGATCCGCCCCGACGAGATCTACAATCTCGCGGCCCAGAGCCATGTCGGCGTCAGCTTCGAGAGTCCGGAATACACGGCCAATGCCGACGCGCTCGGGGTTCTGCGCTTGTTGGAAGCCATTCGCATTCTCGGCATGGAGAAGCAGACGCGGTTCTACCAGGCCTCGACCTCGGAGCTGTACGGCCTGGTGCAGGAGATCCCGCAGCGGGAGACCACGCCGTTCTATCCGCGCTCGCCCTATGGCTGCGCCAAGCTCTACGGCTACTGGATCACGGTGAACTATCGCGAGGCCTATGGGATGTTCGCCTGCAACGGCATCCTGTTCAACCACGAGAGCCCGATCCGTGGCGAGACCTTCGTGACCCGCAAGATCACCCGCGGCGTCGCCCGCATCGAGACCGGCCTGGAGGAGACGATCTATCTCGGCAATCTCGAGGCCAAGCGCGACTGGGGCCATGCGCGCGATTATGTCGAGGGCATGCACCGTATCCTGCAGGCCGATACGCCTGACGATTTCGTGCTGGCGACCGGCGAGACCCATTCGGTGCGCGAGCTGGTCGAGCTCGCCTTCGCCGAGGTCGATCGCCGCATCGAATGGCGCGGCGAGGGGGTCGAGGAGACCGGGATCGACGCGAGATCCGGCAAGGCGGTGGTGCGGATCGACCCGACCTATTTCCGCCCGACCGAGGTCGACCTCCTGATCGGCGATTGCAGCAAGGCGCGCGACAAGCTCGGATGGAAACCAAGGACGAGCTTCGCCCAACTGGTCAAGGAGATGGTCGCCAGCGATCTGTGCGCCGCACGGCGGGAGGCGAGCAGTGGCCACGCCATTTGATCTCCGCGGCAAGCGTGTCTTCGTCGCCGGCCATCGCGGCATGGTCGGCAGCGCGCTGGTGCGGCGGTTGGCGAGCGAAGGCGTCGAACTGCTGACGGTGCCGCGCAGCGAGGTCGATCTGCGCGACCAGGCGGCGGTGTTCTCATGGTTTGCGCGCGCCCGGCCGCAGGCCGTTTTCCTCGCCGCGGCGAAGGTCGGCGGCATCGTCGCCAACAACACGCTGCGTGCCGAGTTCATCTACGAGAACATCGCCATCGCCACCAACGTCATCCACGCCGCGCATGTGAACGGCGCCGAGAAGCTGATGTTTCTCGGGTCCTCCTGCATCTATCCCAAGCTCGCCCCCCAGCCGTTGCGCGAGGATTCGATGCTGACCGGGCCGCTGGAGCCGACCAACGAGCCCTATGCAATCGCCAAGATCGCCGGCATCAAGATGGTCGAGGCCTATCGCAGCCAGTACGGCGCCGACTTCATCAACGTGATGCCGACCAATCTCTATGGTCCCGGCGACAACTACCATCCCGAGTACAGCCACGTCGTTGCGGCGCTGATCCGCCGCTTCCATGAGGCGAGGCTCGCCGATGCGCCGGAGGTGGTGGTCTGGGGCACGGGGACGCCGCGGCGCGAATTCCTCTATGTCGACGACATGGCCGATGCCTGCGTGTACCTGATGAAGACCTATTCGGAGGCGGGGCTGGTCAACATCGGCACCGGCGAGGACATCACGATTGCCGATTTCGCCCGTGTGGTTGCGGCGACGGTCGGCTATCAGGGACGGATCAGCTTCGATCCCTCACGCCCCGATGGCACGCCGCGCAAGCTGCTCGACATCTCGCGGCTGGCAAAGCTTGGCTGGCGCGCGACGACGTCGCTGAAGGAAGGCATCGCGTGCGCGTATCAAGCGTTTCTGCAGGAGACGGGGCAGGCCGCCCCCTAACCCTCCGCTGTCGTCCCGGCGAACGCCGGGACCCATACCGCGGACGCTATCTGGGAACGGGGCTGGTAGTTGCCTGCCTCATCGCGATCGGTGGCTATAGGTCCGGGGTCAAGCCCGGGACGACACTGTTAGTAACGCGCCGCTGGCGGCACTTTCACACCCAGCGCCTTGGCCATCGCCGAGATCAGCGGCTTCATGAAATAGGCCTCGCCCGCCGGTGTGATCGACGGCGTCAGCCCATGCGCAGCCAGCTCCTCCGTCACCACAGGCCCGACGGAGGCGATCTGCGTGCGTGCCAGTCCCTCACGCAGGCGTGCCTCGACGCCGTGCGCCCTGGCGACGTCGAACAGCCGCCGCGGCTGGCCGGAACTCGTCAGCGCGATCGCGTCAACCTTGCCGGCGATCATCTCGTCGATCGCGGTGAGGATGTTCGCATCCGCCGCCTTGGCATCATAGACATAGGGCAGCACCGGATCGACCTCGGCGCCACCCGCCTTGATCGCACTGATCAGCGCCGAATGATCCTTGTCGGGATAAAGCTGCAGGCCGAGCCGATGGCCCGCGAGGTCGTAGCTCGCCAGCAGTTCGGCCACGCCTTCCGAGGTCGGCTTCTCCGTGGTGACCTGCGCCTCCAGGCCGAGCTCGCGCAAGGCGCGCCCCGGCTTGGGGCCGCGGGTGAAGGTCCGGGCCTTGCCGATCGCGTCGATGAACTCGGCCTCGACGCCGATCCGGCGCGCCACCGTCATCAGCCGCCTGAGGCCCTCGCCGGTCATCAGCACGAGATCGTCGAACGGCCGTTCGTTACAGCGGCGAATCCAGGCTTCGATCGGCGCCGGGTCCGGCGCATCCTCGATCGTGAACATCGGACATTGCAGCACGTCCGCGCCCTGCTCGGCGAGCAGCCGCGAGAACTGCGCCTCCTCGCGGGTTTCCAGGATCAGGATGCGGTTGCCGGTCAGCCTGTCAGCCATGACGATGCTCGAAGTTTGAGAGTTGATGTTTTGTTCATCCTGCCCACGGGCCGAGCGTTGGCGCAAGCGCGCGGAGGGTGATAGAGCAGGGCCCGAACGGGCGCCAAGCCTGCCGCATCATTCACCCCTTCGTCATCCGCCCGGTAACGTCACGCCATGTCCGACCACCAATATGTCCTGACTCTGTCCTGCCCGGATCGTCCCGGGATCGTCTCGGCCGTCTCCACCTTCCTCGCCCATAACGGCCAGAATATTCTCGACGCCCAGCAGTTCGGCGACTTCGAGACGGGTCATTTCTTCATGCGCGTGGTGTTCACGGCGGCCGACCTCGCGGTCAACCTGCCGGCGCTGCAGACCGGATTCGCCGCGATTGCCGAACGCTTTGCGATGGACTGGCAGATGCGCGACCGCGCCGGGCAGCGCCGGGTGATGCTGCTGGTGTCCAAGTTTGACCATTGCCTGGTCGACATCCTCTATCGCTGGCGGACCCGCGACCTCGCGATGATCCCGACCGCGATCGTCTCCAACCATCCGCGCGAGACCTATGCCGGGCTCGATTTCGGCGACATTCCGTTCCACCACATGCCCGTCACCAAGGACACCAAGCGCGACCAGGAGCAGGCGATCCTGAAGCTGGTCGAGGAAACCGAGACCGATCTCGTCGTGCTCGCGCGCTACATGCAGATCCTGTCGGACGAGATGTCAGCGAGCCTGTCCGGCCGCTGCATCAACATCCACCATTCGTTCCTGCCGGGCTTCAAGGGCGCGAAACCCTACCACCAGGCCTATGAGCGCGGCGTCAAGCTGATCGGCGCTACCGCCCATTACGTCACCCGCGATCTCGACGAGGGCCCGATCATCGACCAGGACGTCGAGCGAATCAGCCATCGCGACACCCCCGACGATCTCGTGCGCAAGGGCCGCGACATCGAGCGGCGCGTGCTGGCGCGGGCGATCCGCTATCACCTCGAGGACCGCGTCATCCTCAACGGCCGCAAGACCGTCGTCTTCATGGATTGATGTCGCCGCCGTCAGCGGCCGGGGGCGGTCGCCTGCGCGTTGGCGTTGGACTGCGTCTGCTTGTCGCGTTCGGCGGCCGGCAACTGCCGCTGCCGCTCGCGCTCCTGCATGAACCGGTCGTATTCGGGGGTGCCCGGCCGGGGTGGCGCGTCGGCCGGCAGGCCGCCGGCCCATTGCGGCATCAGATCGCCCATCCCCGCGCCGACCTTCTCATTGATCGACGAGCAGCCGGCGAGGATCGGCCCGGCCGCGGCCAGAAGCATCATCGCGGCCGGAAAGAGCCTGGTCCGGTGGGGGCGTCTGGCCGGCATTGACGGGGGACCTTTCATGCTGCGGGCGACCCGCGGCCCGGACCCTAACGACTTGCCATCAATTGGTAAAATTTGGCCGTTCGATGGTTTGGGTATTAATATACCAATCACGGATCGGTGGTCCGTTGCGGAAACCTACCGTTCACGAAGCCTCCCATGATCGCCATTGACAACGGGGTCCCAAGTCCGCAGCGATGCGCCCGCGATATCGTGAACGAGATCGCACGGTTAAGACAACAATGGCCGGGGGCTGCGGTCCTGATCCGACCAGGGAGGTAGTTTCAATGTTCGTGCGAAACAAGACACTGACGCTCGCCGCCAGTGCGGCGCTCGCCGCGGCTGCGCTCGCGTCCGGTGCGGCGCGGGCCGAAGACGTGTTCAAGATCGGCCTGATCGTGCCGATGACCGGCGGCCAGGCGTCGACCGGCAAGCAGATCGACAATGCCATCAAGCTCTACATGCAGCAGAACGGCGACACCGTCGCCGGCAAGAAGATCCAGGTCATCCTCAAGGACGACGCGGCGCTGCCGGACAACACCAAGCGTCTGGCGCAGGAGCTGATCGTCAACGACAAGGTCAACGTCATCGCCGGCTTCGGCGTGACACCGGCGGCCTTCGCCGCCGCGCCGCTTGCCACCCAGGGCAAGATCCCGGAAGTCGTCATGGCCGCCGGCACCTCCATCATCACCGAGAAGTCGCCCTACATCGTCCGCACCAGCTTCACGCTGCCGCAGTCCTCGACGATCATCGGCGACTGGGCGGTCAAGAACGGCATCAAGAAGGTCGCCACGCTGACCTCGGACTACGCGCCGGGCAACGACGCGCTGGCCTCGTTCAAGGAGCATTTCACCGCCGGCGGCGGCGAGATCGTCGAGGAAATCAAGGTTCCGCTGGCGAACCCCGACTTCGCTCCGTTCCTGCAGCGCATGAAGGACGCCAAGCCGGACGCCATGTTCGTGTTCGTGCCGGCCGGCCAGGGCGGCAACTTCATGAAACAATATGCCGAGCGCGGCCTCGACAAGAGCGGCATCAAGGTGATCGGACCGGGTGACGTCACCGACGACGACCTGCTCAACGACATGGGCGACGCCGTGCTCGGCGCCGTCACCGCGCACATCTATTCGGCGGCGCATCCGTCGGCGAAGAACAAGGAGTTCGTCGCGGCCTACAAGAAGGCGTTCAACAGCCGTCCGGGCTTCATGGCGGTCGGCGGTTACGACGGCATCCATCTGATCTACGAGGCGCTGAAGAAGACCGGTGGCAAGACCGACGGCGATTCCCTGCTTGCGGCGATGAAGGGCATGGCCTGGGAGAGCCCACGCGGTCCCATCTCGATCGATCCGGAGACGCGCGACATCGTTCAGAACGTCTACATCCGCAAGGTCGAGAAGGTCGACGGCGAGCTCTACAACGTCGAGTTCCAGACCTTCGAGGCCGTCAAGGATCCGGGCAAGGCCAAGAAGTGACGCGATAGGCGTCATCTCGAGCGCGCACGAACGGTGCGCTCCCTCCCCCGCGTGCGGGGGAGGGCTGGGGTGGGGGTACCCCACGGCACACGCGTCGTGTGGAGAGATGTCCCCCACCCGGATTACATCGTTCAGATGCGATCCGACCTCCCCCCGCAGGCGGGGGAGGCGCAGACCGAGCAAGCATTGAATGCATGCCCTTCGGATGAAGGGATGACTGGGGACTGAAACTAGACTCCATGACCGCCATCCTCACCAACCTCTTCGACGGCGTCGCCTACGGCATGCTGCTGTTCGTGCTGGCCTGCGGGCTCGCCGTGACGCTCGGCCTGATGAACTTCGTCAACCTCGCCCATGGCGCCTTCGCCATGGCCGGCGGCTACGTCTGCGCCGTGCTCGTCAACCGGATGGGATGGCCGTTCTTCGCGGCGCTGCCGCTGGCCTTCGTCGCGAGCGCCATGATCGGCGCGCTGCTGGAGCGGACGCTCTATCAGCATCTCTATGCGCGCAGCCATCTCGACCAGGTGCTGTTCTCGATCGGGCTCGTCTTCATGACGGTGGCCGCGGTCGACTACATCATGGGCTCCTCGCGAATCTTCATCAATCTGCCCGACGTGCTGCAGGGCCAGTTCGACGTCTTCGGCGTTGGCATCGGCCGCTATCGGCTGATGATCATCGTCATCTGCGGGCTGCTCACGGTGGGGCTGCAGCTGGTGCTCTCCAAGACGCGGTTCGGCAGCCGGCTGCGTGCCGCCGTCGATGATCCGCGCGCGGCGAGCGGCCTCGGCATCAACGTGCCGCAGGTGTTCGCCTTCACCTTCGCGTTCGGCTGCGGGCTCGCCGGCCTGGGCGGCGCGCTCAGCGCCGAGATCCTCGGCCTCGATCCATACTTCCCGCTGAAGTTCATGATCTACTTCCTGATCGTGGTCACCGTGGGCGGCTCGTCGTCGATCACCGGCCCGTTCCTTGCCTCGCTGCTGCTCGGCATCGGCGACGTCGCCGGCAAATACTACGTGCCGAAGCTCGGCCCCTTCGTCATCTACACCATCATGATCGTGATCCTGATCTGGCGTCCGAACGGCCTGTTCGGCCGCACGGCGACGCGGTGAGGATCGCATGACCACGAACGCACAAACCGAGGTCGGATTTCACGCCAGGCAGCACGGCCGCTGGCACTGGAGCGAGTTCGCCTTCTGGATCGTCGTGCTGGCGGTCGGACTGGCGTTTCCCTCGCGCTACCTGATCATGACCGAGATCCTGCGGCTGGCGCTGTTCGCGCTGTCGCTCGACCTGATCCTCGGCTATGCCGGCATCGTCTCGCTCGGCCACGCCGCCTTCTTCGGCGTCGGCGCCTATTGCGCGGGCCTGCTCTCGGTGCACGGCATCATCAACGAGCCGGTGTTGGCGCTGATCGTGGCCGGCCTCGCCGCCACCGTGCTTGGCTTCGCCACCAGCTTCCTGGTCATCCGCGGCGTCGACCTGACGCGGCTGATGGTGACGCTCGGCATCGCGCTGTTGATGGAGGCGCTGGCGGAGCGCTTCTCCAACATCACCGGCGGTACCGACGGTCTCCAGGGCATCGACATCCAGCCGATCTTCGGCGTGTTCGCCTTCGACATGTTCGGCAAGACCGGGTTCTTCTATGCGCTCGCGGTGCTGTTCGTGCTGTTCCTGCTGGCGCGGACAATCGTGCATTCCCCCTTCGGTCTGTCGCTGCGCGCGATCAAGAACAATCCGTTGCGCGCCGCCGCCGTCGGCATTCCCGTCAACAAGCGCCTGATCGCGATCTACACCGTCGGCGCGTTCTACGCCGGCATTGCCGGGGCGCTGTTCACCCAGACCACGGCGCTGGCCTCGCTCGACGTGTTCTCGTTCGAGCGCTCCGCCGACCTCGTGCTGATGCTGGTCATCGGCGGATCCGGCTATCTCTATGGCGGGCTGATCGGCGCCGCCGTGTTCCGGATGCTGCAGGAGCTGTTCCAGTGGATCACGCCGCAATACTGGATGTTCTGGATCGGCCTCGTGCTCGTCGTCATCGTTCTGGTCGGCCGCCATCGCATCCACGCCTATGCGCTGTGGCTGCCCAATCTCATCCTTCGGCAGATCGCCGGCCGCAAGGCCGCGGTGGCCCTCACCGATAACGAGGCGCCATGACCTACGCATTGGAAACCCGCGGCCTCGACAAGCATTTCGGCGGCCTCCATGTCACCCGCAATCTGTCGCTGCAGATCGCGCCGGGCGCGCGCCATGCGCTGATCGGTCCGAACGGCGCCGGCAAGACCACGGTCATCAATCAGCTCACCGGCGTGCTGGAGCCGAGCGCGGGGCGCATCCTGCTCGAAGGCCAGGACATCACCGACCTGCCCGTGCACAAGCGCGTGCTGCGCGGCCTGTCGCGCACCTTCCAGATCAACCAGCTCTATCCGGACCTCACGCCGCTGGAGACGATCGGGCTCGCGGTCTCCGAGCGACTCGGCGGCGGCGGCAACTGGTGGCGGCGCATGGGCACGCGCGACGACATCAATGCCGAGATCGCCGAGACCTTGGAACGCTTCCGGCTACTCGACGTGATGAACGATCGCACCTCGACCTTGCCCTATGGCAAGCAGCGCCTGCTGGAGATCGCGGTCGCGATCGCCGCGCGCCCGCGCGTTCTGCTCCTCGACGAGCCCGCCGCCGGCGTGCCCGAGGGCGAGCGCAAGGATATTCTCGCCGCCGTCGCGGCGCTGCCGCGCGACGTGACGGTGCTCTTGATCGAGCACGACATGGATCTCGTCTTCTCCTTCGCCGACCGCATCTCGGTTCTCGTCTCCGGCGCGCTGCTGGTCGAGGGCGCGCCCGACGAGGTCGCGCGCGATCCGCAGGTCAAGGCCGTCTATCTCGGCGAGGCCGCGTGATGACCGATCTGCTGACAATCGAGAACCTGCGCGCCGGCTACGGCCAGGCGGTCGTGCTGCCGGACATGTCGCTGAAGCTGCCCGAGGGGCAGGTGCTGGCGCTGCTTGGCCGCAACGGCACCGGCAAGACCACGCTGATCAACTCCATCGTCGGAGTCACCCGCCGCTTCTCCGGCAAGCTCGCGTTGGCCGGCACCGACATCACGGCTCTTCGCGCCGACCAGCGCGCCCGCGCCGGCATCGGCTGGGTGCCGCAGGAGCGCAACATCTTCCGCTCGCTCACGGTGGAGGAGAACATGACCGCGGTGGCGCAGCCCGGACCCTGGACGGTCGAGCGCGTCTACCAGATGTTTCCGCGGCTCAAGGAGCGGCGCAACAATTTCGGCAACCAGCTTTCCGGCGGCGAGCAGCAGATGCTGGCGATCGGCCGCGCGCTGACGCTCAATCCCAAGGTGCTGCTGCTGGATGAGCCGACCGAAGGCCTCGCGCCGATCATCGTCGAGGAGCTGCTGGCTGCGATCGGCACCATTAGCCGCGCCGGCGGGCTGTGCTCCATCATCGTCGAGCAGCACGCGCAGAAGCTGCTGGCGCTGGCCGACCGTGTCGTGATCCTGGAGCGCGGCACCATCGTGCACGATGCGCCGTCGAGCGCCTTGAAGGCCGATCCGGCGCCCCTGGAGCGGCATCTCGGCGTCGCGAGCGCCGCCGCGCACTGACCTGATCGATAGGCTTGAACGCGACGAGCCGAAGCGTCATCATTGGTTGCGGGGACAGCGTGGCTCGCGCAATCGACCGAGGTCGCGCGGAAGGTCTGGCGGTATGGCGCGGCCGTCGTCAACATCGGTATGCAGAATCCAGTTGTGACGTCCTGGCGGCCGGAGCCTCGTTATCCCGAGGGCGCTTTGCCTGGAGACGGATTTGATGGGGTCACCTCAAGATTGCCCATCGAACGCGGTCGGAATTGGCCAGACCACCGCACCTGGCATGGATCGCGCCGTGCCTCTCCACGATCTCTCTTCGACAGAATTGTATACCGACCGGATACGGGGTAGGGGATGGACCCAGTCCATCACGCTTTGCCCAGGTGACCAGCCAGGACAGATCGCGGCCGGTCCAACAACCCTATCCAACGAATCGACGCCTTCCAAGGAGTGAGCACATGCAACGCACCAAGCCCCCATTCCGCGCCGACGAAGTCGGCAGCCTCTTGCGGCCGCAGAAGATCAAGGAAGCCCGCGCCAAGCTCGAGAAGGGCGAGATCTCGGCGGCCGACCTCGCAAAGATCGAGGACATGGAGATCGAGAAGGTCGTGCATCGCCAGGCCTCGACCGGCCTGAAGCTTGCGACCGACGGCGAGTTCCGCCGCTCCTGGTGGCATTTCGACTTCCTCGCCAAGCTGACCGGCTGCGAGCTGTTTCACCCGGACGCCGGTATTCAGTTCACCGGCGTGCAGACCCGTCATGACGCGGTGCGCGTTATCGGCAAGCTCGACTTCCCGGCCGATCATCCGATGCTCGACCATTTCCGCTTCCTGAAGAAGCACGCCGATACGGCGCATGTGACGGCGAAGATGACGATCCCGTCGCCGGCCGTGCTGCACTTCCGAGGCGGCCGCAAATCGATCTCCAAGGACGTCTATCCCGATCTCGACGCCTTCTACGAGGATCTCGGCAAGACCTACCGCAAGGCCGTGAAGGCGTTCTACGACGCCGGCTGCCGCTATCTGCAGTTCGACGACACCGTGTGGGCCTATCTGTGCTCGCAGGACGAGCTGAAGAAGGCGCGCGAGCGCGGCGACAATCCCGACGGCCTGCAGCAGATCTATTCGCGCATCATCAACTACGCGATCGCCGAGCGTCCCGCCGACATGACCATCACCACCCATGTCTGCCGCGGCAATTTCCGCTCGACGTGGATCTCCTCGGGCGGCTACGAGCCGGTTGCGGAGACCATGCTCGCCAATACCAACTACGACGGCTATTTCCTGGAATATGACAGCGAGCGTGCCGGCGGCTTCGAGCCGCTGCGCTTCCTGCCCAAGGGCAACAAGGTCGTCGTCGTCGGTCTCGTCACCTCGAAGGTCGGCGAGCTCGAGAAGAAGGACGACATCAAGCGCCGCCTGGAAGAGGCCTCGAAGTTCGCCCCGCTGGACCAGCTCGCGCTGTCGCCGCAATGCGGCTTTGCCTCCACCGAGGAAGGCAACATCCTGAGCGAGGAAGAGCAGTGGGCCAAGCTGCGCCTCTGCGTCGAGCTCGCCGAGGAGATCTGGGGCAAGTAATCAGCTGCCTGAGGCAGCGCGCCTGGCGATCAGGCGATGATCAATGACGTGGGAGCGGGGCCGGAGCAATCCGCCCCGCTTCGTTTTTGCGCAGCAGCGTGCGGCGGATCAGCCGCTGCGCCGGGGCCTCGAAGCCGGCATAAGTGAGATATGCCGCCGTCAGGGTCAGTCCCATGAAGCCGATCCAGAACAGCTGGCTGCCGTACGGGATCGGTTGGCCCCAGGACGCGAATGCCAGCGCGATCATGAGCTGGATCGGGAAGTGCAGCAGGTAGCACGAATAGGTCATGTTGCCCGCGGCCTGCAGCAGATCTTCGACACGCTTGGGCAGTGTCAGCGGGGTTGTGCAGACGAACAACAGGAGCGGTGTGTAGACGAGCAGGAGCGCTGCCGCGCGCTCGGCGAGCGCGATGCCTGACACCCGCAGCGCCAAGGGAATGCCGACGACGGCGCAGGCGGCGAGCGCCTCCAGTTTTGGCCGGTACGGGGCATCGGCAACGCTCTGCCGCGCCATCGCGGCGAGGCCACCAGCATAGAAGAACACGAAACATTTTCCGACCAGCGTCCCGCTCGCGATCCCGGCCAGGATCATCGCCAGGTTCAACAGCGGCGATGCGGTGACGAAACGCAGCGCCAGGAAGAACGCGGCATAGACCAGCACCTCGATCGAGACCGACCAGATCGGGCCGTTGAAGCTGACCCCGGTCGGCGGCAGCCAGTCGCTCGCCATGAAAAGCTGGGCGACGAAATGAGCGAGATCGTTGCTCTGGTAGACGAAGAAGAAGCCGTGCTGCGCGACATAGAGGGCCTGCAGCCCCGCGACCAGCAGCAGCGTTGCGAGATGCAGCGGAGAGAGCCGCGACAGCCGGTTGACGAAGAAGGTCCAGCCGTCGACCGCGCCATCCGGGATGAGCGCGCTGTACTTCCAGAAGAAGATGAACCCGGAGATGCACCAGAAGATCACCACGCCGTATTCGCCGAGCTCGTAGAACGGGAACAGCACGCGGTAGAATGGCAATTCGCTTCGGACGAGATCGACCGGCGCGTCGGCGACGTAGGCGAAGTGCGGATAGTGCCACAACAGCACCGAGATCGTGGCGATGAAACGCAGCAGCTCGAGCCCGAGCAGCTTGTGAGTCCCAGACGATGTCGATGTGTGAGGCAGGGCCATGCGGTGATCGTTAACCGTCTCGACGGGATGTGCGCCCAATCCTAGCCGGCGCGAAGTGAAGGAATGTTTTCGCAGCCTGCGGATCAGCGGCAGGCGAGCTCGGTTCCTTGCAGGATCGCCTGGTCCCAGGACCGATAGCCCGTGGCATTCAGATGGATGCCTTCGAGCGTGAACGGCGATTCCATCGGCGGCAGGGGCAGGAAGGTCGCGCCGGTGCGCCTTGCGAGGTCCGGCAGCACGGCGCGATAGCCGGTGATGCTCGCCGCGGCGGCCTTCTCCATGGCCGGCGTGAATGGCCCGCGCGCCTCGACGGAGGGAAACTCGGCGATGAAGATGCGCGTGGTGAGCTTTGACAGCTCGCGCAGCAGGGCCTCGTAGCGCGCAGCGAAGACCTCGCTGGAGTCGGGCTTGGCGGCCAGCGCGTCGTTCACGCCGAGCGAGACGATGATCGCGAACGGCCGTTTCGGCCCGAGTGCGGGCTTCAGCCAGCCGGCGAGATCGCTGCGCGTCCCGGCGCCGGCGAGACCGGCGTTGACGACCGGATGCCCGCAGGCGCTGGCCGGCAGCGTCGCCGCCTCGACGATGCTGTCACCGAGCACGATGATCGGGTCATCGGGGCGAGCCAGCAGATTGTAGTGGACGACGAGCTGGCGGACCATGCGGTGGTCGCTGCCGGACGGTGTCGCCGAGCGGCGTGCCAGCACGAACGTCGCGGCTGCCGCGGTGATCACCGCAAACAGCACGAATCCCAGCCGCGCCTGCGTTTTCGCTGCCATATGGACGATCGATGCCCTGATGTGACCCGACCGTAGTATGAATTCGCAAACGGAGCTCTAATTCGTCCGCGTCCAGGTCGAGGAACGGCAGATGACGCCGCCGAAGGCGCAGCCGGCCGTGGTCAGCGTGCCGCCGGACAGGGTCATCTTGGCATCGTAGGTCTTGCCGTCGTCGGGATTGCTGTAGCTGCCGGCCCAGGCGTTGGGTCCGGTCGGCTTCATGCCGGAGAACAGCCGCTGGCCGACCTTGGCGGGGGTAACCGTGCCTTCCTTGATCCAGACCAGCGTGCCGCAGATGGCGCCGCCGCAGGGCGCGAATCTGACCTTGGAGGCGCCGCTTTCGCGCAGCCAGACGCCGCTGACATCGTCGGCGAGCGCCGGGCCTGCCGCCAGCGCGAGCGACACACCTAGTCCGACAACGAAACGACCGATCATGCGAGCCTCCCTCATCCTTCGAGACGAACTTGTTGCTAGCGGATCGTGTCGGCGATGCGGCGGGCCGACGGCGACACGCTTGGTCTCCATTGTTCAGAAAGGATATCAGGATTCGGGCGTGCCGCACCTGTCTCGCGGGCTGTGATGGTCGGGCTGTGGCAGTGCCTGCCCAGCCGCAGGTTTATCTCGCCGCCAGATAGACTTCGCCAAGCAGCGAGGAATTCGACCACGGCACCTGCCGGTTCTTGGTGCCGGCCACGACCTCGGCGCGTACGCGCGTCAGCATCTGCTGCACCTCGAGCCCGGGCGTGCCGATGTGGCGGGTCAGCGCCGCCGAGAACGGGCTGTTGTCGCCGTCGCCGTCGAGCGCGACCTTGCCCGGCGCGGTCGCGAACGCGATCAGCGTGCCGGCCCCGGACGTCGCGCCAGCACCGAGCGACGATGGTGCGGCCAGCCCGGTGGCGCTGAGACCCCGGCCGGGTCCGGCGCTTGCCGTCTCCGGTGGCGCGAACGGATTGTTGCGGCAGGCATCGAGGATCAGGATGTTGGTGCGGACCTGGTCGTCGAGCCCGGCCAGGATCTGGTCCATGTCGACCATTGCCGTGACCACATCGCTGCCCGCGGACGGTGCGATGTCGGTGGGCAGGAGATAGTTGCGGCCGTCGATCTGCACGCCGTGGCCGGCATAGAACACGACGGCCACCTGCGCCCGCGTCGCCTCGCGCAGGAAGTCGCGCGTCTTGGCCTGCATCGCCGCGCGGTCGAGATCGATGCCCTCAGTCACCGTGAAGCCGATGTCGCGCAGGCTCCTGGCGATTGCTCGCGCATCGCGCGGCGGATTGGGCAGTGGCTGCACGTGAGCGTAGGCCCCGTTGCCGATGACCAGCGCCATGCGCTGCCCCGTCGGCGCCGCTGCGGCCGAGGAGGGGCCGTGGATTCCGGCCGCGGCTGGGGGCGCACCACCGCCTCCGACAGCAGCGACAGACGCACCCTGGCGGTGGCCTGGTTGGCCTTGCTGCCGGCATCGGATGCGGTCGGCGTCAGCGCCGCGGCGTAATCCGCCTTGGCCGCGTCGAACTCGCCCTTGGCCTCATAGGCCAGCGCACGATGCACATGGGCAGCGATGACGACGCTGCCCGGCGGCGTCATCACGTTGGCCGGCGGATTCTGCGCGAGCCGGACCGCCTCCGAAGCGTCGGCGACGGCGCGGTCGAGATGGCCCTTGGCGCGCCAGATCACACTGCGGTTGATCAGCGGCGAGGCCAGCGCCGGATCGAGCCGGATCGCCTCGTTGATGTCGCCAAGCGCGCCGTCGAGGTCGCCGGTCGCTTCCTTGGAGATGCCGCGATTCTGCCAGGACAGCGCGGATTTCGGCATCAGCCTGATCGCCTGGTCGTAGTCGGCGATCGCCTTGGCGTAGTCGCCGGTGCCGCGATAGGCGTTGCCGCGGTTGTGGAAGAGCGTGCCGCTCGGCGCGCCGCTCTTGATGGCGTCGTTGAAGTCGGCGATCGCGATCTCGTACTCGCCTTTGTCGTAGTAGGCCGAGCCGCGCAGATTGTAGATCGCCTGCGCCGGTGCCAGCCGCAGCGCCTCGGTGGCATCGGCGATCACGTGGGTGTAGTCGCCCTTCTTGTTCCAGCCGACCGCGCGCCAGAAATAGATCGTCGCCAGCTGGCTGCCGGAAAACACCTTCAGCGCGATGATCTTGTTGCAGGCGGCGATCATCTGGTCCGCAGGCGTCGTCTCGGTGGTGCAGAGCAGGCCGAGCTGGGACTTCGACTGGGCGAGGCCGGGAGACGTCCAGAGGGCAGCCAGCAGCGGTATCAGCAGCAGGAGGGAGCGGCGCATCGGCACGGACCGTGGGGACGAGAGGCAGGAACCTATCCGGTTTGTTGCGTCCGGAAGGGTCCGGGTTCAGGCTCTTTCCAATGGTGGGCAGATGGTGCTAGGAGGTTGGGCCAAGGGCGCGCTGCCCACTTGCATTTCCCACCCGTCGGACCGAATGAAGAACGACCAGCTGCTCGCCCAGATCACGGAGTTCTGCCGCCAGTCGGACATGGCGGAATCGACGTTCGGCCGGCGGGCCGTGAACGACGGCAAGCTCGTGCAGCGGCTGCGCGAGGGCAAGCGCATCACCATCGATACGCTGGACCGCATCCAGGCCTATATCGCGGCTTCCACCGGCACGCTGCCGCCGCCGCGGCTCGACGTCGTGCCGGAGAAGCGCGATCCCAAGAGCAATTTCCGCTTCTTCGAGAACCGCCAGAAATACCTGCTGTTCGTGCACACCTGCAGCGAGAAGCGGGTGGTGGCCGAGCGTGTCGGCCTCGAGCTCGCCAGCATCCATCCGCGGCCGCCGGCGCTGCGGCTGTTCGACGCCGGCGTCGGCGACGGCACCGTGCTGTCGAAGGTGCTGCGCACCATGCACGGCCGTTTTCCGCACATTCCGTTCTATGTCGCCGGCAAGGAGCTGAGCCTCGAGGACGTCCGGCTGACACTGGAGAAGGTGCCGGACCGGCTGTTCGAGCATCCGGCCAGCGTGTTCGTGTTCACCAACATGAACTATGCCGAGGCGCCCTGGCTGACGCCGGCGTCGCCTTCGGTCGCGGCGTCGATGATCTGGCACGAGGTCGTGCTGCAGGGCGATTCGTCCGGGGATTTCGAGGCCCAGATCACCGCGCTGAAGCCGTTTCTGGAGCAGAACTGGCGCGCCAACGTCTCCCAGCGCACCGGCATGCCGGTCTATGAACGGCCGATCGCGCTGGTGCTGTACCGCGAGGACCACCGCTTCCTGCTCGACGGCATCATCCCGCGGGCCGGACGGGTCGAGGCCAATTTCGACCTGATCATCGCCTCCCAGCCCTACCGTGCCCGGTCCTCGGTCAATTTTCGCGCCAAGCGCATCATCGCACCGCTGGCGCGTGCCTTAAAGCCGGGCGGTCGGCTGATCGGAATCCACTCCCACGGCCAGGATCCCGGCCTGGACATCATCCAGGCGGTCTGGCCCGGAGAAAATCCTTTCTCGGTCAGCCGCCATGAGCTATTGCGCGCCGTGAAATACGAGCTGGGCTCCAGTGGGCGAGACTTAAATTTTAACGCCTATGCGGACAATCGCTCGATTTTCAGGTATGAGATGGAGGCTCTGCCCAACGAGGTCACCGGTGCGATCGGAACCTCGACGGCCTTTGCAGCCTGGAACGCGGCGGTGTATGTCGCGCAGATCGAGGAAGACCGCCTGACCGAGGTGGCCCACTCGTCTCGTGCGCTCGACGCCGCCAGAGAGGTTCTGCGAAAGCACAACGGGCTGTGGTTCTACGACGAGTCCTACGTCATCTCGCGGCGTCGCGACTGACATCCTGGGATCAGGACAGTTGGGATCAAGAGACTTGGGATCGAGAGACTTGGGATCAATACAAATGACCGCCGTGGGCGGCAAAGAAGGGGTTGCTTGATGCGCGCGTCTTATCTGTTCACCTCGGAGTCGGTGTCCGAGGGCCATCCGGACAAGGTCTGCGACCGTATTTCCGACGAGATCGTCGACCTGTTCTACCGTGAAGGGCCGAAGGCCGGCATCGACCCCTGGCAGATCCGCGCCGCCTGCGAGACGCTCGCCACCACCAACAAGGTCGTGATCGCCGGCGAGACCCGCGGCCCGGCCTCGGTCACCAACGACCACATCGAGCACGTCGTCCGCGAGGCCATCAAGGACATCGGCTACGAGCAGCAAGGCTTCCACTGGAAGACCTGCGACATCGAGATCCTGCTGCACCCGCAGTCCGCCGACATCGCGCAGGGCGTCGATGCGCTGCAGCCGGGCGAGCGCAAGGAAGAGGGCGCGGGCGACCAGGGCATCATGTTCGGTTACGCCACCAACGAGACTCCAGATCTGATGCCGGCGCCGATCTTCTACGCCCACAAGATCCTGCGTCTGATCTCGGAGGCTCGTCACTCCGGGGTCGAGAAGGTGCTCGGTCCGGACTCCAAGAGCCAGGTGACCGTGCAGTATGAGAACGGCAAGCCGGTCGGCGTCCGCGAGATCGTGGTGTCGCACCAGCATCTGGTCGAGGATATGACCTCGGAGCAGGTGCGGGAGCGGGTCGAGCCTTACGTGCGCAAGGCGCTGCCGGAAGGCTGGATCACCCCCAAGACGATCTGGCACATCAATCCGACCGGCAAGTTCTTCATCGGCGGTCCCGACGGCGACGCTGGCCTCACCGGCCGCAAGATCATCGTCGACACCTATGGTGGCGCGGCCCCGCATGGCGGCGGCGCCTTCTCGGGCAAGGATCCGACCAAGGTCGATCGTTCCGCCGCCTATGCCGCGCGTTACGTCGCCAAGAACATCGTCGCCGCAGGTCTTGCTGACCGCTGCACGCTGCAGCTTGCCTACGCGATCGGCGTGGCGCGCCCGCTCTCGATCTATATCGACACCCATGGCACCGGCAAGGTGCCCGAGGATCGGCTCGAGAAGATCGCGGCCGAGGTGATGGATCTCACCCCGCGCGGCATCCGCAGCCACCTCGACCTCAACCGTCCGATCTACGCGCGCACCTCGTCCTACGGCCATTTCGGCCGCACGCCGGACAACGAGGGCGGCTTCTCCTGGGAGAAGACCGACCTCGCCGAATCGTTCAAGCGCGCGGTGTGATTCATACGTCATCTCTCCCCGCGCGCGGGCAGAGATGACAGCCGATGTCTCGCATCGGTGTCGTCAGATTGAAGACGGCGGCAGGAGGCCGCCGTTGCCTCTCCCCGTGAGCAACGGGGAGAGTGATCTGGACTGCGCCTCGACGCGTCTATCTCATTCGTTACGACCAGTTCGAATTCATCCGACCAGGGACCCCACATGACCGCCAAGCCAGGTTTTACCGACTACATCGTCAAGGACATGTCGCTCGCCGAGTTCGGCCGCAAGGAGATCTCGCTCGCTGAGACCGAGATGCCCGGCCTGATGGCGACGCGCGAGGAGTATGGCCCGAAGCAGCCGCTGAAGGGCGCGCGCATCGCAGGCTCGCTGCACATGACCATCCAGACCGCGGTCCTGATCGAGACGCTGAAGGCGCTCGGCGCCGACATCCGCTGGGTCTCCTGCAACATCTATTCGACCCAGGACCACGCGGCCGCCGCGATCGCCGCCGCCGGCATTCCGGTGTTCGCCGTCAAGGGCGAGACGCTGGTCGACTACTGGGACTACACCGCAAAACTGTTCGACTGGCATGGCGGCGGCCATCCCAACATGATCCTCGATGACGGCGGCGACGCCACCATGTACGTCCATCTCGGCCTGCGCGCCGAGAACGGCGACGCGGCGTTCCTCGACAAGCCGGCCTCCGAGGAGGAGGAGGTGTTCTTCGCGCTGCTGAAGAAGCAGCTCAAGGAGAAGCCGAAGGGCTACTTCGCCGAGATCGCCAAGTCGATCAAGGGCGTCTCGGAGGAGACCACCACGGGCGTGCATCGCCTGTACGACATGCAGAAGGCCGGCACGCTGCTGTGGCCCGCGATCAACGTCAACGACAGCGTCACCAAGTCGAAGTTCGACAACCTCTATGGCTGCCGCGAGTCGCTGGTCGACGGCATCCGCCGCGGCACCGACGTGATGATGTCGGGCAAGGTCGCGATGGTCGCGGGCTTCGGCGACGTCGGCAAGGGCTCGGCCGCCTCGCTGCGCCAGGCCGGCTGCCGCGTCATGGTCTCCGAGATCGACCCGATCTGCGCTCTGCAGGCGGCGATGGAGGGCTATGAGGTCGTCACGATGGAGGACGCCGCGCCGCGCGCCGACATCTTCGTGACCGCCACCGGCAACAAGGACATCATCACCATCGAGCACATGCGCGCGATGAAGGATCGCGCCATCGTCTGCAACATCGGCCATTTCGACAACGAGATCCAGGTCGCCTCGCTGAAGAACCTGAAGTGGACCAACATCAAGCCGCAGGTCGACGAGATCACCTTCCCCGACGGCAAGCGCATGATCCTGCTGTCCGAAGGCCGCCTCGTGAACCTCGGCAATGCGATGGGCCACCCGTCCTTCGTGATGTCGGCGTCCTTCACCAACCAGACCCTGGCGCAGATCGAGCTTTACGCCAACAACAAGGACGGCAAGTACAAGAAGGAAGTCTACGTGCTGCCGAAGTCGCTGGACGAGAAGGTGGCGATGCTGCATCTCGCCAAGATCGGCGTGACCCTTACCAAGCTGCGTCCCGACCAGGCTTCGTATATCGGCGTCAAGCCGGAAGGCCCATTCAAGTCGGACCACTACCGCTACTGAGTTCCGGCGCGACGCGCGGCGAGACGACGAAGGCCGGGGCATTGCCCCGGCCTTTTGCCTGAGTCATTGACGGTGCGGCAGTGGGGCGCCGTCATTGCGAGCGAAGCGAAGCAATCCAGAGTCGTGGGCGGGACTCTGGATTGCTTCGCTCCTCGCAATGACGGAGGTAGTGGCGCGCTCTACGACATCGATGACCGGCTACCACCTGTAGCGAACGAGACGATCACCCCGTCCGCCGCGACGCCAGCGCCGACGCCCGGACCGCCTTCGCGCGCTTGGCCGCGTGATGCTCCGGTCGCGCGGCGATCCGCTTGCGCTTGTTCGTCTCCGCCGCCGCAACCTTCACGGCCGGCGCGCGATGCTTGGCATATTCCTCGCCGTCGACCGGGCCGACATGCGGCGGGTCGCGGTCGAGATAGGGCCGGCCGATGCCGAACGTCTTGCCGTTGGCGTCGACCCATTTCCACAGCGCCTCGGTCGCGACCCAGCGCTGCGCGCGCGTCGCGCCGTTGACGCTGACGATGTCAGCCGCGAGGCCATGGCCGTAGCCGCCGCGCAGGCTGCCGCCGTGATAGGAGCGATTGCTGGCCGCCTTCAGCCCGCTCGCGATCTCCTGCCGATAATCGTCGCGGAATCCGCTGGTGATGCCCGGCGCGAGACCCGCGGCCTCGGCGGCGTGCAGGGTATGAAACAGCTTCAGCTTGAAGCCGCGGTCCATGCCGCCGATCACATACTCCATCATGCTGCGGCCGACGCGGTCGGCCGCCTTCGGATCCTTCCAGGTGAAGTCATTGTCGACGAGCTTGGTGAACGCGCGCGTCACCTTCACCATGCGGCCCTTGCGCTTGACCGTGACGACGCGGCGCTCGGTCTCCCGGATCTTGTCGAGCTTCGGCGCGCGCTCATACAGCGCGAACAGATAGCGGTCGATGCAGGCATCGATGTCGGGGCACTCGTCGAGGATCTCGATGCGGTCGGCGCTGGCGACGGTGGGCCGGGGCGGTTCGGTTGCCGCGTCGTGCGCGGCCTGTTCGTCCGCGGGCAGGACGGCCGATGGGGTGATCGACGCGGTCGTCAGCGCAGGCTCGGCTGCGGTCGGCTGCGGCGACGTCGCGATCGGCTCCGCGACGATGGGCGGCGTCGCCGCCTCGATCTCGGCGGCGGCCGCGGGCCAAGCCGCCGCACAAGCTGCCAGGACAACGGACCGACACAACGCACGCGTCAGAAGCTGCTGCGAGCTCATCATCCGGTCTCCCCAAAATCCGAGCCCCTGCTGGTGAGGGGCGGTCAGGTATCCGATACCTGCGATTGTTCGGCGCTTGGCGGCGAGGTGCAATAACACGACGCCCGTGGCGGGCAGCTTTTGCGGGAACTGTGACATCAGCGCAACGGTGCGCGATTGTGAGTTCCGTGTGTCGCTTATGAGTCCACTCTTGCGCTGGACTGCTGCCCACGCTGCATCGTTCGCCGCAGCAGCTTGCGTCCGGTCAGCATGGAGCATGCGAGATTCTCGTGCTGCAGGCGGCTCACCAGCACGACGCCGGCGACATGCAGCACCACCAGCGGGATCAGCAGATAGGACGTCACCTCGTGGGTGTCCTCGACCCACCAGACGCCGAAGAACCGTACGGTCACCTGCATCGCGCCGGTCACCGCGGAGACGATCAGCAGAAGCAGCAATGCGAGCTGCATCGCCGTGCCGGCGGGATTCAGCCCGAGATAGCGCCCGGTCCTGCCGCGCCGCAGATTCCACAGGTAGGCCGGCGTCGCGCGCAGCCGGGCACGGAGACTGCGGAAGCGCGAATGGCGGGTGCCGATGATGCCCCAGATCAGGCGAAAGGCGAGCAGGCCGAGGATCGCGTAGCCCGCAATCCGGTGCAGCCCGTCATGGACGTTCGGCGTCACCCAGGCGATGAGCACCAGCACGGCCAGCATCCAATGCCACAGCCGCAGCGGCAGGTCCCAGACCTGCACGGTGTCGGCGATGTCCTGGCGTTTCAGGCTGGCTCTGGGGGCTTTGCCGTGCATGGCTCTCACGTCACGTCGTCCAGCATGCTGGACGACGCTTGCGCCAACTACTTGGCGATCGTGTGCTTCAGGCTGAGATCCTCGGGGCTGTAGAACAGCTCATACAGCTTGCCGCCCTTGACGCCGTAGACCTCGTAGCAGGAGCCCTCGACCTTCGAGCGGCGCACCTCGTAGCCCGCTTCCTTCGCCTTGGCTTCCGCCTCGGCCGCCGGCTTCCACTGGGCCTTGTCGAGCTTGGTGCAGTCCTTGTAGCCGTCGGCCAGAGCCGGCGAGATGGCGAAGCCGGCGAGTGCGGCACCGAGCACGGCTGCGATGGTCAGTCTCATCAATCCCTCCAATGAGCAAATTCAAATACGATGCATCGTGGGATCAGTGGAGACGGCAACCGCCCCGATGTGTCAACGGAGCGGCGGCTGGAATCGCTCTTAGAGCTTTTCCAAGTTCGTGAGGGCCGCGATTTCGGCCGAGAATCGCAGATGGCGCGATGCGCGACGTTACGTCTCGCTCGTGCAGCTGGTCGCGACGCTGTCGTCGTCTGGCGCCCGCTCTCGCCCTGTCCCGCTTGCGGGACAGGGCAGTGCTGCGAATACCGGCGTCAGAATTCCAGGTTCGCCCCCAGATAGAACGAGCGTCCGGGACCGGGAACGGCGGTGCCCCACATCGTCGCGGTGCCCGATACGCCGCCGCCGGTGGCAGCGACGGTCCCGGCCTCCTTGTTGAACGACATCGATGCGCCCTCGCCAATATAGGCGCCGCCGAGCGGCAGGTAGTAGAGCTTGTTGAACAGGTTCTCGACGCCGAAGCTGATGCGCAGCTTCTGCCAGGTGTAGTTGCTGCGCAGGTTGACCAGGCTGTAGCCCGGGGTCTTCAGCTCGTTGCGCGCGACGGAGACGTCGGACTTGCGGCCCACCATCACCAGCTCGAGGCCGCTGTCCCAGCCGTCGAGCCGGTGCGTGAGCGTCAGCTTGCCGTTGATCGGCATGATGTTGTAGAGGCCGCTTCCGGTGTCGAGGTTCCTGCCGTTGGTGTAGCTCAGGACTCCCTTCAGGCCGAAATCGCCGACCGGCGTGCTGCCCAGCGGCACCTTGCCGGACAGATCGAAGCCGTACAGCCGTGCCGGCTGGTTCATGTACTTCATGATCACGAACTGGTTGGCGACGGCAGGCACGGCAGCGGTGTTGGTGGCGGCCTTCCACTGCACCGCGTCGATGTAGTCGCGCACATGGGTGTAGTAGGGGGTGAGCCGAAGCTCGGCCTCATGGTCGGCGCTGTGCCAGGCGCCGGTGAAGCTCACGGTATGGGCGACCTCGGGTCTCAGATCGGGGTTTCCGAGATAGCCGTTGCCGTCGCCGACGAAGTTGTTCATCTCCAGCGCCATGGTGTTGCGCGACCAGGAATAGCGTTCGTACAGATTTGGCGACCGGGTCTCTTGCATCGCGCCGAACTCGAAGGTGAGATGGGCGCTCGGCGTGTTCCGGAACAGCGCCGTCAGGTCGATATTGTTGTCCTTTCGCGAGCGATCCATGGCGTTGAACGCCGCGCGGGAGCCGACCGAGCTCGTCTCGTACATGCCGGACATGAACCCCGATGTCAGCGGCGTGGTGCTGGTGTTGTAGCCGACGACCGGCCCGGTATCGGTCTCGACGCGCTCGAACCGCACGCCCAGCAGCGACAGCCAGGACGGGCTCCACTTCGCCTCCCACTCGCTGAACACGCCGGCCCGGTCGCGCTTGCCGCCGTTGATGTTCCAGAACGTCAGCGGCGCCATGCCGCCGATGCAGTTGCCGACGCCGCAATCGGGGGCCGGCGGCCACCAGTCGTCGAGACGGTAGGTCTGCAGATCGACGCCGACGCGGACCACGTCGCGGGGCGACAGCGTGATGTCGGCCTTGGAGGTCAGGCCGTTGGTTTTGGTGCGCGTATACATCGGCATGCCGTTGACCGGATAGCTTGCTCCCGTCGTGTTCGGCGGCTTCAGCGTGCCATACGAGAACAGCCGATCACCGCCGAAGTTCATGTAGTGATCGACGGACTGATGGTAGAGGCGGGTGTCCAGATCGCCCCAGTCGAACCGGCCAAGATGGTGCAGGTTGACGCTGTAGGCATCGTTGCCCAGCATGTCCATGCGCTGGTTCGGATAGAGCTGATAGGGGACCTCCTGCACCCCCGCCTTCAGCTCGATGAGCTGGCCGTCCTTGCTCCAGGCGACGCCCATCAGATGATTCCTGGTCTCGTAGGCGGATGAGCCGACCTGATCGAGGGGAAGCACCGGCGTGATCGAGCTCCTCAGGGTGAAGTTCTTGAAGTTGCCGCCGGCCGTATAGTTGTCTGCCTTGACCGCAGCGCCGCTGTAGCTGACGCTGTAGTTCTCGGTGGCCATGGTGGCCGACAGGTTGACGCCGCGCACGTTGCCGTTGCTGCGGTAGAACGTGCCGATGCTGCCTTTGGTCAGCAGGCTCTGCCCCGGCGCCGCGAACAGGGCCGCCGGCGAGTTGACCGCGACGGTGCCGCCGATCGAGTCGCCGCCGACGCTCACGGGCGTGATGCCCGCCCAGACCTTGGCCGCGGCGACCTGGGCCGGATCGATGTAGGACAGCGCCGGGTTCATGTGATTGGGACACGAGGCGATGGTGTCCATGCCGTCGACCTTGATACGCAGGCGGTCGTCGGCGAGGCCATGGATCGCTGGCAGGCTCGAGACTCCGCCGGCCGAATAGAGGCTGACGCCGGGCACATCGGCAAACAGCGCAGCCGTGTCGCTCGTGGTGGCCCGCTTCGCCAGGATGTCACCCGGCGCAACCGAAGTGGCGCCGGGAGGCGTGGCGACGCCGTCGGATGAGGCCGCCTGCGGCGGTGGCGCAACTGCCGGATTGATCGTCGCCGCATGTGCGCCCCTGCGGCGGACTGCCGTTCGGGCGGCCGGGCGGGGCTGCGGGACAGTGACCGTCACCTGCGGCAACGTGGTGCCGGAGCGAGCCTGCGATGGGTCCTGTGCGAGCACGGGGCTCGAAACGGCGAATGCCAGCAGCGCCGGCGATGTCAGCACGGTGGTTGAGCGGAGCAACCCCCGCCGGACGGGTGTCGAACAATGGTCCATGATGGGATCTCGGAATAGGAATGGGAGAGGCGCCTGGCGGCGAGCGCGCCGTGGCCTCGTGAACATGTCGCGACGAGGCGGCTGCGGGCACGCTGCGGCGGCCGCCGGACGGCAGCCTACAGCGCGCGCCGACGAGACCGGCCGCATCGTGACGGGATGAGATGTCTGGAGTGTCGGCCTAGACGGCCGCCGGTGGTCCGCGAGCGACCGGCAGTTCGAGCGCAGGCCGGGGTGCCGCAACGAGGTCGGTCCGCTCGATCAGGATCGCCACGACCATCTGCATCGGCCGCGCCACGGCGGGTACGTGCGGGACGGTGACGCCGCGCCCGAGCGCACAGAACGGACAGCTCGCGCATTGCTTGGCCGCAGTGCCGATGTCGTCCGACGTCGGACCGTCGGTGGAGCTCTGACAGATGATGGCGACGGCGTCGGGAGCCGCAACCGCAGCGCTCATCGCGGAGAGCGCCAGCGCGGACTGGAAGATCAGGGCCCATGCCGCAAACCAGACGAGAGCGCCGCCGAGCCGCGACAGCGCTGCGCGCCGCCGCGCTGAGCGCATGCGCGCCTCACGTCGTCCTGATGCGATGCCTTGTCGTTGACGCCCCTGACGAGCCACCGGCTGACGCTCCCGTCCCTTGGAATGACCTACAGGAGCGGGCATCGCAATGGCAATGGAGTATGTGCGATGTCGTCTTCTCCCGTCGCAGTGGATCAATTCGGCCACAGTGAAGTAGCTTCAACTCAGTCGCGAGCCGCAGCGGGCGTGAAATGCTGATCGACGCGTCCTGCGAGTCGAACTCAATCGCGAAGCGGTCTCGAGCGACCGATGAGACCGGGCCTGGACACCGTCGCCAACAACTGTCAAATACATCCTCATGACCTTCCGCATTCACGTCGCAGGCGCTGCACCGAGCAGCCGAATTACCGACCCGGCCTGATCCGTCGGGCCGGGCGCTTCCGCCTGCGAGAATTGCCTGTGAATGCTGTTGGCGTCCGAAGCGGCGCCGTATGCGAGGTCCCTCCATGTCTTCTCATCCTGCCACGCTGCACCTCGTGTGCGGCAAGATCGCTGCCGGCAAATCGACGCTGACCGCCGCGCTGGGCCAGCTCCCAGGCAACGTCGTGATCGCCGAGGACGACTGGCTGGCGCGGCTCTATCCCGGCGAGCAGAGCACCCTGGCGGACTACGTGCGCAATTCGTCACGGCTGCGCAGCGTGATGGGGCCGCATGTCGTCGCACTGCTGCGGGCCGGCGTTTCGGTCGTGCTCGACTTTCCCGCCAACACGCCGGCGAGCCGCGCCTGGATGCGCGGCCTGTTCGAGGCAGCGGGCGTGCCGCACCAGCTGCACCATCTCGACGTGCCCGACGAGGTCTGCAAGGCGCGGCTGCGCGCCCGCAACGCAGAAGGCCGCCACGCCTTCACCGTGACCGACGAGGAGTTCGACCTGTTCACGAGCTACTTCGTGGCGCCGACGGCGGACGAAGGGTTCAACGTGATCGTCCAGCCCATGGAAACCCAAGGCAGTTGCGTAGCCCGATGAGCGCAGCGACATGCGGGTTCGCCAGGACAGCGCGTGAGAGCCCGGATGTTGCTTCACTCATCCGCTCTACGCGCTGCCCACCCGATCCTGAAGCGCCGATTCTGCCGGCCTTTGTTATCAACCTTGAGAATACGAATCCGCCGTGCCTGTGCCGTCGAGACCAGATGCGTGCCGCCGCAGGCCTGGCGGTCGAGGCCGTCGATGTCGACGATGCGGATCAGGCCGTCGGCCTGGCGCGGCGGTGCGACCGATTTGGCACGGAACAGTCCCGCGGTCGCCTGCGCGTCGTCATAGGGCATGTCGAAAGCACGCACCGGACGATCGTCCGAGATCGCGGCATTCACCGCGTCTTCCACCGCACGGAGCTGCTCCGGCGCCACCTTGGGCAGGTCGAAGTCGACGCTGAATTCGTCGGTCTCGGTCATGCGGACGCCGGTCAGCAGCGCGCCGTCGAACTGGGTGTAGACGGCGCTGTTGACGAGATGCGCCACCGTGTGCTGCTCGCTCATGCGCTGCCGGAACGCCGGATCGACCTGCAGCTCGATCACCCCGTCGGGGATGGCGTCGTCCCGGATCAGGTGCCAGATGCCGGCAGCGGTCGGCTCGAAGCCCACGACGTCGCGAACGATGCCATTCCACGCGATCGTGCCACGGTCCGGCAATTGGCCGCCGCCACCGGGATAGAATGGCGAGCGCGCCAGGAGCACCGCGCCCGGCCGTGCGTCGAGCGCCGTGATGTCGAGCTCCAGCACGTCGGGATGATCGACGGCGAAAGGGCGAGGCAGGAAGTCGGTCATGCGAGGCCGTTCACGGTCGGAGCCCGGATGAGCGCAGCGACATCCGGGTTCATCGAGATTGCGCGTGAGACCCCGCATGTCGCTGCGCTCATGCGGGCTACGATCCTTTCCTAGACATACGCAGCGTCGCTCGTCCGCGCAACTTGGACGGCAGGCGACGCCTCACCGGCACGCCGCCACCGTGAACCACGCCATGCGGAAGGCGCCGTCGTGCAGGCGAAGGCACACGGTGTCGCCCGGCTGCAACCTTTCGTACAGCGCCTGCGCAACATGTGCATCGGTGGCTCCCGCAAACGGCCCCCACGGCTCCAGCGTCACCTGGTAGGTCGCAAGCCGGCTATGGCCGAGATGCTTGGCGAGCACGCGGCTGCGCAGCAGCGCCGGCGCCGAGCGGTCGAGCGCGGTGTTGAACTGGCCGAGCGCTCCGAACGCATAGGCGGCAACGAAGACGGCAGCGAGCAGCAGCCGCCAGCCGCGCCGGCGGAGCTGGGTTTCGAACCGCGCGGCGACGATGAGGAAAATGATCGCGACCGCGGCCGCGAAGGCCGTCAGCGGCAGCCAGCTGACGAGATTGACGTCCGACAGCGTGCGCGCGGCGAGCGTGCCGGCCGCCACGATGCAACCGGTGCCGAGATTGGCGCCGTAGCCGGAGCCGAGGCCGATGCGGAACCGCCCGGGAAAGCGCAAGGTGAGGACGAGCGCCAGCAGCGGAATGACGGTGACGACCGCGATCAGCTGGCCGGCCGGAAAGCTCGGGAAGAGCGACCAGGCTGCGAGCCCGATTGCGAACAGCGAGAAGCCCAGGGCGATGCGCTGTGACGGCGCGCCACTGCCGCCGGGGCCGTCATTGTCGCCGGGCCTGTCGTCGCGCGGGTGGGGAGCGTTCATCGCCAGATCCGTATCGAGGGTGTTTCCCGCTGATAGCGGAGGAGGGTTGACCGACGACGAATGCGCCGGCGATTTGACAGCGACGGGCCGGGTTGCGACTGTCCGCAGCCAGAGCAAGAAAGCTGCACCAGGAAACGCCAGGAACACCGTATGTCAACAGAGCATGTCGACGTGCTGATCGTCGGCGCCGGGCTGTCCGGCATCGCCGCCGCCTATCATCTGCAGCACAAGTGCCCGGGCAAGCGCTTCGCGATCCTGGAGGGGCGGGGCGCGATCGGCGGCACATGGGACCTGTTCCGCTATCCCGGCATCCGCTCCGACAGCGACATGTACACGCTTGGCTATTCGTTCAAGCCGTGGACAGATCCGAAGGCGATCGCCGACGGGCCGCAGATCCTGAAATATGTCCAGGACACCGCGACCGAGAACGGCATCGACCGCCACATCCGGTTCAACCATCGGGTCCGGCGTGCGTCGTGGTCGAGCGCGGACGCATGCTGGACCGTCGAGGCCGAGCGCCGGACGGAGCAGGGCACGGTCGAGACCGTGCGGATGACCTCAGGCTTCCTGTTCATGTGCTCCGGCTACTACCGCTACGAAAAGGGCTACCTGCCGGACTTCAAGGGCATGGCCGATTTCAAGGGCCGCATCGTGCATCCGCAGGCCTGGCCTGAGGACCTCGACTATGCCGGCAAGCGCGTCGTCGTGATCGGCTCCGGCGCGACCGCGGTCACATTGGTGCCGGCGATGGCCAAGTCCGCCGCGCATGTGACGATGCTGCAGCGCTCGCCGACCTATGTGGTGTCGCGCCCCGCGCAGGACGCGCTCGCCAACAAGCTCCGCCGGCATCTGCCCGCTGCTCTCGCCTATCACCTGATCCGCTGGCGCAACGTGCTGTTCGGGATGTATTTCTTCCAGCTCAGCCGGCGCAAGCCGCAGCGGGTCAAGCAGCTGATCCTGGGCGGGGTGCGCGCCGCGCTGGGTCCCGATTACGACGTCGCCACCCATTTCACGCCGCGCTACAACCCGTGGGACCAGCGGTTGTGCCTGGTGCCGGACGGCGACCTGTTCAAGACCATTCGCGAGCAGCGTGCCTCGGTCGTGACGGCCGGGATCGAGACCTTCACCGAGCGCGGCCTGCGCCTCACCGACGGCCGCGAGATCGAGGCCGATGTCGTGGTCACCGCGACCGGCCTGGTGCTGCAGGTGCTCGGCGGCCTCGAGGTCGTCGTGGACGGCCGCACCGTCGATTTCGCCAAGACGCTCAACTACAAGGGCATGATGTATTCCGACGTGCCGAACCTGGCGGCGACGCTCGGCTACACCAACGCGTCGTGGACGCTGAAATGCGACCTTACCTGCGAATATGTCTGCCGGCTCCTCAACTACATGGACCGGCACGGCTACCGCCAATGCGTGCCGCACAATGACGACGCCACCGTCACGCCGCTGCCGTCGCTGAGCTTCAGCTCCGGCTATGTGCAGCGCTCGGTCGCCGATCTGCCGAAACAAGGCTCGAAGCGGCCGTGGCGGCTGTACCAGAACTACGCCCTCGATATCGTCTCCCTGCGCTTCGGCAAGGTCGACGATGGCGTGATGCGGTATTCGTGAGGGCAGGGCGCTCCGTCGGATCGTCGGCGCGATCTCGGGCCTCATGGTTCGACACGGCGCTTCGCGCCTCCTCACCATGAGGGGAAACATCTCGCCACCGCAGAGGATTTCGCCACGCACTCGATCCTCATCCTGAGGAGCCCGCCGCAGGCGGGCGTCTCGAAGGATGGCCGCAACGACGGTGTCAGCGTCAGTTCTTATCGGGCGCGACCGTGCGCATGGTGGGGTGGAGCAGGAGCAACCTTCACCGCTCCTCCGCCGCCCCCTCCCGCAGCGGCGCGCGGCTGAGGTCGTTGGCGGCGGCGATCGCCTTGCGCATCAGGCGCACCAGCTCGTTCGCCTCGGCCGCGCTGAGGCCGCGCACCATCAGCCGCTGCGCGGCCTCGACCGCCGGCGTGATCGCCTCCAGCGTCCTTTTCCCCTCATCGGTGATCAACAGCTCCCGTGACCGGCGGTCGCGCGCGCTCGCTCGGCGGACAACGAGGCCTTTCTGTGCGAGCCGGTCGATCACGCCGGTGATCGTGGTGCGGTCATAGGCGATCAGGCCAGCGAGCGTGATCTGGTCGATCGCCGGGTTGGCCGCGATCGCCGCCAGCGCCGCATATTGCACCGGCGTCAGGTCGAAGCCGGCCGCTTCCACCTCCGCCAGAAACACCGCCACGGCGATCTGCTGAAACCGGCGCGCCAGGTGCCCCGGCATGTCCCGCATCTCGGTCAATCCGAATCTCCTGTCACCAGCTTGACAAGCATACTGATGATCAGCATACTGATCAATAAGGAACAGCGAGGGAGGGTGGTCACGTGCAGTTTCATCTCAATGGCTTCCAGCCGGGCGATCCCGAAATCTTCGACACGGCCAAACGTGTCGCGAGCGCCGGCGCGAGCAGCCCGCTGCCGGCCGAGGCCGACGTCCTCATCGTCGGCTGCGGCCCGGCGGGCCTCAATCTCGCCGCCCAGCTCTCGGCGTTCCCCGACATCAAGATCTGCATCGTCGAGCAGAAGCCCGGCCGGCTGCTGCTCGGCCAGGCCGACGGCATCGCCTGCCGCACCATGGAGATGTTCCAGGCCTATGGCTTCGCCGAGAAAGTGCTGAGGGAAGCCTGCTGGATCAACGAGACCACGTTCTGGAAGCCCGATGACGCCAACCGCGCGCATATTGCGCGCAGCGGCCGCGTGCAGGACGTGGAGGATGGCCTGTCGGAGATGCCGCATGTCGTGCTCAACCAGGCCCGCGTGCACGACTTCTTCCTGGACGTGATGCGCCGTTCGGCCGCGAAGCTCGAGCCGCACTACGCCCGGCGGCTGCGGGACCTTCATATCGATCCGTCCGCAGGCAATGACGCACACGGCGTGACCGTCAGCTTCGACCGCATCGATCCGGAGCATGAAGGCCAGGTCGAGACCATCAAGGCGCGCTACGTGGTCGGCTGTGACGGTGCACGCAGCATCGTGCGCAAGGCGATCGGCCGCGAGCTGCACGGCGATTCCGCCAATCACGCCTGGGGCGTGATGGACGTGCTCGCCGTCACCGATTTTCCCGACATCCGCTTCAAGTCGCTGATCCAGTCCTCCAAGGACGGTAGCCTGCTGGTGATCCCGCGCGAGGGCGGCTATCTCGTCCGGCTGTATGTCGAGCTTGCCAAGCTTGAGGTCGGCGAGCGCGTGGCGGGCCGCAACATCACCGTCGACGAAGTGATCGCCAAGGCGCAGCGCATTCTCGCGCCATATACGCTTCAGGTGAAGGAGGTCGCGTGGTGGTCGGTCTACGAGATTGGCCAGCGCATCACCGACAAGTTCGACGACGTGCCGGAGGCGGAGGTCGCAACGCGGCTGCCGCGCGTCTTCATCGCCGGTGACGCCTGCCACACGCACAGCCCGAAGGCGGGGCAGGGCATGAACGTCTCGATGCAGGACACGTTCAATCTCGGCTGGAAGCTCGCCGCCGTGCTGGGCGAGCGCTGCGCGCCGGAGCTCCTGCACAGCTATTCAGCCGAGCGGCGGGCCATCGCCCAGGAGCTGATCGATTTCGATCGCGAATGGGCAGGAATTCTCGCCTCCGCCGCCAAGCAGGGCGGCGCCGATGCGGCCAAGACGCAGGACTATTTCGTGCGTCACGGCCGCTACACGGCGGGCACCGCCACGCACTATCGGCCCTCCGTCCTCACCGGCGACGACACCTTCCAGCCGCTCGCCACAGGCTTCGTCATCGGCAAGCGCTTTCACTCGGCGCCGGTCATCCGGCTCGGCGACGCCAAGCCGGTGCAGCTCGGCCACGTCGTCCAGGCCGACGGCCGCTTCCGCATCTTCGCCTTCGCGGAGGCAGAGGATCCGGCCGCGCCGGGGTCCGCGATCCGCCGCCTATGCACATTCCTCAGCGAGGATTCCGCCTCACCCCTGCGCCGCCACACCCCGGCGGGCGCCGACATCGACTCCGTGATCGATCTGCGCGCGGTGTTCCAGCAGGGGCATCGCGAGCTCGCGCTCGAACGAATGCCGGAGCTGCTGCTGCCGCGCAAGGGGCGCTACGGCCTCATCGACTACGAGAAGATGTTCTGTGCCGATCTGAAGAGCGGCCAGGACATCTTTGCGATGCGCGGCATCGATCGCGCGGCGGGCTGCATCGTGATCGTGCGGCCCGATCAGTATGTCGCCGACGTCCTGCCACTCGACGACGTCAGGAGGCTGTCGGCGTATTTCGATCGTGTGCTGCTGCCGGTCCGCTGAGGGATGCAGAGGGTAAACGAAATCCAAATCCGGCCCCTGGATTTCAGGGCTTGGCGCTAGTCAGATCCCAAGGTTTCCTCGCTACAAACGAGGTCTCCGGAATGGACGATCGAGTGGGTGAGACGTCGAAATGTTGATGTTGGCGAACCGTCGCAAGAGTGAACGTCGGCTGTGCAGGAGGATCGCGAAGATTCACTACGGCAACGGCAGCCTGCCGCGCGACTGCACGGTCACGGATATTTCCGACGGCGGCGTCAAGGTGATCGCCGAATTCGTCGAGATTCCCCCGCAGTTCACCATCGTCTTCGCGCCCGACCACCAGCGCAAGTGCCGGCTGGCTTGGCGCATCGGCTGCGAGTTCGGCGCCGAATTCATCGATTGAGGCGGGCCGGCCGCGCCCGCTTAACGGGACCTTAGGGTTAATCTGCCAGCGTGCAGATCATCTGGTCCCGAAGTAGTTCAGTTGCATGCGTACGCGGCCCCTCCGCTCTCTCCCTCTGCTCCGGCCGGCCGCGTTCGCGCTGTCGTTCACGGCCGTGCTGCTCGGTCTCGGCGCCTGCCAGACCACCGATCTCAGCGAGGTCACGGGGGCACTGGGCGGCAATCCCGAAAAGAGCCGCGCTGCCGCCGCCGACCCGCGCGCCGAGATCGACCAGCTTCGCGAGCGCTTCCGCGCCAGTCCCGACGATCCCGAGGTGGCGCTGCGCTATGGCAGCGCCCTGCGCGCCACCGGCCAGCGCTCGCAGGCCGTCGCCGTGCTGGAGCAGGCGAGCATCGCAAGCCCCGGCAACAGGACGCTGCTTGCGGCCTATGGCCGTGCGCTCGCCGACAACGGCAATTTCCAGCAGGCGTTCGACGTGCTCAGCCGCGCGCATTCGCCCGAGGATCCCGACTGGCGCATCCTGTCGGCGCAGGGCGCCACGCTCGACCAGATGGGGCGCAACGAGGAGGCCCGGCAATACTACATGACGGCGCTGAAGATCGCCCCTGACGACCCGTCCGTGCTGTCCAATCTCGGTCTCTCCTACGCGCTCACGAACGAGCTGCCGAAGGCCGAGGAGCAGTTGCGCAAGGCGAGCGCGCATCCCGATGCCAGCCCGCGGGTCAGGACCAACCTCGCCGTCATCGTCGGGCTGGAGGGCCGGATGAGCGAGGCCGAGAGCATCGCGCGATCAGGACTGCCGCCGGAGCAGGCCAGCGCCAGCGTCGCCTATGTCAAGCGCATCCTGGAGCGCCGCAAGATCGCGCAGCGCGAGCTGTCGCCGCGCCGTGACCGTCCGGTGGCCGGCGAGCCCGACAAGGCGCTGGCGCGGGCGCTCAGCCGGTCCGACGACTAGGAAAGCCGGTTTTCCCTCGCGACGAACGCCGAAGGCGTTTGCGCGGAAATCATGCTCAATAGAGAGATGAGATCATGATGCGATTCCGTGGCATCGCATCATGATCTCAGGCGCTATTTCGCGCCGAGCAGCTTTGCGATCGGCGCCAGCAGCGAGCTGCGCTGCGGCTTGTGGTCGATCCGCCCCGTCAGCCGGTTGGCGATGTCCTGGAACAGTTTTGGCGTGCGGCTCAGCGCCGCGATCTCCGCGATCATCTGGCCGTTGTTGGCGGCGGTGCCGAACAGCTTGCAGTCGAACGGGATGATCGCGACCGGCTCGGCCTCGACCGTCTTGGCGAAGCGCTTCAGGTCGATCTCCGGCCGCTTGGGCATGCCGACCTGGTTCAGGCAGTACAGCGGCGGCCGGTCGTTGGGACGCGAGGCCTTGAGCACGCCGAGCAGGTTCTTGGCGTTGCGCAGGTTCGCCAGATCGGGCTCGGCGACCACGAGGATGTCGTCGGCATTGATCAGCGCGTGCCGCGTCCAGGCCGACCATTGGTGCGGCACGTCGAGCACGATGCATTGCTGGGTCATGCGCAGGGTGTCGAAGATGGCGTCGAACGCGTCGGCGCCGAAATCATAGACGCGGTCGAGGGTCGCGGGTGCGGCGAGCAGGTTGAGATTTTCGGTGCATTTGGCGAGTAGGCGCTCCATCAGCGCCGTATCCGGCCTGTCGGGCTGGAACACGGCGTTGGCGATGCCCTGCAGCGGATCCTGGTTGTAGTCCAGTCCCGCGGTGCCGAACGCCATGTCGAGATCGATGACGACGGAATCCAGCGTCAGGTCGCGCGCCATGCTCCAGGCGACGTTGTGGGCGACGGTGGAGGCGCCGACGCCGCCCTTGGCGCCGACCACGGCGATGATGCGGCCGGTGATCACGGCCTCCGAGGCCGAGAACAGGCTGCAGACCGAGCGGATGACGTCGATGGTCTCGACCGGGCCGATGACGTAGTCGTTGACGCCGCGCCGGACCAGCTCGCGATAGGCGACGCCGTCGGCCGGGCTGCCGATCAGCACCACGCGGGTGCCCGGATCGCAGACGCTGGCGAGATCGTCGAGGCCGCCGAGAATGTCGCCGCCGGGCCTGGTCTCGATCACGATGACGTTCGGCGTCGGCTGCGAATGATAGGTCTCGATGGCGCGGCCCATGCCGCCCGCCTTGATCGTGATGTGCGCCTTGCCGAGCCGGCGGTCCTGGCTGGCGGCGAGGATCGCGGACGAGGTCTGGTCGGTTTCGCAGAATGCCTGCACCGAGACGCGCGGCACCGGCGCGATGTGATCGTCGAGGGCCGGGCCGGTGGGGCCGGGCTGCTCATCCTGGCTCTGACGGGACGCGTTGATCATTTGCCTGTATCGCTGAGCTTGGCCTTGTCGGACTCCGGATACGCCACCGCCGTCGATTCGCCCTTGCGGTACTTCTCGAACAAAGCGGAACGGCGCGGCGTGTAGGCGGCCATCTCCGAGCGCGGCTGCTCGAGATCGGCCGGGTTGTCGATCATCGCGGCGAGGTTGCGCTGCGTGGCGCAGCCGAAATTCTGATAGTGCTGGTTGCTGCTGTAGCCGCGATTGTCGAGGTTCGGCCCGAGATCGTCCGGCCACAGCCCGCAGGGGCCGGCGACGGCGGCGATCTTTGGATAGCTCAGCCGGATGACGGCGAGCTGCCGCGGATCATCGGGCATGGTGTTGCGCAGTGTGATCGCGTGCCCGGGAACGCCGCCGGCGGTCAGCACGGCGCGGATCTCGCGATAGGCGTCGGCCGCGGCGCGCGCGTTCGACGTGCCCGTCGGCACCTCCGCCATGATCCCGCCGGTGCCTTCGCGCAGCCATGAGCGCGCAAGACCCGCGACGTCGACGCGCTGCTGGTAGGTCAGGCCGCCGCGTCCGCTGCCGATGAAGACGACGGTCGACTGCCGGCCTTCCTCGATCGCGATCGGATGGCGGATCCTGTAGTCGTCCGGGATCGTCGCGACGACCTCGCCGGTGGTGGCGTTGCAGGCGCCGAGCGTGAGCGCCAGCCCCGCGATGGCGCCGATCCGGCGCAGCGTGCGTCCGCCGTCTGGTGTGGATGTTGCCGACATGATCGTTCCCCCGTCCCCCGTCGTCCCGCAACCTCAGTCGATGATGAAGCCGAAGCCGGCCGGCTGCCCCGTGGCCGCGTCGACCTTGGCGGCGATGCCGTACAGCCGGTTCATGCGGCCGAGCAGCGCCGACTCCGAGTCGGTGGCCGGCGCAAAGCCGTCGTCCGGACGCGACAGCTCCTTCTGGGCGACGGCGCGCACCACATAGGGCGTCACCATCACCATCAGCTCGGTCTCGTTGTTGACGTAGTCCTGGCTACGGAACAACTGGCCGAGCACCGGCAGCTGATTGAGCCCGGGCAGGCCGTTGATCGCCTGCTTGGTCTGGTTCTGGATCAGGCCGGCCATCGCCATCGAGCCGCCCGAGGGGATCTCGACCGTGGTCTCGGCGCGGCGGGTGCGGATCGCGGGGATCGTCACCGACGAGGTCGAGGCCGAGGTCAGCGCATAGGACACCGTGATCGCATTGTCGTTCGACAGCTCCGACACCTCGGTCATCACCCGCAGGCTGATGCGGCCTTCGCCGAGCACCACGGGCGTGAAGTTGAGCGAGATGCCGAACTTCTTGTAGGTGATCGACGTGCTGCACACCCGCGTCGTCGGATCGCACGAATAGCCGCCGGGAATCGGGAATTCACCGCCCGCGATGAAGGTCGCGGATTCGCCGGAGATCGCGGTCAGGTTGGGCTCGGCCAGCGTCTTGACGACACCGGCCGTCTCCATCGCGCGCAGCGTCGCCGAGACCGACGACAAGCCGCCGCCGGTGGCGGACAGGCCGTTGGTCCCGACCAGCGACTTGCCATAGGCGGTGAACGGGTTGGTGTTGTTGAAGTTGACCACCGCGGTGCCGTAGTTCAGGCTGGCGCTCAGATCGATGCCGAGCTGCTTGACGATCTCGCGCCGGACCTCCGACACGTTGACCTTCAGCATCACCTGGTCGCGGCCGCGCACGACGATCGAGTTGACCACCTTGTCGGCGCCGCCGACCAGCCGTGCGGCGATTTCGCCGGCCTGCTGCGCCTCGACCGGGCTCGACACCGATCCGGTCAGGATCACGCCCTCGCCGACGCCGTCGATCTTCACGCCGGGAATGCTCTGGCTCAGCGCCTGGCGCACGCCGTTGAGGTCGCGCTTGATCGCGATGTCGTAGGCCGCGACCTGCTGTCCCTCGCCGTCGAAGAACACCACGTTGGTCTGGCCGACCGCCGCGCCGATGATGTAGGCGCGCCGGGCCGAACGGACGACGGCGTTGGCGACCTTGGGATCGGCGACCAGCACGTCCTTGACGTCCTGCGGGAAGTCGACGACGACGGACTTGCCGATGCCGAGGGAGAGGAAGCGCATCTTCGACGAGCCGACCGACACCACGGGTGTCTCCAGCCTGTCGTCAGCCGCCTTCACCGGCGTCAGCGCCGGATTGAGCGCAAGCCCGATCACGGCCGATGTCGATAGCGCGCGGACGACCCACGTCCCGAACGTTGCGCGTTGATGCCCACCCATCATCTTCCACGTCCTTTCGATCACTTCTGCGCCGTGAGCGAGCTCGTGATCCCATAGCGAATGATCTCGATGGCGCTGCCCCGTCGCGCCATCTGCTGCTGCTGTTGCTGTGCCTCGGTCTTGTTGCCGTCGGCTGCGTTCACGTCGGCGATGCTGCGCAGCGCCAGCGCCAGCGAGCCGGCTTGGCGCGCGCGCGCCAGGGTCTCGGCCTGCTCGGGTCTGAGCTCGAGCGTCACCGTCTTGCCGACGACGGTGTTCTGGCCTTCCTTCTCCTTCGGTGCCTGGTCGATCGCGAGCACGCGGACGTTGGAGAGAATGATCTCGGAGCTGACGAAGTCGGCGGCGCCGGGCTTGTCAGGATTCTTGTCGCGCTTCGACAGGATGACGTCGACGCGGTCGTTCGGCAGGATGAAGCCGCCGGCGCCGGTCTCGGGCGAGATCTCGGTGGAGATCGCGCGCATGCCCGCGGGCAGGATCGCCGCCATGAAGCCGGAGCCGTCGGCCTTCACCAGCTTCTGCTCGCGGATCGGCTCGCCGATCACGAAGGGCGAGCGGGCGATGGTGCCGACCAGCTGATTGGCCGCTTCGGGACGGTCGCCGCGCCGGATGAAGATGTTGCTCGCAGCCTCCGGCCATGTCTGCCAGATCAGGTCGCCGGGCTTGATCGCCTGTCCGAGCCCGATGTCGGTCTTGGCGACCAGCACCTCGACCGTCGGCAACTGCACGACCGGCGCCACCGGAGCCTGCCGCTGGCCGTCGGAATTGCTGACCAGATAGGCCGCAACGCCGCCCGCGCCGAGAGCGATGGTTAACACCACGATGCGTGCGGTCATCATACGCGTGACTACTCTGTTACTCATACACCGGAAGCAAACACGCTGACGACTGACAGCCGTTCTCCCTCACTAACGACTAAGCGCCAATGGTATAAGCAGACTTGAACGCGGCGGGCCGCGGCACCCGCATCAAGCAACGATTGCGCAAGTGGTGAACAGGTTGTTAGCGTGCAAATAGTGAAACGCCGCGAATGTGTTAGCTATTTGCGCACGGCGCGCCTGCACGCATCCGTCGGCGCGCGCGCGACAGAATGAGATCATGAGTTGCAGCCGCGCCTCAGTGGGAATCTCGTTAAGCTGAATCGTTTGCTAACAACACGAGCGTAGGAACACGACCCCGTCGACGAGGTTGTGCCGTCGCGCGAGGCAGCGCGGATCGGCCGATCACGACTTGCCTCTGCGCCACGCGAAACATCCGCGCTGAACTCTCCATGGGGGCGACGATGCCGACACTGCATGCCGTGCTGCACCGTAATCAGACGGGGCCGCATCTTCAGAAAGCGGAAACGGGTTGGACATACGATTCCGTTGAGCGGGATTTCCGTCTCGACATTCAGATTTCCTCAACAATTTGCGCGCACGGTCCGGGCACGGCGGTCATGCCCAATTCGATTTAGTACGACCTAAAATGCACGCAGAAATTGTAATTAGCGCATCGTGCCGCGGCGGCGGCCGGGCCATCGTCGGGGACATCATGGGGGCGAGGGGAGACGTGCAATGTCGGTTGCTCGATTCCTGAAGCAGCGCGCGGTCAGGATTCAGACGGTCGGGTCCTACACGCTTCCGAACTGGTATTCCCCGGAAGGACGGCTGCGATCCTTCGCCTGCCGCACCACGCGGGTGTCGCCGTTTCGCGCGCTGCTCGAGGTGCCCGTCGTCGGCAAGGTCGGCGATCGCCTGACCTCGTATTTCCGCGATTTCGGCAAGTTCGAAGGCGAGATCAGCGACACCGTGCATGGCGGCTTTCTGCTCGAGCTGGAGATGACGCGCGCCGAGCGCGCCAAGCTCGCCGAGAAGCTGGTCTGGCTGGAGAAGAAGCAGAAGGATCCGTCGATCCGCGATTCCCGCCGCGACGCGCGCTTCGTGCCCAACTCGCCGCATTCGGCGCTGACGCTCGCCGACGGCAGCATCATCCCGTGCTTCGTGATCGATGCCTCGATGTCGGGCGCCGCGGTCTCGGCGGAGATCCAGCCGGAGATCGGCACGCCGCTGGCGGTGGGCAGCTGCATCGGCCGCGTCATCCGGCATTTTCCCGACGGCTTCGCCGTCCGCTTCGTTGACCAGTTGCCGGGCGCCAATGAACTGGAGCGGCGGGTCATCACGCCGCCGGTCCGCCCGATGCGGCGGAATCTCGTGGCCCACGGCGATGACCGCCTGATCGGGGCGCCCGAGGACTTCTTCATGGTGTGACGGCGGCGCTGCCGCGGCGCGCGACAGGCGGCCGCTCCGGCCTGCGCGGTTTCGCGTATGGAGCGGCGGCGGGAATCGCGGCATGGGAACTGGCGGCCGTCCGCACGGTTAACGCGATGTTAATCGGCATCGTGACAGCCTGCGCGTGCCGGGTGCATTGCCAGGAGGACCAGTCCCATGGAGGCCCAGAAGACCGCGGTGGATGCCATCGTCGTCCTGACCGGCTGCGACCGCGATGCGGTGGCCGCCTTCATCCGCCGCATGTATCTGGCCGGCGTCCGGGACCCCAAGCGGCTGACGTTCAAGGGCCTGCAGGAGCTGACGCGGGTCTAGCGTGATCGCGAGCCGGGGCCGGGGGGCTGTTGCAACGGGGCCACGGCGCAGAACTTTCAACCCGGATGTCCGCCTGCAACCGACGTGCGAATGATGCGGCCCGCCGCACTTGCGGCTAAATTGGGGCTCTAGCGGCTGGCATCAGAGCACCATTTCGATCGCCAAAAAGGCGACATATCTGCGCAACACGCTCAGAGCGGCCGGATCATGGGTACCGGACATGCTCAGACAGCTCTTCGCGCCTCAGCTCATCGGCCTCTACATCCTGATCGGGGCCACCATCTACGTCCACTTCCGCGGCAAGCAGCGGCTGCGCTTCGCCCGGCAGCTCGGCGACCACTCGACCTATCTCGCCCCTTACAATGTGCTGATGTATGCCGGCTCGGCCGTGCCCAACACGCCGGTCATCCCGGTCGAGCAGTTTCCAGAGCTCTCGAGGCTCACCGACAACTGGCAGGAGATCCGCGAGGAGGCCGTGCGTCTGTTCGACGAGGGCTTCATCCGCGCCGCCGCCGCCAACAACGACTGGGGCTTCTACTCGTTCTTCAAGAGCGGCTGGAAGCGCTTCTATCTGAAATGGTACGACGACTTCCTGCCGTCGGCGCGCACGCTGTGCCCGAAGACGGTGGAGCTGCTCGACTCCATCCCGAACGTGCACGGCGCGATGTTCGCGATGCTGCCGCCCGGCGGCAAGCTCGGCGCCCACCGCGATCCCTTCGCCGGCTCGCTGCGCTATCACCTGGGGCTGGTGACGCCGAACTCCGACAAGTGCCGCATCCTGGTCGACGGCGTGCCTTGCGTCTGGCGCGACGGCGAGGCCTTCATGTTCGACGAGACTTTTATTCACAGCGCCGAGAACGCCACCGATGTCAACCGCATCATCCTGTTCTGCGACGTCGAGCGCCCGATGAAATACGGCGCCATGACCGCCATCAACCGCTGGGTCAGCCACCACATCGTCAAGGCCTCAGCAACGCAGAACGTCGAAGGCGAGCACGTCGGCGTGCTGAACAAGGTGTTCGGCAAGCTGTATGAGTTTCATCTGGCCACGCGCAAGGTGAAGGCGTGGAACCGGACGGTGTACTACACGGCGAAGTACACGCTGACGGTGGCGATCGTGGGGGCGATCGTGGTGTCGGCGTTTCGGTGAGGGGGGAAGGTAGGGCGGATTAGCGAAGCGTAATCCGCCGTCCTTCAACGCAAAAGGTGGCGGATTGCGCCTTCGGTTAACCGCCCTACGTCCACTACGGGCGACCACGCCGCGACTGGCTGAAAAGTTGCAATTCTCGCCAGGGGACATGATCTTGAACGAGGGTTTTCTCCGCGATTTTGTCTCACCCGATGGTTCAGCGACGATCGTGGTCGAGGATGACGGCCGGGTCGCCTATGCCTATTGGCTCGACGCGAGCGGCTCAATCTCCGGCGACGTCTGGCTCTACAACCGCTGCCCGGCCCCTCAGCAACCCGAATGGCACGATCGCGAAGCTGCGCCCTATGCCAATCCAGCGGCTTTCGTGGACCAAGCGTCGGAGTTTTCACCTCCTTCTGCTGCTTCTTCCATCTCCGTCAACTGGGATTTGCTGGGTTCAGAGACGGCGGCCTGCGTTTGCGTGTCCGAGGTTTTGTTGGCTAAATTGACCAAGGCGAGCAAACCTGGATGGTCTCGTTTGGCAGCTAAGGATGGACCTTTGGCGTTGTGCTTGCCGGATTGATCGTGGCTGCCGCGGTTCGCACAGTTGGTATTGTGGCGTGCGCGTGGACCAGCGCAGCGTAGTCCGCCATCGTCGTTCGTGGATGAACGGCGGGTTACGCCTGCGGCTAACCCGCCCTACGCTTGCTGCGGGAGGCGTCTATTCGTAGATTTTGGCCGCGATCAGAATCTCTGCGACTGTCTTCCAACTCGGCGAATCCGGCACCGGTAGCTGCAGATTTTTGTAGTAGCCATTCATGGCATGAACCCAGGCCGCCATCGCTTCGAGGAAGCTGTCGAGCGTCGGATTTTCCCAATCTTCTCGGTTCTCTGCCAGATCGTTTCGGAGCGCTTCGATAAACCTGACGAGGTCCTCGCGCGAATTGATGGTTTCAACTTGCTGTGTCAGGTCCATTTGGCCGTCCCTGCCGGATGACGTCGCATTCGAAAGACGTTGGAAATTGTAACATCGTCTCTCCCAGACGTCATTCCGGGGCATTCGCGCCGGCATGGCTAAACGATGTTGGCGCGAATGAGCCCGGAATCTATAGCCACGAACGGCCATGAGGCGGCGGTGTGTCGCCGTTCGAACAGCGTCCCGTACCACCATCGTGAGTATGGATTCCGGGCTCGCGGTCGGCGCCACCGCTTCGCTGTGGCTCCTCGCGCGCCCCGGAATGACGGCGGTCACGACAACCCGACGGGCAAATCACTTCGTTCTTACGGATTGCGTCAAGCGTTTTCGAAAAATATAAACTGCTTTGCGGCTTCGCCAAATCAGCATTATAGTCCGGCCATCCCGTTGCACGGTAGGGGACGGTTCGCGGTCGTCACGGACGTTGGCAGCGGGGAGCGGTGGACGCGGGGCGGCGGCGTGCGATGAGCACGGACGAACGTTTTCCTCGCGGACGGTGAAGGCGTGTGGTTCTGATACTCCGACGCTAGTATCCAGCGTAATGCGCGAAAGCGCATTGCGCGACATGGTGGCCAGAAAGCCCGGTGCACCAGGAAGAGCGCGCTATAGCCTGTTAAAACCATCGCGCGGGGAGGGCCGGGTGTGTTCGGCCAGACCTGTGGTACCTGCCGCCTGCATTTTTTTCGCAGGCGGGCCACGGGCGCGGCCAGCGCCCGGCCTTCCCTGCGCCCTCCATGCGGAGAGGGCGGGAGTTGGAGCATCACTCGGGCGCGGGATGCGTCGCGAGGCCGTCGATGCTCGCTCCGGATCGACGCGATGCTGTTTGAGAATGTGGAGATGATAATGCTTGCGCGGCGTGGTGCGCCGCTACGAGTACGTGGGGCTGCCGCGACGATGGACCGGGGCAGTTTGTGACTCCGTCATGCCCGGGCTTGTCCCGGGCATCCACGTCGTCCTGCGCATGCCGAGCGACGTGGATGGCCGGGACAAGCCCGGCCATGACGACCTGGAAAGAGGCGAGCGCAGCACGCCGATCGTCAGTTCGGATTGCCCGCCGCGAGGGGACTGGGCCGCCAGAGCGGCGGGCGTGTTCGTGCTCTCGGCGACTTGCCCCATGAAAAAGGCCGCGTCTGGCGCGGCCTTCTTGGAGCTCGAAGCTTGGAGGCGTTGGCGGCTTACTTGGCCGCCGGCCCGATGCTCACCTTCAGCGTGCCGACGCCGTCGACGCCGCATTCGATCTTATCGCCCGGGACGATTGCCGCGACGCCGGCGGGGGTGCCGGTCATGATGATGTCGCCGGCGGCGAGTTCGACCTGCTGGGACAGCTTCCAGATGATCTCCGGCACGTTCCAGATCAGCTCGGAGAGGTCGCCGGTCTGCCGCTCGGTGCCGTTGACCGACAGCCAGATCTTGCCCTTCGACGGATGGCCGATCTTGGCCGCGGGCACCACAGCCGAGCAAGGCGCGGAATGGTCGAAGGATTTGCCGACCTCCCAGGGGCGCTGCATCTTGCGCGAGGCGAGCTGCAGGTCGCGGCGGGTGAGGTCGATGCCGACGGCGTAGCCGTAGACGTGGTCGAGCGCCTTGTCGGTCGAAATGTTCAGGCCGCCGCTCTTCATCGCGACCACCAGTTCGACCTCGTGATGCATGTCCTGGGTCAGCGGCGGATAGGGGATGACGGCGCCTTCGGGCGCCAGCATGTCGGCGTGCTTCGCAAAGAAGAACGGCGGATCGCGCTCGTCATTGCCCATCTCGCGGATGTGCTCGAGATAGTTGCGGCCGACGCACCAGATGCGGCGGACCGGAAAAACACCGGCTTCGCCCTGGACGGGAAGAGACGGTTGCGGGAAGGCCGGGATGACGGTGGAGGCGCTCATGAATGATCTCGGATGCAGGGAAATGAACGATCACGAAGTCGCGGTCATGGGGATGACGTTCGGCCCCATGTCGCGCTGTTGCAGGCGGAAGAACGAAGCATAGCGGCCGCCACGGCGCAACAGATCGTCATGCCGGCCGCGCTCGACGATTTCGCCGGCCTCGACGACGAGGATGGCGTCGGCGTTCATGATCGTGTGCAGCCGATGCGCGATGACGATGGTGGTGCGGTTCTGGCAGAGATGCTCGATCGCCTCCTGCACCTGGCGCTCGGATTCGGAATCCAGTGCCGCGGTGGCCTCGTCGAGCAGGATGATCGGCGCGTTGCGGATCAGCGCGCGGGCGACCGCGATGCGCTGGCGCTGGCCGCCGGACAGCTGCGTGCCGTGCTCGCCGACCGGCGTGTCGTAGCCGAGCGGGAAGCCCATGATGAAATCGTGCGCGCACGCGGCCTTCGCCGCCTCGATGATCTCGGCCTCGGTGGCGCCGGGCTTGCCGAAGGCGATGTTGGCGCGGATCGTGTCGCGGAACAGATAGACGTCCTGGCCGACATAGGCGGCCTGCGCGCGCAAGGAGCGCCGCGACACCTGCGCGATCGACTGGCCGTCGATCAGGATGTCGCCCGCGGTCGCCTCGTAGAACCGCAGCAGCAGCGCCAGCACCGTCGACTTGCCGCCGCCGGACGGGCCGACCAACGCGGTGACCTTGCCGGGCTCGGCGACAAAACTCATGCGGTTGAGCACCGTCTCGTTGCCGCGATAGGCGAAGGAGACGTCGCGCAGCTCGATCTTGGCGTCGCTGAGCTTCAGCGCCGGCTTGTCGTCATCAGGCTGCTCGCTGGCGGGGCTGTCGACCACCTCGAGCAGCATGCGGGCGCCGACGAGCTGGCTGTTCAGGTCGATGTTCAGCCGCGCCAGCCGCTTCGCCGGCTCGGTCGCCATCAGGAAGGCGATCATGAACGAGAAGAACTGGCCCGGCGTGGCGTTGAGCGCGACCACCGAGTAGCCGGCATACATCAGGCAGCCGGCGACGGCGAAGCCGCCGAGCATCTCCATCAGCGGGTTGGAGCGGTTGGAGACGCGGGCCATCTTGTTGGCGTTGCGCTCGACCACGGCGATGTTCTCGTCGATCCGCGCGCGCATCGTGTCCTCGAGCGTGAACGCCTTGACGGTGCGGATGCCCTGCAGCGATTCCTGCATCGTCTCGAGGATGTCGGCGGTGCCGGTGAACTGGTTGTAGGCGAGGCCCTTGATGCGCTTGACCAGCTTGCGCAGCACCAGCATCGCCGGCGGCACCACGAGCAGGCCGAGCAGCGACATCCAGGGATCCTGCATGACCATCACGCCGATCATGGCGATCAGGGTGACGAGATCGCGCCCGATGGCGTTGATCAGCATGTTGAGGATGTCGGTGATCGACTTGGCCCCGGAGGTGAGCCGCGCCAGGAACTCCGACGAATGGCGCTCGGAGAAGAAGCCGACGCTCTCGTTCATCAGCTTGGCGAACAGCTGCCGCTGATTGTTGGCGAGGATGGCGTTGGAGATCTTGGACAGGATGACGGCGTAGCCGTAGGTGGTCACGCCCTTGACGAACAGCAGCAGCACCGTGACGCCGGAGAGCACGACGATGCCCGGGATGCTCTTCTCGACATAGGCCTTGTTGATGACCTGGCCGAGAACGTAGGTCGCCGCGGCGCTCGCTCCGGCCGCCACCGCCATCAGCGCGAAGGCGGTGAGATAGCGCCGCCAGTAGACGATGCCCTGTTCCATCACCAGGCGGCGGATCAGGATCGCGGCGCCATAGGGATCGTCGGTGATCTTCTTCGGAAAGTCGGCCATTCTGGTCCCTGGCCGCCGGGGCAAATCGCTGGGCGGCCAAGTGTGCTTGCCCGCTCGGGGCGGCTTTTTCAAGCCCCCCGGCCTCCGGCTAAGTGCTTGATTCTAGGCCGAGGCCCGCTGCAGCGCGCCGCTGTGGCGTTCCAGGAACAGTTTCTCCTCCCAGGCCAGCGCATGGGCGGCGATCGTTTCCAGATCGTCATAGACCGGGGTCCAGTCGAGCAGCGCCTTCAAACGGCTGGTGTCGGCCACCATGCTCATGATGTCGCCGGGGCGGCGCGGCGCGTATTGGACGGGAATGGCGCGGCCGGAAACGCGCCGGACGGCCTCGATGGTCTCGAGCACGGAATAGCCGCGGCCGTACCCGCAATTCAGCGTGACCGAGCCGCCGCCGGTGCGCAGATAAGCCAGCGCGGAGCGGTGCACCTGGGCGAGATCGCAGACATGGATGAAATCGCGGATGCAGGTGCCGTCGGGGGTCGGATAGTCGGTGCCGAAGACGTCGATCTTGGCGCGCTGTCCGGTAGCGACCTCCATCGCGATCTTCATCAGATGCGTCGCGCCGACGGTGGCAAGCCCGGCGCGTCCGAACGGATCGGCGCCGGCGACGTTGAAGTAGCGCAGCACCACGTAGTTGAGGTCATGCGCCGAGGCCACGTCGTGCAGCATGATCTCGGCCATCAGCTTCGAGGTGCCGTAGGGCGAGGTCGGACGGGTCGGCGCGCTCTCGGGCACCGGCACCTCGTCCGGATTGCCGTAGACCGCGGCGGTCGAGGAGAACACGAAGCGGCTGACGCCGCGCTTGACCGCCGCATTCAACAGGCTGCGCGTGGTCATGGTGTTGTTGCGGTAGTAGAGCAGCGGATCGCGCACCGATTCCGGCACCACGACCGAGCCCGCCAGATGGATGATGCTGTCGACGCCGTGCTGGCTGATGACGCCGTCCACGAGATTTTCGTCGCCGGCATCGCCGATGAACAGCGGCACGCCGTCGGGCACGAAGGCGGAGAAGCCGGTCGAGAGGTTGTCGATCACCACGACGCTTTCGCCGGCTTCCGCCAGCGCGAGCACCATGTGGCTGCCGATATAGCCGGCGCCGCCGGTCACGAGCACGGTCATTGTTTGACGCGATCCCTGTTTGTTTTGCCGCAGACTAACGCCCGCGAAATGAAGGACCTGTTGCGTGCATAGCGAACTGGCGGCGATGCTTAATGTTGCGTATAGGGAACCGCTGCAATTGGAGTGAGTAGTGCAAGCCGAGCCTGTTTCTGCCGCCGATCTCGACGTGATCGTGCCCAACCTGCACCGGCGCTATTCCGGCGTGACCGCGACCAACCGGATGGTGGCGCCGAAGCTGGCGCAGCGCGTGCGCGCGGCATGGCTCGGCTCCTACGCGCCGGAGGGGATTGCGCGGATGCGCGCGCGTGATCTGTTCAGGCTGTGGGGCCGGCGGCGGCCGCTGATCTGGCACGCGCGCCGCAACGACGAGATGATCGTCGGCGTGTTGTTGCGGGCGCTGGGCTGGCCGTTGAAGCTGGTGTTCACCTCGGCCGCGCAGCGCCATCACAGCTGGATCACGCGCTGGCTGATCCGCCGCATGGACGCGATCATCGCCACCAGCGACATCTCGGCGTCCTATCTGAAGCGCGAGGCGACGGTGGTGACGCATGGCGTCGACACGGAGATCTACGCGCCGCCGGCGGATCGCGCGGCGGCCTTTGCCGAGAGCGGCCTGCCGGGCAAATACGCCATCGGCTGCTTCGGCCGCGTCCGTGCACAGAAGGGCAGCGACGTGTTCGTCGCCGCGATGTGCCGGCTGCTGCCGCGTTTTCCGGATTTTTCCGCGGTGCTGGTCGGCGCCGTGACGCCCGAGCAGATGCCGTTCGCGAGCGAGCTGAAGAAAGAGATCGCCGCCGCCGGCCTGGAGCAGCGCATCGTCATCACCGGCGAGCTCGACATCCCCGACGTCCAGCGCTGGTACCAGCGGTTGACGATCTATGCCTTCACCTCCCGCAACGAAGGTTTTGGCCTGACCTTGATCGAGGCGATGGCGGCAGGCGCAGCGCTCGTCGCAGCGCGCGCGGGCGCGGCGGAGATCGTGGTCAAGGAGGGCGTCACCGGCGTGCTGGTGCCGCCGGGCGATGTCGATGCGCTGGTCTCAGCGCTCGAACCGCTGATGCAGGATCCGGCGGCGGCACGTGTGATGGGCGAGAAGGCGCGAGCGCGCGTGGTGGAAAAATTCAGCCTCGAGGCCGAGGCCGACAAGATCGCCGCCGTCTATCGCGGACTGGTCTGAGCGATGATGTCGGCGACGAACGCGTCGAGGTCGCCGCCGGCGAACAGGAAGCCAGGCAGGCCGGCGGCTTCGGCCGCGGCGATGTCGGAGGCCCGGTCGCCGATCACGAAGCTGCCCTCGCGCCGGATCGGCCAGTGCTGCATCAAATCGAGGATCATGCCCGGCGCCGGCTTGCGCCAGGGATGCTCGCGCAGATAGCGCTCGACCGAGCCTTCGGTGTGGTAGGGGCAGTAGCGGATGTCGTCGATCACGGCCCCCTGCGCGGCGAGCTCGGCCCGCATCCAGTCGTGCAGGCTGAGCACGTCGTCCTCCGAGAACAGCCCGCGCGCGACGCCGGACTGGTTGGTGAACAGGAAGACGTGATAGCCGGAGTCGTTGAGCCGCCGGATCGCATTGGCCACATTCGGCATCCAGCGGATCCGATCGGGCGAGCCGATGTAGTTGTCGTCGTGATTGATCACGCCGTCGCGGTCGAGAAACGCCGCCGGCTTGAGCTGATCGGTCGTCATCTAGCCCTCGTCCTGCATCAGCGCCGCTTCGATCACCTCGCAGATGCCATGCGCGGTGGCGAGGTGGATCTGCTGGATCAGCGGCGTGTCGTCGCTCGGCGCCACCAGCAGCTCGTCACACAGTTCGCCCATCGCCAGCCCCTTGGCGCCGGTGAAGCCGATCGTGCCCAGCCCGCGCTCGCGCGCCTTGCGCAGCGCGTTGAGGATGCTCGGCGACCGCCCGGAGGTCGAGATCGCCAGCAGCACGTCGCCCGGTATACCGAGCCCTTCGACCTGGCGGGCGAAGACGTGGTCGAAGCCGTAGTCGTTGCCGATCGCGGTCAGCGCCGAGGTGTCGGTGGTCAGCGCGATCGCGGCATAAGCCGGCCGCTCCTGCCTGTAGCGGCCGACGATCTCGGCGGCGATGTGCTGCGCATCCGCCGCGCTGCCACCGTTGCCGACGATCAGCAGCTTGTGGCCGCCGCGCAGCGCAGCGATGATCGTCGCAGCGATCCGCCCGGCGCAGGCGAGCATCGCGGCATCGTCGGCCGCGCGCTCCATGGCGGCGCGGGAGCGGGCGAGATGGCTGGCGATCGGGTCGGATGCGCGGGTCACGGTGGCGGCTCGGGTTACGTCAGGGCCGGTGTATGGGGCGCGGTGCCGCTCCGCAAGCTAGGGCGCGACCGGTATCGCCGCATCGGCAAGGACCCGCTGGGCGATGGCGGCGACGTCGGTTGCCGGAATGTCGCGCATGCAGCGGTGGTCGTTCATCCTGCAGACTGGCCGGTGGCAGGGCTGGCATGGGAGCTGGGTCCTGGTCTGGACCGTCGCCGCGAGGCCGTTCAGCGGCGCCCAATGGTACGGGCTAGTCGGGCCGAAGATGCCCATGGTCGGCGTCCCCAGCGCCGCGGCGATGTGCATGAGCCCCGAATCATTGGAGATGGCGACGCCGGCCGCGGCCATGGCCAGGATGCCGTTGCGCAGGTCGGTTCCGGTCAGGTCCCGGACGGCAGGGCCGCCGGTGGCGACGATCTCGGCGGCCAGCGCCTTCTCGCCTGGCCCGCCGACCACCCAGACGTCGAGGCCGGCCTCGCGCAGCAGCCGGGCCGCCTCGCCGTAAAAAGGCCAGCGCTTGGCGGCGCCCACCGACCCCGGGGCCAGTGCTACGGCCGGGCGGTTCCCCAGGCCATGGGCCTCGCGCCAGCGTGCGACGTCGTCCTGAGGCACCCGCAGCTGCGGTACGGGCCATTCCGGCGGCAGCGGCGCCCGGTCGGGCAGCGCCAGCGCGGCATTCTTGTCGATGAAGCGGGGGAGCGCTTTCTCGCCCCAGCGCCAGCGGTTGAGCAGGCCGAAGCGGACCTCGCCGACGAAGCCCACGCGCTCGGGGATGCCGGCGAGCGCGGGCGCCAGCGCCGATTTCCAGGTCCGCGGCATCACCAGGGCGGTCCGATAGTGGCGTTCGCGCAACATCGCAGCGAGCTGCCATTGCCGGCCGAGCGCCAGCCGGCTGCGCGGCAGGTCCCAGACGATGCCGGAGCGGACGCCGGGCATGTAATCCACCAGCGGGGCGCAGAGCGAGGTCACCAGCAGGTCCACGGGTCGATTCGGCCAGCGCTCCTTGAGCACCCGCACCACGGTATGGCCGCGCACGAAATCGCCGATCCACATATAGGGAATGATCAGGATCGGGCTGGTGTCCGCCGCGTCCACCTCGACCTTGGTCGAATTCAAATTCATTCTTTGTCTGCCTGGCTCCGCGCGCTGGTAGCCGCTCGGCTGCCGCAGGTAAAGTGGGCCGAGCGGGCCGTCACCAAAGCGCTTACACTTTGCCGTCGCATGCGCTACGCGAGGGCCGGGGTTTTCGGGATCAGGACGGGTTGCTGAATGTTGCTGGTGACCGGCGGCGCCGGGTTTATCGGATCGAATCTGGTTGCGGCGCTGAACGATGCGGGCCGCACCGATGTCGTCGTCTGCGACACGCTCGGCAGCGAGGGCAAGTGGCGCAACCTCGCCAAGCGGCAACTGGCGGACGTCGTGCCGCCATCCGATCTGGACGCCTGGCTGAAGGGTCGCAGGCTCGAGGCCGTCCTGCACATGGGCGCGATCTCCGCGACCACGGTGGTCGACGGCGACCTGGTGATGGAGCGCAACTTCCGCAGTTCGCTGCGGCTGCTCGATTGGTGTACGGCGAACACCACGCCGTTCATCTACGCCTCGTCGGCGGCGACCTATGGCGACGGCGCGCAGGGCTTCGTCGATGATCCGTCGCTCACCGCGCTGAGGACGCTGCGGCCGATGAATCTCTACGGCTGGAGCAAGCATCTGTTCGACATGGCGGTCGCTGCGCGCGCCGAGCGCGGCGAGCGGCTGCCGCCGCAATATGCCGGGTTGAAGTTCTTCAACGTGTTCGGTCCCAACGAGTACCACAAGGGATCGATGATGAGCGTGCTGACCCGACGCTTCGACGACATCAAGGCCGGGCACACCTTGCAGCTGTTCAAGTCGCACCGCGAAGGCATCGCCGATGGCGACCAGCGCCGCGACTTCATCCATGTCGACGACGTCGTTCGCGTGATGCTGTGGCTGTTGGCTTCTCCCTCCGTGTCGGGCCTGTTCAACGTCGGCACGGGCCGGGCGCGCAGCTTCAAGGACATGATGCTCGCGGCCTATGCCACGCTCGGTGCGACGCCGCGGATCGAGTACATCGACATGCCCGAAGCGATTCGCGGCAGCTACCAGTACTTCACCCAGAGCAACGTCGACCGGCTGTTGGCCGCCGGCTACAACGGCGGCTTCACGTCGCTCGAGGATGCGGTCGCCGGTTATGTCCGAGATTATCTCGATTCCTCCGACCGCTTCCGCTAGACGATCTGGTTCCGACCATTGCACCGAGACTGCCGCTGATGTTCGACTTTGACGATCTCTCGCAAGCGATCGCCCGCCAGACGGTGCTGTGCATCGGCGACCTCATGCTGGACGAGTTCGTCTATGGCGAGGTGTCGCGCATATCCCCCGAGGCGCCTGCGCCGGTGATCGCGGTCCAGCGCAGCGAGATCAATATCGGCGGCGCCGGCAACGTCGCGCGCAACATCGCCGCGCTCGGTGCCCGCTGCATCTTCGTCGGCCTTGTCGGGCAGGATGCGGCTGGCGACCAGCTCGAGGCCGAGCTCGCCAGGGAAGCTGGCATCGAGAGCGTGCTGGTGCGCGATCCTTCGCGCCCGACGACGCGCAAGGTGCGCTTCGTCTCCGAACATTTCTCCACCCACATGCTGCGCGCCGACTGGGAGCGCGCCGCACCGGCGTCCGGCGAGATCGAGCAGAAGCTGATCGAGGCCATCCTGCCGCTGATCGCACGGGCCGACATCGTGCTGCTGTCCGACTACGCCAAGGGCGTGCTGACGGCGCGCGTGCTGCGCAACGTCATCGACGCGACGCGCAAGGCCGGCAAGCGCGTCATCGTCGATCCCAAGAGCGCCAATCTCGCGATCTATCGCGGCGCGAGCGTGCTGACGCCGAACCGCAAGGAGTTTTCGGAAGCGACCCGCAGCCGGGCCGAGACCGATCACGAGATCGCCGCGGCCGCGCAGGATGCGATCTATCTCGCCGACTGCGAGGCGATCCTGGTGACGCAGAGCGAGCGCGGCATGACGCTGGTCCCGCGCGAGGGCGATCCGATTCACGTGCCGGCCTATCCCGTGAAGGTGCGCGACGTCTCCGGCGCCGGCGACACGGTCGTCGCCGTGCTTGCCGCGACGCTCGCGGCGGGCGCCGCCTGGGAGGATTCGTTGCGGATGGCGAGCGCCGCGGCGGCTGTGGCCGTCAGCAAGCAGGGCACCGCCAGCGTGACGTCGGCCGAACTGCGCCGAAAGATCCTGCCGCATGCCTATCGCGCGGCCGAGGAGAAGATCATCGAGAGCGACGACGAACTCGCCGCCCGTGTCGAGGGATGGCGGGGAGAGGGCCTGCGCGTCGGCTTCACCAACGGCTGCTTCGACATTCTGCATCCCGGCCACGTCAAGGTGCTGACCGCGGCGCGCGCCGCCTGCGACCGTCTCGTGGTCGGTCTGAACAGCGATGCTTCCGTCAAGCGGCTGAAGGGCGAGAGCCGTCCCGTGCAGGACGAGCGCGCGCGCGCCGAGGTGCTGGCCGCGCTCGAGGCGGTGGATCTCGTCGCCATCTTCGCGGAGGACACGCCGCTCCGCCTGATCGAGCTGGTCCGGCCGAGCGTCCTGGTCAAGGGCGGCGACTACACGCGAGAGCAGGTCGTGGGCCACGAGGTCGTCGAGGCCGCGGGCGGCGAGGTGCTGCTTATCGATATCCTCAAGGGACATAGCACGACCGCGCTGGTCGATCGCGCCCGGAGCGAGGCGCGATGAGCACGCTGGCAGGTCATCCCGGTCCGGCGCTGCTGGCGCGCCGCTGGCGCGATCCGGCGGCGTGGCGGACGACCGTCGATGTCGTGGCCATGCTGTTGGCGGCCTCGCTGCCATGGTCGACCTCGCTGGTCTCGATCCTCGGCGTCGTCATGCTGATCACGATGGTCCCGTTTCTCGACCTCGAACGTCTGCTGGAGGTCCTGAAGCGGCCGATCTCGCTGGCACCGATCGCGCTGTTCCTGCTGGCGCTGGTGGGAACGCTGTGGTCGGACGTGGCATGGGGCGCGCGGTTCTACGCGGTGGGACCGGCGGCGAAGCTCCTGGTGCTGCCGGCGCTGCTCTATCACTTCCGGCGGTCGGAGCGCGGGCTGTGGGTGTTCACCGCGTTTCTCGCCTCCTGCGTGCTGATGGTCGCGATGTCGACCGCGGTCGCGTTCAATCCTGCTCTCGCGCTCAAGGCCAATGCCGATCGCGGCATCTTCGTGAAGAACTACATCGACCAGGGCCAGGAGTTCTCGCTCTGCGCCGTGGCGCTGGCCTATCCGATCGCCCAGTTGCTGCGCGCCCGCCGTTTCCTTCCGGCCGGCCTGCTCACCGCGATCATGATCGCGTTCCTCGCCAACATGATCTTCATCGTGGTGTCGCGCACCGCGCTGGTGACAATCCCGATCCTGCTTGCGGTGTTCGGGCTGATCCACTTGAAATGGCGCGCGAACCTGCTGATCGCGGCCGTTGCCCTTGCGCTGGGCCTCGCGGCATGGACCGTGTCCCCGCAATTGCAGGGCAAGGTGGCTACGTTCACGAGCCAATATCAGGACTACAGGAACGATCGCGCGGTGACGTCGATCGGCGAGCGGCTCGAGTTCTGGCGCAAGTCGTTGCGGTTCCTGGCCGACGCGCCGCTGATCGGACACGGCTCGGGCTCGACGCGTCATCTGTTCGAGCTGGCCGCAAGCGGCGCGCGCGACCTCTCCTCGAGCCAGGTCGTCGGCAATCCGCACAATCAGACGCTCTACGTCGCCGTCCAATGGGGGGCGCTCGGGATCGTGATTCTCTACGCGATGTGGGCCGCGCACCTCCTGCTGTTCCGGGGCGACGGGCTGGTGCCCTGGATCGGGCTGCTCGTGGTCGTGCAGAACATCTTCACCTCGCTGTTCAACTCCCACATCTTCGATTTCCACGAGGGGTGGATGTATGTGATCGGCGTCGGGGTGGCCGGCGGCATGGTGCTGCGATCGAGGACGCAGCCTGAGACGGTGCGAGGGACGCTGGAACCATGACGCGTCCGTCTCAACTGACCTACCGGAATATGCTGATTGCCGCGCATGACCTCCTGGTCAGCGTCGTCGCGCTGTTCGCCGCGTTCTACATCCGCTTCGAGGGCGCCAGCACCTTCTGGGAGCGGGTGCCGCTGCTCTTTCAGATCCTGCCATACTTCATCGCCTTCAGCTTCGTCGTCTTCTACTTCTCGAACCTGCTGACGACGAAGTGGCGGTTCATCTCGTTGCCGGACGCGCTGAACATCGTCCGCGTCGCGACGGTGCTGACGCTGGCGCTGCTGGTGCTCGACTACATCATCGTTGCGCCCAACGTCCGCGGCACGTTCTTCTTCGGCAAGCTCACGATCATTCTCTATTGGTTCCTTGAGATCTTTGCGCTGAGCGCGCTGCGGTTCGCCTATCGCTATTTCCGCTACACGCGGGTCCGGCGGCACGCGCGGTCCGAGGACGCGGCGCCCGCGCTCCTGATCGGCCGTGCGGCCGACGCCGAGGTCGTCCTGCGCGGCATCGAGAGCGGCGCGGTCAAGCGGATCTGGCCGATCGGCATTCTCTCGCCGTCGGCCGCCGACCGCGGCCAATTGATCCGCGGCGTGCCGGTGCTGGGCGGCATCGACGACGTCGAGGATGTCGCGGCCGACTTTGCCCGGCGGGACCGGCCGATCGCGCGCGCCCTGATGATGCCGACGGCGTTCGATCCGGACTGCCATCCGGAGACCTTCCTGATGCGGGCGCGCCGGTTGCGCCTGATCGTGAGCCGCCTGCCGTCGCTGGAGAGCGGCGATGCGCCACGGCTCGCGCCGGTCGCGGTCGAGGACCTCCTGCTGCGGCCGAGTGAGAAGATCGATTACGGCCGGCTGGAAGCGCTGGTGCGCGGCAAAGCCGTCGTGGTGACCGGCGGTGGCGGCTCGATCGGCGCCGAGATCTGCCAGCGCGTCGTGGCATTCGGCGCGGCGCGGCTGCTCATTCTGGAGAATTCCGAGCCGGCGCTCTACGCGATCACCGAGGCGCTCGCGGCCGATCCCGAGGCTGCCGTCGCCGTCGAGGGGCGCATCGCCGACATCCGCGATCGCGACCGGGTGTTCGCGCTGATCGGCGATTTCAAGCCGGATCTGGTCTTCCATGCCGCCGCCTTGAAGCACGTGCCGATCCTCGAGCGCGACTGGAGCGAGGGCGTCAAGACCAACATCTTCGGCTCGATCAACGTCGCCGATGCCGCGGTGGCCTCGGGCGCCGAGGCGATGGTGATGATCTCGACCGACAAGGCGATCGAGCCGGTGTCGATGCTCGGTCTCACCAAGCGTTTCGCCGAAATGTACTGCCAGGCGCTGGACCGCCAGCTCGCCGACCGGCCGGCGGGACGGCCGCCGATGCGGCTGATCTCGGTGCGGTTCGGCAACGTGCTGGCGTCGAACGGCTCGGTGGTGCCGAAGTTCAAGGCGCAGATCGAGGCGGGCGGCCCGGTGACCGTGACGCACCCGGACATGGTGCGCTACTTCATGACCATTCGCGAGGCCTGCGATCTGGTGATCACGGCAGCCTCGCATGCGCTGGCGCCGCAGCGTCCGGATGTCTCGGTCTACGTGCTCAACATGGGCCAGCCGGTTCGCATCGTCGAGCTCGCCGAGCGCATGATCCGCCTGTCGGGCCTGCAGCCGGGGTACGACGTCGAGATCGTGTTCACGGGCATCCGGCCGGGCGAGCGCCTGAACGAAATCCTGTTTGCGAGCGAGGAGCCGCCGGTCGAGATCGGCGTCGCCGGCATCATGGCCGCCAACCCGAACGAGCCGCCGATGCCGACGCTGAAGGCCTGGATCGCGGCGCTCGATCAGGCGATCGCGCGCAATGATCCGGTGACGATCAAATCGGTGCTGAAGGATGCGGTGCCGGAATTCGGCTCGAGCGCGGCCTGAGTCTTCAATGGCGCCGCCGCGAGAAGCGGCTCAGCACCCAGGTGACGGCGCCGAGCCCGAAGACGAGCAGGATGGCGTCGACCGTCATGGAACGCTGCGCGACCGAGATGGCTGCGAGGGTCGCAAGCACGACATTGAGGATGAACACCTCGCTGACGACGCGCGAGACGGTGAAGCCGTTATCGGTGGCCTGTTGATAGAAATGCGTGCGGTGCGCCGCCCAGAACGGCTCGCGCCGTGCCATCCGCCGCAACAGGGTGAAAGTGGCGTCGAACAGATAGTACAGCGGCAGCAGCAGCGCAGCGGCGATGGAGCCCTGCCAGGCCAGATGGAGCAGGCCCCAGCCGAGCAGCAGCCCGATCGGCAGGCTGCCGACATCGCCGAGAAAGACCTTTGCGACGGGACGGTTGAAGGGCGCAAAGCCGAGCATGGCGCCACCCAGCGCCGCAGCGATGGCGGTCGCCGGCCAGGGCAGTTCACCGGAGATGCCGAACAGGACGAGCGTCGCCGTGATCGGCACCGCCTCAGCCACGGTCATCAAATCGAGCCCGTCCATGAAGTTGACGAGGTTGACGAACCACAGGCCCGCGATCAGCAGCAGCGTGCGCTCGACCGCCAGCGGGATCGGAAACAGCCTGAGATCGTCAGGCGCGGTGAATATGACGAGGCCAACGGCCAATCCCTGCAGGATCAAGCGCGGCAGCACCGGGATCGGCCTGATGTCGTCGACCAGGCCGACCAGCGCCAGCATCGGCACCGCGATGAACAGCATCAGCAGCGGTGCAAAGCCCATCGCGGAGGCAAAGGCGCCGCCGACCACGAGCGTTGCGCCGACCACGGCTATGCCGGCGCCCTGCGGCGTGGGGATATTGTGCGACGAGCGCGCGTTGGGCCGCGCCAGTGCGTAGCGCTGCAGCACCGGGCGCAGCAGCACGATCAGCACACCGCACATCGCGGCCGCGAGCACGGCGATGGCGGCGAGGACTCCGGCTGGATGGGCGATCATCCGCGCGCGTCCGGCGCCGAGGTGAGGCGGTCATAGAGCGCGACCACCGAGCGGCCGATGATCCTGGCCGAGAGCTTGTCCTCGACCATTTGGCGGGCCGCCGCGCCGTAGCGTGCGCGCAACTCCGGCGATGTCGCCAGTTGCGCCATGGCCTGTGCCAGGGCGGGCGCGTCCTCCACCGGCACGGAGAGGCCGGTCTGGCCGTGGATCGCGATCTCGCGGCAGCCCGGCGCATCGGTGGAGATCAGCGGCCGGCCGCAGGCGGCGGCCTCCAGCAGGCTTACGGGAAGACCTTCGCGATGCGACGGCAGCACGGCGATGTGGCAGCGCCGCCAGAGCTCGGTGATGTCCTTGATCTGGCCGAGCAGGGTGATGCCGGGTTCCTTCCGCCAGGCCTCGACCTCCTCGGCCGAGACCGAGGCGGGATTGGCCGGATCAGGCGAGCCGGCGATCAGCAACCGGTCGTCGCGGCCCTGCTGGCGCAGCAAGCGGTGCGCGGCGACCAGGGCGCGGACGCCCTTGTCGGTCAGCAGCCGTCCTGCGAAGCCGAAGGTGATCGGCCCGTCCGGTTCCGGCAGCGGCTGGAAGCGGTCGGTGTCGACGCCTGACCCCGGGATCAGCGTGATCTTGTCGCCGCGGACGCCCATGGCTTGAAGTGCCTGGCGATCGTCCGGATTCTGCACCAGCACGCAGCTCGGTGTCCGGTTCATGAGCCGCGGCAGCAGCCACAGCAGGCTCTGCTTGAGCAGGCGCGAGCGCCAGCTCGCCGAGGTGAAGACATAGCCGAGCCCGGTCATGGCGTTGACGACGGGCGTGGTGCGTCCGAGCGTGGCGAGCGAGCCGAGCACGCTCGATTGCAGCCCGGAATGATGCACCACGTCGGGCCTGATCGCAGCCTCGACGGCGCGGATCGCGCGGATCGTGGGCAGGGCTGATGACGGCGACAGCCCGCCGCGCCGGAACGGGATCGGATGCAGCACGAACCGCTCGGCGGCGATCGCGGCGGCGCCGGCGTTGACGTTGGTCGCGACATGCACCTCGTAGCCGGCCTCGCGCGCCGCGCGCGCCATCGGCAGGCGATGCATCAGGAAGGCGTAGTCCTCGTTGGCCACGTACAGCAGGCGGCGCGGCGAAGCGGAGCGGGGCAGGGACATCGAACTCACGGTCTTGGGCGGTCGAAGCGCCGTATAGGCCAAGAGCGGCCCTCGCGCGAGCCGTTATCTGTCCTGCGACGGGCGGAAAACCGCCCGCCGGTGCCGACGACGATGAGGGGCGGCCCTCGGAATGCCGCCCCGGTCTCAGACCAGATGAAAGCTCGACAGGTGGGACAGCAGCTCGGCCGCCGACACGTGCTGGATGGTGATGGTGTCGAGTGCCGCATCGGTGATGACGGCGTTGCCCGCCGCGTCGTCATGGATGGCGGCCTGCAGTGCGGACTGCTCCGCGAAGATGCTCTGGCTGAACACGATCTGGTCGGTGCCGGGATTGAAGTCAGAGACCGTCACCTGACCGAAATGCTCGGCGAACACGAAGGTGTCATGTCCCTGCAGCGACACCGATGAGGACGCCGCGCCGGAGATCGAGGTCCCGGAGATCAGCGTGCCGCCCTGGCCGTCGGCTGCGAAGTGAAAGCTGTCCTGCGACAATGGGCCGACGAAGTGCAGCGACGCGCTGTTGGACGCGTCGCTCAGCGACAGCAGCCCGCTGGTCTCGTCGAAATGCATCTGAAGCGACGTGAAGGCGATGCTCTTGAGATCGATCTGAGCGGCCGTGCCGCCGAATCCGATGAGATTGCCGGTGAAATCCGCCGACGCCGTTAGGTTCTGACCGTCGGCAGGCGTTGCCGATTGTGGAACTGCCAGCAGCGGGCTGCTGGAGGACGGGACACCGATCGTGCCGTCGCTGTTGAAGTCCTGATGGAACAACGTTTCGAGGCTCTCAGCCGTCGTACTAGTCCCTGACACCCACCCGCTGAGATTCGCCTTGTAGTTGCCATTGCTATCCGCGGTTGTGAAGGTGAACTGACCTGTGGTCGGATCTTTCCAGGCAATGTCGTAGTCGGATCCGATCTGAATAGCGCCGATCGGAATCGTATTGCCCAATTGGCCGACGACCACCGGCGCGCCGCCGATCTTGATCGTCGGGCCGGACCCACCGGTGTAGAGACCATAGTTGTTGTCGATCTGGACCAAGCTGGTCGATCCATCGGTCTGAATGACGATTGGTGCGGATATGCCGATCACACCGTCGCCGTTGAAGTCTTGATGAAAGGTCGTTTCGAATGTTTTGGCCGTCACGCTCGTTCCGGAGACCCATCCGCTGAGGTTGGATGTGTAGTTGCCGTTGCTGTCGGCAGCGGTGAAAGTGAGCTGGCCGGTGGTCGGATCCTTCCAGGCAATATCGTAACCGGATCCGACCTGGATCGCGCCGATCGGCGTGGTGTTGCCGAGCTGGCCGACGACCACCGGCGCGCCGCCGATCTTGATCGTCGGGCCAGAGCCGGCGGTATAGAGTCCGTAGTTGTTGCCGACCTGGACCAAGCTGGTCGATCCGTCGACCTGGATGACCGTCGCGACCGGCCCGATCGTGCCGTCGCCGCTGAAATCCTGACCGAAGATGATTTCTTCCGACATCGCCGTCGCGCTACTCCCGGACACCCACCCGCTGATATTGGACGTGTAGTTGCCGTTGCCGTCAGCAGCAGTGAAGGTGAACTGACCGGTGGTCGAGTCCTTCCAGACGATGTCGTAGCCGTACGAGGTGTGAATCGCGCCGATCGGGGCTGCATTTCCCAACTGGCCAACAACGACGGGGGCACCGCCAATCTTGATCGATGGACCCGAGCCGTTCACGTACATGAAATATTGGTCGGCGATCTGGAGCAGACTCGTGTCGCCGTTGGCGTGGACAAGTGACGCAGTAACCCCGACGGACCCGTCGTGGTTGAAATCCTGGCCGAAGGTTGCTTCTTGGAGTTCAGAAGTCAAACTATTTCCCGAAACGATGCCGGAAATGTTCGACGTATAGTTCCCGTTATTGTCGGCGGTCGTGAAGGTGAACTGATTAGTACCTGCAACCTGCCAAGCGATGTTGTATCCGGAGCCTGTCTTGATGGCGCCTACCGGCGCGACGCTGCCGAATTCACCGACCGTGACGGGCGTGCCCCCGTACTTCATTTCAGGGCCGGTTCCGGTCGTCCTGCTGATGAGATAATAGCGGTTTCCCACCAACGTCAGGCTGGTGTCGCCGTTCGTCTGGATCACCGTGCCGGACGAGCCGGTCAGGTGAAACCCGAGTGCATCGAGCTGCTTGAGGTCCACCGCCGTCAGCGTCTGCAGCGTGCTGTAGGTGTAGAACTCGTTGAACGGATCGTTGCCGCCCTGCACGCCGCTGTTCAGGAAGTCGCTGGGGTCCGAGGATTGGCCGTAATCGGCGAGCTTGGTATAGCCGCCATCGAGGGAGAAATAGGCGGTCCCCGCCGTCGCGCCGCCGGTCATCAGCCGCACGCCGGGGCTGGAGAAGCGGAACAGATCGAAGACGTCGGGCTGCGGTCCGTAGGGCACGCGGCCGAACGCGTGCGTCAGCTCGTGCAGCGCCACGCCGACCAGCAGGTTCGAATTGATATCGGTGGCGAAGGTCGCGCTGCCGTCGTCGGTGGTCGCATCGTTGGCGCCGAGCCCGCCCCACAGCTTGAGCTGCGAATTCCACACCGCGACGTAGGACTGTCCCTGGATGCTGGATCCCGCCGGCAGGGCATTGAAGGTGGTATCGCCGGGGCTGGCATAGTTGATCAGGTTGGACCTGACGCTCGAATAGCCCATCCACTGGCCGCCGTCAGGACCGGCTGCCGCGCCGCCGCCGACGCCGCTATAGTCGATCTTGATGTTGACGGTGATGCGGTCCGAGATCATCGAGGTGAGGATCGCGGCGGCCTGCTGAATGCCGGCGCGAAAGCTCGCCGGTGCATTCATCGCCGCCGTGTCGAACAGCAGATTGATCGTCAGTCCGCCGGCGCTCACCGCGGTGACCGCGCCAATCCCGCCGAAGTCGCCCTGCGCAAGCTGCGCCTCGACCGCCTCGTCGGGCAGCTCCACGGGATTCGACGGCGGGGGTACCCCCGCGTCGTATGGAGGTGAAGTCGTGACCGACTGTAAGTTGGATGCTCCAGGCATTGCCTCAGTTCCGGCTCATCGCGTGAGGGCGCATGGCTCGACCGTATCGACACGCTGCCGAGTCGAATCGTGACCGTCCCAAGTTACAGGGCAACGATCTTGCTCGGAGGTTAATGGGCGTTCCGAAGCCCCGGAAAACGACCGGCGATGGCTGTCGCGGGCGTTCATCGAACCGAGGTTCGCTTACGCGTTCAATCCAGCAGCTCGGGCAGGCGGTCCAGGAACGCAGGGACCGGTAGTGCAGCACCGAAATTATAGGGGTTGCCGCTGAGCGCGGCGCGATAGCGATCGAGCTGTGGCCCGCCCTCACGCAGGGGCCGGCCGATCCCGTCCAGGCAATCGAGCTTGTAGCGGACGGCTGCCGTGATGTCCTGCGCGGTATTCGGGTGAATTTCGAGCCCGTGGCGCGCCAGCACGGCGGTGTCGATCAGCAGTGCCTGCAGCGGCTGGCGATAGGTCTCGCGCAGCGAGAGGTAGCGCCGCGCGCGCCGGTCATAGACCGGGCGCACGGCGAAGTCGGTGCGCTCATGCCAGAACTGGCAGTCGTTGGAGATGCAGTTGACGAGCAGCATCGGCGTTCCCAGCGCCTGCACGGCCGTGGTCAGGCCCGATGTCGTGCCGACGAACAGGCGAGCGGCGGCGCAAAGATAGAGGTCCATCTCCGCCGACTTGATGTCGCTGTGGGCGTAGTCGAAGACGCCTGCCATGCCGCGCAGCGGCGTCATGCTGCGATCGCCGAGCCTGACCACGGCGCCGCCGCGTGCGGTGATCGCGGCGATGGCGTCGAGGTAGTCGCCGACATTGGCGGAGCGATGCTGGCGCGTGGTGCCGGGTCCGTCGCCGTGATAGCCGCCTTCGCGGATGTGCATCGCGACGAACCAGTCGGCGGTGACACCGGCGGCACGCAGCCTGGCCGTTCCGGTTTGCATCAGCTCCGACGGGACCTTCACGATCGGCAGCCGCTGCTGTTCGGCCCAGGCGACCTGCGCGCGCGACGCTGCGTGAGCCCACGGCTCGGCGATGCCGTCCTTGCCCCGGACGGCGATGAACTGGTCGCCGACCAGCCGCTGATAGGGCAGCAGATCGTCGACGAGAGCGGGGTCTTCGATGATCGTGACATGCTGATCGAACAGCCTGAGGAATGGCTGGTTGACAACCTTGCTTGCCGGGGCAAGCAGCACGTAGTTGGCGCGCGGCAGCATGCCGAGCGCGGCCATGCGCAAATGGCAGTCGATGAAGCCGACGTGGCCGATCAGCGTCACCCATTCGTAGCCGAGCAGCCGGACCGGGAGCGCGGGATCGAAGATGCTGCCGGCGCCGGCAATGCGCGCGATCAGCGCGTCGGGAATCGACCATTTGGCTGCCAAGGAATCCTGGTGGTCGAGTGCGGCCTGATAGCTGCGGAACGTGTCCTCGTAGCGCCCCTGGTGATAGAAGTTCTCGCCGAGCTGGATCAAATTGTCGTAGATCAGGAGCTCGCCGGCATGCTCCAGCTCCCAGGTGCTCGGCGTATAGGTCGATGGATCGTAGCCGCCGGCATAGTTCTGGTGCGCCATCACCGAGCGGGGATCGCGCGCGACCGACGCCTTGAAGCACGCGGCGGCCTGAACGTGGTCGCCGGCCAGGGCATGGACGGCGCCGAGCTTGCGCAGCGCGTTGCCGTCGCCCGAGGCCGCGGCCGCCGTCAGGAAATGCGCCGCGACTGGAAGATTGCCGCGATACATGTGGGCGACGCCGGCCGCGAAATTGATCGCGAAGCTGTCGATTGTCTCCGGCCGCGGCACCTCGCGCACGATGCGGTCATAGGCGCTGCACAGTGCCAGCGTCGTGAAATAGGCCTGCGCGCCCACACCGGCTCTGGCGCGCACATTGCTGCGGAAGATCAGGTTCAAGATCCGCACCGCACGCAGCGCGCTCGGCTTGCGGCTGGCGGCGAGGTGAATCTGCGCTGCCGCGGCCAGCGTGGTCGAGGCCGTCAGCGCCAGCAAACGGCCGAGGCGCGATCCCTTTGCCAATTGCCGGTCCATCAGCCGGAGCAGCGTCGCACCGGCCGGCGCGACGATCAGCCTGCTGTCGACGATGTTCGCGGCGCGGGTGGTCAGCGGCAGCAATTGCCGGCGCCGCGCACTCAGGAACGCATAGAGGCGAAACGCGGATGCCGTCAGCCACGTCCGCGGCGACCAGCGGCCTCGCGGCGTCTGCGGCGACGGTTGCTCGGCCGGCACGGCGCGAGTCGGCGCAGGAACAGCCTTGGCGCCGAGGCGGCGACGGAGAGAGCCGAAGGGGGCGCGGGCCGTCATGGCGCGCGATAGCCGGAGGTGGCGGACAAGATCGCGCGCCGGGCGGCGGTCTGGGCAAGCAGGCGCGTCAGCGACATCGGCCGCGTCCGGAGCGTGACCCAAGCCAGCGCGGCCAGGCGGCCGACGGCCCCGAAGCTCAGCATCACCCGAAGCAGGTGCGTGTCGAGCGCGTTGCCATCCAGCAAGGCGGATACGCGCGCAGCCTTGGCCGACGGCATCGTTTCACCGCCGAGTACCATCCGCGCCGCGCCGAAGCGATTGCGCCGGGCGAATAGATCGCCATAGCCTTCGGGGAACAACTTGCTCTGCGCAATCAGCGCGCCGATGTCGGCGAGCTTGGCGTTGAGCGAAGCCGGATCGGTCGCCGTCGCCGTCGAATAGTTCTGGCCGTGGATGCGCCAGTAGCCGAGCGCCTCGGCGATGAAGCAGCAGCCATAGGTCAAGGCCAGCCGCCGGGCGAGAAAGGCATCGGAGAACGAGCCGAGCTTGACGTCGAATCCGCCGAGCGCCTGCAAGGCGGTCAGGCGATAGAGCGAGGTGGTGCCGGAAAAGTAGTTGTCGCCAAAGCGCAGCGCCTCGCGAAGGTCGGCCGGCGCCAGCATCGCCGAGGTCGACGCGGGCAGCATTGCCGGCCGCAGCATCCGTCTTGCGGACGGCCCCTGAGGGCCGATGATCTCGCAGCAGGCGAAGACCAGGCCGGCTTCAGGATGGTTGGCGGCCTGCGCCATCGCCTTTTCGAGATAGGTCGGATGCAGCGCGTCGTCGGCCCCGAGAAAGCCGATCCATTCGGTGTCCGCGATCGCCAGCGCCTCGTTCTGACCGCGCACGACGCCCTGGTTGGTCTCGTGGCGGATCAGCCGCCAGCTCGGCCGGTCCGCCACGAAGCGCGAAATGACCGCGATGCTGTCATCGGTCGAGCAGTCGTCGATGATGAGGACGCGGTCTGGGGCGCGGGTCTGGCTGGCGATGCTGCCGAGCGACTCGGGCAGGTAGCGGGCATGGTTGAAGTTCGGGACGACCAGCGTGACGGTCGGCAAGGTTACTGGGCGGGTCGTCGTAGTCATGGCTCAGCGAACGTCATGGCACATCATCCCCGATGCCTGTCTCTCACGGCTTCGGGAGTTCCTTGACAACGTCGTCCAGGGCGCCGAAGGCCCGCACGCGGCCGCCATCAAGATAGAGCCCGAGATTGCAGGTGTCGCGCAGCAGGCCGTGATCATGCGAGGCGAGCACGACGATTCCCGAGCGGTTCGTGATCTCCTGCAGCCGGCCGTGGGTCTTCTTGCGGAACTGCGCGTCACCGACCGCGATCCACTCGTCCATCAGGATGATGTCGCCGTGAATCGAGGCGGCGATCGAGAACACCAGGCGCAGCAGCATGCCGGAGGAATAGGTCCGGATCGGCAGCTCCAGATAGTCGCCGAGCTCGGCGAATTCGGCGATCTCCGGCACGCGCTGCTCGATCTCCTCGGGCGAGAGCCCGAGGATGAGGCCGCGGGTGCGGATGTTCTCGTAGCCCGAAGCCTCTTCGTCCATGCCGAGACCGATGTCGAACATCGGAACGTTCCGCCCCACGGTCCGCAGCGATCCGCTCGTCGGCTCGTAGATGCCGGCGAGCACGCGGATCAGCGTGGTCTTGCCGGCGCCGTTGTGGCCGAGCAGGCCGAGCCGGTCGCCCTGCTTCAGGGTGAAGCTGATGTCATCGAGCGCCTGGACGAACTGGAACGAGCCGTCGCTCTTCGAGACCCGGCCGCCGACGCGTGAGGCCGCCTTGATGGCCAGATGCCGGAACGATCGTGCGTTCGGCGGTGCGACCGGAAATTCGATACCGATTTGCTTGGCTTCAATGAGAGTCATTCGAGGCGGATCCAGAGGTCTCCGGCCATGATGTCAGGCCCAATACACGACGCGCGACCGATAGCGCGTGTAGATATAGATCATGGCGGCGGTCAGGACCGCGACCGATCCAATGGCACCGGCCCAGGTCGCAAGGCCGGGAACGTCGCCCATCAGCGGACCACGCGTGACCGCCAGCAGATAGGCGATCGGATTGAGCGTGACGATCAACTCGCCGCCGCGAATGCTCGACGGCTCCCAAATGATCGGAGAGATGAAGAACAAGAGCTGCAGCACGGCCGCCATGACGGGCGGCACGTCGCGATAGCGCACGCAGATCATCGAGACGATCACCGAGGCGCTGACGACGAAGACGTAGACGATCATCAGGCCGAGGATGGCGAGCACCATTCCGAATCCGACCGACCATGGATAGACGAGCCAGATGAACGGGATCACCGCGATGTTGTGCAGGAAGATGATCAGGTTGCGCTGAACCATGCGCATGACATGGATCAGGATCGGCATGTCGACGGCCTTGATCATGCCGCCTGCATTGATCATCGTGTAGCAGGCTTCGCTGAGCGAGGACGAGATGAAGCTCCAGATGGTCATGCTGACCATGAAGTGGGGCAGGTAGGTCTTCATGTCGGCGCCGAGGAAGCGGCCGGCCACCGTGCCCATGATCAGTGCGGTGATCGCATTGGTGGCCGTGATCCACCACGGGCCCAGCATGGTGCGGCGGTATTTCGATCGGATGTCACCGGCCGCGAGCGCACGCCAGGTGACGTGACGGGTGATGAACGGCGCGATGTCCTCGCGGCAGCGCGCCCAGGAGATGCGGCGCCGATCCGCAACCACGAACCGCTCGACCTGTCCATCGGTCAGGGTGGTCATCCTTCTACCTCGCGAGAGCCGTAAGTATTTGGCTTACCAGCCGAAAGCGGTTGGACGTCCGTCACGCCCGGGGGCCAATCGCCGGGGCTTGCTGGACCATGTTACGCGGGCACTGTCAACCGGTCAGCTTGAGGCCGCCGCCGCGGGCTCAGATCGCGACCGAGCCCGAGGCGTCGACGATCCGCGGCTCCGGCAGCGGCACCAGGAAGCGGCCGCCGGCGTCCAGGTAAGCCTGGTTGCGCTTCAGGATCGGCTCCGCATAGATCCAGGCGAGAATCACGACGATGTCGGGCTTGCGCGTCGCGAGCTCGCTGGACGGCAGCACAGGGATGTGGGCGCCCGGGCTGAAGCGGCCGTGCTTGAGCTGGTTGTCGTCGACGATGAACTTGATCCGGCCCTCCAGCTCGAAATGGTAGAGCAGGGTGGTGGTGGTGGTCGAGGCGCCGTAGGCCGCGACCAGCTTGCCCGCGGCGATGGCCTGGTCGAGCGTGGCGAGCACCCGGCGCTTGCAGTTTTCGATGGCGACGAACCAGTCGCGGTAGATCTGCGGCTTGGTCACCCCGCGCCGCTCCTCCTCGGCGATCAGTTTCGACAGCTCCGCCGAGCGCGGCCGCTTGCCGGTCGATTTCGGCTGCGCAAAAGCTCGGATCGAGCCGCCCTTGGTGCCGGTGCGTTCGACGTGGAACAGCGTCATGTCGTGCCGGTTCAGGAAGGTCTCGAGCGGGATCAGCGCGTGATGCGAGACGTGCTCATGGTAGATCGTGTCGAACACCATGTTGTCGATCATGTCGACGATGTAGGAGACCTCGAACACAAAGGCGCCGTCGTCGGCGAGCAGCAGACGGATGCCCTTCACGACGTCGGACATGTTGTCGATATGCGCGAACACGTTGTTGGCGCAGAACAGCTTGGCCTCGCCCTGTTCAGCCTTGATGCGGGCCGCCAGCGCGCTGGTGAAGAAATCCGGGATCGTCGGCACGCCTTCCTTGGTGGCGGTCGCCGCGATGTCGCGGGCTGGGTCGATGCCCTGCACGCGCATGCCCTCGTTCTTGAATGCCTTGAGCAGCGAGCCGTCGTTGCTGCCCATCTCGGCGACCAGACTGCCCTTGGGGATGCCGAGCGAGGACACCACCGATTGCGCATAGCGCTTGAAGTGCTCGACGAGGCCGAGCGAGACCGAGGTGCGATAGGTGTAGTCGCGAAACAGGATGTCGGGATCGACGACGTCGAGATTCTGCAGATGGCCGCAGTCGAGGCAGAGATAGCAGTCGAGCGGGTAGAGATCCTGCTTCTCGCTCAGCCGGTCGGCCGTCACGAATGCGTCGCCGATCGCCGAAGGCCTGATCGGCAGCACGTGATCGAGCGAGGTCGAGCCGCACAGGCGGCAATCGGTCTTGTGCTTGACGTGCTGCATGAGGTGTCGATCCTGGGTTGGCGATCCCGCAGGCGGGATGGTCGGCCGAAGAGGAATTTGCGGCGGGTTTTACAGGCCGGCGAAGCTCTTGGCGACCTCTTCTTGCCAGACTGTGGACACTCCGCCATCCAGGAACAGGCTCTGCCCGTTGATGAACGACGCGCGCGGGCTGCAGAGGAAGTCGAGGGCGTCGGCGCATTCCTCGGCCGTCCCGAGCCGGCCCAGCGGGACCAGCTTCCGGTAGGTCTCCATCAGCTTCTCGTTCTGTTCATAGAAGATGCGCGATTCGCGCTTCAGGTAGGTCAGCGGCATGATCGCGTTCACGCGGATGCCGCGCCGGCCGAGCGTTGCGGCGTAATGCCGGACCATCGCATTGAGGCCGCCCTTCACGGCATGGTAGCCGACCGGCTGCGAGGAGCCGACGAATTCGGCGTAGACCGAGCTGACCACGCCGATGGCGCGGTCGCCATCGCCAGCGAAATGGCCGGAAAAGCCCTCGATCAGGTCGCGCGAGGCGGTCAGGCCGACCTGGATCTCGCCGGCCCAGGGATCGCCCTGGCCGCGAAAGCGCTGGCTCAGGACGAGGTAGCGGACCGGGCCGGAGGCCTCGGCGATCTCTCGCCAGAGCCCGGCAAAGCTCTCGCTGCGCTCGAGATCGGCGGAAAAATGCTTCAGGCCGGGCTGATCGGGAAAATCGGCCGGGCGCTGCCGCGACACGACGCTGACGGCGCAGCCGCGCGCCAGGAAGCGTTCGACGACCACGCGGCCGAGGCCGCGGCTGCCGCCGACCACGACGGCATGGTCGGTCATGCCGCGACGCCCTGCCGTGCGGCGACACGCCGGACGAGATCAGCCTGGTAGGCTGCGGCCTTGGCGGTGTCGCTGTCCTCGGGCGCGAAGTCGGCGAACACGCTGGCGCCGGGGCGGAACGGGCCGTTGGTGATCTCGTGCACGATCAGGAGGTCGCTGCGGATGATCAGGGTGTGGAAGAACGCGTTCGACATCCGGTAGTAGAACGGCCGCGCACCGCCCGGCGGCCCCAATTCGACGACACGCTCGATCTGGCCGTCGTCGTCGAACACCACGATATCGACCTCGCCCTCGATGATGTGGAAGGCCTCGCTCTTGCCCGGGTGCTTGTGCGGACGGATGTAGGAGCTGGAATCGATCGCGATGATCATTTCATGCAGGCTGTCATCGCCGTCCGGATGGGCGTTGATGCGGGCCCGCCGCTTCGGGCTGGCCTTCACCGCGGCTTTCAGGGTGTTGATCTCGGCAGCGCCCACCGATGAAATGGGGCCCTCGGCCAGGAAGACCTCGGGGGATTTCTGGACGAGCGTCATGCGTGATCCCTCATGATCGAATTGTCGAGCGCGGCGTAGATCGAGCGGAATTCCACGCCCCTGGCGGCGAGCGGCGCGAGCTTCTCGCGCACCTTGCCTTCGATGTGAGGTGCCACGGCAAACAGGCAGGTGGTGATCTGCCCGCCAGCCAGCAGGCGATCCGACCCTACCACGGGGACGGCGAAACCCGGTGGAAAAAAGCCCGCTTTGTCGCGGTCGTCATCGACGGCAAGCGCGAACATGTCGGCCACGCCGAAGGCGTTGGCGAACATGATGGCGTGATGTCCGATGCCGAACAGAGCGATTCGATCCCCGTCCGGCCCGGCGAGCGTCGCCAGCTTCCCGCGTAACCGCGCCCGGGTGGGAGCAAAATCGTCACGATAGGCTTGGAACAGGCTGGAAGATCCCCGCGGTGAGGCCGCTGCCGGAGAGCCGTCCGCGGGCGTCAGGACGGTCGCCAGCGCATCCTCCAGGGCCCCCGGATAGCGCAGCAGGGCCAGAACGCGATAGCCGCTCTCCTCGGCCAGACGACGCAGTGTTTCCTCGACGAAATAGCAGCTGTGCTCTTCCCATAGGAAACAGTAGTCGCGCGCCGCAAGGAATTTGCTGCTGTCGGGGACCTCGATCAGCAGAAGGCCTTGGGGCGAAAGCAGGGTCTTGAGAGCTTGCAAGGCGTCGACAGGTGCTGACGTGTGCTCGATGAGATAGCGGCAGGAGACGATGTCGAACGTTCCGAGCGAGGCGGCAGGGGCCGCGAGATCCGCCGCGTTGAGGCGGGCCTGCCAGGTTTCAAGATAGGGATGGCGCCCCCCGCAACCCTTCTCCTGCAGATCGAGCGACTCGATCTGCAGACCTCGCCCAGCCAGGCGGGTGAGAAGCGGCTGCTCGAAGGGGCCTGTGCCCAGCGCGCGCCCCGCAAGCGGTCTGAACGAGACGAGTCGTTCGACCAGCGCATCGAGGTGACCTTCCGGTTCGCGGTACCTGATCCACGGCACGGCCGGAGCAACGATCTCGGGAGGCGGAGCCTCACGGAGCTGAACAAGTCGGCAAGCTTCGCATTCGACGATGTCGAGCGCCCATGAGTGATCGACGCGGCCGTCACGCGTGAAGCGGTTGCAGACTGGGAGGACGCCGAGCGTGAGAGGCTGCGTCGTGATCGGCTGGCCGCATAACCGGCAGCCGGACGAGGATCTGGTGGGCATTGGTTCGGCTGGACCGCGAAAGGATATTGCCATTCGGAAGGAGCCGCAATAGCAGTGCAGTTGCGAACAATACAACGTAAAATGTTCAGCTTGCAACAGATGCGCGAGGGGCCAACGGTCGCGGATGCCTGGCTCGCGGATGCTTAGCTATTGGCAAACTCCATGCCGGAGCTTGCTATTGCGGTCGTTTTCTGGATACCAGATTCGGAATCGCGCCCGGATGTACTCATCGTCGAACTGGTCAGAAAGCTGCGAACCTTCCTGATCAATTTGCCTGGTCGTCACGGCGAGATGCTACATCCGATGCTCAGGGGCTCTTGGCGGCTGTTCTTCCGCCATACGATTTGGGATTGGAAAAAGGGGCACGTGCGTGAAAAACATGTTTCTGACGCTCCGGACGATCCTGCGGATCGTCTGTGTGAGCACGGTCTACTTCTGTATTTTTCTCGCGCTCGGCGCCGGATTCCTCTACTCCTTGCTGGCGGGGCTGACGGCTTTCGTTTTCCTCGCGGTCGGACTGGGACGGGTTGTGCTCGAGCAGCTGGCGCTGTGGTCCACGATTCTGTTCGTTGTTGACAAATCGGGGTTGTTGCCGATCACCCAATGGCTGCATGGGGTCATTGCGATCATCAGTCGCGGGTTGACTTGACGGTCCGGCTGAGATGTTGCCTACGCGTGTAGCTATGATTCGGTCGTCTTGGACGTCCTACGCGATGACCTTCCTCGATCTTGATTGTTCCCATGCATCCGCGGAACCGCGAACGGGTTTGAGGGGTTCAAGGGGGCGGAGGGCGGTTGGCCGATGCAGCGTTTCAAGGCGTCACTAGGTGTGCTGAGTCCGATGCGCAGATCCGGTATGTTCCAGCCGCCGCCCAGGCAACGCGACCTGCTGGCCGGAATTGCACGCCTTCGAGAATTGACCTTGCTCCAGCCGCAGCGTGCGGCGCGCGCCCTCATCGCAGCAGCAGGCCGGATTCTGGGTTGGCTGCCGCCTCGCCTAGCCTTTCTGATCCTGCTGTTTTCGGAGATTGGACAACTTCGCGGGCGGCGTCTGCTCGAAAGGGCCTATCAGGTCCATGCGGCTGCATTGCTGGCGAAGAATCCGGGCCAGCAATTCTCCGGACAGCTCAGGTGGTACTTTCCGATCGAGGTCGCGGAACTTCTGCTTCGGATCGGTGCTGATCGCGAAGCCTATGATCTCATCGTTCAGGATGGGCTCGTTCAATATTCGCCCGCGCTGACCAACATGATGATCCGGTCGCTGTTCGAACTCGGCGAGTTCGACAAGGCGCATTGGCTGGCATCGCAGCGGCCTCTGCGAGCGGGATCGGAAGCGGAGTGTCATCTCGCTTTCTTCAAGGGGCTGCTCGATATCATCGCGGGAGATGAGGCCGGCGCGATCGAAAGCATGTCGATTGCATGCCGCGGCTTCCCCGGCTACTTGCGTCCGCATCAAAACATGGCTTCGCGCCCGGCGCTGAGTTATGAGCCCAACCCGCTCGACTTCGCCTGCGGTGCGGCGGGCAGGCTCCATGATCTCTGCAATTTCGCCGGCCAGCGAGTCACTCACGTGGGTCGGGGCGATCTCGGGATTGGATTGTTCACGCGCGCGCTGGCCGCGCAGGAAGATTTGCGCGGCCAAGGTTCGCCGGCGGTCTCGGCAGAGGTCAGCCATCTGCTTGGCCGGCTGAACATTCCCCTCGACCAATTGCGGATCCTTCCCGAGGAGTGGTCGACCCAGATCGGTCATCTCGGAATGCTCGACATCCTGTTTCGAATGCGCGAGCTGGGGTGGTGGTCGGGAAAGCCACTGATGGTCGTGCGTTTGAACCTCGTCGCCAACAAGCCGTTCATCCGGCTGTTCGAGAGATTTGCCGATATCGTCGTTATCGGGGAGACGGTCTCCGAAGCCGTGGGCGAAGAATTGCTGTCCCTGCAGCGCTGGTACGGCATGAACTTCAACGTCTTTCGGCTGCCGAACGGTGAGGTGGTGCCGTGGCAGGACGCCGGCGCGCTTGCAATCACGCAGTGGGAGCTGGAAGGTCGGGGCCATCCGTTGCGAGACGAGTATGATCGGATCTATGGGGCAAAGCTGCAGGTGCAGCACGATTTCTGGCGGATGCGCAAAGCCTGGGGGATGAAGCCGGACGATTGGTATGTCTGCCTGCATACGCGTGATGCCTCCCACTATTCGGAGACGGACGGCACCGGCCAGACCCATCGCAATTCGCCGATCGGAACGTATCTCGACGCAATCCGCGCGATCACGTCCAGGGGCGGCTGGGTCATCAGGCTCGGCGGTCCGAACTCGCCGGCGCTGCCATGCCTCGAGCGCGCGATCGACTATCCGCTCAGCCCATTCCGCTCCGAACTGATGGACATTTGTCTCATTCGGAACGCCCGGATGTTCATCGGCACCACCTCCGGGCTGACGAACGCCGCGATCAGTCTGGGCATTCCAACCGCGCTGCTGAACTGCATCACGACGGACCAGCAGTTGTGGAGCAGTGACGTCCGCTTCGCACTGAAGCCGGTGCGCCTTGCCAACGGAACCATCCTGACCCAGGCGCAGCTCACCTCCAGTCCGTGGCGCTGGCGCCTGTTCGATGCCGGTGTTCTGAGCCGCAGCGGAGCTCAGCCGGAGAACAACACGTCGGACGAGATCCAGGCCGTCGCAGAGGAAGTGCTCGATCTTGCGTCCCGATGCCCGAGGAGCGCCGAGCCACAACTCCTGGCGCGGTGGAAGAGACAGCTTTCGGCATCACACTATTATGGCGCGGGCAGCATCAGCGCCTACTACCTTGCCAAGTACGAGAATGAATTTCTGGCGCCGGACAAGGTCTCGAACTGACGGATTTCGGCGAGCGCTCTCGCATCGATATCTTCGATCCCTTGCGGAACCAGGCCGCGTTCTCACACAGACGTCGATGTCGAGCTCTCAGGCCAAATCCTGTCGTGGAAAGGTGCTGGCCGTCACGAGATGTCGATCACGTCGAACTCATTCGCCCCTCAGCAGGTCGCTCGCGTACTTCTCCAGAAAATACCGGCTTGGCCGCGAACTGCCGAAGAAGCCCGGCACCTGGACGTGACGTTCCCAGCTGCCGTCCACGCCAGGCGCGGGTCCTTTCCGCAGGGGATCGGAGATTTCGAGCACCTCGCGCACGGTTTCCAGAATTTCGTCGGAACTGCTTTCGCTCACGACGAGCTCGGCGCGCGCCACGGATTCATGGGTCGGATAAGCCCAACGATACCGTTCCGAGGTCCATTCGCTCAATGACAGCATCCGGCCATCGGCCCTGTGCACGGGCTTCAGCGCAAAGCGGGTGTCCCTCGACCACAACAGCCCGATCGAACTCAACGCATTCACCATGGCGGTCGGAATGCCGAAGCTGCTTGCCACGTAGGCAAAGCCGGAAGTGGTCCCGATGAACATGCGCGCACGACGCATCAAATGAATGTCCATCTCCGGAAACGCATCGTCGCTGCGGGCATAGTCCACCACACGTTCCATTTGCGGGAACGGGGGCACCTTGCCACCGCCCATCCGGATAACCCAGCCGCCGCATCCGGTGATGTGACGGACCGCATCGAGATAGCTCGCCAGCGACGCGTTGCGGATGGATTCGCCGACGCCGTCGGTATCATTGCGGGTCTGGGCGTCCCGCACGTGCAGGCAGACGAACCAGTCGCTGTCCGCCATGCCCCATCTGCGACGGTAGTCCTGGTAGGTCAGCTCGATGCGGTTGTCGGCGAGCAGCCGGCGGTCGTAGATGTCGCGCAGCGGAAAGGTTCGCCGCCGGCTTTCCCACCGCTTGAGCGCCAGTGACCCCGCATCGTTCCAGTACACCGCACGCCCGTCCTCGAAGCGGAAGGCCTGGTGGGAATCGCCGATGAAGGGCGTGAGGCTGGCGAGCTCGTGCCACACGCCGGTGCTGACGTTCTCGCCCAGAGTGAGCGTCGGACAGATGTCGGAGAACAGCGACAGGAACGGCTTGTTGGCGATCCGGTCCTTGTAGGCCAGCAGCAGCGGCTGGCCCTGCCACCACCCCATCTCGCGCATCATCAGATGAACGTTGAGGTGGCCATTATGGCCGATCAGCGCGCTCCAGTCCGGAGAGAGCAGCTTGACTTCCGACAGATCGGTGTCGAGCTTCTTGAGAAGGGCCTTGAGCTGAGGGCTGGGAGCGGGAAGGTGGCGGCGCAGGCGCTTCTGTGTCTCCGTCAGCTTGGTGTAGACCTGGGGAACGTGGAACCCCTCGCCGCTGTGGTATGTCGTCAGCAGAAGGTTGCGATAGGCGTAGAACAGGTTGATCTCGGACAACACCTTGCGCTGCGGATGTTCGGCGGGAAACCGTTCCCAATATTGGCCGCGGTCCTCGCGTGTGGCGAGGATATCGTCGTAGCGGGCAAGGTCCAGCTCAGTGACCAGGGTCTCGATCAGTTCCTTGTCGCAGAAGTATTCGTGGACGTAGCGGTCGAGAGGGGCTTCGAGCGGCACGGGATCGCCGTCTCTGCGCGCATCGTATTGTCGTCCTTCGAAGGACCTCTGTTCATAACGGAAGTTCCGATGCTCCAGCATGACGTTGATCAGTTCGGCAAACCGACGCAGGTCCCGGGGGCGAAGGGCGATCCAATCGATCGTGTGGGCCTGCGCCAGCAACTCCATGAAATAGCCGGACGTCAGCTTGTTCGTCAGCCTGCCAATTGCCTCCATGAACTCATCGTCGACCCGTCCCCAGTCGATGTTGGGAAACAGCTGGAGAGCATGCTTGTCCTTTTCGCACATCAGAAGGAAGAGGATCAGCTCGTTGCAGTATTGATCCGAACGGGGACTGGCGAGCACCCATCTCATTTCCTTGTCCAGATCGGGTCCGCAGAAATAGCGAAACTGCCGGTCGAACTCATTTCGATGTGCATAGCGGTGAAAAACGAGTGCGACCATGAATGCCTGTTGGAACGGCAACAGCGCAAAGATCAGGTCCTTGAGGGATTCGGCCCGCTCGCCGACGACGTTGAGGTACCAGCTGATCGCCTTTACGCCACGCTCAGCCAGGCTCGATTTCAGTGATCGGATCATGCCCTGCCGGCGTGGCGCGGGTTGGCCGGCCGGATCTGGATGGATGGACTCGAAGGACATTCTGGAGCCCCATGCCCGACCGCGACGGCTGCGCAGCTGATGACCATACTGCTCTTCGAATATAGCGCTATCCCGCCGGCCGCAAGCCGTCGCCGGCGGCGCTGCGCCGGTTGCGAGAGGCGGGCGGAATGTAGAACAGCCTCGAATGATCAGAGGTGGTGATCTCGGTTCGTTCGATGTCCTCGCTCTTGTCAATGGACCGGCCGGCAGATAGCCTTTGCCGGCATTTTCGTGAGTGGTCGTCGATCCGGATGCGTTTCGCAGATCGCGGATCTCGCAAAGGCGACGCCGCCATCGATGCGAGGCGGATCGTACGCAGAGGGGATGGCGAGGGTGTCCTGAAGACCGTCGAGGTCGTGTGGACCAACAAGAGACCGGCCCTGTCGCCAGCGCGCTGCATGACATCGGGACGGTTGAGGAGGTCCCGGGAAAAACGTGTGAATATCTCCGAATTTGTCGGCAGCCGGCGGCCTTGTTGCTACGTCCTTTGGACCGATTCAGCTTTTCTGCCGAAGCTGTCCTGGAGCGCCCCGAGCCGATGAACTTTGTCCAGCCGAACCTTGCCCTCGATGAGGCCCGCGCGACGCCCCTCGGTTATCGCAAGGATATCGACGGCCTGCGCGCGGTCGCCGTGCTGCCCGTTCTGCTCTATCATGCATTTCCGAAGGCCGTTCCCGGCGGCTTCTACGGCGTCGACATCTTCTTCGTCATCTCCGGCTACCTGATCACCGGCATCATCCACAAGCAGATGCTGTCGGGCAGGTTCAGCGTCGCCGACTTCTATGCACGCCGCATCCGCCGCATCTTTCCCGCGCTGATCACGGTCGTGCTCGTCACCTTCCTGATCGCGTGGTTCGTGCTGCCGCCACGGGAGCTGAAGTCGCTCGGCACCAACATCGCCGGCGGCGCGATCTTCATCCAGAACTTCATTCTGCTCGGCCAGGTCGGCTATTTCGATCTCGCCGCTGACAAGAAACCGCTGCTGCATCTCTGGTCGCTGGCGATCGAGGAGCAGTACTACGTGGTCTGGCCGCTGCTTCTGATGCTGATCGGCGCGTGGCGGCGCAAGAGCCTTGCGATCACCTTGGCATTGGCCGCCGCCTCGTTCATCGCCTGCATCGTCGTGCAAACGCGGGCGCCGGATCATGCGTTCTATCTTCCGGTCACCCGGGCCTGGGAGCTGATGGCCGGTTCGGCGCTCGCCTTGTGGGCCGGTGGCCGGGCCATCGGCAATGAGCCAGGGCCGGCGGCGTCCATCGGTCGCGAGATCATCGCCGTGGCTGCGTTGCTGGCGATCGTGGCGGCGTTCTGGCTCTACGATCGCAAGCTGCCGCACCCGGGCTTCCTCACGCTGGTCCCGGTGCTGGCAGCCGCGGCGCTGATCGGGACGAGCGGCACGCTGGTCCATCGTCATGTGCTCGGCGCGCGCCCCGCCGTCTTCGTCGGCCTGATCAGCTATCCGCTCTATCTCTGGCACTATCCGCTGATGGCCTATGCGCGGATCCATTTCGTGGACGGCGTCGCACCTTCGGTGATGTGGGGCATCGTGATCGCCAGCGTCGTGCTGGCCTGGTTGACCTATCGCTTCATCGAGCGGCCGATCCGATTCGGGCGGAACTGGGTCCCTCTCAAGGTCGGTGCCCTGGTGGGCAGCATGGCCGCACTGGGGATCGTGGGACTGGTCGCCGATCGGACCAACGGATTGCCAATCCGGATTCCGCAGAGCCTGCGCGGCTTCATGCTCGACGGCAGCGAAACGGCGCGCTTCTGGCGGGCGGACAAGTGCCTGCTGAAGCCGGACCAGAGCGCCGCCGATTTTGCGGCAGAATGCGCCGGCACCGGTCGCCATCCGCTGGTTCTCGCCTGGGGCGATTCCTATGCGGCCTCGCTCTATCCGGGCCTTGCTCATTTCGCTTCCGAGCGGGGATTTGACGTTGCTGAATTCACCGCCTCGGCGTGTCCTCCGCTCCTCGGCTTCGTCCATCCCGAGCGGCGGTTCTGCAAGGGCGCGAACGATTTCGTCATTCAGAAGATCGCCGAGCTGAAGCCGGATCTGGTCCTTCTCTATTCGACCTGGAGTTATGGTCCGGACGATATTCGCAGCGGGCTCGACAGAACCGTCCCGGCATTGAGGGAGCTCAAGGTCCCGAGAATCGTCCTGCTGGGACCGCCGGCGAGCTGGCTCGGGGAAAGCTTGCCGGCGAACCTGCTGGACTACTACTTCCAGACCCATTCTCTGCTGCCGGCGCGTACCAAGTTCCGGTCGAACGAGAATTGGACGCGGGTGCAGGACGAATTCCTGGAGGCGCAGGCGCAGCGCGTGGGGATTCAGTACATCTCGGCGCGGCGCATCATGTGCAACGAGGACGGTTGCCTCGCGCGCATCGGCCCCGACGGATCGGAACTGACGGCCTATGACCTCGGCCATCTGACCTATCCCGGCTCCATCTTCGTGGCCAAGCAGGTACTGGACGCCGTGCCTGGCTTCGACAAATAGACACGCTGTCCGAGCCTCGGGGTCACCATGGATCGTCGGACGGAGCAGGCCGGTTTCGCCGGAGCGGAAGTCGGGAAGGGTTGCCCTGACGGCCGCCGCTATCTGGGCTGCCTGCTCGGTGTGACGGCCTTGATGCTGGGGGGCCTCTGCCTCGTGCTGGCCGCGCGGGGCGGCGACCATTTCAGCGCGATCAGCAGGCCCGGCGACGCGGCGTGGTACCGCGACTTCGGTGGCGACGGCGTCACCGAGATCCAGGATCAGGATCTGTTCTTTCACGCCATCGGCCGTTCGATCGAGCATGCGCGGCAGGCCGACATCATCATCCTCGGCTCCTCGCTGGTGTCGTTCGCAATCGACCAGAGCGTCGTTCGCGAGCGCCTCGAACAGACCCATGGGCTGAAGTTCTACAACATGGCGTTCGTCGGGGTCGCGAGCGGCGAGTTCGCGCGGCAGGTCGCCCGCAAGCATCATCTTCATCCGCGCCTCTGGATCGTGAATGCCGATGACGGTGGCGGTGGCGGCAGTTTCTTCCACCGCAACCTGACCCGCTCCTTCGGCGCCGACGTCCGTCCCATCCCGAGCGTCAGGCTGAGCCGCTTCGGTGCCTATTACGAGGTGATCCGGCGCAATCTGCGCTGGCGGTTCGAGGACGCGACGCGCGATGTGCGCCGGTCCTTCGCTCCTCCGAGGGTGGGTGCCATACCGGCTTTCGAGCGCGATGATCGGACCGGCGCAGCCGATATGCGCGGGTTTCCGCGCTTCCTCGCCGAGGGCAACCCTGGCGTGAAGATGACACGCGATCCGGACTGCCACAGCACGCCGGACGTCATTACCAATGCGCGCGAGTTGGTGCAGTCGCTCGGAGCGCCCGTCGTGCTCACTCTGGTGCCGAATTTCCACGGCTGTCGGACCCAGGTGCGCGAAATAGCGGACGCGATCGGCGTCGAGACGGCGATGCCGGCGCGGACCGATTATTCGAGCTGGGACGGCGGCGGCCATCTCGATCGCAAAGGCGCCGGCGACTTCACCAATGACCTTGTCAGCGCTCTGGAGACGACCAGCGCGTTCCAACGGATGCGCGAGAATGACGATCGCCGGCAGCGTTGACCACCGAACCGCTGGCAGCGTCTCGTCGCCGCAGTCGAGCACGGCGCCCGCGTTGACGTACCGGCCAGACATCGACGGGCTGCGTGCGATCGCGGTGATCGCCGTGCTCGTCTATCACGCCTTCCCGCAGCTGCTGCCCGGCGGCTTTGCGGGCGTCGACGTCTTCTTCGTGATCTCGGGCTATCTGATCACGGGCATCATCGACCGCCAGTGCGCGGACAAGAGCTTCAGCTTCACGATGTTCTACGCCCGCCGCATCCTGCGGATATTCCCGGCCCTGATCGTAGTGGTGCTGACGACGTTCCTGATCGCGTGGTTCGTGCTGCCGGTGGCCCAGATGGAAGCACTCGGCTCCGACATCACGGGCGCGGCAGCGTTCATTGAGAATTTCATGCTGCACGAGCAGATCGTCGGATATTTCGATCCGGCCGCCGAGCGTCTTCCGCTGCTCCATTTGTGGTCGCTCGGCATCGAGGAGCAATACTACATCCTATGGCCGGCCACCTTCGTGCTGATCGCCCGCTGGCCGTCGCACAAGGTGGCGATCGTCGCAGCGCTGGGTCTCGGCTCGCTCGTGGTCTGCCTGGCGACCCCTGCCGCGCAGGAGGCCTGGGCCTTCTACGCGCCGACCACGCGAGGCTGGGAGCTGCTGGCGGGATCGCTCCTGGCGGTCTGGTTGCGGCAGCATTCCATCCTTCGAACGAGGGCGGTGAGCGGAAGCCTGCTCGCCGCGATCGCGGCGGCAGGTCTCTTCGCGGCATTCTTCAGTTTCAGCGGTGCCTCGCCCTGGCCGGGCGTCCGGACCATCATTGTCGTGATGTCCGCCATGCTCTTGATCGCAACCGGCGACACGCTGTTTCACCGGATGTTGCGCTGGGCTCCGCTGGTCTTCGTCGGTCTCATCAGCTACGCGCTGTATCTCTGGCACTATCCGCTCCTCGTCTTCACCAGGCTGCATTTCGCCGGCGCGGCCCCGGAATGGGCGCTGTTCGCGGTGCTTGGGCTCAGCGCCGTGCTGGCCTGGGTCACGTGGCGTTCCATCGAGCGGCCGCTCAGGTTCGGAGCGGCCCCGGTCGCATGGCGGGTCGGGCCGTTGCTGGCCGCCATGACCATGGTGGGGGCGGTCGGCATCACTGCGACCACCACGCGCGGATTGCCGGTTCGGTTCGCCCCGGAGATCAGGGGATTCATGCTCTCGGGCAGCGAGACGACGTCGCACTGGCGCCGTGGCCGCTGTCTGCTGATCCTGCAACCCGCATCCGAGTTCGGCGCCGACTGCGCGGGGCAGGGAGGCCGGCCGCTGTTGCTGATCTGGGGCGACTCCTACGGGGCCGCGCTGTATCCGGGGCTGCTGCACTTCTCGCCGGAGCGCGGCTACGACGTCGCCCAGTACACGGCCTCCGCCTGCCCGCCGCTGATCGGCTACACGCTCGCCGCGCGCCCATTCTGCAAGAGCATCAACGATGACGTCGCGCAGCGGATCGGCCATCTCCGGCCGGACCTGGTCATCCTCGATGCCACCTGGGGACATGCAGAAGCCGTGCTGCGCGAGGATTTGCCGCGCACCGTGGCGGAGCTCCGGGCGACCGGCATTGGCCGGATCGTGGTGATGGGCCCCCCGCCAAGCTGGCAAGGTATCGGCCTGTCTCACAACGTGCTGGACTACTACCGTCAGACCGGGAAGATATTGCCGGAGCGAACGTGGTTTCGTTCCAGCGACGAGTGGACGCGCGGCCGCGAAATGCTGCTTCGCGCGCTCGCCGGCGAACTCGGGGTGGACTACATCTCGGTGCGCGACATCTTCTGCAACGACGAGGGCTGCCTCAGCCGGATCGGTCCCAGCGGGTCTCAATTGACGGCCTTCGATGCCGCGCATCTCACGGTGCCCGGCTCCATCTTCCTGGCGAGCCACACCCTCGACCGCCTGCTCAATTTGTCCCGGCAGCCGTCTCGCTGAGCCGGCTATTCCGGATCGGCCGGGATGCCGCGATAGGAGTGGATGATGAAGCGCTTTCCTGCGACCGAGTAGTCGCCGCAGTCACTGGCTTCAATATCGAACTCTGCGACCAGTTCACGCCAGGCTCGGCGTTCGCCCGTGCTTGGAAGCGCGCGATTGGCATTCCAATCGTCGAACAGAAGCACCGCGCCCGTCGAGACCATCCCGCGCTGGAACAACGGCGCCAGAGCGTCCATCGTCGATTGATAGAGATCGCCGTCGAAATGGATCAGCGCAAAGCGCGTCTCCGGCGGCAGTGTCTTGACAGTGTCTGCAAACCAGCCGTCATAGATCTCGAACCGATGGGGTGGGATGATCCTGCCGATCCGCTCGCGCAGCTCCGGTGCGGCCAGCACTTTGCATCCGCCCTTCGCCCACGCCCCGGAGACCACATGGGGAGATGTCATGTCCACAGGGGAGGTGATTTCCGGCAGTCCCTCGAAGCTGTCGAACAATCTCAGAACGCGAAAGGGATTCTCGCCGGATGCGCTCTTGCTCAGCGGCTGACGCTGCAGGTCGAAGACCATCGACGTGGCAAGAGTCTTCGCGGTGAAGCCTCCCATGGTGCCGAACTCGGCGACGTCGCCATAGACATGTGACCCGTTGACATACTGCACGCAGAGCGTCAGCATCTTTGCGATTTCCTGTGCCGCAACGATGAGAACGTCTTCGTAGGTATAGTAGGAGTCCGGCGAAGGAAGCTGGCGAAGCTTGTATCTCTCGAGTGCGATGTCCTGTATCGGCCGGCCATCCTCGCTCGGAAGTGGAGCCGGGGCAGCGATCGCAGGCGGGGACGACATGCTCGTCCCAGGCTCCTGTTGGGCGCCATACGGCCAAGGCAATGGGGGCTCGGACATGATTGCGCGCTTGACCGAACGCAGCCAGTAAAGCGCCGCCGGCGAGAGCGCATTGGCGAGCCCATTCTTCAACGGGGTAAGCATTCAAATATCTCCGACGCGGTGTCACCCAGGCGCCATGCGACCTCGAAAGAAGCGGTCATCAAGACCGTTTCGGCCCGGCTATCCCGCTTAACGTTCCCGCGATGGCTGTGCAAGGAAAAGGTCGGCCGGCGACGCCGAGCAGTTCCGTGCCCGCGAGCGCATCATCTCGAAGGGAACAGCGTTGGACGTCGATCTATCAGTGAGCACAACCGACTTCTACACGGTCCGGGCGTTGGACAACGCGTCAGGGACCTGCCACAACTCATAGGCTCTGTGCGTCGATGTTGGGGATGGCAGGTGGGACTGATCACGGCCGGGAAAGGCGTCACCAACCAGATGTTACGAGCGGTTGGTTTGCAGTTGGTGCGAACCGAGACGATCGACCGGTTGGCGGCAGCTCAACGCGCCACCGCGTCCGAAGCGCCTCCTTCCGGGGGACCGGAGCCGATCGCCGCCGAGGTGCCGGCCGATGCCGACCCGGTTGCCGAGCAGGCGGAGGCCGCTTTTCAGAGCAGTGTTGAAGCCCACACGTTTCGCATGATGCCACGCGATGGTGAGCCGGTCGAGACGGTCAGCCGGGCGTATCTCACGACGCTGCAGCGTGAATCGGCCGCGCTGCGGGTCCAGGGCGACGAACTCGTGCGCCTGCGTCGCACGGTCGAATTGCTGACGGCGGGCGGATCGGCCGCGCAGCATGCGTCGACGCCGTCCGGGCCGCAGGCGGAGCCGGCAGGGGACGGCATCTACGTGCCGATCTACGATTTCGACGGCCTGCGGAACGACCCCTATATCGTCCACAACCACGACTTCATGCGGGATCCACGCTTCGTCGCCGCCTACAAGCGGGCCGTTCAGGCAACTGTCATCGACCATCGCTATTACTGGCGCGTGCACGTGGCGTTGTGGTGTGCCGGTCTGGCGCTGCGATTGCCGGGAGACTTCGTCGAATGCGGCGTCTGGAAGGGGCTGCTGAGCACCGCCATTGCGTCCTATTACGATTGGAATCGCGTCGGCAAGAAGTTCTTCCTGTTCGACACGTTCAGAGGTGTCGACGAAACGCAATTGGCGGACGAAGAACTGATCAACATCCCGCATTTCCGCATTGGCTACGGTGAGGACATCTACGACCACGTCGTCAGGAATTTCTCGGAGTTCAAGGACGTCGTGATTGTCCGCGGCAGCGTTCCGGAGACGCTGGCCAGCGTCGACATCGGCAGGGTTGCCTACCTCTCCATCGATATGAACAATGCGGCCCCGGAGATCGCTGCCGTGACCTACTTCTGGGACAGGCTGTTGCCCGGCGCGCCGATCCTGCTCGATGACTACGGGTTCGTGCGCTACGAGGCCCAGAAGGAAGCGTTCGACAAGTTTGCAGCGGAGCGCGGTGTCGCCATCCTGGCGCTCCCGACCGGGCAGGGCCTGATGATCAAGCCCTATTCCTGAGGCACGGCGGGGGAGGCCGGCTCAGGCCTCCCGCGGCTTCATGCCGCGATAGGAATGGACGATGAACTTCGTGCCTTGAATGGAGTAGTCGCCTGAGTGGCTGGCGACGATGTCGAAGCGGCTGACGAGGTCGGCCCAGGCCTTGCGTTCGCCGGCCTCGGGGTCGGCCTCGTTGCAGTTCCAGTCGTCGAAGCAGAGCACGGCGCCCTTCGAGATCAAGCCGCGTTCGAAGCACGGCACCAGCGCGTCCATGGTCGACGAATACAGGTCGCCGTCGAAATGGATCAGCGCAAAGCGCGTATCGTCCGGGAGCAGCTTCACCGTGTCGGCGAACCAGCCCTCATAGATCTCGACCCGGCTCGGCGGAATGATCGCCTCGACCATGGTCCGCAGATCGGCGGCGCTGAGAATCCGGCAGCCGCCCTTCGACCAGGTGCCCGATTTCACATGCTGCGACTCGAGGTCGACCTGCGCGGTGATTTCCGGCAGGCCCTCGAAGCTGTCGAACAGGCGCAGCTTGCGCAGCGGCTGGTTCGGCTGATAGCGCGGGTCGAACACCATCGCGTTCGCCAGGGTGCGCGCGGTGAAGCCGCCCATGGTGCCGAATTCGGCGATGTCGCCTTTGACGTCGGCGCTGTTGATGTACATCGTGCTCAAGGTCAGCGTCCGCGCGATCTCCTTGGCGGGCAGGATCAGGACGTCGTCGACGTCGAAGAACAAATACGGCGCGCTGATCTTGTGGGCGTCGAGCCGCTCCAGGGCTTCGGTCTGCCGCGTCCGCGGCTCCGACGGTGCTTCGACGACCGGCGCGGGGGCCGGTTGAGGCGCCGGTTCGGGCTGCGGCTCCGCAGCGGCCTGCGGCCGTTCGGGGGGCGGCTGCCCCATCAGCGCGCGCTTGATCGAGCGCAGCTTGAACAGCGTCTGGGGGGGCAGGCCTTCGGCAATCGCCACCTTCAATGATTTCGTCATGACAGCCCCGTTCCCCGCCGCTCGCGATGTTCGCCGCCAATTTATAGATACATTTTGCAGAGATCGCAAAAGCGGCATGCGGGCTCTGCACTCGTTTTGCGTGGGTGTCGGCCGGCGAGGCGGCGCTGGTGGCCGAACTGGTCCTGCGTGCGCGTACACGACGAATTGGCCCGCATCTTCAGGTGCATCACCCCTGTCCAGTCCCGCCAGGAAAAATATTCTTCTTTCGTTTTATCGGAAAATGTGGTTCTCTCTTGTCATCCCGCCTCATGCAGAGGGACGTACGCGTCGTCACGATACGTGGAGGTGGGCTGCGATGGACGTGAGGGCTGCGCCAGACGAGCGCTGGCCGGCGCGGACGGCGAAGTCGTGTGGTCCTGGCCTCTCGACGCTGAGGTCTGCGCAACGTGCCTTAAGGCGCGTTGTCGCAAATGGGGGCAAGAAAGCCGATCCCCAGGGAGAGCACGAAGGACACCGTTAAAACCAGTCGCGCGGGGAAGGCCGGGATGTCCCAGCCGAACCTGTGGTACCTGCCGCCTGCATTTTCTTTCGCAGGCGGGCCATGGGGGCGGCAGGCTCCCGGCCTTCCTCGCGCCCTCTCATGTCGAAAGGGCGACGATCAGATCACAGCTCGGGCGCCGATGCGTCGCGAGAGCGCCTGTCGACGCTCTCAGCTCACACTCATTCGAAGAAGATGAATTCGTGGTCGCCGGTGTAGCCGGAGCGCTTGAATTCGAAGGCCCATTCCTCAGGAGTGTGGAAGATGCGGCAGGTGAGCTGCCAGTACATCAGGTTCACCTTCTCGCGCTCGTTGCGGTAGCCCTCGACGCAGAGATATTTGGCGCCGCGGCTGACGCGCTCCATCTCGCGGAGCGCCGCATCGAGATCGTAGTTGTAGAGGTTGTGCAGCGTGTTGATCGAGATGACGAGATCGAAATACTTGTCCGGGTAGGGCAGCTTGGCGGCAGAGCCGACCTGGCAGAACTGCTTGACGCTCTCCATCGTGTGCTCGACGCCGTAGGATGAGATGTCGATGCCGGCGACCTCGAGATCCGGAATGGCCTCGCGGAAATCGTGCAGGATGAAACCCTTGCCGGAGCCGACGTCGAGCACGCGCATGCCCGGCTTGATGCCGTACGTCTCGATCATGGCGTCGGCGACCTTGCGCCAGCGGCCGTCATATTTGTAGCCGCCATAGCCGGTCTCGCGGCTGCCGTCCCAGTAGTCGTAGTCGAACTTGATCGCCATCTCCGCGACATCGGCCTTGTCGCGCTGGGTGACGCGCGCGAGATAGTCGCGCTTGGTCGATTTGTGGACGAGACTGACGAACTCGCGATAGGCCATGAATATCTCCGGGCGTGTGAGTGTCGGTTAATCGGATGTGGCGCCGATCAGGCTGAGCTGTGCCTCGGCCTTGGCGAGCTGCGCAGCGCAGCGCTGCGCCCAGGCGCCGGTGTCGGCGAAGGCGCGACGCGTGGCGCCGAGCGGCAAGAAGTCGTTCAGGATGATACAGGTCCATTTGACCTGGTAGGCGTCGATCAGCAACCGGCAGCGCGCCACGCTGGCGGCGTCGAGCCCGAGGCCGTCCGTCAGCCGGTCGATGAAATGCTCGTGCACCGGCAGCGGCACCGGCACTTCAGGCTGGCAGAAGAAATCGGAGACCAGCTTGGCCGGGTCGTCGCGGCCGGCATATTCGAAGTCGAGGAAGGTGAGCTTGTCCTGGTCGTCGATCAGCGCGTTGTGGAAGCCGAAATCGGATGGCGACAGGCAGACCTGATCGGCGGGGATGGCGGCCTCGAAGGCGAGCCCTTCGGCCGCCGCTCCGCGCAGAATGGTTGCCTTCACCTCGGTCCAGGCCGGCTGCAGCCGCGCCGCCACGAATGCCCGGGCGTCGGCGACATGCGGCACCTCGGCATCGAGCGTGGCCAGTCGCGCCACCCGGCGCTCGACGGTGGCGAGGTGCTCGGCGAGGGAGAAGCAGGCTTCCGATCCTGGCGCCAGCGCGGGGCGGGGCGGGGCGTTCACCGCGAGCACGAAGTCGATCGCGGCATCGACATGGACAGGCGCGAGCTCTGCCGCGGTCAGCTTGCGGCCTGCGACGAAGCTGTAGAGGCCCGCCTGCTCGGCGCGGTCGCAGGCCAAGGGCTCCGGCACGACGCGGACGCCGTGGGACCAGGCATGGCTGATGAAGCTCCACTCGGCGCCCAGCCGGTCGCGGGTGTCGCGGGCGTCGGTGAAGTAGCGCTTGAGGACCAGCGGGCCCTCGGCGGTGTCCAGACGATAGACTTGGTTGTTGCGGCCGCCGGCGAGCCGGGTCAGCGCCGTCGGGCTCGCTCTGCCGGCCTGCGCGGTGAGGCGCTGCGCCAGCGCCAGCAGGGCGGCATCACGATCCGCGCCGGCGTCAGTGGGGGTCACGGACGACATCCGCCGCGATCTCGGCCCAGGAGACTCGGCGCTCGTACGGCACGGCCTTGGCCGCGAACTGGTTCTCCGGATCGAACAGCACCTTGCGCATGCCCTCGGGGAAGCCGGTCATGGCCAGGATCTCCGGCAGGTCGTCGACGAACAGCTCGCAGGCCAGCGCATGGGCCCGGGCGACCTTCTCGTCCTTGGTCAGCTCGAAGAACACCCGGTCAGGCGCGATCTGTCCGGGCGCTTCGCCCATCAGGCCGCGATCGGTCAGGAAGCCGCGCGCGGCGGCATGCATGTCGTGCTTGGGCCCGAGAATGGGGTGCTTCGTCTTATGACTGACGATGAACAGGTCATGGCCGGCGGCGCGGGCCGCCGTGACAAACGCGGCGAAGCCGGGGTAGGGCGACACCAGGTCCATGCGGGCGCCGTAGACATAGCCCTGCAGCTCGGTGAAGTCGTCCTTGCGCCCGCTGCCGTTGAGATGGTCGCGGACGCTGTTCTTGTCGCGGCCGAGATCGGCCGGGATCAGGCCGCGCTCGAGGGCTGCCGCATGAAACACGCCGTCATAGCAGGCGATCGTGTTGTCGAAGTCGATCCCGATCCGCATGGCTTGGACTTAAATGACCTGGACTTAACGCAAGGACATGTCGATCAGCGGACGGCCGACCTTGCCGGCGGCGAGATCCTGCAGCGCCTGGTCGGCCTGGGCGAGGCTGTAGGGCTTCGACAAGAGGTCCCGCACCGGGAAGCGGCCGGAGCTCAGCAGGCGCCCATAGCGTCCGTAATCGCGATCGGGCACGCTGTCGCCACCCCAGGTGCCGAGCAGGCTCTTACCCTGGTTGAACACGCCTGGATTCAGCGTCAGCGCCGCGCCATGCTTGGCATTGCCGATCACGACCGCGCGGCCGCCCTGCTGGCGGGTGGCGTTGACGGCCTGATCCATGACGCCCGGAATGCCGGAGGATTCGACCGCGAGATCAACGCCCTGCGGCACGATCTTCTTGATCTCGGCCAGCACGTCGGAAGCCGCGTCGATCACATGCGTGGCGCCGTAGATCTGGGCGAGCGCGCGGCGGGTCGGGTTGGGGTCGATGCCGATCACCGGCATCGCTCCGGCGAGGGCGGCGGCCATCAGCGCGTTCAGGCCGATGCCGCCGGTGCCGAACACGGCGACCGCATCGCCCGGCTGCACCTTCAGCACGTTGTAGACTGCGCCCATGCCGGTCGGCGCGGCGCAGCCGAGCAGCACCGCGACATCCATCGGCAGGTCCGGCGGCAGCAGGGTCAGGCGGTTCTCGCTGACGACGGCGTGGCGCTGGAAGGTGGTGACGCCGCCGGCGTTGACCTTCTTGCCGTCCCAGTCATAGACGGCGCCGCCGGCCTCGATGCCGCTGCCCTTGATCCAGGACAGCACGACCTTGTCGCCGACCTTGACCTTGGTGACGGCGCTGCCGGCCTCGATCACAGTGCCGGTGCCCTCATGGCCGAGGCAATGCGGGACCCATTTGTCCTCGCCCTTGTCGCCGCGCCACTCCATCACCTGCGTGCCGCAGGCGCCGGAATAGGCGATCTCGACCAGCACCTGGCCCGGCTTCAGGGCCGGCGTCTCGATCTCGGCCAGGACGAGCGGCTGGCCGGTCTGGACCAGGAGGGCAGCTTGGGTCTTCATGTGATGTCTCAGCTCAAGGCGTGGATGATCTTGTCCGCGATCTGGTGGCCGGTCAGGCCGAGCACCTCGCGGGCATATTCCTGTTCACCGGATTTCTTGAAGAACGCATCCGGCGTCCCGAAGCGCAGGAATTTCTTCGCCGATGTCTCTGAATCGACGAGCCATTCCGACACGGCAGCGCCGAAGCCGCCGATCAGCGAATGCTCCTCGATGGTCGCAACCAGCTTGAAGCGGCTGAACGCCTGCTTGAGCTTGTCCTCATCCAGCGGCTTCACGGTGTGGAAGCTCACGACCTCGGCGGAGATGCCCTTTTCCTTCAGTCTGTGGCCGGCCTCGATCGCCTCGGGCAGCATGTTGCCGGTCGAGAGCAGGCACACGTCCGAGCCTTCCTCGATCGTGATCGCCTTGCCGATCTTGAAGTCAGCGATGGGGCCCTTGTGAACGACCGGCTCGCCCTTCTTGCCCATGCGGATGTAGACCGGCCGGTCCTGCTGCATTGCCGCGCGCAGGGCGCCGCGGACCTCGAAGGCATCGCCCGGGCAGATCACGACCATGTTCGGGATCGAGCGCAGGAACGAGATGTCCTCGCAGGCGTGATGGGTCGGACCGAGGCCGGAATAGGCGAGGCCGGCGCCGACCGCGACGATCGTCACCGGCGCCTCGTGATAGCAGACGTCGGTGCGGATCTGCTCCAGGCAGCGCGTCGTCACGAACGGGGTGATCGTATAGGCGACCGGGCGCAGGCCGTTCATGGCCATGCCGGCGGCGACGCCCATCATGTTGGCCTCGGCGACGCCGCAGTTGAAGAAGCGGCTCGGATGCTTGTCCTTGAACTTGTCGAACAGGCGGTTGCCGATGTCGCCCGAGAGCATCACGACGCGGCTGTCCTCATTGCCGAGCTTGGTCAGCTCGTCGGCGAAAGCATTTCTCATGACAGGCCGAGCTCCTTGAACGACTTGACGACTTCCTCAGCGGTGGGGGCGCGGTAATGCCAGTTGTTGTCGTCCTCCATGAACGACACGCCCTTGCCCTTGACGGTATGGGCGATCAGCGCCACCGGCTTGCCGGAGCCGTTCGGGATGTTCTGCATGGCCTCCGCCAGCGCGCCGACGTCATGGCCGTCGATCTCGTGCGCGTCCCAGCCGAAGGCGGCCCATTTGTCGCGCAGCGGCGCCAGCATCAGGGTCTCGTTGGAGCGCGCGGTGGCCTGCCACTTGTTGTAGTCGACCACGACGCAGACGTTTTCGAGCTTCTGGGCGGCGGCGAACATCGCCGCTTCCCACACCGAGCCCTCGTTGTTCTCGCCGTCGGACAGCAGCGCGAACACGCGGTAGGTCTCGCCCTTGATGCGGCCGGCCAGCGCCATGCCGCAGCCAAGCGGCAGGCCATGGCCGAGCGAGCCGGTGGCGGCCTCGACGCCAGGCAGCAGGTTCGCCGGCGGATGCTCGGCGAGCCGGCCGCCGTCCTGGCAATAGGTGTCGAGCTCCTCGATCGGGAAGTAGCCCTTCATCGCCAAGGTCGCGAACAGCGCCGCGGCGGCGTGGCCCTTCGAGAGGATGAAGCGGTCGCGCAGCGGATCGGTCGGGTTCTTCGGGTCGATGTTCAGGACGTGCCAATAGGCGGCGGTCATCGCATCGGCGCAGGACAGCGAGGAGGCGAGATGCGCGGCCTGCGCCTTGTGCGACATCTCGATGATCTTGCCGCGCAGCTTCGCGGCCTGCGCCTTCAGGGCGGCCACGTCGGGCTTGGCCGCGGTGTTCCGGACTGCCACGTTCATCGTGCTCTCCAGTCGCGCTTTCGTTTGAAAGCGCAGGGGTCTCGATCAGGGTTTATGTTCGTACTTGGTCGGCAGCTTGGCCATGACATCCTCGAAGCGTCGCGCCCAGGCGATGACGTCGTCGATGCCTTGCTCCAGCGAGAACGTGTCGCGCCAGCCGAGCTCGGTGCGCAGCTTGAAGCTGTCGAGCGTGTAGGCGGTGTCCTTGCCGGGCCGCTCGGGGCCGATCTCGACGCAATCCTCGAAGTTCTTGCCAAGCCGGGCGAGGATCATCTCGACCAGCGTGCGGATCGACACCAGCTCGTAGCCGGAGATGTGATAGGTCTCGCCAAGCTTGCCGCTGCGGCCGATCTTGACCGTCGCGTCCGACACGTCGGTCATGTGGATGAAGACGCGGACCGACTTTCCGCCGCCGTCGAGCCGCAGCTTCTGCCCGGTCATCGCGGCGACGATGGTGCGCGGCACGATGCGGTAGAGCTGCTGGCCCGGGCCGTAGACATTGGCCGCGCGGGTGAAGACCACGGGGAACTGGTAGTTGGCGAAATAGGTCCGCAGGCTCATGTCGCCGGCGGCGCGCGACACCGCATAGGGCGTCGACGGGTTGAACGGCGCGTCCTCTCGCACCCAGCCCTCGGTCGAGCCGTAGACCTCCGGCGTCGTGACATGAACGTAGCGATCGAGGCCGTCATAGTTGCGCAGGATGTCGTGCAGGCGGACGGCGGAGACGACGTTGGTCATCATCCAGTGGTCCGGGTACAGCCAGCTCTCGCCGACCATGCTCTGCGCCGCGAAGTTCACGACATGGGTCGGCCTCTCGGCCACCAGCAGCGCCTTCAGCGCATCGAGATCGTGATTGAGGTCGACGCGCTGGAAGCGGACCTTACCGGGGCGCTTCTGCCATTTGTAGGGCAGGAACGCATCATGCGGCTCGTCGGAGCGGCTGGTAGCGATCACGTCGTGACCGGCCGAGGCCAGGAAATCGACGAAGGTTGCGCCCGAGAAGGAGTTCGAGCCGAGGATCAGGTACTTTTCGTTCGCAGCCATCGTCCCTGTCCGTCAGACCTCGCGCGATGCGATGATGTCGCCACGCTGGGCGTAGAGCCACTGCATGATCATGTGGCCGATCACCATCTGCGCGTCCTCGGCGATCTGCATGTCGTCGACCGCGAAATGGATCGGCACGTCGGCCAGCGCCTTGGCCTTGCCGCCGGAGAAGCCCAGCACGGCATAGCTGGTCATGCCGATCTTCTTGCCCTCTTCGAGCGCCCTCAGGATGTTCGGCGAATTGCCCGAACCGGAGAACGTGATCAGCACGTCGCCCTTGCGCGCGAGCACCGCGAGCTGCAGCGAAAACACCTGGTCATAGCCTTCGTCGTTGGCGAGGCAGGTGATCACCGACGGGTTCGACGACAGCGAATGCACGCGCAGGCCGGAGCCCGGCGTCTTCGACAGCGCATAGAGGAAGTCGTTGGCGAGATGGTTGGCGTTGCCGCCGCTGCCGCCATTGCCGCAGAAGAATACTTGGCGGCCGGTCTGCCAGCAGTCGCGCAGATCATAGGCGAGCTTCTCGACGGGGGCCCAGTCGAAATCCTTCAGCACGGTGCTGAAGCGGCTGGTGTAGTCGGCGAACAGGCTGCCGGGGGTCTTGAAGGCCAGGACGTTCATTTCACGACCTCCTTCTCCATCCATTTCAGATTGTACCAGCGGTCCTCGTTCTTGAGCTGGCCTTGCGAGTACATGCCGATGATTTCCTTGATCGCGTCCTCCACCGTCTTCTTCGGGCGGAAGCCGGTCGCCAGCAGGCGATCGGAGTTGACGCGATAGCTGCGCGGATCGTTCGAGGGCGTCACGATGACCTCGGCCGGCACGTGCTTGGTGACCAGATTGGCGATGTCGAGGATCGAGATGTTCTCGAAGCCGGCATTGTAGACACCGGTGTGCTCAGGATGATCGAGCAGGAACAGATAAAGATCGGTGATGTCGTCGATATGAATGTTCGGGCGGGTCTGGTCGCCGCCGAACACCGTGATGCGGCCGTTCATCAGCGCCTGCATCGTCAGCATGTTGACGGAAACGTCGAGCCGCTGGCGCGGGGAGTAGCCGCACACGGTGGCGGGACGCACGATCTGCACCACCATGTCGTCCTTGTAGGACAGCACGATGCGCTCGCCGCACATCTTGGTCTTGTTGTACTCCGAGATCGGCAGCAGCTCGAGATCCTCGGTGACCTGCTCCTCTTCCTTGACGCCGTAGACGCTGCCGGAGGACGCGTAGATGAAGCGCTTGATGCCGTGGCGGTAGGCGCGATCGGCGAGCTGCATCGTGGCGAGGCAGGAGATCTCCCAGGTCAGCTTGGGATCGAGATCACCGCAGGGATCATTGGCGACGCTGGAGAGATGAATGATGGCATCGACGCCGGTGAGGTCGATGGCGTCGGGATTGCGCACGTCGCCCTGGACGACGGTGAGATCCGGATGCGGATCGAGGAAGTTGCCGAACCACATGATGTCGAATGCGACGACCTTGTGGCCGGCCTTCAGGAGCTTCGGCACGAGCACGCTGCCCTTGTAGCCGCACGCTCCGGTCACGAATATCTTCATCTGAGCAATCCCCGTGGCTCGCCTGTCGTGTCGCCGGCTGGCGCGTCGCGCGCACCTTTATACAAATTGGCGGGGGAAGGCGACCAGCCCAGCGGCGAAAATCGCCCGTCAAGCGTCCCCGCCACGGCGCGGTTCGTGATTAAACTCCAAATGGGCCCGGCGCAAGCTTTCCGGGTTACCGATATCCCGATGATAACCGCTGGTTTCCACGCACAAAATGCGTCCCAAATAGTTGGGGATGATTTCGGTGGAGAGATCGACGATCGGCTTTCCCAGCGCGGCGATGTCGGCGATGACGGCGGGATCGAAGACGTAGACCGCGCCATTGGCGAGGTTCCCAGGCGGATTTTTGACCTTCTCGTGGAAGGCGATCACCCTGTGCTGAGCATCCAGCTCGAGAATCCCGCACGAGCTCGGATCGTCGGTCCGGAACGCGAGCATCGTCATGATGCAGCCGTCAGGGCGGGTGCGATGGGCGGCGAGCAGCCCTGCGACGTCGAAATCGGTCAGATTGTCGGCATGGGCCACGAGGAACGGCTGGTCGCCGAACCAGGTGCGGTTCGCAAGCACGGTGCCGCCGGTCCCGAGCAGTTCATCTTCGTGAACGAGATCGATCCGGTCGCGCCAGCGCGACTGCGCCACGTGCGCGCGGACCTGCTCGGCGAGCCAGTGCGTGTTCAGCAACGCCCGCTCGATGCCGCCTTCGAAGACGAGGTCGAGCCAATAGTCCAGCAAGGGTCGGTCGTGCACACGCACCAGGCATTTCGGCGTCGTATTGGTCAGCGGGCGCAGCCGGCTTCCGATCCCCGCCGCGAGCAGGAGGGCACGCATGTCGACATCCTACTCCTGGCTGAATCCGGTCTCGTCGATTTCCCGCACCAGCTCCGCCGTCGTCAACGGCAGGTTGCCGACGCGGGAAACCTGGAGCGCGGCCGCCAGCGATCCGAGATAGGAGGCCTGCCAGATATCGGCGCCCGCGCGCAGGCCCATCGAGCAGGCCATGAAGAAGCTGTCGCCGGCGCCGGAGACGTCCTTCGGCGACGGATTGAACGCCGGCAGGCGGTCGGAGGTGAAGATGCCCTCGGCCATGGTGTTGATCAGCGCGCCCTCAGCGCCGAGCGTGATCACGAGGTTCTTGGTGCGGGCCCGTTCGACCAGGCGCTCGCTGATGACGGCGAGACCGGAAATGAAGTCGTTCAGCGCGACGCGGGCCTCGCGCTCGGTCGGCGTCAGCAGGGTCATGCCCTTGAAGCGCGAGACGTCGCCGGTCTGCGAGGACACCTGGCTGTCGGCCGCCATCATCACGCCCTGGGCGCGGGCGCGATCGGCGATCGCGTCGACCAGATCCTGCGGCAGGCAGCCGTAGTTGAAGCAGGAGAACAGCAGCAGATCGCAGGTCTTCAAGGCGCGCTCGACCGAGGTCAGCATCTGCCGCTGAAGGTCGGCATCGGAGGCGTGCTGGCGCAGATGATTGACGCGCAACAGCGTCTTGTTGAGCGCTCGAAAACGCTGCTTGCGCGTGGTCGGCCGGCTCTGGTCGGTGAAGGCGTTGAAGTTCACCCCATGCTGTTCCAGCGTGTTGCGGGCGAACCGCGCCGCTTCATCGTCGCCGACCAGCGTGAAGAACTTCACGTCTGCGCCCAGGCCATGCGCATGGGCCGCAACCGCCCCGGCACCGCCGACGAAGGTGCGGGTCATCAGCGGCGTCACGACGATGGTCGGATCTTCCTGGGACATGCCGACCGCATCGCAAGTGACATATTCGTCGACGATCAGGTCGCCGATAACGGCGACTCGCATGCCGGAGAGCTTGCGGAGCAGGTCCTTCAGATTCCCGATCTCGAAGCCGTGGCGCCTTGGAAATTCCTGCGGCTTGCGGACCGTGGAGATGTCGATGTTGGCGTCGCGTTCCAGCAGCGACAGCGACGCAAAGCGCAATTCACCGGACGAGAAGATCAGCCGTCCGCCATAGGCGTCCACGGCCTCCTGCTCTGGATTGGCGCGATCCTCGAACTCCTTGCCCTTGACGACAACGGTCGGCTTCAGATGCGCGATGAAGTCGGACGCCGACGTTTCCAAGCGCACGACATGGTGCACAAAGGCGATGGAACGCACATTTTCGAGGCGCATGTCCTGCGCCAGGGTCACGCCTGGCGTCGAATCGGGATTGACGCCCACGACCAGCACGTCGGCCTGCTCGGCAGCGAACTTCAAAAGCCGTAAATGTCCGGGGTGCACGACGTTGAAATTGCCGGACACGAACGCAATCGTCTGCCCGGAGTCACAGGAGGCGCGAACCGTCTGACAGGCCAGATCCATCTCACTCATATCGATCACCTGATCCAAGGAATTCGCCTCCGGCTCGATCGGGCTGAGGTCGGACAATCGGCCACCGTGTCATTCGCCGGCCGAGGAACTCCGATGCAAAGCGTCGCTGTCGCCCGGCACATCTGCACCGCGAATCCCGTTCCGATCTGCATCTTTCATGCTCGACATTGATTTCGTTGCGAAAAAAACAAGAACAGTCCCTCGATCGGAGCGATGGAGGGGCCTGCGGCCGATCATTTCCAATGGTCTCTTTATCAGGTGTGCGCAGCAGCACAAACAGTCCTGTTAGCTTACGGTTGTGCGGTCGCATCGGAACGCGGCTCCGGAGTGCTCATCGTCCTTTCACGACGATGCTGAACGCCCGTGCTCACGAATCAGGCGGGGGATGGATCCGAGGATGCTCCGACGAAAAAAGACGAACAGCGGGGCGCGCTGGTGGGCGGGCTATGCGGAAAAGCCTCGGAGACGCAAGTCTCTCGCAGCATGCCTCAGTGATAGAGATCGAACTGTTCGTGCTGTCCCTTTTCAAGATCGGCTGCCAAGGCGCTGCGGTCGATCCGCGGAAACAGCTTGCTGAACTCGGGCCGGTCCAGCAGGGCGAGGTAGGTCTTGAGCATGCCCCTTTCCGAGGGATGCGCAGGATCGAAGAAGTTGCCGGAATCCCGCGAGATCTCGGTGCGGCTCATATCGAAGAACTGGATGCCAAGCTGCGCAAATCTTTCGACGGTCTGTGGACTCCTGATCTCGCGCCAGTGCCCGGAATAGGGCCGGTAGGCTTCATCGTTATCGAGGAAGGCTGCCGCGCTTTCCAGGAAGGGATATTGGATCGCAACCACCGAGAAGTCTCGTTCGCGAGACAGTCGGACCAAGCGGTCGATTTCCAGGAACTGCCGTTCGCTGAGGTGGGATGTGCCCCAGAACGACAGGATGTATTGAGCGCCATTGGACATCGTTTCGGCCGACGCGCGTCGATAGGGTGGGGCCACAATGACCGAGCCGTCGTTGCGGAATCCGAACTTCCCGCGAATTGCCTCTGGTCCGACCAGTTTATTGTTATCCACAGGATCGAATTGCGGAACAAAGAGTGCGGACCGGATTGCTTCGAAGTTTCCGCCGGTCCGGATCAAGAACTCTACAACGCTGTGCAACTCTCGCCGGTGCGCATCGAGCCCCTGCGCGAAATCCATCGTGCGTTCTTTTCTCCAGGCATCGGCAAGGGAATCGTCGAACAGGAAGTAGTCAAGCGCCACGACGACGACGCGAGGTTTCGTAGATGAGGTCGCGCGATCGACGAAATCCACGATTTGCGCGAGAGGCCAAGCCGTCAGGCAGGCATTGTAGGTGCGATAGGGACGAAACATCTGCTCGCGGGCCTGGCCACAGCGTGAGCTTCCTACTAGCAAGATCTCAGGACGAGTTCGCCTGATTCGCTCCAGCTTGTAAGCCGCATAGTCCTTGAACGTCCCGAGCCAGACGAGCCGGTCGCTGCGTGATTGCTCCGCTGCGATCACTGAAAGCGGAACCGTGGCGCCCAGCCGCCAGCCGGCCCATTCCAGCGCCGCCAGGAGCGGCACGAACACGGCAGCGAACAGCGTTATGACTATCGCGATATACCGGGTCACGGTCTTGTATCCAATCCGTCTCCTCCCGCAAGGCGCGGCCATTTTGGTTGCCAACGAGCAACATCCGGACGCTGACTGCCCCCGTGAAAACTTGGTGTTGCGACGATCGCTTGAGCCGCCGGTGCCCAAAGAACGTTGTATGATGCTCAGGTTTGCGTTGAAGAAGCGAGTGATCGCCGGATCTCTACGGGGTCGATTCTCGGAAACTCGGCTCGAAAATCCGGGTCGTCCAGTAGATGCAGCATCGTCCGGGCGGCGCCGGTCTCAGCCAGATGATACGCGTCCACGAAACTGACCGTTTCATGCTCCAGCGTTAGACGCGCCAGATCGAAGAAGCGGATTCCTATCTCCTGCAGCCAGTCTCGGGTCTCCTTGCTCGCGAACTCTCGCCAAGCACCGAACCCCTGAGGACCGCTCTGTTCGCGATCAAGAAGATCAACGCCGGCCCGAATGAACGGCAATTGAACGCCGATGAGCTTTACCTCGCGAGACTTTGCGATTTTGGCGAGGCGAGCAATCGGCTGTTCCAGCCGCGGCGACACGCCCGGCGCGCGAGGAAGGCTCCCGGCGAGCGTTTCGGCATTCAAATAGCGTGAGCGCGCGTCGGCGATATGTGCCGGCGAATAGACGTAGGACCCGTCGCTGCGGAAGCCTTCTTCGTGAACGATGGACTGGGTGCCGACGAAGGCCGTCGGAGCGCTAGAGTAGTTCCGGAACGGCGTCGGATTCCGCGCTGCGGTACGCGCGAAATCCAAAACGCTCGATCTCACATAGGCAAGCGCAAAGTCATAATGCATCTTTCTAGGAAGAGCGAACCATTCTTCCCACCGCTCCGCGAACAGGAAATGATCCAGTGAGAGAATGGCAACTCGGGGAGGTGCTTGCCGTGTGGCGCGCTCGAACAGTTCAACCATCTGGTCGGTCGTCCAAGCCGTGAACGAGAGATTGTAGAAGCTGTACGGAGCAAAATGGGCTGCACGAAACGCACCCGCGCGCGACGAACTGATCCAGATGACTTCGGGACGCTCGTGCTCGAGCCTCGCCAGCTTGAACGCTGCGTTGTAGCGCAGATCAAAGGGCAGCACGATCTGTTCTGGGTTCTTTCGCTGCGATTCCGCTAGTTCATGCAGCGTTCTCGTCGCGCCGAATGGTCGGGCGAGTTGAAAAAGAGCCGTGGGAAGCAGGTAACCGGCCAACGCGGAGGTCGCCAGCACCGTCGTGACGTAGCGCCGCGTGCAATCTATCGACTGCGCTGAAGGCGGTGGCCGCGGGTGATCATCCATGCAGCTATCGTCTGAATCCATGCTCATTGAGATCAGCGCAAGGCGCTGCCGCGCACGCGATGATAGTTCAGAATTGGAAGTAGAGGAACTGGGAGGTATCGCCGGCAATGATGTTCATCAAGACCGCCGCCACGAGCGCGATGGAGGTTCCGATGGCCCACGGCAGGGACGGCCGCCACTTCAGGTTCAGAATGCTCCAGGGACGAGGGTTGTGATAGGTTTCCAGCCCAACCTTCCAACGCTCGAACATCGCGTTCACGTTGGGCAGGGTGAAACAGGCAACATAGCCTGCCAGGATCGCGATCATGAGGCGCGGATCGACGAGGTTCGTTGCCGTGATCTTCTCCGGGTTGGACAGGGCGAGCATTCCCTTGATGAGCCTGACCGCGGCATTCGGATTGTCGGCCCGGAAGAAAACCCATGCCAGAACCACGACGAACTGTGTCAACAAGAGCGCCGCCACCGTATACCAGGCGGTCGCCGACAGGCGGGTGAGGCCCGGTCGCTGCGCGACGAATTTGCTCCAGCGATGATTGACGATCAGAAACAGCCCGTGCAGCGCGCCCCAGATGATGAAGGTGAAACCCGCGCCATGCCAGAGACCGCCGAGCAGCATGGTGGCGAAGAGGTTGGCGTTTCTCCGGTGCTCGCCGTAGCGGTTGCCGCCAAGCGGGATGTAGAGATAGTCGCGCAGGAAGCGCGACAGTGAGATATGCCAACGGCGCCAGAATTCGACGATGCTCAGCGACTTGTAGGGGGAATCGAAGTTGAAAGGCAGCCGGATCCCGAACATGATCGAGATGCCGATCGCCATGTCGGAGTAGCCCGAGAAATCGAAATAGATCTGCAGCGAGTAGGCGAGGGCGCCGCCCCAGGCGTCCATCAGGTGAAGGTGGCTCGAATTGGCGGCCTGGAACACGGGATTCGCGATCAGGCCGAACCCGTCCGCGATGAACGACTTCTTGAAAAGTCCAATGGTCAGAATCGTGAGGCCGACCGCGACCTTCTCGATGGAAATCCGTCGGCTCTCCTCCGAGCCGAATTGCGGCATCATCTCGCGGTGATGGAGGATCGGGCCGGCGACCAGATGCGGGAAATACGTGACGAACAGGCCGTATTTCACGAAGCTTCGTTCGTCGGAATAACCGCCATAGACGTCGGCGAGGTAGGCGATCTGGGTGAAGGTGAAGAACGAAATGCCGAGCGGGAGAACGATCGCGAGCGAGGGGTGTTTCGACGCGGTGATCGCATTGAGGATCTGGATGCCGAAATTCGTATATTTGTAGAACGCGAGCGCGGCCAGGTTGAGCGTGATGGCCGCGGAAAACAGGCCGGTTCGGAGCTTTCCGGTCTGTCCGGCAATCAGCAGACCCATCGTGTAATTGAAGACGATGGAGACCAGGATGACCGGGAGGAAGTGAATGTCCCAATAGCTGTAGAAGGTCAGCGACGCCGCGGCGAGCCAGCTGAGGCGCACGACAGGGGCGGCGAAAAAGCGAGCCAGCAGAAAATAACCGACCAGGGTCACCGGCAGGAACAGAAACAGAAACTCAAACTGCGTGAAGAGCATAACAAGTTTCTTGATGTTGCTGCATATTGCGCTGCTTTATCAATGATTGAGGGCGCTGCCAAGTTGGGTGCACCTCTCGCGATGCGAATTTCGGGGGATGTCGCCCCCTGACGACAGCGACGTGGACCAGCCTCTCGAATGGGGCGGACACTTTTCGATCAATGATTCTTCTGCTATGGCAGCTCAATTAGACGACGACGCCAATCCAATGACGCCATGATGGGGTTTCGCGCAATCACTCTCGCCGATGACCGCCGCGGCCAAGAAACCCCTCGATGGACCATGCCGATGACATCCCGATAGGTCTGCGCTCTCGCGCGCAAAGCAAGCTGGGGAGGAGTGGAAAGCCCTCTGTTCCACCGGCTGACGTCGTGTCTAGACTCTCGTTGTCGGAGCCGAAGCAGCTGCCACGACACCCACCGAGACAACCTATCGAGCGGGAATTGCGTCATGTCGACAGTCGGCCGGTCTGCACCGGAAAAGTCAGCTGAACCGGGCGGATTCGGGCGCTATCTCATCGCAGTCGGAATTGTCGGCGTGGCGGCCGCGCTCGCGTTTTCGCTCGGTCTGTCGCTCTTTTCGTCGGACGTGTGGACGTTGCGTGATGGGCTGCTGCAGATTCCACGGGAAGGCGACACCAACTGGTATCGTGATTTCGGCGGCCGCAGCATTCCGCAGATCCAGGACCAGGATATCTTCTACAGCAATCTGGGAGGATCGGTCGAAGCCGCAAAGCAGGCCGATCTCGTCTTTCTCGGCCCGTCCTTCGTCAGCTATGCGGTAGACCGGCAGACGCTCGCGCAATCACCGGTGCTCGGTCGATTGGGGATCTACAACATGGCCTTCGTGGGCATTCGCGGCGGGGAGTTCTCGCGGCTCGTGATCCAGCGCTGGAAAATCCGTCCGCGTTTGTGGGTCATCAATGCCGACGATCAGTTCGTGCACTTTTTCAGCAACGATCTCAGCGTCACTCTTGGTCCGCAGAAGCAGCCCATCGCCGCCGTCCAGCGCAACCGAATGCGGGGGTACCTGACGGTGGTGGGCCGTAATCTGCACTGGCGCATCGAGGACCTCGTTGCGGCCTATCAGAACGGCCATTTTTCGCCCACCGGCCTCTATCGCAACATCACGGACGGCGACATGGGGTTGGATGCCAATCCGGGCTATGTCGCCGCGGGCAACAAGCCGATGCTATCGGCCCGTGATCCGGACTGTCATACGACCCCCGCGATTGTCGACTATGCGAAGAGATTTCTCCACGAGGTGGGCGGAGAGGTCGTGCTCACACTGGTCCCGCACAGCCAGTCCTGCGTCCAGCAGGCGGCAGAGCTGGCGAAGGAATTGAACATCGAACTGATCGCGCCGCCATTCGATGGCCTGACGACGATCGACGGCGGCGGCCATTTGGACAGGCACGGCGCGCAAGTCTTTACGAGCTATCTCGCTCGCGAGATCGTCAAGACGGCGGCTTTCAAACGGGCATTTCCAGTCGGAACTGGCGACGGCAAATGATGCCGATGTTGCTGAATTCCAGCCAAGGAGCCGCCGGCTCCACGCGGGTTCGTCCGACACGCTTCGTCCGAGCCATCGAGGACCCTCGCTCAAGGTGGGGCTCCCCGAGACTAATCGCCACCGGGGCTTAGAATTCTGAATTCCCATTTCGTCCAGTTTTGCTCGCGTTCATCCCCATGTTCGGCTTGGAAAATTCCCGGCACCTCTGTTATAGCTGCGATCCAATCGGCTCAATCCTTGGTTGGCATTTGCGGCGGCGATGTCTGCACGGGGAATTCTCGCATTGGACCCGGCGAGCGTACTGTCCTCATCCCGAGACGTGATCCTTGGCGCGCAGGCGACTTGAACGGCCGGTCGTCCAGGCTCCGCCTTGATCCGAACGCGCGGAATCCGGGATTTCAAGGTTGTGTGGAACTTGGTCGTATGAAACTGCAAAAGCAAAGGCCGATGCGCGGCGGCCGCCGACGGATTGTCTACCAGGTCTTCGTCATAGTCGGAGCGACCCTCAACCTGCTGCCGCGACGCGCGGTGTTCCTTGGTCTGGTCATCGCTTTCGCCGCGAGACTTCCACTCCGGCGGCGCCTGGCTCAGGCGTATTTTCCCTATGTGACGTCGCATCTTGCAGCTCGGCCGGAGTTTCGTTTTTCGACGGCTCTCAGCCGATATTTCCCCGGCCCTTCGATTCAAGCCCTGAGCAGCATCGGCGCCTATCGCGAGGCGGCCGGGACTGTCGGCCGCGAAACCTTGGCGTTCGATGATGCGGAGACCAGATACGCGCTGGTTCGATCCTTGTTCGAGCTGGGCGAGTTTTCGGAAGCGCGCGATGCCGCGGCGGGAGCGAAGCCCGAACAGCTCGAAGCGATGGTCGATCTCGCCTTCTACAAGGCCATGGTCGACGTGATCGGAGGGGATGACGCGGCGGCGCTCGACGCGATGTTCTGGGCGTGTCGGAGCAGCCTGCATTTTCTCCGTCCCCACCAGAATATCGCGGCTCGGAATTCACCGTATTATGTCCCGAACAGCCTCGACTTCCTCTGCGGCGCTCGAGGCCGGCTGTTCGACCTGTGCAACTTCACGGGCCAGCGTGTGATGCATGTCGGTCGCGGCGAGATTGCAATTCGGTTGTACGAGCGCGCTTTGGATGCGCAGCAGGAACTGCGGGCATCGCCGCCACCGCTTTCTGATGAGTTGAAGCGTCTGCTCGACCGGCTCGGCGTCACCTTCGATACGTTGCGGCTCGTTCCTGAGGAATGGGCGACGCAGATCGGCCATCTGGGCATGCTCGACATTCTGTTTCGGATGCGAGCGCTGGGCTGGTGGTCAGGCGAAGCCGTGATCGTCGTCCGTCCCGATAGCATCGCCAACGCGGTCTTCTTCAAGCTGTTTGAAAGTTTCGGCAAGGTCGTGGTGATCGGCGAAACGGTATCGGAGCGACTGGGTGAGGAACTGCTGTCCTTGCAGCGATGGTGCGGGTTGAACTTCAACGCCTTCAGGCTGCCGGATGGGCGGGTCGTTCCCTGGCAAGATGCGGGTGCGATCGCCATCGAGCAATGGGAGCGCGAAGGAAGAGGGCATCCGTTGCGTGATGCCTACGATCGGAGCGAGGCGGCAGCGGCAACGGCTCGCTTCGACGCGTTCCGTTCCAGGTACGGCATGAAGCCCGACGACTGGTATGTGTGCCTGCACACCCGGGACGCGGCGCATTATTTCGAGTTCATGGGCACAGGGCAGACCCATCGCAACGCGCCGATCGAAACGTCGTTGGACGCCATTCGCCTGATCACCGCCCGTGGCGGATGGGTCATCAAGCTCGGTGGTCCGAACTCGCCGAGGCTTCCGCCGATGGCGCGCACGATCGATTATGCGCTCGGCGAATTCAGATCGGAGCCGATGGACATCCACCTGATCCGCCACGCCCACGCCTTCATCGGGACGACGTCCGGGTTGACGAATGTCGCTGTCAGTTTCGGTATTCCCTGTGCGATCGTGAATGCGATCACGACCGACGCCCAGCTGTGGAACAGCAACGTCCGTTTTGCCCTCAAGCCCGTCAGACTGGCAGACGGCGCCGCGCTGACGCAGCACCAGCTGACAACGTCGCCCTGGCGCTGGCGCGTGTTCGACGCGGCCGTGCTGGGCCGGAGCGGTGCGCATCCGGAGACCAACTCGGCGGACGACATCCGCCACACCGCGGACGAGGTCCTGGCCATCGCCGACGGTCGGTTGGCCGAATTCGAAGCTGGTCACGATGGCGCGCGGCTGCTGTCGCGCTGGAGGCGTGCGCTCGGGCTGCCCTATTACTACGGCACCAGCCGTCCAAGCCTCGGTTTCCTGGCCCATCATGAGACGGAGTTGCTGCACGACACCGGTGAGGGGCACTGAGCCATGCAGAGGGGGGACGAAGCGGTGGAGATGGCACCATGTGCGGCATAGCCGGCCTGTTTCGCCCCGGCGGAGCCGACGAGGCCCAACTGGCCGGGATCGTCGAACGGATGACGGCGGCGCTGGCGCATCGCGGCCCCGATGCGTCCGGCAGTTGGATCAGTGCTGCGAGGGGAGTTGCCTTCGGACATCGCCGTCTGGCGATCCTCGATCTCTCCGAGGCCGGGGCGCAGCCGATGCACAGCGCCTGCGGACGCTACACCGTCACCTTCAACGGCGAGATCTACAACCATCTCGATGTCCGTGCCGAGCTGGAGGCCGCCGGCGCCGCACCGAATTGGCGCGGTCATTCCGACACCGAAACGCTGCTCGCCGCGATCAGCCGATGGGGCGTTGAGCCGGCGCTTCAGCGCCTGATCGGCATGTTCGTCGTCGGGCTCTGGGACGCCGAGACTCGGCAATTGATCCTGGCGCGCGACCGCTTCGGCGAGAAGCCGCTGTTCTACGGCTGGAGCGGCGCCGATCTGGTGTTCGGCTCCGAGCTCAAGGCGCTGGCGGCGCATCCCACCTGGGCGCCGTCGCTCGACCGCGCGGCGCTCACGGCGTTCATGCGCTATTCCTACGTGCCTGCGCCCGCCACGATCTGGACCGGCATCCGCAAGCTGCCCCCGGCGTCGTTCGTGCGCTTCTCGGCGGATGCGGCTCCCGACAGTTGGCCCGCGCCGCAACCCTATTGGTCGCTGCGCGATCGCGTTGTCGCCGCCCAGGGCGATCGCATTGCCGACGAGCGCGAGGCCGTCGATCGGCTGGAGCAGTTGCTGTCGGTCGCCGTGAAGCGGCAGTGCCTGTCGGACGTGCCGCTCGGCGCGTTCCTGTCCGGTGGCGTCGATTCATCGACCATCGTGGCCTTGATGCAGGCGCAGTCGGGGCAGCCGGTCCGCACCTTCAGCATCGGTTTTGCCGAGGGCGGCTACAACGAGGCCCAGGATGCCCGCAGGGTCGCCCTGCATCTCGGTACCGATCATACCGAGCTGTATGTCGATGCGCGGACCGCGATGGACGTGGTACCGAAGCTGCCGCGGATCTATGACGAGCCGTTCGCCGACTCCTCGCAGATCCCGACGCATCTGGTCGCTCAGCTCGCGCGCCGGCACGTGACCGTCGCATTGTCAGGTGACGCGGGCGACGAGCTGTTCGGCGGCTACAACAGGCATGTCTGGGGCGGCACGCTGCAGGCACGCCTGGGTCGTGTGCCGATGCCGGTGCGGCGCGCGATCGGTGCCGTCCTCGGCGCGATTGCCCCGGAGCCCGCCGATACGGTCCTCAGGGCGCTGCAGCCGGTGTTGCCGGCCCGATTGAGGATTCGGCACGCCGGTGATCAGGTCGCCAAGCTCGGCCGCGTCATTGCCGCCGACGGCTTTGATGGCCTCTACCGGGCGCTGTGCTCGGTCGATCAGGATCCGGCCGGGACGGTGGTGGGCGGCACGGAGCGGGAGAGTTGGGCGGGGAACGAGATGCGGCAGCTTGCGGCGAAGCTCGATCCGCTCGACCGCATGACCCTGGCGGATTCCCTCAGCTATCTCAGCGACGACATCCTGCAGAAGGTCGATCGCGCGGCGATGGCCGTGGCGCTGGAGACGCGCGTTCCGTTCCTCGACAAGGACGTCGTCGAGTTCTCGGCCAGGGTGCCCGCCGGCATGAAGGTGCGGGACGGCCGTGGCAAATGGCTGGTGCGACAGGTGCTGTATCGCCACGTCCCGGCGGAGATGATCGATCGGCCGAAGACGGGCTTCAGCATTCCGCTCGACGCGTGGCTGCGTGGGCCGTTGAGATCCTGGGCATCGGACCTGCTGTCGCCGGAGCGCCTGCGGCGGCAGGGTCTGTTCGATCCGGTGCGGGTGACGCGCATGTTCGACGAGCATGTCAGCCGCCGCCACAATCATTCCTACTGGCTGTGGAACGTGTTGATGGCGCAGGCCTGGCACGACGAATGGGCGCGCGCCGCTTAGAGCATGATCCGGAAAAGTGGAAACCGGTTTTCCGAAAAGATCATGCTCAAACAAAGAGATGACATCATGATGCGATTCCGTGGAATCGTATCATGATCCAGGTCAGTCCTCGACCGTCGCGGGAACCGCGAGGCGGCCGGCGCCCTTTTCGGCGCTGAGGATCCACACCAGCCCACCCATGCCGCCGACGATGAAGTAGACCGCGCCGAACAGGATCGAGACGACGGTGCCGTCGGCAGGCGCCAGGCCGGCATAGCCGAACGCGACCATCATCGTCGCCTCGCGCACGCCCCAGCCTGCGATCGAGATCGGCAGCATCGTGATCAGCATGATCGGCGGGGTCAGAAGGAACAGTTGTTCGAACGCGGCGGGCGCCGCGATGGAGCGCACGGCGCACCAGGCGATGACGACCGCCAGCACATGGATCGACAGCGACAGCACGGCGATCTTCGCAGCGGTGCCTGGGCCGAAGATCACCTTGTTCGCGATCACCGAGCAGGCATAGACGTGCCGCGTCGGCCACCACGCCTTCATCCATTTGGCCGGCAGATAGCCGATGGTGAGGAAGCCGACGCCGGCGGCCAGCGCCGCCGCGTCGACCAGCACCAGGGCCAGCCGCCCGTGCTCGTCGGCGATCATGCCATAGCTCCACGGCAGGCTCGCGACGATGATCAGTGCCAGCGCAATGAAGCCGACGGCGCGGTCGGTCAGGATCGAGTAGCTGGCTGCGCGCCAGCCGGCGCCGGTGCGCCCGATCAGCCACAGACGCACGGCGTCGCCGCCGATCGAGGACGGCAGGGTCTGATTGAAGAAGGCGCCGATCATGTTGTAGCGGAACGCCTGCATGTCCGTCAGCGGCGCGCCGCACAGCGCCGAGATCTCGCGCCACCGCAGGGCACCGATGAAGATCTGCACCAGCGTGATGGCCACCGCCAGTCCGATCCAGCCGATGTTGATCTGGCTGAGCCGCTCACGGATCGCCGCAAAGTTGATCCCGCGCAGAGCGAGATACAGCAGAGCCAGCGACACCACGATCCGGAGGAGAAGAATCAAAAACGCACGCATGCCAGGCTGGCTTCGCTCTTGGTTGAAACGCTCCAAGCCGAGTGCGATACGCGCAACTCCCGTCCTGGCAAGGCTGGACCCCGGGTCCAGGGGGAGCCGTAGCCGCCCCTTGCGGTCCTGATGCCCCGGTGGCTAAACAGTCGCAGGGGTGGCGTCAATGGCCTCCGAAACGACCGGAATATCAATTTATGTCTCATGGCCGGAAGATTGCGGTGATAGGCCTTGGCTATGTCGGCCTGCCGGTCGCGGCTGCGTTCGCGCGGGCAGGCTGCCCGGCGATCGGGTTCGATATCGATGCGGTCCGGGTCGCGGAGCTGAAGGACGCAAGGGACCGGACCTGCGAGGTCGATGCGGCCGATCTGCGCCGGCCGGGCCTGCGCTTCACCAGCGAGCCGGATGATATCGCGACTGCCGATTTTTTCATCGTCACCGTTCCGACCCCGATCGACAACGCAAGGCGGCCCGATCTCGGCGCCATGCTGGCCGCGACGCGCACGGTGGGAGCCGTTCTGAAGCGCGGCGACATCGTCGTCTACGAGTCGACCGTATACCCGGGCGCCGTCGAGGAAGACTGCGTCCCGCTGCTGGAGAGCAGCTCGGGGCTGAAGGCGGGGACGGATTTCAACGTCGGCTATTCGCCGGAGCGCATCAATCCCGGTGACAAGACGCATCGCTTCGAGACCATCACCAAGGTGGTCTCGGCACAGAATCCGCAGACGCTCGCGATCGTCGCCGCCGTCTACGGCTCGGTCGTCACCGCTGGCATCCATCGCGCGCCCTCGATCAAGGTCGCCGAGGCGGCCAAGGTGATCGAGAACACCCAGCGCGACCTCAACATCGCGTTCATGAACGAGCTGTCGCTGATCTTCCAGGCACTGGAGATCGATACCGGTGACGTGCTCGCCGCCGCCGCCACCAAGTGGAACTTCCTGCCGTTCACGCCCGGCCTCGTCGGCGGTCACTGCATCGGCGTCGATCCCTACTACCTCACCTACCGCGCCGAGAAGGCGGGCTATCATCCCGAGGTCATTCTGGCGGGCCGCCGCATCAACGACGAGATGGGCCGGCGCATCGCGCGCGAATGCATCCGCGGCTTGCTGCGGCGGAAGGGCCGGGGTGGCCTCGTCACCATTCTCGGCATGACGTTCAAGGAGAACGTGCCGGACATCCGCAATTCGCGCGTGATCGACATCATCAGCGAATTGCAGTCGTTCGGCGTCGAGGTGCAGGTCGCCGATCCACTGGCCGATGCTGCGGCCGTGCATGAGGAGTACGGCATCGGCCTGACGGCGATCGAGGCGCTGCGTCCGGCCGACGCGGTCGTGCTGGCCGTGTCGCACGATCGATATCTCGCCGGAGGCTGGCCTCTCGTACAGGGCCTGCTGCGCGAGGAGAGCGGCCTCGTGCTCGACGTGAAGATGAAGCTCGACCGCGCGAGCAAACCCGCCGCCATCGAACTGTGGCGACCCTGACGGAGCGACCATGGCTGATCATCCCATCCTCGTGACCGGCGCCGCCGGGTTCATCGGATTTCACCTGTCGCAGCGGTTGCTCGCCGACGGACGCCAGGTGATCGGCATCGACAACGTCAATGCCTACTACGATCCGAAGCTGAAGGAAGCGCGTCTCGACATTCTCAAGAGGCAGCCCGGCTTCACCTTCCACAAGCTCGATCTGGTCGACCGCGCCGGCATCAAGGCGTTGTTCGCTCAGCATCGCTTTCCAGCCGTGGTGCATCTCGCCGCCCAGGCCGGCGTGCGTTACTCGCTGGAAAATCCGCACGCCTATGTCGACGCCAATCTCGAAGGCTTCATCAACGTCCTCGAAGGCTGCCGCCATCATGGCTGCGAGCATCTGCTGTTCGCCTCGTCCTCATCGGTCTATGGCGCCAACACCAAGCTGCCGTTCTCGGTCAGGGACAATGTCGATCATCCGATCAGCCTCTATGCGGCGAGCAAGAAGGCCAACGAGCTGATGGCGCATTCCTACAGCCATCTGTACCGGCTGCCGGCGACCGGTCTGCGCTTCTTCACGGTCTACGGTCCCTGGGGCCGGCCCGACATGGCCATGTTCATCTTCGCCAAGGCCATCCTCGCCGGACAGCCGGTCAAGCTGTTCAATCATGGCCGCATGCGGCGTGATTTTACCTATGTCGACGACATCGTGCAGGCCATCGTCCGCCTGCTCGGCCGGCCGCCACAGGGAAACCCGGATTGGGACGGAAACAGGCCCGATCCGTCGAGCAGCCGGGCGCCATGGCGGATTTACAATATCGGCAACAATCATCCCGAACAGCTGATGGACGTGATAACGCTGCTGGAGAAGGAGTTCGGGCGGCCAGCCATCAGGGAGATGCTGCCGATGCAGCCCGGCGACGTCGAGGCGACCTACGCGGATGTCAGCGACCTCGAGCGCGACATCGGCTTCCGGCCGGCGACCTCGATCGCCGACGGCATTGGGCGTTTTGCAAAATGGTACCGCGAGTATCACGGGATTTGACGGATTGATTTCATGACCGGACGCATCATTCCTCTCATCATGTGCGGCGGCGCCGGAACCCGGCTGTGGCCGGCCTCGCGCGAGGTCAGGCCGAAGCAGTTCCTGCCGCTGTTCGGCGCCCGTTCCACCTTCCAGGATACGCTGCTGCGCGTCTCCGATGCCGATCTGTTCGAGCGGCCGATCATCATCACCAACCTGGCCTATCGCTTCATGGTGCTGGAGCAACTGGCCGAGATCGGCATCGAGGCCGACGTCCTGCTGGAGCCGATGCGACGCGATTCAGGCCCGGCGATCGCCGCCGGAGCCGCCTTCGCCCAGTCGCGCCATCAGGATGCTGTCGTGCTGGCGCTCGCGGCCGATCACGTCGTTCGTGACACCCCCGCTTTTCTCGCGGCGTGCCGCCAGGGGCTCGCTGCCGCCGAGGCCGGCCGCATCGTCACCTTCGGCGTCAATCCGGAGCGCGCGGCCACAGAATACGGCTACATCAGTCCTGGCGCGCCGGTATCCGGGGAGGTGCGGGCGGTCGCGAAATTCGTCGAGAAGCCGGACCAGCCGACCGCGGAGCGCTACATTCGCGAGGGCTATCTCTGGAACAGCGGCAACTTCATGTTCCGCGCGTCGGTCCTGCTCGACGAATACCGCAAGTTCGATGCCGACAGCGTGCAGACGGTCACCAACTCCGTTGCCAAGGCCGGCCGCGACCTCAGCTTCATCATCCTCGACTCCGACGCCTTCGCCGCGGCCAAGCCGATCTCGATCGACTATGCCGTGATGGAGAAGACCGAGCGTGCGGCCGTGGCCCCGGTGTCGTGCGGCTGGTCCGACGTCGGCTCCTGGCATGCGGTCTGGGAATTGTCCGACAAGGACGGGCAGGGCAACGCCGCGCGCGGCACCGCCGTGTTCGAGGATTCCCGCAATTGCAACGTCGTCACCGACAAGGCGCTGGTCGCACTCGAAGGCGTCGACGATCTCGTCGTGGTGGCGGCGCAGGATGCCGTGCTGGTGTCGCGCCAGCGCGATGCCAACGGCTTGAAGCGGCTGGTCGCCAAGCTCAAGACCGTCGCGCCGGAGGTCACCGAGGCGCACATCAAGGTGCACCGGCCCTGGGGCAGCTATCAGTCGGTCGACAATGGCGAGCGCCACCAGGTCAAGCGCATCATCGTCAAGCCCGGCCAGCGGCTGTCGCTGCAGAAGCACTATCACCGGTCCGAGCACTGGATCGTGGTGCGCGGCGCGGCGCGGGTCACGGTGAACGAAACCGTTCAGACCGTGCACGAGAACGAATCGATCTACATTCCGATGGGCGCGGTGCACCGGCTGGAGAACCCGGGCAAGATCCTGTTGGAGCTGATCGAGGTCCAGACCGGGTCCTATCTCGGCGAGGACGACATCATCCGCATCGAGGACGATTACCGCCGCGAGTAGGGCGGGGTCTCGCCGCGAATCACGCGAGCCGTGCTAGACAGCCCCGGAGTCGTCCGCCGGAGAGCTTCCTTGCAAAGCACGATCGGATCGCGTGCGTTCCAGAACGCGCGCCTGCAGAAGAAGAACCGCAAGCAGGCCGACGGCCTGCTGCCGAAGGCCGTCGAGGCCTATCGGGCTGGCCGGCATGCCGATGCCCAGGCCATCTGCGGTCAGGCGCTGGCCCTCGTGCCCGATCATTTCGACGCTCTTCACCTTCTCGGCGCCTCCGCGCTCGACAGCGGCCGGCTCGATCTCGCCGAGCAGGCCCTGACCCGCGCCGTCGCGGTGGAGCCGCGCAATGCCGAGGCCCTGGCCAATCTCGGCCTGGTGCTGTTCAGCATGAAGCGCTACGAGGAGGCGCGCGCGGTTCAGGAGCGCGCCGTCGCGCTCAAGCCCAATTTCGCCACGGCGCTGACCAGCCTCGGCAACACCCTGATGAACATGCAGCTGTTCGCGCAGGCGATCGAGGCGCACGACCGCGCCATCGCGCTGAAGCCGGACTTCGCCGACGCCTATTGCAATCGCGGCATGGCGCAACTGCTCCTGCTGCGCAACGAAGAGGCCCGGCAGAGTTTCGACCGCGCCCTGGCGCTGGCGCCGCGGCACATGCAGGCGACCTTCGGCAAGGGACTGGTCAGCGTCAATCTGCGGCACCTTGAGCAGGCGCTCGCCGCCTTCAACGCCGCCCTCGCCATGAAGCCGGGCACAGCGGCCGTCATCGCGCAACGTGGCCGCCTCTATGTGCAGATGGGACGGTTCGCCGAGGCCGAGGCCGATTTCGATGCCGCGCTGGCGATCGACCCCGGGCTCGAAGCGGCGCTGCTCGGCAAGGCGCATGTCTGCGTGCTCACCGAGCGGATCGCGCCAGCGATGCTGGCCTGCAAGCGGGTGCTGGAGCAGAATCCGGCGTCGGAAGTCGCGCTGATCTGGCTCGGCACGTGCCTCGCGAAGCAGGGCGACACGGCCGGCGCCATCCAGCACTTCGATCGCGCCCTCGAGATCAAGCCGGATTTCGAGGATGCGATCATGAAGAAGATCTTCGCGCTCGATTTCTATCCCGGCGCCGACGTCGCCCTGCATCAGGCCGTCCGCCGCGAATGGTGGGAGCGGATCGGCGCGCATATCCCGCAGCGCCAGCTTGCCGCCATCGACCGCGATCCGGATCGCCGCATCACGGTCGGCTACGTGTCGTCCGACTTCCGCAGCCATTCGGCCGCGCTGACCTTCCTTCCGGTGCTGCGCCATCACGACCACGCGGCGTTCAAGGTCATCTGCTACTCGTGCTCGCCGCTGGTCGATTCCGTCACCGAGCAGTGCAAGGCTGCGGCCGATGGCTGGATCGAGGCATCTCAGTTGTCCGACGATGAACTCGCCGATCGCATCCAGGCCGATCAGGTCGACATTCTCGTCGACCTCTCCGGTCATTCGGCCGGCAACCGGCTCACCGTGTTCGCCCGCAAGCCCGCGCCGATCCAGGTCACCGCGTGGGGCAATGCGACCGGCACCGGCCTGCCCACCATGGACTACTTCTTCGCCGATCCGGTGACGGTGCCGGCGGCAGTACGGCCGCTGTTCGCCGAGCAGGTCTACGATCTGCCGGCACTGATCACCACGGATCCTCTGCCGGACGCGCAGCCGACACCGCTGCCGATGTTGCGCAACGGCTACGTCACCTTCGGTGTCTTCAACCGCGTCGACAAGATCTCCGACGAGGTGCTGACGGTGTGGTCGGCGCTGCTCCGGGCGCTGCCGGACGCCCGCGTCGTGATCAAGAACGGCGCGCTTGAGGATGCATTCCTGCGCGACACGCTGATCGCCCGCTTCGCCGCGCACGGCGTCGGCGAGAGCCGCCTTACGTGTCTGGGCGCGTCGATGCGCCATGAGCACATCGCAGCGTTCGCCAACATCGACATCTCGCTCGATCCGTTCCCGCAGAATGGCGGCGTCAGCACCTGGGAATCGCTGCAGGCCGGCGTGCCCGTGGTTGCCAAGCTCGGCAGCAGCGCGGCGTCGCGGGCCGGCGGCGCGATCGTCAAGGCGGTCGGGCTCGACGACTGGGTGGCCGAGGACGACGAGGGCTACATCGCGATCGCCGTGCGACACGCGGCCCAGCCGGCCGAGCTGGCTCGGCTCCGCGCCGAGCTGCCGGCGCGGGTGGCCAACTCCGCTGCCGGCAATGTCGAGACCTACACGCGCAAGGTCGAGGAAGGCTATCGCCAGTTCTGGCGCCGCTATTGTGCCGCCGGCGGCTGAGCGCCGTCCGCAGTACGCCTGTTCTGTCGATCTACGCGTCACTCCGGAGGCCGTCTTTTGGCAAGCGACGTCGGTTCCCGCGCGTTTCAGAATGCGAGGCTGCAGAAGAAGCATCGCAAGCAGGCCGATGCGCTGATGCAACAGGCCGTCGCCGCTTATCGCGGCGGCCGTCGCGCCGAGGCGCAGGCGGTCTGCGGCCAGATCCTGGCGCTGCTGCCCGATCATTTCGATGCGCTGCATCTGCTCGGCGTGACGGCGCTCGACGGCGGACAAATGGAGATGGCCGAGCAGGCGCTCATCAAGGCTGTCGAGATCGAGCCGCGGAATGCCGAGGCGCTCTCCAATCTCGGCCTTGCGCTGTTCAACCGCAAGCGGTTCGAGGAGGCGCGCAAATGCCAGGAGCGGGCGATTGCGCTGAAGCCGAACCTGCTCGTGGCGATCACCGGCCTCGGCAACACGCTGATGCGGCTGGGGCGGCCGGAGGAGGCGATCGCCGCGCATGACCGGGCGATCGCGCTCAAGCCGGACTATGCCGACGCCTATTGCAATCGCGGCATGGCGCTGCTTCCGCTCGCCCGCAATGCGGAGGCCAATGCGAGCTTCGATCGCGCATTGTCGCTCAACCCGCGCCACATGGAGGCGATGTTCGGCAAGGGCCTCGCCAGCATCAATCTGCGCCATTCCGACGAGGCGCTCGCGGCGTTCGACGCCGCGCTTGCAATCAAGTCCAATGCCGCGCAGGTGCTGGCACAGCGCGGCCGCCTGCACCAGCAGGCCGGACGGTTCGAGCGGGCCATGGCCGACTTCAAGGCCGCCCTGGCGCTCGATCCATGGCAGGACGTGGCGTTGCTGGGCTTCGCGCAGCTCAGCGCCATCAAGGACAATATCGCGCCGGCGATGGACGCGTGCCGCAAGGTGCTGGAGCTCAATCCGGCCTCCGAGGTCGCCTGGACCTGGCTCGGCGAATGCTTCTGCAAGCAGGGCGATCTCGCAACGGCCTTGCAGCACTTCGAGCGTGCGCTCGAGATCAAGCCGGATTTCGGTGATGCGATCACTGCCAAGATCTTCCTGCTCGACTTCATGCCGGACACCGACTTCGCTCAGCACCAGGCGGCGCGCCGGGAATGGTGGACCAGGATCGGCAGCAAGATCGTGCGCCGGCCGCCGCCGGTCCGCGACCGCGATCCGGAGCGGCGGCTGACCATCGGCTACGTCTCCTCCGATTTCAGGAATCACTCGGCTGCGCTGGTGTTCCTGCCCGTCCTGCGCCACCACGACCATCAGGCGTTCAAGGTCGTCTGCTACTCCTGCTCGCCGCTGCAGGATGGCATGACCGAGCGCTGCCGTTCCGCCGCCGACCTCTGGGTCGACGCCTGGCAGATGTCCGATGAGGAACTGAGCGATCGCATCGAGGCTGATCAGGTCGATATCCTCGTCGACGTCTCCGGCCATTCCGCCGGCAACCGGCTGCCGGTGTTCGCGCGCAAGCCGGCGCCGGTGCAGGTCACCGCGTGGGGCAGCGGCACCGGAACGGGGCTTCCGACCATCGACTACTTCTTCGCCGATCCGGTGACCGTGCCCGAGGCCGCGCGTCCTCTGTTTGCCGAGCAGGTCTACGACCTGCCGGCCGTCATCACCACCGATCCCTTGCCGGGATGGCAGCCGACGCCGCTGCCGATGCTGCGCAACGGCTACGTTACGTTCGGCGTCTTCAACCGCATCGACAAGATCTCCGAGCCCGCGCTCGCGCTGTGGTCGCGGCTGATGGGCGCGCTGCCGGACTCGCGGATCGTCATCAAGAACGGTGCGCTCGATGAGCCCTTGCTGCGCGATGGGCTCGTGGCCCGGTTCGTGGCGCACGGCATCGCCGAGGGGCGCATCACCTGCCTCGGCCTGTCGACGCGCGATCAGCACATCGCGCAGTTCGCCGCGATCGACATGTCGCTCGATCCGTTCCCGCAGAATGGCGGCGTCAGCACCTGGGAGTCGTTGCAGGCCGGCGTGCCCGTCATCGCCAGGCTCGGCCACGGCGCCGCGGCGCGGGCGGCGGCCGCCATCAACACGGCGGTCGGGCTCGCAGAGTTCGTGGCGGAGGACGATGACGGGTACATCGCCATCGCCCTGAAGCATGCGGCGCAGCCCGCGGAGCTGGCGAAGCTGCGGGCGCAACTGCCGGCGATGGTCGCGAACTCCGCCGCCGGCAATGTCGAGACCTACACGCGCAAGGTGGAGGAGGGCTATCGTCTGTTCTGGCGCCGTTATTGTGCCTCCTCCTGATCGTGGCGGCTACAGCCGCGCTGCACCGACGATGCGCCCGTCCGCCGCTTCGAGGATCACTGCAGCATCCTCGCCCTCGGGCATCGGCTCGGTGAGGCGCAGCGCGCTGCCGCTCCAATCTGCGAGCGGGCGCACCGAGCGCACCACGTTCAGCTCCTCCAGCGTGCGGCCGCCATTCTCGCCGCGGCGGATCGACGTTTCATGCCGATGATCGAAGCCGACCAGGAGCAGGCGTCCGCGTCCTTCACCGCCGCCGACCTCGACCGTGAGCTTGTCGCCATTGCGTGCGAGCTTGAGCGGCGCCGCAGTCGCGCTCGCGCCTCTGGCGCGGTCGATCGCGGGTCCTACCTCGGCCCGGTTGGAGCCGACATGGCTCGTCGTGCCGTCGACGACGATCTCCGGCGTGTAGGAGCCATCGCCGAAGCGGCTGCCATAGCGGGCCTGGCGGTCAGTGGCGGCCGGCAGCGAGAACGGATCCTTCCAGCCGAGCCGGTCCCAATAGGTGACGTGAAAGGCGAGGGGCAGCACGTCGCGGCGCTGCCGCACCATTTCGTTCAGATAGGCATTCGCAGGCGGGCAGGAGGAGCAGCCCTGCGAGGTGAACAGCTCGATGACGACGGGCCGGTCCGTGGCGGCGGCCGACGGCGACCATGGGGCAAGCGATGCGAGCAGCACGGCGAAGGCGGAGGCGTGGCGGAGCGAGGCGAGGCTGAGGGGCATGGGTGTTCTCCCGCGTTGTGACGTGATCTCCTTCGCTGGCGGGAGCCATCGCGTTACCTCCTGCCGCGGCCCACACGCAGGCGTGAAGACGCATCCACCGTTACTTTCGCGACCTGTCGTGACGCGTGAGCAGGGCGCCCGCCACACCTGAAGCGCATCGCGCACGCCGTTCAAAAGACAGCGTTTTTCGTCCGTGCCGGATGTAACTTTCTGAATCAAATCGTGTCCTGAAAAGGCTTTCCGCATTCGCCTCGCTTCGAGCGGCATGCTAGGAGAGCTTCGACCGGTGATTTGCAGTTCGTTAACCGTTACGGCCAATCCGTGACGTCGCAAGCCGGGGGCATTGATGGGGTCGATGACATGAGTTCCAAGGGGGCGGGCCACAAGGCCGAGCTGAGGCAGGCGCTGCGCGTCGGCGTGATCGGAGCCGGCGTGATGGGCAGCAATCATGCCCGCGTGCTCGCCGGACTCCCCGACGTGCATCTGGTCGGCGTGGTCGATCCGCTGCCCGCGCATCGCAGCCGCGTCACCGAGCTCGCGAACTGCCCGACCTTCGAGAGCCTCGACCAGCTCGTCGCCGAGGGCGTCGACGCCGTGACCATCGCGGCTCCGACGCATCTGCATCATGAGCTTGCGCTGGCCTGCATCGCGCGCAAGGTTCACCTGATGGTCGAGAAGCCGATCGCCTCGACGGTGGACGAGGGCAGGGAGATCGTCTCGGCCGCGCATCGCGCCGGCGTCACCCTGATGATCGGCCATGTCGAGCGCTTCAATCCGGCGGTGGCCGCGATCAAGAAGGCGATCGCCGGCGAGGACATCCTGTCGATCGCGATCACCCGCGTCGGCCCGTTCCCGCCGCGCATGTCCAATGTCGGCGTCGTCATCGATCTCGCCGTGCACGACATCGATCTCATCCGGTGGTTCACCGAATCCGACATCATCGAGGTGCAGCCGCAACTGTCGAGCGCGGTGGCCGAGCGCGAGGACATCGCGCTCTTGCAGTTCCGCACCGCCTCCGGCGTGCTCGCCCACATCAACACCAACTGGCTGACGCCGTTCAAGGCGCGAAACGTCACGGTGGCGACGCGCGGCAAATACATCATGGGCGATCTGCTCACCCGCCAGGTCACCGAGTGCTTCGGCTTCAAGCCGGACGGCAGCTACTCGATGCGTCATCTCCCGGTCGGCCATGACGAGCCGCTGCGCGCCGAGCTGATCGCCTTCCTGCACGCGGTGCGCTCGGGCACGGCACCCGCCGTCACCGGCGACGAGGGCGTCGCGAGCCTCGCGATCGCCACACAGTGCCTGGAGACGTCGAGCCATCGTCCGGCCGAGGCGGCTGCCACCAAGCGGCGCGCCGTGGCCGGCTAGCCGCCCAGGCTTCCGCTTCACCCTCATTTCCGTTTCCGAACCTTTGTCAGAGCTCATGAACCAGCACCTGCGTCATCAGCCCATTCCGTTCATCGACACCGCCGCGCAGCGCCAGCGGCTCGGCAAGTCGCTCGACGACGCCGTCGCCCGCGTGCTCGCGCATTGCCAGTTTCTCGGCGGCCCCGAAATCATTCAGCTCGAGAAGGAGCTGGCCGAGTTCTGCGGTGCCAAATACGCCGTGAGCTGCTCCAGCGGCACCGACGCGCTGCTGATGGTGCTGATGGCGCAGGGCATCGGCCCGGGTGACGCGGTGCTGTGCCCGTCCTTCACCTTCTGCGCCACCGGCGAGGCCGTGGCGTTGACTGGCGCCACGCCCGTCTTCGTCGACGTGCTGGAGGACACCTTCAACATCGATCCGGCCTCGCTCCGCCGCGGCATCGCCACCGCGAAGCGGCTCGGCCTGAAGCCGAAGGCCGTCATTCCGGTGGATCTGTTCGGCCAGAGCGCGGACCACGATTCGGTCGCAGCGATCGCGGCGGACGAGGGCCTGTTCGTGCTCGACGACGCCGCGCAGGGCTTTGGCGCCAGCTACAAGGGCCGCCGCATCGGCACCTTCGGTCTCGCGACCGCGACCAGCTTCTATCCGGCAAAACCGCTCGGCTGCTTCGGCGACGGCGGCGCCATCCTCACCGATGATGCAGGCCTCCTGGAGCGCCTGCGCAGCGTGCGCGCCCATGGCGGCGGCAGCGACAAATACGACAACGTCCGCCTCGGCCTCACCGCGCGGCTCGACACCATCCAGGCCGCGGTGCTGCTCGAGAAGCTGAAGATTTTCGAGGACGAGATCGCCGCGCGCAACGTGGTGGCGGAGCGCTACACGGCCGCGCTGGCCGATGTCGTCAAGGTGCCGCGCCTCGTCGACGGCTGCACCTCGGTCTGGGCGCAATACACCATCCGCCTGCCCAAGGGCGTCGACCGCGACACCTTCGCCGCCGCGCTGAAGGCGCAGGGCATCCCGACCGCGATCTACTATCCGAAGTCGATGCACCAGCAGACGGCCTACCGCATCTTCCCGAGCGCCGACGGCGGCCTCCCGGTCAGCGAGCAGCTCTCCAGCGACGTCATCAGCCTGCCGATGCACGCCTATCTCGACGAAGCGACGCAAGGGCGCATCATCGACGTCGTGCGCGGCGCACTGGCCTGAGGTCTTACGCATCGTCGCGCATCTCCGCTGGCGGCCCGACCGGCCGCAGCGTGTATGAATGATCTGTCCCACCGGCAGCTCCAACAAACACTGTCGTCCCGGCGAACGCCGGGACCCATACCGCGTGATGTCTGGAAGGGGCAGGCGGCCCGTTCCGCGCGCCCCATCGGCTGCACGGCGTATGGATCCCGGATCGGCGCCCGCCGCCGCTTCGCGTCGGCAGGCTTGTCCGGGACGACAGCGGAGTGCGTGGTGCGCCTCCCCGCCAGCGTCGCAAGTGCCGACGTGCGACCGGCATGCTCACTGTCATTGCGAGCGAAGCGAAGCAATCCAGGGCTGCGCGTGCGGTCCTGGATTGCTTCGTCGCTTCGCTCCTCGCAATGACGGTGGTGAGACATGTGTTCACCTTCTCGCGGCGCATCTGGCGTCCGAGCTTTGCTGTTCGTCATGCCCTCCCGAAAAGAGGGCACGGGGAATGCCGGGCGCTGGCCGCACCCATGGCCCGCCTGCAGAAAAAAATGCAGGCGGCAGGAACCACAGGTTCAGCCGAGACATCCCGGCATTCCCCGCGCGATGGGTGGAACGGCTGCTTCGCGTTCTCCCCGGTGCTCCGGGCTTGTTGGCCACCGTCGTCGGCACTGCGCTTTGCGCATCAGCACCAACTTGGCATCAGCGTCGGGATGCCAGGACCACGCGACTTGACCGTGCGCATCAATGCCGTTCGTCGGCGCAGGATGACCCCACGCTGCAGCACCGACACGCCCACCGCATCCCGCCTCAACGTCCGTGACGACCGCGAAGCGCCCCTCTGATCGAGACGGGACAGCGGCATACAATCATGATTTCTGAAAAAAAGAAAGAGGAATATTTTCAGAGGCGGGCTGGAGAGGGGGATACGCTTGAATTGGCTCGCGAAATGAGTTTTTTGGCGCGGGCTGTAGGGACGGCGCAAATCGGGTGGGAGATCAGCCCGAGCGCAAGTGCCGCACACTCGGAAGTTTCCTGAGCTGGGGTAGACCGAGGGCGCCTGGCTTGCCACAGCCACCGCGGTCCCGGACCTGAGCGGACGTATGTCTCACAGCGCGCCGGCGAGTGCGCCAACACTTATTCGAATAGAGCAGCATGGATTTTTTCAATAATCCAATACCATCCGAATTGTATCGCAGCACCTAGTCCGAACCCAGATACGAGTACGAGCAACCCTACCATGTTGCGACCTGCGGGGTGCATGCTTTCGCCATGGTGTCCAGCAAGGAATGCTAGGCCATAGTAGGCGGGTATCGCGAGCGCGACAGCCGGGATTCCATTGACGATAACAACGACAATCATTGCGACGAGACCCTCGTTGCTGACCCCGTACATTCGGCCTATCGGTGTAACTAGCCCCAGAGCATAAAAATACGCTGGAAGCCAAAGCCACAGGAAATGAAATCTGCTTATGCCTCCGACACCTCGCGCGGCTCCATGCATGTCTGTTGCAGCTTCTGAGACGTAAGCGCCCACCATAGGGGCTAAAACAATCCACAGCGCGTCGATAGCAAACTGATACCAAGGTTCTGCTCCCGGTATTGTCGTTGGATCGGCATATAAAATCGCCAATTTGGCAGCAAAGCCCAGCGAAATGGTGCAGCCTCCCACCACCGCCGCTGCCTTCTCCCGTCCAGGCGCTAAAGCCGCCGCCACGAACGCGCCGAAGCCGATCGATATTGCTTCAGCGATTAGGCGAAAGGCCCAATGTGAGCCCCAGTGCGGCGTCTCGAATAGATCAGCCCGCCCCAGCACCGGTATAACAGATTCCGCAAATGCTAGTTTGAGTGACAGATAATAGATGCCTGCGACCAAAGGAGCGAGCACGACGGGCCAAAACGGCACCCTCGCCTTCTGCATTTGATCTATCGCGCCTTCCAGAGACATTCGTCGCCCCCCCCCTTTTTTTAGCCACCGCAAGTTGTGAGGTGCCCTCTAATATCCTAGCATGCTGCGCTCTACGCTGCGGCAGGGGGGGGGCGCAGAATGCAAGCCATATTTTCGATATTCCAACTTCCAATCCTAGTTCTGAACCTTTTCGGCTTCATCGGCTCGGCAATTTGGCTGCTCACTCTTGGACAGTGGCGCTCGGTGCTGGTCGGCCTATTGATGTCTGTAACAGCGCCCTTTTTCCTAGGATTGGCTTCTCTTCCGACAGTATTGCTTGGGGGGCCAGGAATATTCTTCGCAAAACGCGGCGTCACGATAGGGGTCTATTTCTTCAGCTTCCTCGCCAGCATCTACATAGCGGCCTTGATTTCAGCGTGGTGCGGCACTGTTACTTTTTATTTCTTGAATGGAGCCGCCAACCAGGCCTTTTGGCCACTGCTTATATGGTCTTACGTGGTAGCCACTTCCCCTTGGACATACATGGCACAACAAGACGGTTCCGTTGCCTCAATGCTGGCTGCGTTTTTCGCCCAAGCAGCTTTCATAGTTATGATGATTAGTCTCGCTTTCGGAGTTGACCTCACGTCCGCCACGCAGATTTTCGCCGCGGTTATGGTTGTAGAGGTGTTTTTTCACATGCGCCTTGTCGCGGATACGCAGCGAGAGGGACTATATTAGCTGGGGCCTTGTTGGCGAGGAGAACGCGATGCGTACACGTAGGTTAATCGGCGTTGGAGCCGCTTTGCTGGGGATTTGGTTCGCTCCAACGCCAGCCGCAGCGCAAACGAAGGATGCTGCTTCATTCGATAGACATCTTCGTGCTCTCGCCAATAAGGGAGATGCCGAGTCCCAGTACAAGCTTGGCACCGCGTATGATGAAGGGCTAGGCGTTTCGAAAGACTATACCGAAGCGTTCAAATGGTTTCGGCTCGCCGCTGAACAAGGCCATGCCCATTCTCAGTTTCGAGTTGGCGACATGTACATGTCGGGCGACGGCACCGCCAAGAACGATGGCGAAGCGGTGAAGTGGTTTCGCAAGGCCGCCGAGCTGGGGCTAGCTAATGCTCAGGGCATGCTTGGGATAATGTACGCGAAAGGGCAAGCCGTTCCGCAGGACTATGTGCTTGCATACATGTGGCTCCAGCTAGCGACCGAAGGCAACCAGGGCGCCGCGCAATTTCGGGATGGCCTTGGGCAACGCATGACTGCAGCTCAGGTTGCCGAGGGGCAAAGGCGGGCGCGGGAATGGAAAGCATCGAAGGGGCGATAACGGAGTCGATAGGGTTGGAATTGACACGAACCGGCGGTCGGAAAGCGAGCGGAGCTGACATATTCCGCCGGGCAGGCCGGCCATCACGACGTGGGAGCGGCCGGACGCAATACGTCGAGCGCCATATGCGATCCTGACGCAAGCGGGGAGAGGTTTGCCACCAACGGGCTAGCGTCAGAAAATCTGTGCCAGTCTCGCTCGCAAGCGGGAGAGGGGCCCAACTGCGGCGCCTCATTTTAGCCGCAAGCGAGGACAGCAGACGTTCCCGGCTTCAAACTCTCCCCCCAATGCTCTAGAAGCCCCCCATGCTCGGACGTATCTTCACCGTTGGCGGCTATACGCTGCTGTCGCGCCTCACCGGCTTTGCCCGCGATATCATGCTGGCGGCTATACTTGGCGCCGGGCCGGTGGCCGACGCGTTCTTCATTGCGTTCCGGCTGCCGAACCATTTCCGGGCGATCTTCGCCGAGGGGGCGTTCAACGCCGCGTTCGTGCCGGCCTATGCGCATGTCCATGGCGAGAAGGGGCCGGCCTCCGCCAGCCTGTTTGCCGATCGCATCTTCACCTTGCTGCTGGCCTCGCAAATAGTGCTGCTGATCCTCGCCTGGGTGTTCATGCCGCAGGCGATGACGATCCTGGCGCCGGGCTTCACCGACGATCCCGGGCAGCGCGAGCTTGCGATCACGCTGACGCGAATCACCTTTCCGTATCTGCTGCTGATCACGCTGGTGACGCTCTATGGCGGCATGCTCAATGTGATGCAGCGGTTTGCCAGCGCGGCGGCGGCGTCGATCTTCCTCAACCTCGCCATGATGGCGACCCTGGCGCTGGCGGCGTTCTTCCCCGGTGTCGGTCACGCCGCGGCCTGGGGCGTGCTGATCTCGGGGTTCCTGCAATATTTCCTGCTCGCCGGCGATCTCGCCCGCCACGGCGGCCTGCCGCGCTTTGCGCCGCTCAAGCTCGACGACGACATCCGCGCGTTCTTCAAGGCGCTGGGACCGGCGACCTTGGGCTCGATGGGCACGCAGGTCGCGATGTTCGCCGACACCATCATCGCGACGTTCCTCCCCGCCGGCGCGATCTCGGCACTGTATTATGCCGACCGCCTCAACCAGTTGCCGATCGGCGTGATCGGCATCGCCATCGGGACGGTGCTGCTGCCGGAGATGTCACGGCGGCTCACGGCGAACGATCACGACGGCGCCATGGAGCAGCAGCGCCGGGCGTTCGAGTTCACGCTGTTGTTCTCGGTGCCGTTCGTCGCCGCCTTCCTCGCCGTCCCCGACGTGATCACCCGCGCGATGTTCGCGCGCGGCGCCTTCACCAAGGGCGACGCCGCCGCGGCCGGGGCGACGCTCGCCGCCTATGCCGTGGGCCTGATCCCGTTCGTGATGATTCGCAGCGCGGTCTCGACCTTCTACGCGCGCAAGGACACCGCGACGCCGGTGAAGGCCTCGCTGACGGGGCTGACCGCCAACGTCGTGCTGAAGGTGCTGCTGATGGGCTCGCTCGCCCAGGTCGGACTCGCGCTGGCGACGGCCGTCGGCGCCTGGATCAATCTGCTGCTGGTGCTCGGCTTCGCCGTGCACAAAGGCTATCTGCACTTCGATCGGCGGCTCACCTCGTCGCTGCTGAAGTTCGCCGGGACCGGCGTGGTGCTCGCGGCGGCGTTGTGGGCAACGGCCCTGGTGGCATCGACCCGGCTCGCGTCGCTCGGCCGCATGCAGGACGAAGCCGTTCTCGGTCTGCTGATCATCGTCGGCGCCGTCATCTATGTGGGCGCCATCCTCGTGCTGTTCGGTCCGCGCTGGCTGAAGGCCCTCGTGCGGCGCTGACGTTTGCGCTGCAACATTGCGTGCTGGCATGCCTGCCGAGAGTTGACCGCGCGTGTTCGGGGAGCGGCCATATGGCGTTTGCGCGAGGGCGTGATCCGCTGCAATATGCCGGCCAATCGTCGCGACAATGCAGTGGGAAGTGAAACCAGATGGCAGCTCCGATCAAGTTCGGTATGGGACAAAGCGTTCTCCGGAAAGAGGATGACGCGCTGATTCGCGGCAAGGGCCGCTACACCGATGATCTCGCGCCATCCGCTGCCCTGCATGCCCTGGTGCTGCGCTCGCCGCATGCCCATGCCCGGTTCACCATCGATGTCACCCAGGCGCGGCTGTTGCCGGGCGTGGCGCTGATCCTGACCGCCGAGGACACCGCCGAGCTCGGCGGGCTGCCGTGCCTGTTCAATCTCGAGACCGATCCGTTCACGGCACCGCCTTATCCGATCCTCGCCAAGGACGAGGTGCGCCACGTCGGCGATGCCATCGCCTTCGTCGTCGCCGACACGCTCGACCACGCGCGCGATGCGCTGGAGGCGATCAAGGTCGAGTGGACGACGCTGCCGGCGGTGACCGGCGTCGTGAACGCGATCAAGGCGGATGCGCCGCAAGTCTGGGCCGAGCACAAGGGCAACGTGCTGTTCGATGTCGGGATCGGCGACAAGGCGGCGGTCGCGGCGGCGTTCGCGAAGGCGCATGCGGTCGCCGAGATCCGCATCGTCAATCCGCGCGTGGTGGCGAGCTTCATGGAGACCCGCGCCGCGGTCTGCGACTACGACACCAAGCGCGACCATCTGACCCTGACGGCCGGCAGCCAGGGCAGCCACCGCCTGCGCGACATCCTCTGCCAGAACGTGCTGAAGATCCCGACCGAGAAGATGCGGGTGATCTGCCCGGACGTCGGCGGCGGCTTCGGCACAAAACTGTTTCCCTACCGGGAATACGCGCTGGTCGCGGTCGCCGCGCAGCGGCTGCGCAAGTCGGTGCGCTGGGCCGCCGACCGCTCCGAGCATTTCATGGGCGATGCGCAGGGCCGCGACAACGTCACCACCGCCAAGATGGCGCTGGCCGAGGACGGCAAGTTCCTCGCGATGGACGTCGACCTGATGGGCGACATGGGCGCCTATCTGTCGACCTTCGCGCCCTATATCCCGCATGGCGGCGCCGGCATGCTGCCGGGCCTTTACGACATCCAGGCCTTCCACTGCCGCGTGCGCACGATCTTCACCCACACCGTGCCGGTCGACGCCTATCGCGGCGCGGGCCGTCCCGAGGCGGCCTACGTCATCGAGCGTCTGGTCGATGCCTGCGCGCGCAAGCTCGACATGTCCGTCGATGCGATCAGGCGCAAGAACTTCATTCCGCCGCGCGCGTTGCCCTACAAGACCGCGACCGGCAAGGTCTATGATTCCGGCGATTTCAACGCGCACCTCAAGCGCGCCATGGAGATCGCCGAGTGGAAGGAGTTTTCGAAGCGCGCCAAGGCCGCCAAGAAGCACGGTCTCATTCGCGGCATCGGGCTCGCGAGCTATGTCGAGGTCTGCGGCACCATGGGCGAGGAGACCGCCAATGTGCGGCTCGACCCCAACGGTGACGTCACCATCCTGATCGGCACGCAGTCGAGCGGGCAGGGCCACCAGACCGCCTACGCCCAGATCGTCGCCGAGCAGTTCGGCCTGCCGCCGGAGCGCGTGCACATCCATCAGGGCGACACGGCCGAGATCGCGACCGGCCTCGGCACCGGCGGCTCGGCCTCGATCCCCTCCGGCGGCGTCAGCGTGCAGCGCGCCACCCATGAGCTCGGCGACAAGCTCAAGCAGATCGCGGCCGAAGCGCTCGAAGCCGGGCTCGGCGATCTCGAGATCGCCGACGGCGTGATCCGCGTCGCCGGCACCGACCGCGCGATCTCGTTTGCCGACCTCGCCAAGCGTCCCGGCGTCGATCCTGACAAGCTCAAGGGCAGCGCCACCTTCGCCAGCGCCGACGGCACCTATCCGAACGGCACCCACGTGGCCGAGGTCGAGATCGACCCGGCGACCGGCATCATCAGGATCGTCAACTACGTCATCGTCGACGATTTCGGCGTGACGCTGAATCCGCTGCTGCTGGCCGGCCAGGTGCATGGCGGTGCGGTGCAGGGCATCGGCCAGGCGCTGATGGAGCAGGTGGTCTACAGCAACTCCGACGCCCAGCTCGTCACCGGCAGCTTCATGGACTACGCGCTGCCGCGCGCCGCCGACGCGCCGTCCTTTACCTTCGAGACCCACAACGTGCCCTGCAAGACCAATCCGATGGGCGTCAAGGGCGCCGGCGAAGCGGGGGCGATCGGCTCCTGTCCGGCCGTCGTCAATGCGATCGTCGAAGCCCTCTGGCGTGAGTACAAGATCGATCACATCGACATGCCGGCGACCCCGGAGCGCGTCTGGATCGCGATCCGGGAGCAGCATCGCCGTCATAGTCTCTGAGTACTCTCCCTCCGGATCTCCTCCGATATCCGCCTCAATTCCGGAATAATCCGCCGGCTGAGGGGTTGACCAACCGAGCGACCCCGTCCGGGTGGGCTGGACGGGATTGTGACAACAAAGGAGCGAATTGATGAAGCGGACTGTCGTGGCTGTCGCAGCTTTGCTGCTAGGGGCCGGCGCCGTGATGGCACAGCAGGATCTGGTCAAGCATAGCCAGGACACGATGAAGGCCAACGCCAAGAACCTCGGCGGTGTCCTGATCGCGATGGTCAAGGGCGAGAAGCCGTATGACCAGGCCGCCGTCAATGCCGCTCTGGCCCAGCTCGAGGACACCGCCAAGAAGCTGCCGACGATGTATCCGGCGAGCCTGAAGGGCGCCAAGTTCGAAGGCGACTACGCTCCGTCGCCGAAGATCTGGGAAGACCAGGCGGGCTTCAAGGCCAAGATCGACAGCTTCGCCAAGGTCGTCACCGAGGCCAAGGCGAAGATCAAGGATCTCGACAGCCTGAAGGCGACCGCGCCGGGCATCGGCAAGGAATGTGGCGGCTGCCACGAGACCTTCCGTCTCAAGAACAGTTGATCTGACCTGCCATCCACGGGGGCGGACGCGACATGGCGTCCGCCCCCGTTTGTCTGCGCCGCGCGGGCGTCCTGACGTATCACGGCGCCGCCGAGCTCCGGTGATGATCGCCGGGCCGACGATCTCCTCCTGCTGTGACGGAGCCACCATGCTACGCCGCCTCCTGCTTGCTCTCTGCGTGCTCGGCGCCGCCGGCCTGACGGTGTTCTGGTGGTTGACCCAGCCGTCGACGATCACGCTCGCAGCGGCGACGCGCGCGCCGGATCTCGCCAACGGGCAGGAGATGTTCAACATCGGTGGCTGCGCGTCCTGTCACGCCGTGCCGAACCAGCCGGACCGGCTGAAGCTCGGCGGCGGCCTGCCGCTGAGCTCGCCGTTCGGGACGTTCTATGCGCCCAACATCTCGCCCGATCCCACTGACGGTATCGGGCGCTGGAGCGAGGCCGAGTTCGTCAATGCGGTGGTGAGGGGCGTGTCGCCGGACGGCAGCCACTACTACCCGGCGTTTCCCTATCCCTCCTACGCGGCCGCGAAGATCGACGACGTCCGCGATCTCTTCGCCTACATGAAGACGCTGCCTCCGGTTGCGGGCGCCTCGCGCGCGCACGACATGCCATTTCCGTTCAACATCCGTCGCACCGTCGGGGTCTGGAAGCTGCTGTTCTTCGACGGCAAGCCCTTTGCCGCCAACGCCTCGCGCCCGGCGGAGTGGAATCGCGGCGCCTATCTGGTCAGCACCTTCGGCCATTGCGCCGAGTGCCACAGCCCGCGCAATGCGCTCGGCGGCATCGTCTCGGCGCAGCGGCTGGCGGGTGGGCCAGAGCCGGAAGGTCAGGGCTTCGTGCCGAACATCACCCAGAAGGGCTTGTCCGACTGGAGCGAGAGCGACATCAGCTATTTCCTCGAGACCGGACAACTGCCCGACGGCGACAACGTCGGCGGCTCGATGGCGCGGGTGATCCGCAACACCTCGCAGCTCTCGCCCGAGGATCGCAAGGCGATGGCGGTCTATCTGAAATCGCTGCCGCCGGTGGAAGGCCCGCCGAAGCCGAAGAAGCCGGCAAGCTGATCAGTTCGGCGGGCGCGCGCGCTCAGGTCAGATCGGCTTGAAGCTGCCGTCGCTCTGGATCACCGTCAGCGACACCGGCGGTGGATTCTCCTTGCGCGCGTTGCCGAAGCTGACCACCAGCCCGCCGATGTCGAACTGGCCGACCTCGTTGATGATGCGGAGCAGCTCGGCGCGGGTCGGGTTCGGCCCGGTCATCGCCAGGGCGCGCGCCACCAGTCGGCCGGTGATGTAGCCCTCGAGGCCGATGAAGTCCGGCGTCTGGCTCGGATCGAGCGTCTTCATCGCGGCCTGATAGTCGGCGACGATGCGGAGGTCGGTGTCCCACGGAAACGGCACCACCTCGGAGACGACGACGCCGCGGCCTTCCGGGCCGAGCTCCTTGGCGAGCGCGTTGCCGCCGACGAAGGAGACCGCCGTAAAGGTCGGATTGAAGCCGCTGCGATGCGCCATCTTGATGAACTCGGCGCACGGGCCGTAGGTGCCGACCAGGATCACCGCTTCAGGCTCCGCGCGCCGAATGACCTTGAGCGCCGCGCCGACAGCGCGCGTGTTGCGCTCGAACGTGCCTTCGGCCGCGAGCTCGAGGCCGCGGCGATCGAGATGCGTCTTCACGCCGGCCAGTACGTCGCGGCCGAACGCGTCATCCTGATAGAAGATCGCGATGCGGGTCAGGTGAAGCTCTTCGGTGAGATACTTGATCGAGGCTTCCGCCTCCGCCGCGTAGCTCGCGCGGATGTTGACGATGTTCTGGAATTCAGGCGTCCGCAGGAATTCGGCGCCGGAGATCGGCCCGATGAAGGGGACGTCGTTGGAGGCCGCGATCGGCGCAGTGGCCATCGCGGTCGGCGTGCCGACGGCGCCGATCAGCGCGAACACCTTGTCCTCGTAGATCAGCTTGATGGTCTCGACGACCGAGCGATCGGGGTCGTAGCCGTCGTTGCGGCTCAACAACTTGAGCCTGCGTCCGTAGACGCCGCCCTTGGCGTTGAGCTCGTTGAAGGCCGCCAGCAGTCCCTGGCGCGCCGCTTGGCCCAGCGCGGCCGACGGGCCTTCCAGCGCCGCCACTTGGCCGAACATGATGGTGTCGTTGGTGACGCCGAGCTCGTCGGCGCGCGCAGACCCCAGCGGGAGCACGCCGGCGATCAAGATGAGAATGAAGGAGATCCGAAGGCTTGAAAACCAGTTCATTGCGATCTTCGATGCACGGGGTACACTTGATGACAACTCAGTCTAGGCGTGTTGAATGAAGACCTCGCTAAAGACGTAGCCCGCGCTTGATCGCGTTTTGGGCGGCCCTCAACAGTCAGCCGTTAACCAAGCCCCGGTTTCTGGTACGCCACAACGGATCATCTTTGACCGTCCTTAACTTACCGCGGCCAGCATCGGCCGCATCGTGGTGAGGGGCAGCCGTTTGGCGGGGGCCATATTGCAGGTTGAAGAGTACAGCGCACCGACGCTGCAGGAAAAGGATGATGCTCGCAGCGGTAGCGGGCGCGAGAGGCTGCGCGCGTCGTTATCGCGATACCGCCTTTATCGCCCTGCGATCATCGCGGCATGCGTCGGTGTCGTGCTGTCGGTGGTCGGGACGGTTGCCGTGGGACGCTGGGAGAACCGGCTGGCGCGCACCGATTTCGAAGGCTTGGCCGAAGCCCAGGCGATCCTGGTCCAGAACGGCGTCAACGAATATGTCAGCCGGCTGACCGCGCTGCGCACCCGCTTCGAATCCGCCAACGACGACATTACGCGCAGCGAGTACCAGACCTTCAGCGCGCGCCTGTTCGAGTCGCATCGCGGCATGCTGCGGCTGGCGTGGCTGCCGCGGATCAAGCGCAAGGAGCGCGGCGAATACGAGGCGGCGGCGATCACCGACGGCGTTCCCGCGTTTCGCATCAAGTCCTATCCCGACGGCACCGTCGCGCCGGAGAGCGACGAATACTATCCGGTCTACTTCTCCACCGAGGCGAAGACCTCGCCGGTCTACGGTCTCGACTATTGGAGCATTCCCGACCATCGCGCCGTGCTGGAGCAGTCGCGCGACTACGACGTGATCGGCGCGTTGCGCACGCGTCAGAACCTGATCAATCAGAACGAGCGCAATAACGCCGTGATGATCGGCATCCCCGTCTACGCCAAGGGGACGTCGCGCACGACGGTCGCCGACCGCCGGCGCAATCTCTCTGGCTTCATCATCGGCGTGTTCGACCTGCCGACGCTGTTGCAGTCGGTGCGCGCGAACAATCCCAACAGCCCGGCGCTCGCGATCAACCTGCTGCCGCCCGAGCGCGTGATCAATGCCTCCGGCGTGGACCCGCAGCGCTGGCCCGCGGACCCCAGCATCTGGTCGACGACCTTGCGCATCGGCGATGCCGACTGGGTGTTCCAGGCGGCGCCCGCCGGTGGCAGCCTGATGGCGAGCCACAATCGCGCGCTGGCGCTGTATGCGGCCGGCATGGCGACGACGATCTTCCTTGCCGTGTATCTCGCGCTGTCGAGCCGTAACGCCCTGCAGCTCGCCCTCGCCAATCGCCGCGTGCTCGAGCTGGCGCAGACCGACGCGCTGACCGGCCTTGCGAACCGCGCCTTCTTCCTCGAGGAAATGGAGCGCATCAACGACGAGAAGAGCGGCCGCTTCACCGTCTTCCTGCTCGACCTCGACCGCTTCAAGAACGTCAACGATTCGCTCGGCCATGGCGCCGGCGACGAGCTGCTGGTGCAGGTGGCACAGCGGCTGAGATCGCAGTTGCGCGACGAGGACGTGCTGGCCCGGCTCGGCGGCGACGAGTTCGCCCTGATCCAGGCCGGCGCCTCCGACCAGCGCGCCGCCGCGATCGAGCTCGCGCAGCGCATCACCCGGCTGATCGCGGAGCCGTACCAGCTCGGCGGACAGCGCGTCGAGATCGGCACCAGCATCGGCATCTCGCTCGCGCCCCAGCACGGCCGCGACCAGGAGCACCTGCTCAAGAAGGCCGACCTCGCGCTCTACCGCTCGAAATCCGCCGGCCGCAGCTGCTACACGCTCTATGACGACGCGATGTCGGCCGAGCTCGAGGCGCGCAACACGCTCGAGGGCGATCTGCGCGACGCCATCGCGCAGTGCCAGTTCGAGGTGCACTATCAGCCGTTCTACGACGCCGAGACGCGCGAGCGGTGCGGCGTCGAGGCGCTGGTGCGCTGGCGCCATCCGGTCAAGGGGCTGGTGCCGCCGGACAAGTTCATCCCGCTTGCGGAGTCGACCGGCCTGATCGTGCCGCTCGGCGAATGGATCATCGGGCGCGCCTGCGACGACGCCACCGCATGGCCCGACGACGTCAAGATCGCCGTCAATCTGTCGCCCGTCCAGTTCAAGCAGGCCGAGCTGTTCGACGTGATCCAGTCGGCGCTCGCGAGGTCGGGCCTCGATCCGAAGCGTCTCGAGATCGAGATCACGGAGTCGGTGCTGCTGGAGCGCGCGGCCGAGAACGAGAGCTTCATCGACCGGCTGAAGGGCCTCGGCATCTCGCTGGCGCTCGACGATTTCGGCACCGGCTATTCGTCGCTGCGTTCGTTGACGGCGTTCCCGTTCAACAAGATCAAGATCGACAAGTCCTTCGTCGCCAATCTGAGCGTGCGCGACGAAAGTGCCGCCGTGATCTCATCGGTCGTGACGCTGGCGCGGGGGCTCGGCATCCAGATCACCGCCGAAGGCGTCGAGACCGAAGAGCAGCTGGTGCAACTGCGCTCGCTCGGCGTCAACTTCGCGCAAGGTTATCTGCTGGGCCGGCCGATGCCGGTTGAGCAGCTCGAGCAGCATCTGGAGATCGCCCGCGCTGCATCCGAGGCCGACGAGCCGCAGCCGGCCGAAGACGCATCCGAGGACGACGCATCCGAGGACGACGATCCGCGCTCGGCGGCCGTCGTCGCGCTCATTCCCCGGTCCGGGGCGCTGCTATCCCTCGCATCCAACGGCTGAGCGGCGAGGCGGCTTCGGCATCTGCGTCGACCGGCAGGCGTGCCAGGCCCAGCATGGCGGCCTCGCGCGCGGCGCTCGGCGTGATGCCGTAGGCGGTCTTGAACAGCCGCGTGAAATGGGCATCGGTGCCGAGCTGCCAGCGCCGCGCCACCTCGCTGATGCGCTGTGTCCGCGACCCGGTCCCGGCGAGATCGAAGAACGCGCGATGCAGGCGGCGGCTGCGGATGTAGTCGGCGATGCCGCCGATCGGCGCGAACAGGCGATAGAGCGACGCGCGCGACATCCCGAAATGCAGCGCCACCGCGTCGGCGCTGAGCTCGGGGCTCGACAGCTGCGCCTCGATGTATTGGCGGATGCGGAGCAGCGAAGCATCCGGCGTCACGCTGCGGTCGGCATCGCGGCGTTCGAGCTCGCCGCGCAGGCAGGCCGAGATCAGCGCGATCGTGCCCTCGACCGCGGCCTGGCACTCGTCGAAACTCATGCGCGGCGCACAGTCGAGCAGTGCGCCGAAATGCCGCGCCAGCAGCGGCGCCAGCGCGCCGCTGCGCGGCAGCACCAGGCCGTGCAGGTCGTCGACCTGCAGCAGGCGCGCATCGAACATCGGACGGGGAACGACCAAGGTAATGTTCTCGAACGGCGTCGCGCGCGTTTCGAGTGTCTGGGCGAGATCGAGCACGCAGAGGTCGCCGGCCTCGACCCGGATCGGCGCGGCCGCCGCGACCCCCTCATAGCTGCCGCTCACGTAGAGCTGCAGGATGATGTGGTCGACGCCGCTGCGGGCAATGGTCTCGGCCGATCGGCGGAACCGCTGGCCGCTCGCCCGGGCCGATCCGAGCAGCACGGAGCCCAGCGCGTAGGACAGCACGTCCGCCCTGAACGGAGCGGCCTCGCCGGCCGCGAGTTCGTCGACCTCGAAAAACGTCGAAGTGGCCTCGCGCCACGCCGCGATGTTCGCCTCGGTGTCCATCTGCTCGGCGCAAAAGCCGTAACTCGGCAGCAGGGACGAAACGGCTTTGATCTCACTCTTCACACGGCGCCGCAGTCATTCTTGAGTTTTCGTCTCAACCTCTTGATCGACCGTATCGGATCGGTTGCTCGCCTTGACCGGGTGCTCCGCGCACCCGCTATAGAACGCCTATCGCCGAGTTGCCGAAAGGGAAAGCCGGGCCGTTCGACGGTCCCCCATTGCCCCTCACGATCGAAAGGTCCGGCTTTCCGGCCCACTGGCGCGAATTGGCGGACAACGGTCTCCGGCCGCCACCGTCTTTCATGACGAAACCATGCTTGACCCATTTTCAGGACCTCGGCGCCCGTCGGTCACGACGGGCGCCTTTGTCGTGGGGCAGGCGGCCGACGGGCAGGCCGCGCCCGGTCGGGACGAGCGCGTCGCTAGGTGGCGCCGAAGGCCTTGAACGTGATGATGGTGTGGGTGTCCTGAATGCCGGGCAGGACCTGGACCTTCTCGTTCACGAAGTGGCCGATGTCGGTGTCATTGTCGACGTAGAACTTCACCAGCAGGTCGTAATTTCCCGCCGTCGAGTAGATCTCGGAGGCGATCTCGGCTTCCGCCAGCGCATTGGCGACCGTGTAGGACTGGCCGAGCTTGCACTTGATCTGGACGAAGAAGGGAACCATTGCGGGCTGTCTCCGGAAGGCATCTTTCGCCTCAATATAGCGTTTTCCGGCGAAGTCGATACGCTTTCTCCGGCGACCGGGCCTGCTTGCCGGGCGCGGCCGGCCCGCGCTAGGAAGGGGCATGAGCACCCCCGTCGCACTCACCATCGCCGGTTCGGATTCCTCCGGGGGAGCCGGTATCCAGGCCGACCTCAAGACCTTCGCGGCGCTCGGCGTCTACGGCGCCTCGGTGCTGACGGCGCTGACCGCCCAGAACACCAGGGGCGTGACCGGGGTGCATCTGGTGCCGCCCGATTTCGTCACGGCGCAGATCGACGCGGTGTTCGATGACCTCGACGTCGGCGCGGTCAAGATCGGCATGGTGGCGCAGGCGCCGATCGCCGACGCCATCGCGGCAAGCCTTGCGCGCTGGCGGCCGCGGCATGTCGTGCTCGATCCCGTGATGGTCGCGACCTCGGGCGCGCGGCTGTTGCCGGAGGATGCGATCGACGCGCTGCGCCGCCGGCTGATCCCCCAGGCGACGCTGATCACGCCGAACCTGCCCGAGGCGGCCGCGCTGCTCGACGAGCCGGTCGCTGATACGGACGAGGCGATCGCGGCGCAAGGCCGCCGGCTGCTCGCGCTCGGCTGTCCGGCCGTACTGATCAAGGGCGGTCACGGGCAGGGCGCCGACAGCACCGATTACCTGATCACATCAGCGACCAGCATCCCGTTGCCGTCGCCGCGCATCGACACGAAGAACACCCACGGCACGGGCTGTTCGCTGTCGTCGGCCGTGGCCGCAGGGCTGGCGAAGGGGGAGAGCCTCGAGGCGGCCGTGCGCAACGCCAAGGCCTTCATCTCCGGCGCGATCGCGGCGGCCGATCGCTTCACGGTCGGACACGGCCACGGCCCGGTGCATCATCTCCACCGCTATTATTGAGGTCACACATCTTTGAGGTCACTTCCCGTGGCAACTCAGCTTAGCTGGCGGCAGCCGAAATAGCTGGGGCGGACAACGGCTGCATCATGCCTGCGCTCCGCAGGAGATGACGGAATGATGACGCGTTTCGCGGCGGTGGCTGCGGTGCTGTTCGCCGCGGTGGCGACACCGGTGCTGGCCCAGCGGGCCTATTCCGCCCAGGAGGAACGCAACAATGCGATCGTGCTCGACTTCTATGAGCAGGGCCTCAATCGCAAGGATTTCGAGGCGGCGTCGAAATATCTCGGCACCTACATCCAGCACAATCCGAATGCCGAGGATGGCCCTGAGGGATTTCGCAAGTTCATCGAATTTCTGAAGGCCAAGTTTCCACAGTCGCACAGCAGGATCACGCAGGTGCATGTCGACGGCGACTTCGTCGTGCTGCGCGTTCACGCCATCCGCGAGCCCGGCACCCGCGGCAACGCCATCGTCGACATCTTCCGTCTCAAGGACGGCAAGATCGAGGAGCACTGGGATTCGGTTCAGCCCATTCCCGAGCAGTCGGCCAATCCCAATGGGATGTTCTGAAGAACGCGTCTGAAGGCGTCTCCCGCCGGCGGATCATGGTCCGCGCGCGAGCGCGATTTCCCGACGCACGCCCCTCATCACGCGCGAGCGGTATTCGCCTGGCGATTCGCCGAACCAGCGATTTGACGCGCGGAAGAAGGTGCTCTGGTCGGCATAGCCGAGCAGATAGCCGATGTCGGTGAGCGTCATGCGGAAGTCGGCGAGATGGCGCTGGGCCAGCTCGCGCCTGACATCGTCGACGAGGTCGCTGAAGGAGAGGCCTTCATCGGCGAGCCGGCGCTGGAAGGTGCGGTCGCTCAAGCCGAGCTCGGCTGCGATGGCCGAGCGCAGCGGGCTGCCGTCGGGCAGCAGCCTGGCGATCGCGGTGCGGGCGCGATGCGCGGTGTCGGCCTTGACCAGGCGCTCCAGCGCCTCGTCGGCGATCCGATCGTGGATTGCCGAAAGCTCGGGCGCCGAGGTCGTCAGCTTGCAGGCGAGATCCTGTTCCGACACCAGGAAGCCGTTGAACGGCGCATCGAATTCGAGCGGGGATTGGAACGCCCTGTTGTAGCACGCGATCGACAGCGGCACCGCATGCGAGAAACGCGTCGCGAGCGGCGTCAGCGGACGATCCAGCATCCACCGGCATAGATTGAGCAGATTGACGACGCCGTAGTCATAACGCTGCCGCGGAATCGGGCATTCACCGCCGAACACGTCGGTTCGTATCCAGCGACCGCCAGAGCCCTGCTCGAGCGTGATGGTCACCGCGTCGCTCACCAGGCACATGTAGCGGATCAGGCGCATCAGCCCGGCGAGAAGAGTGGGGCTCGACATCATGGCGTAGCCGGCGACGCCATAGTTGTCAGGTCGCGGCGCATCGAGCTTTGCCAGCCCGATGTCCGGATTGCCCGAACGCTCGGCCGCCAGCACCCACAACCGGCTCAGCGCCTCGGTCGGCCAGCGTCGGTCGCAATCGTCGAGATCGCCGATCGACAGGCCGACCTCGGCAAACAGCGCGGCGGCATCCAGACCTTGCTCGTTCAGCGTCGTCGCAACGCCGCGCATCCAGGACGACGATGTGGTTCGAATCTGCTGAGCCATCCCTTGGCCTTCTGGAGCCAGTGCTTTGGCATCCTCGGGTCATTGTGCAGATGCACATGAGACTGCATAGCACCTGATATTGGCGATCGCGATACCAAAATCGGTGGTGCGACCGCATGGCTGGCGCGCAGGAGAAATCATGCCCGTTCTGAAAACCAATGACGGCACAGAGATTTACTACAAGGATTGGGGCTCCGGCCAGCCGATCGTGTTCAGCCATGGCTGGCCGCTGTCAGCCGATGATTGGGATGCGCAGATGCTGTTCTTCCTCAATCACGGCTTTCGCGTCATCGCCCACGATCGCCGCGGCCATGGCCGCTCGGCCCAGGTCGCCGACGGTCACGACATGGATCACTATGCCGACGATCTCGCGGCACTGACCGCACATCTCGATCTCAACAGCGCGATCCATGTCGGCCATTCGACCGGCGGCGGTGAGGTCGTGCACTACCTCGCGCGCCATGGCGAGAGCCGCGCGGCCAAGGCTGCGATCATCGCCGCGGTGCCGCCGCTGATGGTGCAGACCGCGGCGAATCCGGGCGGACTGCCGAAATCCGTGTTCGACGACTTCCAGACCCAGGTCGCCACGCGCCGCGCGGAATTCTATCGCGACGTCGCCGCTGGGCCGTTCTACAACTACAACAAGCCTGGCGCCAAGCCGTCCGAGGCCGTGATCCAGAACTGGTGGCGCCAGGGCATGATGGGCAGCGCCAAGGCGCATTACGACGGCGTCGTCGCCTTCTCGCAGACCGACTTCACCGAGGATCTCAAGACGATCACCTTGCCGGTGCTGGTCATGCACAGCGAGGACGACCAGATCGTGCCTTACGCGGATTCCGCGCCGCTGTCGGCCAGGCTGCTGAAGAACGGCGTGTTGAAGACCTACAAGGGCTTTCCGCACGGCATGCCGACCACGGAAGCCGAGACCATCAACGCCGATCTCCTGTCCTTCATCAAGAGCTGATCAGGGGAGGCTTGCATGACCTGGGGAATTCCGACGGCCCTGTTTCTTCAGATCCACGTGGTGCTGAGCCTGATTGGAATCGCGACCGGGCTCGTGATGCTCGCCGGCATGCTGGCAGGCCGCCATCTGGCGGCCTGGGCGGCGCTGTTCCTGGTGACGACCTTCCTCACCGGCGTGACCGGCTTTCCGCTGCCGCCGTTCGGTCTCGACCCGCCGCGCATCATCGGCATCATCCTGCTCGCGCTGCTGATTGCGGCCAGCGCCGCCCTCTATGCGTTCGGGCTATCGGGATGGTGGCGACGGGTCTATGTCGTCACCGCGCTGCTCTCGCTCTATCTCAACGTCTTCGTCGCGATCGTGCAGTCGTTCCAGAAGATCGGCGTGCTCAATGCGCTGGCGCCGACGCAGAGCGAGCCGCCGTTCGCGGCAGCTCAGCTCGTCGCGCTCGCTCTGTTCATTGCTTTCGGTGTCTTCTCGTGGCGGCGTTTCGCGCCCACCGCGCTGGCGCCGCGAGCTTCGCTCACCTGATCCGTTCGGTCTTTCAAGGAGAACCTCGTGTCCAAGCTCGAAATGTTGACCCCGCAGAACTGCGCCGTGGCGCTGATCGACTATCAGCCCGCGATGTATCAGGGCGTGCAGTCGCATGATCGCCTCGGCGTGTTCAACAACATCCAGATCGTCGCCAAGGCGGCCAAGCTGTTCAAGATTCCGACGGTGCTCACCACGGTCGCCAAGGACTCGTTCTCCGGTCCCTTCATGCCGGAAGTGACCGAGCTGTTTCCGGAGCACGACATCGTCGACCGCACGGCGATGAACTCCTGGCTCGATGCCGGCTTCCGCAAGCAGGTCGCCGCCACCGGTCGCAAGAAGTTCATCATCGCGGGACTCTGGACCGAGGCCTGTGTGCTGTTCCCGACGCTCGACATGCTGCGCGAAGGCTATGAGATCTACATCCCGGCCGATGCCTGCGGCGACCTGTCGCTCGAAGCGCACAACCGGGCGATGGATCGCGCGGTGCAGGCCGGCGCGGTGCCGATCACCTCGTGCCAGTTCGCCTTCGAGCTGCAGCAGGACTGGGCACGTGCCGAGACCTATGACGGCATGATGGAGATCCTGAAGGCGCATTCGCCCTACGGCATCCAGATCCGCTTCTCGAAATGGGCGCTCGGCGAGCACGCCTCCGAGGGCGGGGCGAAGTAGCGCTGAGGCATCCCATGAAGATCTACCTGTTTTCGCTCGGGGCAGGGCTGCTGGTCGGCGTGATCTACAGCCTGCTTCAGGTCCGCTCGCCGGCGCCGCCGCTGGTGGCGCTGGTCGGCCTGCTCGGCATCCTCGTCGGAGAGCAGGTGATCCCCGTGGGCAGGCAGCTCCTGGACGGCACCAGCCTTGCGGCTGCGTGGCAGAAGGCAGCCTGCGCCACGCACATCTTCGGCCTGCTGCCCGGCCATCACGGCCGGGCAGAGACCACCATTGCTACGCAAGACGAGAAGGCCTCATGAGCGACCATCCCGATCTCATCCTGCATCGCGGCCTGTTCACGACGCTCGACCGTTCCAATCCCGCGGCGAGCGCGGTCGCGATCAAGGACGGCGTGTTCACCGCGGTCGGCCACGAGCAGGACGTGATGAAGCTCGCCGGCCCCCGGACGAAGGTCATCGATCTCAAGGGCCGTCGCGTGCTGCCTGGCCTGATCGACAACCACCTGCACATCATCCGCGGCGGACTCAACTTCAACATGGAGCTGCGCTGGGACGGTGTGCGCTCGCTCGCGGACGCGATGGCGATGCTCAAGGCCCAGGTCGCCATCACGCCGCCGCCGCAATGGGTGCGCGTGGTCGGCGGCTTCACCGAGCATCAGTTCGCCGAGAAGCGGCTGCCGACCATCGACGAACTCAACGCCGTCGCGCCCGACACCCCGGTGTTCCTGCTGCATCTCTATGATCGTGCGATTCTCAACGGCGCCGCGCTGCGCGCCGTCGGCTACGACAAGCACACGCCGCAACCGCCCGGCGGCGAGATCGCGCGTGATGCCGAGGGCAATCCGACCGGTCTGCTGCTCGCCAAGCCGAACGCCGCCATACTCTATGCGACGCTCGCCAAGGGACCGAAACTGCCGTTTGACTATCAGCTCAATTCCACCCGGCACTTCATGCGCGAATTGAACCGCCTCGGCGTCACCGGCGCGATCGACGCGGGCGGCGGCTTCCAGAACTATCCGGACGACTATGCCGTGATCCAGAAGCTGGCCGATGACGGCCAGCTCACGATCCGGCTCGCCTACAATCTGTTCACGCAGAAGCCAAAGGGCGAGAAGGACGATTTCCTGCGCTGGACGCAAAGCTCGACCTACAAGCAGGGCAACGACTATTTCCGCCACAACGGCGCCGGCGAGATGCTGGTGTTCTCGGCCGCCGATTTCGAGGATTTTCGCGTACCGCGGCCGGACATGCCGGCCGAGATGGAAGGCGAGCTCGAAGAGGTGGTGCGCATCCTCGTCCAGAACAAATGGCCGTGGCGGCTGCACGCCACCTATGACGAGACCATCTCGCGCGCGCTCGACGTGTTCGAGAAGGTCAACCAGGATACGCCGCTCGAGGGTCTCAACTGGTTCTTCGATCATGCCGAAACGATCTCGGACCAGTCGATCGACCGCGTCGCCGCGCTCGGCGGCGGCATCGCCGTGCAGCACCGCATGGCCTATCAGGGCGAGTACTTCGTCGAGCGCTACGGTTTTGGCGCGGCCGAGGCGACGCCGCCGGTGAAGAAGATTCTGGACAAGGGCGTCAAGGTCTCCGCCGGCACCGATGCGACGCGCGTTGCCTCCTACAATCCCTGGGTCTCGCTGTCCTGGCTGGTCACCGGCCGCACCGTCGGCGGCCTGCGGCTGTATCCCCAGCGCAACTGCCTCGATCGCGAGACCGCTTTGCGGATGTGGACCGAGAACGTCACCTGGTTCTCCAATGAAGAGGGCCGCAAGGGCCGCATCGCGGTCGGGCAGTTTGCCGATTTGATCGTGCCGGACCGCGACTTCTTCTCCTGTGCCGAGGCCGAGATCGCCGACATCGCCAGCGACCTCACCATGGTCGGCGGCCGCGTCGTCTATGCGGCGTCAGATTTCAAGATGCTGGACGACTCCGCGCCGCCGCCGGCGATGCCGGACTGGTCGCCGGTGCGCCGCTTCGGCGGTTACGGCGCGTGGCTCGCGAAGGATGAGACCGGCGCGGTGCGTGCCCAGGCGATGCAGATGTGCGGCTGCGCCAATGCCTGCGGCGTCCACGGCCACGACCATGCACGGTCCTGGTCGAGCCAGTTGCCGATCGCCGACCTCAAGAGCTTCTGGGGCGCGCTCGGCTGCGCCTGCTGGGCGGTGTGATGGCCGTGATCCCGGACACGCCGCGGCCGGTCGCAGCGGTGCTCGCCTGGCCGTGGCTCTGGCCCGCGGCGCGGCTCGCGCTCGTCTCGGCCTATGTGATCGGCGGCGTCCAGAAGCTGATGGATTTTCCCGGTGCCGTCGCCGAGCAGGCCCATTTCGGCCTGCAGCCGGCGGCGCTGTGGGCGGTCGCTGCAATCGCCGTCGAGCTGATCGGCTCGCTGCTCGTCGTGGTCAACCGCTTCGCCTGGCTCGGCGCCGGTGCGCTCGGCGTGCTCACCTTCGTCGCCATGCTCACCGCCAACGACTTCTGGCACATGGAGGGCCATGACCGCTTCATGGCGCTCAATTCCTTCTTCGAGCATCTCGGCCTGATCGCCGGTCTCGTGCTCGTCTCCATCATGTCCTGGCGCGCGCGCCGCGCCTGATCCGGTCTCCATTTGTCTGAGGTTGTCATGATCCGCTCCCGTCATCTGCTCGGCGTACTCGTTGCCACCGCCTTGTTCGGCGCTCCCGCATTCGCCAAGGACACCGCGCGGCTCGTGGGCGTCGGCGCGCAATACGACACGACGCATGTCTATGTCGCGCCCGACGACGTCGAGAAGTTCGTCACGAGCTTCCTCGCCACCTTCGGCGGCCAGAGCACCAAGCAGGTCGTCGCGACGGTGACGCCGACGCCGAGCAGCACGACCTCGCAGCTGCTGCAGACGCCGGTCGGCACGGTGTCGCTGTTCGGCTTCAAGACTCCGATCCCGTATCCGTTCGGCGCAGAGCGCACCGGCTATCTCGTCACCGACATGGACGCCGCCATCAAGGCCGCCAGGGCCGCCGGCGCCGACGTCGTCGTCTCGCCGTTTCCCGATCCGATCGGCCGCGATGCCGTGATCCAGTGGCCGGGCGGCGTCAACATGCAGCTCTACTGGCACACGACCAAGCCGTCCTACGCCGCGTTCGAGAAGGTTCCGGAGAACCGCGTCTATGTCTCGGCCGATCGCGCCGAGGCGTTTACCCGCGCCTTCCTGCGGTTCTCAAAGGGCAAGGTGATCTCCGACGAGGCCAAGGCGCCGGGCGTCGAGATCGGCCGGCCCAACGACCGCTACCGGCGCATCCGCATCGAGTCGGTGTTCGGCCGCATGACCGTGCTCGTCACCGATGGCCATCTGCCATATCCGTTCGGCCGCGAGATGACCGGCTATGAGGTCGCCGACCTCAAGGCCACGCTCGACAAGGCCAAGGCTTCGGGCGCGACCGTGCTGGTCGAGCCGTTCACGGCGGACAAGCGCGAGCAGGCGCTGGTGCAGTTTCCCGGCGGCTATGTCGCGGAAATCCATGCGCTGGTAAAGTAGCGCCATCGGCGGATGGAGAGGCGCGTGCGGATGGCTGGGGCACTGACGAGGACGGCCGCGGCGCTTGCGATGGTCGCGGTGTCGTGCGGCCTGGCCGCCGCCGAGGACGCCCGTCCCGCCATTCGCACCAATCGCTGGCAGGAGGACTGGTCCGTCCTCGCCAATCCGGCGCTGCGCACGGAGCCGTTCGATCCGATCAAGTACATTCCGCTGCAGGCCGGCGTGCCGCAGAGCTATGTCTCGTTCGGCATGACCCTGCGCGAGCGGTTCGAGAGCCTGGACGCGGCGAGCTTCGGCATCGGCGGGGCGAAGCCGGATCAGCACGTGTTGCAGCGGCTGCAGATCCATGCCGACGCGCATTTCGACGAGCACTGGCAGGCATTCGTCCAGCTCGAGGACGCGAGAGCCTTCGGCAAGGCCAACATCACCTCTGTCGACCAGAACCCGCTCGATCTCCGGCTGGCTTTCCTCGCCTACGTCAACGCGACGGAGCAGGGCACGTTCAAGGTCCGTGTCGGCCGGCAGGATTTCGACTTCGACCTGCAGCGCTTCGTCTCCTCGCGCGACGGGCCGAACGTGCGCCAGTCCTTCGATGCGCTGTGGGGCGATTGGGAAAGCGGTCCCTGGCGCTTCATCGGCTTCGTCAGCCAGCCGGTGCAGTACAATCTGGTGCGGCCGTTCGACGATACGTCCAACGGCAAGTTTCTGTTCCACACCTTTCGCGTCGAGCGCCAGGTGCTCGGCACCAACGAGCTGTCGGCGTACTATTCCTACTACCAGCGCGACAATGCCCGCTTTCTCGACGCCGCCGGCCTCGAGCAGCGCCACGTGCTGGACCTCCGCTTCGCTGGCAAGCTCGCCGGCTTCGACTGGGATCTCGAGGCGATGGGGCAGGCGGGCTCGGTCGGCGCCAAGCAGATCCGCGCCTGGGGCGCCGGCGCCCGCGCCGGCTACACGTTCGCCGATGTCGCCTGGCAGCCACGCATTGGCCTGCAGCTCGATGGCGCCTCCGGCGACCGCCATCGCGGCGATGGCCGGATCGAGACCTTCAATCCGCTGTTTCCGAACGGCTACTACTTCTCGCTCGCCGGCTTCACCGGCTACACCAACCTGATCCATCTCAAGCCGTCGCTGACCGTGAAGCCGACCGCCGCGCTGTCCTTCATGGCCGCGATCGGCCTGCAATGGCGCGCGACCAATGCGGACGCGATCTACGTCCAGCCCAATGTCGCGGTCGCCGGCACCGCGGGGCAGGGCAGCTCGTGGTCCGGCGCCTATGCGCAGCTGCGCGCCGACTATCGCTTCAACGCCAACCTCACGGGCGCGTTGGAAGCCGTGCACTATGAGATCGGCGACACGCTGCGCCGCGCCGGCGGCCACGACAGCGACTACATCGGCATCGAGCTGAAATACGCGCTCTGAACAACGAAAGCAGGACCACATGTCGCAATTCGAGTCCCGCAACGTGGTGCCGCTGCTGCTCAGCGTCAATGCCGGCTATGTCGACACTGCCGGCTTCCTGGCGCTGCAGGGCCTGTTCACCGCGCACGTCACCGGCAACTTCGTGACGTTCGGTGCGGCGCTGGCGCTGGGCACCTCGGGCGCGACCGCCAAGCTGCTGGCGCTCCCGGTATTCTGCTTGGTCGTGATCGCGACGCGGCTGGCCGGCACGTTGCTGTCGCGGCGGTGGTCGCGCGCGTTCGAGGTCCTGATCGGCGTCAAGCTGGTGCTGCTCGTCCTTGGCGCCGTGCTCGCCATCCATTTCGGCCCGTTCCATGACGGCGACAGCCGCGAGGCGATCATCACCGGCATGGTGCTGGTCGCGGCGATGGCGATCCAGAACGCCGTGCACCGGATCCATCTGCCGAGCTCGCCGCCGTCGACCCTGATGACCGGCACGACCACGCAGGTGATGATCGACCTCGCCGACAGGATCTATGTCGGCGACAAGGGCCAAGCGCCGCCGCCGGCGCGGCTGATGCAGATGGCGATCAACGTGCTCGCCTTTGCGCTCGGCTGCGGTGCCGCGGCGCTGCTGTTCATGCGCCTGGGAAGCTGGTGCTTCGTCGTGCCGCCGGTCGTCGCCGCGCTGGCGCTCGGCGTGCGCCTCGCCGGGCCCGAGCCGGCGCGCTGAGAACGCCGTCAGGTGCCGGTGCCGAGGGCCGGCTGGACGGTCGGCGCGGGCGCCGTCGGCGGCAGCCGCGGCAGCGACGGCGCAACCTGGGTGTCGCCGTCGCAGTGGACAGCGTAGAGCAGTCCGAGCGGGTTGCCGTGCTCGCGGAGGAATTCTCGGCGCAGGCTGAGGAAGGTCTCTCCCAGCGGCACGCCGTCGAGAAAGCTTTCGAAGAAGCGCTTCGCCCAGGCCGTGGCGAAGATCGCCGGGGTCTTGCATTCCGTTCCAACCACGCCGCGCGCGCCCTTGGCCATGAAATACGGCACGAAGCCGTCGTAGAACGCCGGCGACAATTCGGCCGACTCGCAGGCGTTGATGAAGACGAGGGGGTTGCCGGGAAGCAGCTTGCTGGTCGGGGCGTCCAGGCTGAGCTCGCCCAGCGTGATGCCGGCATCGGTCAGCACCAGGCTGGAGCTGTCGGGACCGCCGGGGTCGTCGAGGCCGGTCGCCCGGGCGTGACAATAGAGGTAGAGGATCTGGTCGTTGGTGGTCTCGTCGGCCAGCGCCTTGACCAGCTCCTTGCTGGTCGTGCGCGAGACGATGTGGACGTTGCGGCGCGCCGCCTTTTCCGCAAGCCAGAACCGCTGCTGCTGGGCGACGAGGTCGGCGCCCATCTGCCGGTCGATGTTGTCGTTGACGTTCAGGCTGATGCTGAGCTCGGGCTTGTCGCTCGGGATCAGGCAGTCGGAGATGCGCGGCGTGTTCTGCATCGGGATCTGCTCGATCACGTGGCGCATGCCGATGAAATTGTCCCAGTCGAGCTGTGCGCCGGCCGAGGCATCGCCGACATAGAGCAGGCCCCACGGCACCGTGGTCGCCTCCGCCACGATCTGCAGCTTCAGCCGCCTGGAGCGGTCGCTGGTCAGCTTGCGCAGGAAGTCGCCGATGTCCTTGGAATCCTGCGCCGCGGCGGGCCCGAAGAACAGCTTCTGGAACAGCGCCGATCCCGCCCGCGCCATGATCTTCAGGGCGGCGTCGCGGTCGGCATCGGCGATGTCGATCCCGCTCTGGAAGACGAAGCTGCCGGCCGCGTTCTGATGGGTCACGACCTTCATGAGCTCCTGGCGCACGATCTCGATCGATTTGGCCAGGTAGTCCGGCAGCAACGGCAGCCGGGCGCGGACCGTGACGGGCTTCCAGACGAGACAGTCGTAGCCGCCCGCGATCGGCATGATCGACAGGCCGACGTCGCGCGGATTGAGCACGCTGGCGGAGGAATAGGGCCGGCCATGCGCGCCCTCGACGCGGGGAGAGGGCGCCGCGCCGACATCGATGACAAGGTCCATCTGCTGGACGAAATTGCCGTCCTTGTGGACCGTCGCCCGCAGCGCCGACGGGCCGAATTTCTTCGGCGACAGATCGAACCGCGCCTTGTTGCGCGACTTGCCGGTGCTCGGCAGGCGCAGCGGGCGGCTCTTGTCGGAAAGCTCGAAATCGTCGCTGTCGAGCTGGATGGTCAAAGTGACATCGGAGGTTCCTTCCGGGAACAGCTGCTCGTCGGCAAGCGGCACCGACGAGACGCCGCTCTGCTGGATGTCGACGTCGAAAGCGAACGTGTACCACTGGCCCGGCTTCAACGGCGCATCGAGATCCTCGAAGCCGGCATTGATCCAGCGCTGCTCGCCGGGCGGATAGGCTTTGCGGTTGTCGAGCGGGGGCGGCTGCGGAACGGTCGGCGGCGCCACCCATTGCGGATATTGCAGTTGAATCTGTTGCGGCTCTTCCTGCCGTTGCTGCCGCTGCTGCTGCTGATCCTGCTCCTGCTGTCGCTGCTGCTGTTCCTCCTGCTGCCGTTGCTGCTGCTGATGCTGGCTCTGCTCCTGCTGCTCGCGCTGCTGTCGCTGCACCTGCTGCTGCTGTTCCTGCCGCTGAACCTGTTGCACCTGCTCCGAAGTCCGCTCGAACGTTCGCTGCCGCCAGAGTTGCTGATCGTATCGCTGTTGATCGAAGTGGCGGATGTCGTCGCTGAGCAGCCCGCCGCCGATGCTGCCGGGTTGCGGCCTGACGGCCGCGGGCGCGGCCAGGATCGCGGCCCAGAAGGCGTGAGCCACTTCGGGGTGGGCGATGTCGCTGTGGGCGCCGGCCGCGCCGCCGCCGTTCCGGATGATCCGGCTCGCCTCGATGTTGTAGACCCGGCCGCTGCCGAAACCGTAGCTGAAGCCGACATCCTGGATCGGCATGTCGACGGTCGCCACAGGCTGGGTGCCGCGGACGCCGAAGCTGCCGATGGCGCCGTACAGCGGATAGTCGGTATCGAGCAGATATTGCTGCTTCAGCCGCGCTCCGAGCGGGTAGAACCATCCGTTCGCCCGGTCGTAGCTCGAGCGGGTGGTCACGAAGGCGCCGCGCACGAGCCCCTTCAGCAGCGTGCGCCGGAAATAGCCCTGCGCCGGGGCGGCCTGCGGAATGCTCTCGGCATAGCACCACAGCGACAGTGCACCCTGGACCAGGAACATCGTCTCGACCGGACGCGGCAGCGCGCGGCCGTCGGGTGTGCCGGCGACGGCCGCTGACACGACGATGCAGCCGAAGCTGTGGCCCATCAGGTGAACCCGGGCCGCCGGCGCCGCCTGCTGCAGCTTGACGAGGACATCATGGGCGCCGGCCTCGCCGAACTGGCGCGCGCGATCCTTCATCTTCCAGAACGACAGGATGCGGAGCGGCGCCAGCAGCGCCTCGCGCAGGTCGTCGCCGAGGCCGAGCGTGCCTGCGGTCGCATCGGCCGGCCCGCTCCGTGCCTCGCTCACGATCACGGTCGGATCGAACCGGTCCTGCTCGGCGCCAGGGCGTCCGCTTACATCGCCCATCGCAAGGCCGGACGCAGCGAACAGCCTGAGATAGGCATCGCGCATCGAGTCCGGCAACGTGGCCGCCGGCGCAATGCGCGCCTGCTCGAGGATCGAGCGAATGTCGGCGCGCGCCGCCGGCGTGTCGGCGACGCGTGCCGCATAGCGCTCCACCTCCGCCTCGAGCGATGCCGCCGGCGTGTCGGCGGACAGTAACCCGCCGCCGCCCGACGGCAGCGTCTCGTCGCCGAATGGCAGGCTCGGCCAGTGCAGCCCGATGATGACGGGAGCAAAGCCGGGACGCTGCCGTTCCGCGGCGAGCCGGTCCGCGTCGAGCGCTCCCATGGCGGTGAGCCAGCGATCATACTGCTCGATCGCCGCGGGGACGTCGCCCATCCAGCCATGGCTCAGCAGGATGATATCGCTGACCGCCGCGCCCAGCGCATGGAGGCGGTTCACCACCATCTCGCTCGCGAGCGAACCGTCGGCCTCTCGCCGCTCTTGCCCCGTCGCATCGAAGGCGATGAGCACATATTGCAGGTCTGAGCCTGGCACCTGACGGACGGGCATGCGTGCCTCGCAATAGGATCACGTCGGCATCTTCCGCGGTAGTCGGTTGCCGACCCTAACAATTTCTTATTATGCGTGTGTTGTATTTAGCCGCGTTGATCGAGTCAACGCGATCACGTGAGACTGCAACCGCGGCTGCGTCACGCAGTTGACCTTGCTCACGGCGGTTCGCGGTGGAGGCGCAGGGAAACGCGCGTCGGCGATCTCCAATGACGAAAAGTTTAGCTCGCCGCATCGCTGTGCGCCATTGCGTCCCACATGCATCGCGCCCAACTGTAGAAACGAAACGGTTCCGTTCTTTTCAAGGAGACGTGATGACACAGCAAGCTCTGTCATCGGCTGAGGTTCCATCTGCGGCCAACGACGATCCGGTGGTCTCCGCGCGCGATCGTGCCGTGCGGCAATGGCGCGGGGATGCCTCTGGCGACACTCCGCAGCAGATCGAGGCCAAGGCGCCGGCTGCGGAGCCCGGTCCGTCGCCGACGGAGCACGGGCAGCGCCAGGAGGGGGCCCGGAGGAGCCTGATCCGGCGGCATCCGCTTGGGGCAGCGCTGGGTCTCGTGCTGCTGCTCGCCGTCGGCGCCGGCGGCTACGTCTACTACGATGCGGCCGGTCACTATGAGACCACCGACGATGCCTTCATCGCGGCCCGCCAGTTCTCCATTGCGCCGAAAGTCTCCGGCTACATCACCGCCGTCCCCGTCACCGACAACCAGCACGTCAAGGCCGGCGACGTGATCGCGCGCATCGACGATCGCGACTACAAGACCGCGCTGGCCCAGGCCGATGCGCAGGTGAAGTCGGCCCAGGCGGCGATCCGCAACATCGAGGCGCAGATCGAGGTGCAGCAGGCGCAGATCACCGCGGGCCAGGCCCAGGTCGAGCAGGCCCAGGCCGGGCTGACCTTCGCCGAGCAGCAGGCCAAGCGCTATCAGGACCTCGCCCGCACCGGCTCGGGCACGGTGCAGAGCGAGCAGCAATACACATCGCAGCTCCAGCAGCAGAAGGCGGCGCTGACCTCGGCGCAGGCCAATCTGCAGGTGGCGCAGCGGCAACTGGAGTCCTTGAAGGCGCAGCGCGAGAGCGCCGACGCCAATCTCGCGCAGGCGCAGGCGCAGCGCGACCAGGCGCAGCTCAATCTGTCCTACACGACCGTGACCGCGGCGCAGCCCGGCCGCGTTGTCAATCTCAGCGCCGCCGACGGCCAGTTGGCGGCACAAGGCACGGCGCTTTCGATGTTCGTGCCCGATGACGTCTGGGTGACCGCCAATTTCAAGGAAACCCAGCTCGACGAGATGCGTCCAGGCCAGCCCGTGACCCTGGAGATCGACGCCTATCCGGAGCGCGAGATCCGCGGCCATGTCGCCAGCGTGCAGTCCGGCTCGGGCCCGGCCTTCTCGCTGCTGCCGCCGCAGAATGCGACCGGCAACTACGTCAAGATCGTGCAGCGCGTGCCGGTCAAGATCGACATGGATGATCCGCCGACGGACGTCGCGCTCGGTCCCGGCATGTCGGTGGTGCCGACCGTGCGCGTCGATGCCAGGCCGTCGCTCTATGAGCGGCTGAAGGCCGTGCTGTGAGGGAGGTCCGCCATGCGTGAGGCTGCCGCTCTCTCCGCGCCGCGCGCCGGCAGTCCGTGGATCATCGCGGTGCTGGTCGCGCTCGCGACCTTCATGGAGGTGCTGGACACCACCATCGCCAACGTCGCGCTGCCCTATATCGCCGGCGGCATGGGTGTCAGCCAGGACGAATCCTCCTGGGTGGTGACGACCTATCTCGTCTCCAACGCGATCATCCTGACGGCGTCGAGCTATCTCGCCAAGCGCCTGGGACGCAAGACCTTCTTCATCATGTGCCTCGGCCTGTTCACCTTGAGCTCGGTGCTGTGCGGCCTCGCCTGGAATCTGCAGGTGCTGCTGCTGTTCCGGATCATGCAGGGCCTGGGCGGCGGCGGCATGGTGCCGGTCGCGCAATCGATCCTCGCCGACTCCTTCCCGCCGGAAAAGCGCGGCCAGGCCTTCGCGCTGTTCGGCGTCGCCGTCGTGGTCGCGCCCGTCGTCGGCCCGACGCTCGGCGGCTATCTCTCCGACAACGTCTCCTGGCACTGGTGCTTCCTGATCAACGGCCCCGTCGGCGTCGCCGCGATGCTGCTGATCGGGCTGATCCTCAAGGAGCCTGAAGCTGTCACTGAAGAGCGGCGCAAGCAGGCGCACGGCTTCGACGTCGTCGGCTTCGTGCTGGTCGCGACCTTCCTCGGCGCGCTCGAACTGATGCTCGACCGCGGCCTCGAGGACGACTGGTTCGACTCGCGCTTCATACTGGTCACCGCCGCCGTCTGCGTTGCCGCCTTCATCGCCATGATCCCGTGGGAGATGAACCAGAAAAACCCGACGGTCGACGTCCGCATGCTGGCGTCGCGCCAGTTCGGCGCCAGCTTCCTGGTGATGCTGGCGACCGGCGCGATCCTGCTCGGCACCACGCAGATGCTGCCGCAGATGGTGCAGCAGGATTTCGGCTACACCGCGACCTGGGCGGGCCTCGTGTTGTCGCCCGGCGGCCTCGTCACCATGGCGATGATGTTCGTGGTCGGACGGCTCTCGGGCAAGGTGCAGCCGAAATACATGATCATGACGGGCGCCGCGGTCGTCGCCTTCGCGATGTATGACCTCACCCGGGTCTATGCCAATGTGGACTTCTGGTTCTTCGCCGAATCCCGCATGCTGATCGGAATCGGCCTGCCGCTGATCTTCCTGTCGATCACGACCGCGTCCTACAACGGCATTCCGCCCGAGAGGACCGACCAGGCCTCGGCGCTGATCAACGCCGCGCGCAACACCGGCGGGTCGATCGGGGTGTCGCTCGCCGCCAACATCCTGGCGCATCGCGCGCAGTTCCACCAGAGCCGGCTGGTCGAGAATGCCATTCCGTCCAACCCGGCCTATCAGGACACGCTGCACCAGGTGACCAACTACTTCACCGCCCACGGCAGCTCGCTGGTCCAGGCGCAGCAGCAGGCGCTCGCCTGGATCGGCCAGACCGTGCAGATGCAGGCGTCGCTGCTCGCCTATGTCGACGTCTACTGGGCGCTGATGCTGATCTCGCTGTCGGCGATTCCGCTGGCGCTGACGCTCCGCAAGGTCAAGCTCGGCGGCGGCCCGGCGATGGCGCATTGAGGAAGCACGGTCGTTCGGCTGTCGTTCCGGGGCGATGCGCAAGCATCGAACTATGGTGCGCAGTTGCGCACCTGAGAATCCCGAGATTCCGGGTTCAGCCCTGGCGGGCTGCCCCGGAGTGACGGTCAGGAACATCAGGGGCGCTCACACCGCCTCGTCGGCGATGCCATTTCGCAGCAGTCCGATCTTGTCGATCTCGACCTCCACGACATCGCCGGGCTTCATCCACAGCGGCGGTGTGCGGCGGGAGCCGACGCCGCCGGGCGTGCCGGTGGCGATGACGTCGCCGGGCTCGAGCCGGGTGAACGAGGAGCAATATTCGATCTGGCGCGGGATATCGAAGATCATCTGGCTGATCGTCGCATCCTGGACGACCTCGCCGTTCAGCCGCGTCTGCAGCCGCAGCGAACCGAGATCGTCGATCTCATCCGGCGTGACCAGCCACGGGCCGAACCCGCCGGTCGCCGGAAAATTCTTGCCCGGCGTGAACTGGTGGGTGTGGCGCTGGAAGTCGCGGACGCTGCCCTCATTGTAGCAGGCATAGCCGGCGATGTGCTTGAAGGCCTCGCTGCGCGGGATGTAGCGACCCGGCTTGCCAATCACGATGGCGAGCTCGCCCTCGAAATCGAGATCGGTCGAGACGCGCGGGCGGATGATATTCGTGAGATGCCCGGTCTGGCTGTTGGCGAAGCGGCCGAACACCGTGGGGTTCTCGACCTCGGAGCGGCCGGTCTCCTTGCGGTGCGTCTCGTAGTTCAAGCCGATGCAGAGGATCTTGTCCGGGTTCGGGATCACCGGCAGGAAGCTGATGGCCGAGAGCGGATGCCGCCTTGCGCCTGAGGCCGCTGCAGCCGCCTCCTTCAGCGCGTCCGCTGCGATCGCCGATTTCAGGTCCGGGAAGCGGTCGCGCAGGACGGCACCGAGATCGGCGACGTCGGTGCCCTCGACGAGTCCCCAAGTCGGCGCATTGTCGATGGTGAAGCTTGCAAATCTCATCCGATGTCCTCAGGTCGAAACCGCCGCTACGGCGGAGGGAGAAGCCGGTTCTTGCGCCGATTTCGCGAAGCGCGCGATGGTGCGCTCCGGGAAGATCAGCGCGAAGGCCGAGATGGCGCCGACGATCAGCACGCCGGCGGTGAAGGTCATGGCGTGGGCGTAGCCGAGCGGCGCGTTGCCGCCGGCCTCGCCGACGATCCAGCCGGTGAGCGCATTCGACACCAGCGCGGAGGCCGCGTTGCCGGAATAGATCACGACGATCAGCCGGCCGCGCTGGATTGCCGGCGCCACGGCGCCGAGCGCGACGGGGCCGAAGATCGTGGTGAGACTCGGCGCCGCGAAGGCGATCGCGATGCAGGCGAGCTGCAGCGGCCCCGAGGTGACGATGCTCAGGAGCAGCGCGCAGCCGGCGGCGAGCAGCGCGAGACCGGAGGCGTGGCCGAGGCAGGCACGCAGGCTGAAGCCTCTGCGCTGCAGAACTTGCGTCAGCCAGGAGCCGCCGAGCAGCAGCGGCGACTGGAACAGGTAGATCCCCGAGATGATCCAGCCGACATCGACCTGCTTGTAGCCGAGCCCGAGCTGCAGATAGGGCGGCAGCCAGGTCGCGGACATGCCGACGATCCAGTACGACGCGGTCGACATGATGATGACGCCGATCACGGTCGGATCGGCCCACAGCACGCGCGCCGGCAACGCCTTGTCCTTCGCCGCCGAAGCCTCCGGCGCATGGGCGGAGTAGGGACCCTCGCCACCGACGAAGAACCAGCCGAGCATCCAGGCGAGGCCGAGCAGGCCGCAGAACAGGAAGCCGGTGCGCCAGCCATGGTTGACGATGACATAGGTCAGGATCGGGCCGCCGGCCAACAGACCGACGCTGATGCCCTGCAGCACCACCGCGCTCGGCACGCTGCGGCGGTCGGCGGGAAACCAGTTGTAGCAGGCGTGCAGCGCGGTCGGCAGTCCCGGGCCTTCGCCGGCGCCGAGGATGATGCGGCAGATCACCAGCACGGCGACCGAGCCGGAGAAGAAGATCGGGATCTGCGTCGCCGACCAGACGCCGGCCATGATCAGGAGCAGCCATTTCACCGGGAAGCGGCCGACGACGAACATGCCGACCGCCATGCCCGACAGCGAGAACAGCAGGAAGAAGCTGCTGCCGATCAGCCCGAACTCCTTCGGGCTCAAGCCAAGCTCCTTCATCATCGGCACGGCCGAGAGGCCGAATACCAGCTTGTCGAAGAAGTTCAGCGTCTGGAACAGGAACAGCATGATGAGGACGGCGATCGCGCGTCCTCCCACACTGGGTCTGGCGGTGTCCGATGATGTCGTCATGGCGTTTCCCCGTTTGACATTCTCTTGTTTTGATTAGTGCAGTCGTTGGTTCAGCTCGCTCAGCAGCGCGGCGAGCTCCGGCGCGTCCGTCGCGACGCCGTAGACATAATGATCGGGGCGCACCAGCGCGGCGCTGCAGCCGTGGCGTTCGAACCAGCGTGCGACGACGGCGCTCTCCTCGTGCAAGCCGTGACCGCCGATGGCGATCACACTGATCCCGGCGTCGCGGGTCGCAGCGTCGATCGAGCTCGAGTTCAGCGCGCCCCGCCCGTCGAGGACGAGCCGCCATCCGGTGCCGGCGATGGCATCGAGCAGCGCTCGCCCACCACCGTCGCCGACGATCCAGGGCTGCGGAAACAGCGTGCCATTGGCCGCGTTTGCCCTGGTCGCGAGCAGTCCCTGCGTCAGCGGCGGCACGATCTCCTGCCGCGTGATGGTGCGCGGCGCGCCGCCGCCTTCGGCAAGGATACGCGCATCGCGTGCCGCTGCGGCCTCCGGATCCTGCTCGCAGATGACGCGGCCGATCGCCTTGATGCGCGTGGTCAGCTCGCGCACATGCGTGCTGCGCTCGCTCTCATAGCTGTCGAGCAGGGCCGTGGTCGATTGGCCGCGCAACACGCGCGCGAGCTTCCAGCACAGATTGGCGGCGTCGCGCAGGCCCTGGCACATGCCCTGGCCGATGAAGGGCGGCTGCTGATGCGCGGCATCGCCGGCGAGCAGGACACGGCCCTGGCGCCAGCGGTGCGCGACCAGCGCATGGAAGCGGTAGCTCGCCGCGCGCCACAGGGTGGCGTCCTCGGGCCCGAGCCAGCGGGACAGCAACTGCCAGACCTGCTCCGGCTGCTCCATCGCGTGGCGGTCTTCCCCCGGCCGCAGCATGATCTCGAAGCGGCGATGGTTCCCGGGACCGATGATGTAGGTGGTCGGACGCGCGGGATCGCAGAATTGCGCCGCGGTGGCCGGGAGCTTGCCGGCGCTGCCAGCATTCACGAGAAGATCGACCACCAGCCATGGCTCGTCGAAGTCGAGATCATCGAAGCTGATGCCGAGCTGCTGGCGCACGGTGCTGGAGGCGCCGTCACAGGCGATCACGTAGTCGGCGGTGACCTGATGCGTCGTGCCGTCCGCCCGCTGCAGCACGACGGTCGCCGCCGTTGCATCCTGCCGGATCGCGACGAGGCTCGTGCCGAGCTCGACCGTCACCGACGGACAGGCGCGAACGCGATCGCGCATCATCTGTTCGACCGGCGGCTGCGTGAACACCATGCTCGGCGTGTAGCCGAGCGGGTAGGGCGGGCCGACCATGTCGATGCGGCGGATCAACTGCCCTCGTGCGCCGAAATGCTCGGACGCCGGGAACGGCGCGACATGGCGGCTGACCTGTTCGGCGATGCCGAGATTGTCGAACAGCCGCATGATCTCGTGATCGAGCGCGATCGCGCGCGGCTTGTCGTAGATCTCGACAGCGCGATCGATCGCGAGCGTTTTGATGCCCTGCATGCCGAGCAGGCTCGCGGCGATGGCGCCGGTCGGACCGAAGCCGATGACGGCAACCTCGAAATGCTTGTGATCGGACGTAGCTGACATGGAAACTCTGGAGTTGGACAACGAGTCAGGCGGTGTAGCCGACCGCGAGCTGCGCGGCCTTGACGTGCTCGGCCTTGGGCGGCGCGATGCCCCATTGGTCGGTGCGGCCGGGTGGCCAGACCCAATGCTCCGGCCCACGCACGACGTAGTCGTCGTCGACCTGCAGCACCTCGGCGGTGTATTCGATCACGGTCCCGACGGGATCGATGAAGTAGGCGAAGACATTGTCGCCGGGGCCGTGGCGGCCGACGCCCCAGGCGATCGGATGGCCGGCATCGATCATGCGGCCCGCGCCGCGCATCACGCCTTCCCAGGTCGGCATCAGGAAGGCGACGTGGTTGAGGCCGTTGACCTTGGCGGCGGCGATCACCACCGCATGGTGATCGGAGTTGCAGCGGACGAACGCCATCGCCGCGGAGCGATCGGTCAGCTTGAAGCCGAGCGCGTTCTCGTAGAACGCGGCCGTGCGATCGACGTCGGTGCTGTTGAGATTGACGTGGGCGAGCCGTTCGGGGAGCTCGGGCCGCGGTGGCCTGGCGTCGTGCCTGAGGTCGTCATGAACGAAGCGCAGCACGCCGCCTTCGGGGCCGCGCAGGCTCATGATCACGCCGCCGTCGGGACCGGGGTTCGGCGCTGGCGCTGCGATCAGCGTCGCGCCTTCATGGATGGCGTTGCGGCTGACGGCATCGAAATCACTGGACTCGGCGAGGCGGAAAGTCACCGCCTTCAACTCGGTACGCTGGCTCTGGTGCAGCGCTACGACATGATGATCGCTGCCGGTCGCACGGAGATAGACGATGCCGCGGGCCTCCGCGACGCGCTCCAGCCCCCAGGTCTGTCGATAGAACGCTTCCGAACGCGCGAGATCTGGCGTGCCCAGATCGACACTGCGCAGAGCCGCGACCGGAAACCGGGTCATGAGCGTGTCCTCCTGCGCGATGCCCGGGTGAGGACGCGCGACGTTTCTATCCCTGGCCGGCAGAACCGGCTCGTCCTTTTTATTACATAAAAAATAGGAATCAATCAGAATTTATAAATTTTATGTTCTGTAGCCTCGCTCTATACATGTCGTCTGATTCAGAGGAGATCGGGCGTGGATGCGGTTTTGGAGGCCGAGGGGCAGGGCCCGTCGACGCAGGCGAGTCATGTGTATGACCGGCTGCGCGAGGACCTGCTGTCCGGCCGGCTGGCGCCGTCGCGCAAGCTGCAGATGCGGTTTTTGACCGAGACCTATCAGACCGGGCAGACACCGCTGCGCGAGGCGCTCAACCGCCTCACTGCCGACGGACTGGTCGAGGTGCGCGAGCAGCGCGGCTTCTACGTCAAGGACATCAGCCGCGCCGAGCTCGCCGAGCTGACCAAGACCCGCTGCTGGGTCGAGGCGCTGGCGCTGCGCGAGTCGATGGCGGCGGCGACGCCGGATTGGGAGGAGCAACTGGTGCTGGCGCAGCATCGGCTCAGCCGCGCGCCGCGCTCGCTCAGCGCGACCACGTTCGAGGACAATCCGGAGTGGGAGAGGCTGCACCGGATCTATCATCGGGTCCTGATCTCGAACTGCGGCTCGCAGTCGCTGATCGCGTTCTGCGGCCAGCTTGCCGACCAGCTCTATCGCTACCGCCGGCTGTCGATCCGCAAGGCGTTTCCGTCACGCCCCGTCGGCGACGAGCACGCCGACATCGTGAACGCCGTGCTTGACGCCGACACCGAACGCGCGGTTGCGCTGCTCACGGCGCACTATCAGCGCACCGCCGACGTGATCCTGCAGGACGAGACGATCTTTCCGGAGCTGCGCAAGGACAAGCAGATTTAGGATCACGTCGTCGCGGCGAGGAAGAAGTCGACGCGCTTCTCGACATGCGCCTGGGCTTCCTTCTTCAGGGTGCGCATGTCCTCGCCGAGCAGGCTGCGGATCAGCACGGCGAACACGACGAGATCGAGGAAGATCCGTGCGCTGTCCTCGATGCGATCGGCCGAGAACGCGCCCTTGCCGGCAAGGCCTTCGGCGCGCGCGAGCTCGCCGATCGCATGGCTCACATTGCAGGTGGCGCGCTTGCGCGCGGTGTCCTGGATCTCGAGCGTCAGCTCGGGAAACCGCGGATTTTCCGCAATCGCGGTCCGCATCAGGCCGATCGTGTCTTCGACGAAGGCGCGCTCGATCAGGGTGAGTCCGAGGCTGATCAGCCGGGCGCGGAAGGTGCGGCCCTGCGGCACCAGGTTCTCATATTGGGTGTTGCGCGCGGCATGGCGGGCGATCACGGCCGCGAACAGCGCGGCCTTGCTGGGAAATCGCGCGTAGATGGTCGGCTTGCCGGCACGCGCGGTCTGCGCGATTTCGTCGACGCTCGCGCCTTCGAAGCCGTTGGCGAGGAACACCGTCTTTGCCGCATCGAGAATGCGCTCCTCGACCTCGCCGGCACGTTCGAGCGGAGGCCGCCCCACCTTGCCGCGCGCCGTCTTGGAAGCAACCATTCGATCCGCCATGGCTTTCTTTCTTTCGAGGCTTTCTTTCGCGGCCTTTGTGTTCCCGTCCTGTTTGGCACAGGGGTCCGGATTGTTCAATCAACGCGGCCGGGGGCCGCTGCTCATGCCTGGGGCGTTAACGCGTTCCACGGAATATCGGCTTGCCCGTGGGGTCTCGAACACTGAGACTGCACAAAACGATTGAGGAGGAAACTATGGGACGGACATTCGTTCATTTGTCGTTGCTCGCGGTCGCCTGCGTCGCGGCCGCGCCGATTGCGCGCGCTGAGACCGTCATCTTGAAGTCCGAGCTCAAGGCCGCCAACGAGGTGCCGCCGAACGCGTCGACCGCGTCGGGCGCGGCCGAAGCGAGCTTCGACACCGCCACCAGGACGCTGAGCTGGAAGGTTACCTATTCGGGCCTCACCGGGCCGGCGATGGGAGCGCATTTCCACGGTCCCAGCGAGCCCGGCAAGAATGCCGGCATCGTGCTGCCGTTCAAGAGCCCGGAGACCCCGATTACCGGTTCGGCCGTCATCACGGACGCTCAGGCGGCCGATCTGCTGGCCGGCAAATGGTACGCCAACGTTCATACCCAGGCGAACCCAGGCGGCGAGATTCGCGGACAGATGACCCGGCAGTGAGGCGCGTGCCCGACGCGCGCGGGCTCGCCGTCACGCGGCCAGTTCCGGTTCGCCGGCCTGGCCGGGAACGGCCGAGGCCCGGCGCACGTCGAGGAACTGCTTGAAGCGCCCGAGCGACAGCGGCGGCGCAACCAGATAGCCCTGGCCTTCCTCGACGCCGCAGGCGATCAGCGCATCGACCTGCTCCTGATGCTCGATGCCCTCGGCGACCACGGACATGTCGAGCTCGCGCGCCAGCGCCACCAGCATCTGCACCACCACGATGGCGGACTGGTCGCGGGTGATCGCGTCGACGAAGAACTTGTCGATCTTCAGGATGCGCGCGCCGAGCCGCTGGATATAGGACAGGCCGCTATGGCCGATGCCGACGTCGTCGAGTGCGACGCGGAAGCCGAGCTCGCTGAGCTCCTTCACGACATCAGTCGCCTTGGCGAGATCGGCGAGCTCCTCGCGCTCGGTGACCTCGAGCACGACCTGGCGGGTGGAGACCGATGACGACGCGACCGTCTTGCGCAGATCGTCGATGAAGCGGTCGCCGAGCAGGTGGCGCGGGGTGACGTTGACGGACAGCTTGAACAGCTTGTCCTGCTTCATCTCCGGCTGCAGCTCGCGCAAGGCGGTCTTGAGGAGCTGCCAGGTCAGTCTCTCGATGCGGCCGGAGCTCTCGGCGAGCGGGATGAAGCTCATCGGCGGGATCAGCCGGCCGTCCGGCTTCTCCCAGCGCGCCAGGATCTCGCAGCCGACGATGTCGCCGGTCTTCAGTCGGAAGGTCGGCTGCACATAGGGCTTGAACTCGTTGGCCGCGAGCGCGCGGTCGAGCTCGGCGACCGGGTCCACCGGCCGGCTGAGGTAGCTCGCCAGCAGCAGGCCGAACATGCCGCCCAGCGTGCCGGCGGCGAGCATCGTCAGGAGATAAGCGAGGTCGCCGCGCGCGCTCAGGCTCTGCGGCCGCACATGGATCGTGGCCTGCAGCGGATAGCGGTCGGACACGGTGGTGAACGCGACGGTCTGCGCCGGCGATCTGGCGGATGCGTCGGGATGATAGCCGGCCACCTGCTCGCCATCGGGCAAAGTCAGGGTGACGTTGCTCTCGGCGCGCAGGCCGACCGGCATCACGTCCAGCAGATTGCCGTCGATGCGCAGGATCGCCGCCAGCGACCGTTGCGGGTCGATGTCGCGCATCACGCCGAACGCGGCGCCGGTGAACTGCTCGACGCGGAACAGCCGCAGCTCGCCGTCGGCGGACTTGAACATCTCGTCGCGCCGCGCCCAGCCATTGTCGAATTCCAGTGTTTCGGAATAGGCCGCGCACTTGACCGCGCCGTCGCGATCGACGGTGCGGATGTCCTTGATGATGGTGCCTTGATAGACGTGAAGGCGCAGCGCCTGCAGCGCGACGGCGCTGCAGTCCATCGGTCCTTTCGCGATCAGACGGTTCAGGATCGATCCGGCCGAGTCGATCGCGGCCTCGGAACGGCGCAGCGCCAGCTTGCTGAGCTCGCTGAGCTGCCGCGCGGTCTGGTTGCCGATCAGCGCGGTCACGGCGAGATCGGCGCCGGCCAGGAAGATCCCGACGCAGGCGACCACCGCCGCGACACGAAGCATGTGTTTACGTTGCAATGCCATCGTGTCGTGAACGCCCCCGTATGACCACGGGTATCCTTCAATCCAACCTTCAACTTTCCGTATATGCGCCCCAGGATGCCCGTCCGCAGCGGCACGGTGGGCCGTGAGCGCAGGAAGCTGGTTAATGAAAGGCTACCGGCTCAGGCCGCCTTGTCGGTGGTGTCGAGCGGCATCGCCGTCTCGGCGCGCTCGGCCGGCAGCAGCATCAGGGCGGCGAGCGCCGACAGGCTCAGGCTCGCCGACACGATCAGCACGCCGCGGCCGAGCCCGTCGATGAGCAGGCCGAACAGCAGCGGCGCGAAGGCCTGGCAGATCCGCGACGGCGCCCCGATCAGGCCGAGCCGGTAGGCGTAGTTGACGGGGCCGAAGATCGCGAGCGGCAGCGTGCCGCGAGCAATGGTCAGGATGCCGTTGCCGGAGCCGTGCAGCAGCGCGAAGGCCGCCGCCGCGCCGCCGCCGAACAGCCCGATTGTCACGGCGCCGATCGGATGGGTGATACAGGCGAGCCGCGCCGAGGCGAGCGGATGGAAGCGGCTGAGGAAGCCGGCCTCGAACACGCGCGCGGCGACCTGCGCCGGCCCGATCATCATGCCCGCGAACAGCGCCTGTGCCGGTGTGGCGCCGAACGCCTGCATCAGCCGCGGCAGATGCACCGCCATCGCCGCGGTCACGGTCCAGGCCGCCGCCATCGCGAACGCGATCAGGATCATGGGACGATCGAGCGGAATGTTCGGCTTGCCCGCCGGCATCTCGCCGGGTGCCATCTGGGTCGCGCGCGGCAGCGACAGATTGAGCGGCAGGCCGATCACGAGATGCGCGATCGCCCAGGCAAAGCAGGTCTCGCGCCAGCCGATGGTGGCGAGCCCCCAGGTGCTCAGCGGCCAGCCGACGGTGGAGGCAAAGCCCGCGATCAGGGTGATGCCGGTGATCGCGCCGCGCGCATCCTTGCCATAGATGCGCCCGAGCGCGCCGAACGCGGCGTCATAGAGGCCGAGCCCCATGCCGACGCCGAGCCACAGCCACGCCAGCGCCATCACCCACAGCGAATGCGACAGGCCAAGCAGCGCGAGCCCGATCGCCAGCACGATGTTGGAGGCGCACAGCACCTGGCGGCCGCCGACGCGGTCGATCTGGCGGCCGATGCGCGGACCCAACAGGCCGGAGATGATCAGCGAGGCGGAGAAGGCGGCGAAGAACCAGTTGTTGGACAGGCCGAGATCCCTCGCGATCGGGTCGGCGAGGATGGCGGGCAGATAGTAGCTCGATCCCCAGGCCAGTGTCTGGGCGGTGCCGAGAGCGATGACCACGCCCAGCCGTCTTGCCTGCATTCCCGTCGACCTCTCCTCGGTTCTGCGTCACGACGTCTCTGGATCACGAACAGCCGCAGCCGCTGCGGCCAGCCGCCTTGGCCTTGGCATCATCGGCACAGCAACTGTCTACGCCCGATGGCGCCGGTCCGCCACAGCAGCCGGACAAGGCTGCAATGCTCTCCACTCCGCCGCGGGTGCAGACGCCGGTCTCCGGCAGCTTCAACTCGACACGACGCGCGGCGGCCTTGTCGCCGGCGATGTCGGCGGTGATCGAACGGACCTGCTCATAGCCCGTCATCATCAGGAAGTTCGGCGCGCGGCCATAGCTCTTCATGCCGGCGAGATAGAGCCCGGGCTCGTCGGCCTGCGCCAGCTCGCGCGCGCCATGCGGCCGCACGGTGCCGCAGGAATGCTCGTTCGGATCGATCAATGGCGCGAGCGCCACAGGGGCCTCGATCGCGGGATCGAGCCGCAGGCGCAGCTCCGCCAGCAGCGACAGATCGGGGCGGAAACCGGTGGCGACGATCAGCTCGTCGGCGGTGACATGGCGGTCGCCGTCTGCGGCGATCCGCAACCGGCCGTCCTCAAGGGTGATCCCGGTGACGCCGAAGCCGGCCTCGAGCCGGATGCGGCCCGAACGCACCAGCGCGGCAAAGGCTAGGCCGAGCTCGCCGCGCGCGGCGAGCTGGTCGGCGCTGCCGCCGCCGAATGCCTTCGCGGGATCGTCGCCGCGCATCAGCCAGATCGCCCGCGTACCCGGCGCGACCTCGGCCAATGCGGCCAGATCGATCAAGGTGCCGATCGCCGAGTGGCCGGCGCCGAGCACCGCGACCGTCTTGCCGGCATAGCGGCTGCGCTGCGCGCCGCGGACGTCCGGCATCGCGTAGGCGATGCGCGCCGCATGCGCGGCTTCGCCGAGCGCGGGCAGCCCGCTATGGCCGGCAGGATTGGGCGAGAACCAGGCGCCGGAGACATCGATGACGGCGTCGGCCTGCAGCGCCGCCTCGCCCTTGCCGTTGTGGGCGCGGATCTCGAACGGCGCATCGGCGCGTCCCTTCGACCTGGCCTTGTCGAAGCCGGCGCGGCCGATCGCGGTGACGCGATGCGAGGTTCTGATGACGTCGCGCAGCGCGGTGCGCGTTGCAAGCGGCGCGAGATAGGATTCGATCAGCTCGCGCCCTGTCGGATAGGCCTCGGGCTCGGGCGAAGTCCATCCCGTCGCCGCCAGCAGCCGCGCCGCCGCGCTGTCGATGTTGTACTTCCACGGCGAGAACAGCTGGACGTGCTGCCACTGCCGCACCGCATGCGCGGCTTCTGGACCTGCTTCCAGCACGACCGGGGTCAGGCCGCGCGCCAGCGCGTGGGCGGCGGCCGCCAGCCCGACCGGGCCGGCGCCGATGATCGCAACCGTCTTGGCATCCATCACGCTATTCCTCCCATATTTCTAGAATCATCGAATTATTTGTCAAATGATCAGGCGGCCGGCCTCTCGGTGCCGCAGCCTTGCTCCTCAGCGCAACACTCGGAGACGAGGAAGCCGAGCAGGGAGCGCATCACGTCGTATTCGGCGTGACAGACCAGCGTGGTGCTCTCGCGCTGCTGCGAGATCAGCCCGACCGCGACCAGCGTCTTGACGTGGTGCGACAGCGTCGAGGCCGGGATCTTCAGCCGCTCCTGCAATCGGCCGACCGGCATCCCGGCATGCCCGGCGCGCACCAGCGCGCGGTAGATCTTCAGGCGCGTGGTGTTGCCGAGGGCTTCCAGGCGGGCAGCGGCGTCATCGAGCTTCATGACAAGCAGGATGGGGCAGGCGGCGTGCCGAAGTCAAACGATATTTCTAGAATATTGGAAATAACGCGCCGCGGTGCATCGCCGGCGGGAGGCGCGTCCGGCGCGCTATCGCAGCCGGTAGCCGGCATGGCAGCCCACGCAGGCCGCCATCGTCTCGCCGAGCGCCTTCAGCGCCGGCTTGAGGTCGCCGGTCACGCCCGCATTCTGCGCTTCGATGGCGAAGCGGCTCGCCGCCTTGTGCATCGTCGTTCCGGCCTCCTGCATGCCCGGGGGCATGAACCCGGCCACCTCGGCGGCGCCGTGCAGCCGCAGCGAGCTCATGCCCAGGCGCTGCTCGGCGATCTGGCCGGCCTGGTCCGGCTCGCCCGCCGCGAGCGCGTCGTTGATCTGCTGCAGCGCCAGCAGATGGTCGCGCATGTTGGCAAGCGTATGCTCGGCGAGGTCGGGCGGGAATGCCACCCGCTCGCGCGGGTCCGCCGCAAGCGCCCCATGGCTTTCGTGGTCGTGATGGCCGTGATGCTGCGCCGTGGCGATGCCGGCGGACGCAACGAAGGCCAGCGTGATGACGGCAAGGCGCAGGCGCATGAGGACCTCCCATTCGGGCGAACGCGGTGAGGTCTTCCCTAGACCGCGCAGCCCGACGCGGCATATGATCCTGATCATATGCCGAGAACCGACCGTCTCCCGCCCGAAGGTACGCACCCGCTGGACTGGCGTGCCCTTGCACGGCTGTCGCCGTTGCTTGCCGCGCTGCCGGAGGCCGCGCGGTTGAAAACCCGGCGCATCCAGGTGCCGCGCCAGGGCACGGTGTTCTGCCGGGGGGATCGGCCGCAGGCAATGTTCTTCGTGCTGACCGGCGAGGTGAGGCTGCTGCGCCGCTCGCGCGCCGGCGACGACATCATCCTGCAGCGGGCGCGGCAGGGCTTTCTCGCCGAGGCCAGCCTCGATCAGGCGTCGTATCATTGCGACGCCGTCGCGGCGCAGGATTCAGCGCTGCTCGCGATCGACCGCACGGCCTTCGCCGAGGCGCTGCGCCGTCCCGAGATCAGGGACCGATGGTCCGACCATCTCGCCCGCGAGCTGCGCAAGGTCCGGGCCCAATCGGAGCGGCTCAGCCTGAAGACGGCGCGCGAGCGGATCGTGCATTTCATCGAGACCGAAGGGGAGGGCGGCGAGGTCGAGCTCGGCCGGTCGAAGAAGGACTGGGCCGCCGAGCTCGGCGTCACCCATGAAGCGCTCTATCGCGCGCTGGCGCGGATGGCGCAGGACGGCGAACTCATCGTCCACGGCACCCGCCTGCGCTTGCGATGAGCCTTCCAGTCTGCGGAGCCTCTCGCTCCGTCGTGCATTCCTGGTGCGGCCGGCCTTGACGTTTGCTGGTTATATCGATAATTCTGGATATATGGAAAACGAACAAGCCGTTCTGGCCTTGGCGGCGCTGGCGCAGCCGACGCGCCTGCAGGCCTTCCGCACTCTGGTGCAGCACGAGCCCGACGGGCTGCCGGCGGGCGAGCTCGCGCGTCTGCTGGAGGTACCGCAGAACACGCTGTCGGCACATCTATCCGTGCTCGCCCGCGCCGGCCTCGTCAGCTCGATCAGGCACAGCCGCTCGATCGTCTACCGGGCCGATCTCACGCAGTTTCGCGAGGTCGCGCTGTTTCTGCTGCAGGATTGCTGCGGCGGCCGGCCGGAGGTCTGCGCACCCGTCATCGCAAGTCTCACCCCGTGCTGTGCGCCGAAGCGCAAGGAGAAGAGTCGTGTCTGACCGCATCTACAATGTCTTGTTCCTCTGCACTGGAAATTCGGCGCGCTCGGTGCTCGCCGAGTCGATCCTGCGCAAGGACGGCGCCGGCCGTTTCCGCGCCTTCTCCGCCGGCAGCACGCCGAAGGGCGCGGTGCATCCGTTGGCACTCGAGACGCTCGCGCGCATGGACTATCCGACCGACGATCTGCGCTCGAAGAGCTGGAGCGAGTTCGCCGCCGCCGGCGCGCCGGCGATGGATTTCGTCTTCACGGTCTGCGACAACGCCGCCGGCGAGGCGTGTCCGATCTGGCCGGGGCAGCCGATGACCGCGCATTGGGGCATCGAGGATCCGGCGGCGGCCGCAGGCACGGAGCTGGAGAAGCTCGCGGCGTTCACGACCGCCTTCCGCTATCTGAAGAACCGGATCGACGCCTTCATCAATCTGCCGCTCGGCCGCATCGATTCGATGTCGCTCGGCACGCGGCTGCGCGAGATCGGGACGGGCGAGGGCGCAACGTCGTTCCGCTCCGACGTGGCCTGATCCGATGACGATCTTCGAGCGCTATCTGACGGTCTGGGTCCTGCTCTGCATCGTCGTCGGTATCGGTCTCGGCCATCTGATGCCGGGGCTGTTCGCGGCTGTCGCGTCGGCGGAGGTGGCGCGGGTCAATCTGCCGGTCGCGGCCCTGATCTGGCTGATGATCATCCCGATGCTGCTGAAGATCGATTTCGCCGCGCTCGGCAATGTGAAGGAGCATTGGCGGGGCATCGGCGTCACCCTGATCGTGAACTGGGCGATCAAGCCGTTTTCGATGGCTCTGCTCGGCAGCATCTTCATCGGCCACGTGTTCGCGCCGATGCTTCCCGCAGGCCAGTTGTCGTCCTACGTGGCGGGTCTGATCCTGCTGGCGGCGGCGCCGTGCACGGCGATGGTGTTCGTCTGGTCGAATCTGTGCGACGGCGAGCCGCACTACACGCTGAGCCAGGTCGCGCTCAACGACGTCATCATGGTGTTCCTGTTTGCGCCGCTGGTGGGCCTGCTGCTCGGCGTCGCCTCGATCTCGGTGCCCTGGACAACCCTGCTGCTGTCGGTGCTGCTCTATATCGTCGTGCCGGTCATCGTCTCGCAACTCTGGCGTCGGGCATTGCTGCGTAGCACGGACGGGGCGTTGGAGCGCACCTTGCGGGTGCTGCAACCGGTCTCGCTCGTGGCGCTGCTCGGGACGCTCGTGCTGCTGTTCGGCTTCCAGGGCGAGCAGATCCTGAAGCAGCCGGTCGTCATCGCGATCCTGGCCGTGCCGATCCTGATCCAGGTCTATCTGAACGCGGGGATCGCCTATTGGCTGAGCCGCCGGCTCGGCGTGGCCTGGTGCGTCGCGGCGCCGGCCGCCTTGATCGGCGCCAGCAATTTCTTCGAGCTGGCGGTTGCCGCCGCGATCAGCCTGTTCGGGCTCGACTCGGGGGCTGCGCTCGCGACCGTCGTCGGGGTTCTCGTCGAAGTCCCCGTGATGCTCTCGGTCGTGCGCATCGTCAAGGCGACGCGTCGGTGGTACGAAGCGGGCCTGCCGGCCTAGCCTTGGTCCGTGCCTTGGTCAGAAGCCGGTTCGCCTCACCGCCGCGGCTCGTCCTGATCGTCGTCGTCGCCTTCGCGGTCCCGGCGCGCGGGCTCGTAGCTCAGCAGCTGGCTGTCGGCCCGCGCATGCAGCGCCGCGAGATGCGCATAGGCCGCCAGGGTGCCGACATCGGCACGGGCCACCGGCACCAGCGTGGGTGCCGTCTCCCGGCCGGCTTGTGACATCCCCAGGAGGCCGCCCAGCCCAGCCAGCACGGCTGCCAATGTCATCGTCTTACGCATTCTCGTCTCCGAACTCACCGCGCCCCCGGCTCGCTCCGTCCGGGCGGGATCATGTCGCAACGAGGCTGACGGCATCCTGTCAGGTTGAGTCAGCGAGACGTCAGCTTGTCTCGGGCAGGATGCCGATCCCTTGCGAGTTTCCACCCGCGCATCGGCCTGAGCGCAATTCCGACATCGGAAGTTCAAACTAAAATCCGCACCAGCTCCTTAGCATCTGCGAACGCTCCGCAAGTCGACCCCCGCAATTCGAACCCAGTGGCGCGCGCGCAACGAATGACGACGAGCTTTGAAGATCAGAGCGTCAGGCCCCGGGAAGATCATGCATTTGCCTCAAATCGGACGGTTCATGCGCATCACGGCATTTGCGATGCTGATCTCGACGGCGGCGTCCGCGGCGACGGTGGCGCGCGAGGACGATCGCGAGCGCCGTGATGCCGTGCGTCGCGCGGTGGAGGCGGGCGACGTCCTGCCGCTGTCGCAGATCCTGCCGAGATTGCGCGGCCGGATCGCCGGCGACGTGATGGGAATCGATGTCGACCGCCAGCGTGGCCGCTGGCGGTATGAGTTTCGGGTGATCGGCCGTGATGGCCGCGTGCGCGAGGTCTATGTCGATGCGCGCAGCGGCGAGATCGAGCGGATCGAGGAAAAATAGATGCGTGTGCTGCTGGTCGAGGACGATCCGCGGCTGTCGTCCGACCTGGCGCGGACGCTGCAGGCGGCGGGCTATCTGGTCGAAACGTCCGACAACGGCGAGCAGGCCTGGTTTCTCGGCGACACCGAGGACTATGGCGCCGTGATCCTCGATCTCGGCCTCCCCGGCATGGACGGCCTGTCGGTGCTGAAGCGCTGGCGCGGCGCGGCGCGGCACATGCCGGTGCTGATCCTGACGGCGCGCGCGAGCTGGGCCGAGCGGGTCGACGGCATCGATGCCGGCGCCGACGATTATCTGCCGAAACCGTTTCGCAACGAGGAGCTGCTGGCGCGGCTGCGCGCGATCATCAGGCGCTCCGCCGGCCATGCCGCTCCGGTGCTTTCGTCGGGCGACCTGATGCTCGACGAGCGCCAGATGAAGGTCAGCCTGTCCGGCGTGCCGGTGACGCTGTCGCAGCTCGAATACCGGCTGATCGCCTACCTGCTGCGGCAGAGCGGCCGCGTCGTGCCGCAGCATGAGCTGGAGGAGAACGTCTACGGTCTCGGCCACGAGCACGACTCCAACGCGCTCGAGGTGCTGATCCGGCGCGTGCGCAAGAAGCTCGGCGCCGACATCATCGAGACCCGCCGCGGCTTCGGCTACATGATCCCGGAGACGACGGAATGAGGCTCGGCTCGCTGCGGCTGCGACTGGTGGCGGCGGGCACCATCGCGCTGCTGGTCGCGCTCGGCGTCGCCGGCTTCGGCATGGTCGTGCTGTTCAAGCGCCACGTCGCGCGCACGCTCGCCTCCGATCTCGACATCCACCTGCGCCAATTGCTGAACGGCCTCGAGGTCGATGCGGAAGGGCGCATCGTGGTCGCGCGGCCGCCGGCCGATCCGCGCTTCGTGGTGCCGCTGTCGGGGCTGTACTGGCAGATCTCGGACGATCATGGCCAGTTGCTGCGCTCGCGCTCGCTGTGGGACACCATCCTGCCGCTGCCCATCGACGAGCCCGGACCGAGCGACGTGCATCAGCATGAGCTCGCCGGGCCGGATGGCGAACACGTGCTGGTTGCCGAGCGCGGCATCCTGATGAATCCGGAAAGCCAGATCCGCGTGCGCGCGGCCGTGGCCTACGACCTCGACGGCGCCACCAGCGCGGTGCGGACCTTCGCCAAGGATCTGTCGATCGCGCTCGCCGTGCTGGCCGTCATCCTCGCCGTCGGCACCTCGGTTCAGGTCACGCTCGGCCTGCGTCCGCTCGGCGTGCTGCGCCGTGGCGTCGCCGAGATCCGCAGCGGCCGGCGCCAGCATCTTCCCGTGGACGTGCCGACCGAGGTGGCGCCGCTGGTCGACGAGGTCAACGCGCTGCTCGATGCGCAGAGCCGCGAGATCATGCGCTCGCGCAGCCGTGCGGCCGATCTCGCCCACGGCTTCAAGACGCCGCTCGCCGCACTCGCGGCCGACGCGGCGCGGTTGCGGGAGCTCGGCCAGCTCGAGCTGGCGCGCAATGTCGAGGATGTCGCCGAGGCGATGAGCCGGCAGGTCGATCGCGAACTGGCGCTGGCGCGGCTGCGCGGCAAGGCTCGCGGTGGGCCGGAGGCCGCAACCGAGCTGGCGCCGCTGGTGAATGCGCTGCTCGGGACGCTCGGCCGCACGCCGGCGGCCGCCCATGTCAGCTTCGATGGCGAGGTGCCTCCAAGCCTGCGCGTCGGCATGGACCGCACGGATCTCGCCGAGGTGCTCGGCAATCTCCTGGAGAACGCCGCGCGTCATGCGGCGAGCACGGTTCGCATCGTCGCCAGTGCGACCCCTCTGATCGTCACTGTCGAGGACGACGGTCCGGGCATTCCGGACGCGAAGATCGGCCGCGTGCTCGAGCGCGGCGGCCGCCTCGATGAGCAGGGGCCGGGCAGCGGGCTGGGGCTCGCGATCGTGCAGGACGTGCTCGAAGCCTATGGCTGGCGGCTGCACATCGGACGTTCCCAGCTCGGCGGCGCCAGGATCACGATCGCGCCGGCCATCGTCTCGGCGCTCCGCTGGTCGCAGCCCGCGACGTCGCAGGCCACCCCGGCGCCGTCCATTCTGACAGCAGGCTGACATCCCGCGTCAGCGGCGCGACGCCCCCGGTCGGCTATTGCCTCCGGCCATGCCACCCCGTGCTCCGGCGTGCCGGCGCGGGATGCCCAATGGTCGAAGGAAGCTGATCATGCGCATTCGAAACTCCGCCAAGACGTATGGCTCCGTCGCGATCGCACTGCACTGGATCGTCGCCGTGCTGGTGCCGGCGGCCTGGATTTCAGGCCATCTCGGCGACGTGCTGCCACGTCCCGCTCATGACATGGGCCTGTTCATGCACGTCTCGCTCGGGCTGTCGATGCTCGGCTTCGCGCTGGCGCGCCTGGCCTGGCGCCTGGCCGATCCGCCGCCGGTGCCTGAAGCGACCAAATTCGGCGCGTGGACCGTTCATGTCGGCGAGATCACGCATCTGCTGATCTACGGCATCATGTTCGCCATTCCGGTGCTTGGCATCGTCACCCAGTTTGCCCGCGGCTACGGCTTGCCGGTGTTCGGCCTGTTCGAGATCGCCTCACCCTGGATCGGCGACCGCGGCTTCGCCCACGACATGAAGGAGATGCACGAGGCGCTGGCCAATGGCCTGATGATCCTGATCGGCCTGCACGCAGGCGCCGCCTTGCTGCACCATTACTGGCTGCACGATCGCACCCTGCGGCGGATGGTGCCGGGACTGCGGTGATCGCGCCTGTCATCCGGGCCTGCTAGAAGGTCTCCGTCGAACACGCCATCGGAGGCCGCCATGCCGGCAACGCCGCACATCGAAAAGCACTTCACCGCGTCGGAGGTCGTCCGCGACGTCGTCATCGGCATGGCCGACGGCCTCACCGTGCCGTTCGCGCTCGCCGCCGGTCTTTCGGCGGCGGTCGCCAGGACCGACGTGATCGTCACGGCCGGCCTCGCCGAGGTCGTCGCCGGCGCGATCGCGATGGGGCTCGGCGGCTATCTCGCCGCCCGCTCCGACGCAGAGCACTACGCCGCCGAGGAGAAGCGGGAGCACGACGAGATCGAGAAGCTCCGCGGTCGGGAGGTCGAGGAGGTCGCGGCGATCTTTCGCGGCTATGGTCTCGAAGGCCAGGCCTTGACCACCGTGGTCGACGCCATCGCGTCCGATCGCAAGCGCTGGGTCGACTTCATGATGCGCTTCGAGCTCGGCCTCGAACGCCCGGATCCGAAGCGCGCGCCGGTCAGCGCGGTGACCATCGGCGGCTCCTACGTGATCGGCGGCTTGATCCCGCTGATCCCCTACATGCTGGCAGCCGACATCTCGTCCGCGCTCCGCATCTCCGTGATCGCCACCGGCATCGCGCTCTTGATCTTCGGCGCCATCAAGGGCCACTTCACCGGCGTCAACAAGATCAAGTCGGCGCTTCAGACCGCCCTCGTCGGCGGCCTCGCCGCCGGCGCCGCGTTCTGGCTGGCGCATCTGTTCGGGTGAGGTGGAGCGGGATTGCGGTCTAGGCCGTTCGGACGAAGGTCACCGGGCCGGTCATGATCCCGTCACCCGAGCTGTAGGGTGGGCAAAGAGGCGTACGCGGCAACGCCGCGTCGCATCGGGCCCACCGCGCGTTTCGAGCGGTGGCGATGGTGGTCACGCGCCGCTTTGCCAGCAGCGTCAAGATTGATGGCACGCTGAACTAACAACCTGCCGTAGGGTGGGCAAAGGCGCGCCGGGATGCGGCCTTGTCGGGCGAGCTTTCACGCGCGCCGTGCCCACCGCCTACACCCAGCGCCACCGATGGTGGGCACGCGCCGCCCTTGGCGTCGCTTTGCCCACCCTACGGCAGCGTTGTCTGTGACAAAGAGCTTTAGGCTCGCCGAGTTCGAGACTGTTGGTGCTCTGCGGATCTGGACGTCCTGACGACGGCGTTGGGTTGAGACCATGCGTCAGCCTTGAACCAGCATAGTTCACCTTTAGGCCAGAATCTGACGTTCCATCCAATTGGCCGTTGCGGGGAGTTATGGTAGTCGGTTTGGGTGAGCAAGACCCTGACCCCGACCAAAGCAAGAGACCTCGCGATCCGCCTCGCATCTGCTCGCCCTGACGAAGCGCTAAGCGTCGCAAGGGGGATAGAAGCACCTTGGTTCAGGTGTCAGGCGTTATCTCACGTCGCACGCCATTGGCCCGATGAAAGGTATAGCCGCCTCCTTGAAGAGGCGATTCTGGCAGCCGACTGTCAGGAGGATATTTTCAATCGTGTAGCCGTCTCGGCATGGCCGATCAGGGCATATCTTGAGCGCGGCAACGGGCCGCCCGCCAAAGAACTTCTCATAAAGTACGTCGCTGCTTCTGGCGCCATTGAAAACATGGGGAGTCGTTCAGAGGCGCTGTTTTCCATATTTCAGGCGTCGAAGCCCTTCGACACCGGGTTATGGCGCCCTGTATTTTGGGCTTTGGTGGCAGCAGCGGAGCCTGCTCTTTCGTGGCGTCAGCTTAGAAACCTGAGGGACGCCGTCGCAATTGTTGCCTCCGATCACGATGAATTGGTGCATCAGGTATTTGAGAAGCTTTCTGAACCGAAAAATCTTTCGACCGTGAGACGCTACCTCGGCCAACATACCAGGCAGCAGCCGCGCTCCTATTTCTGACTCATGAGCCGCCGAAGCTAGCTGCGATCGCCTGCTTTCCGTGGAGCAAGAGAGGGTCACCTGACGACGCGGGTACCGAAACCCGCCGCGCCTGCGGATCAAGCGCGCGTGGACGTGGCCGCGCCGGCAGACCCTTTCGGATTGGTCAGCCTCATGTCATGATGGCTGATGATGCGCGCGCTTCTCCTCATGACTTCGATCATCGTGCTTGCAACCGCTCCAGCCGCGGCCCAGCGGTTCGATGGCAATGATCCGGTGTGCCTCCAGACATGGGAGTGGGGCGGGTCCAGCACGATCGCGTGCCAGTACAGGTCGTGGGAGGCGTGCAGAGCGGGGGCCGCGGGCCTTTCGGCCATGTGCCTGCCGAACCCCTATGCACAGCGCCCGCCTGAGCCGAGCCGCCGTCGGCCTCCCCGGTAGGCGCCGATTGCGGCCTGACAAGACCCCAATCTTCGACGGAGCGGCCATCGTCGGAGCCGACCAAAAGGTTCGAGATGAGCCAGGAGCGGCCACGCGTTGTTCCTCGAACTGGGGGCGTACTTGCCAAGCTCGATAGTGCCCGCTATCGTCAACTCCAACATCAAGAGTTGGGCCGACGCCCAGCGCCAACCTGCTCCCCGAGCAAGGTGGCTTTCTTCCTTCGGAAGAAGATGTGGCCGGTCCGGCAACTAAACGGGACAAGCCACCACGGCGTCATGCGCTCATCTCTTCGAAGAAGGGGACGAGAATGACTGTCGATCGAATCGAAATTGAGCTGGCCGATGCAAGGTCCCCGGACCTGATTAATCTCGTAACCGCGCTGGACGATTTCTTAAACAAGGTCTGCGGGGTGGAGAGGAATCACGGCTCTCCAATTGATCGGCTAGCGCACGACGACACGCAAATGTTTATCGCGCGGATTGCCGGACAAGCCGTTGGCTGTGCAGGGCTGCAGGTGTTCGCGGATGGTACCGGGGAGGTGAAGCGCATGTATGTCGTCACCGAGGCTCGGACAACTGGAATAGGCAGCAGGCTCCTGACGCGCGTTGTGGAAGCGGCCTTGACCGCCAAGCTGTCGGTTCTGCGGCTGGAAACCACGGAATTTCTTCCCGATGCCCAGAGGCTCTATCGGGCGAAGGGGTTCGTTCCGTGCCCAGCGTATGGCCCTTACGTTTCCAACCCGATCAATTTGTACTTCGAGAGATGGCTGACGAAATGATGGTCGAGGGCGATGTGACGACAAGGAATAGATGATCAAGTCTGCTTTTCGATCGTGTTGCACAATCGAGATCGCCTCTCAGACCAGCCTTACATGGGGTGGTTACTCCGCCATCGCTAGCATCCTACATGGTTGAGGTCGAGCATTCAGATGGCACGGAGATGCTTGTGTTATTTTTCTTGCATCGAGGAGGCACGGTTTGCTTTCGGAAAGCTCCCAAGGACAGAAGAGTTGATAGCGCGTGACGATCCTTACCTGTTGAAGAGGTTGGCGTCCTCATCGCCGCGTTGAATAAGGATGAGTAGCGATTTCTCACCAGCCGGTCACACAGTTTGGTCGTAAGGGAGTTCCGTTCGTTCCATGTCCGTTGTGGGCCAACAAGAGACGTCGCTATGAGGATGGTTGGCGGGTATCCAAAGAAAACACTTCAACAGGCGTTCTGCTTAATTCCGTTAATGATTAGTGTGTAGCAATCTGGTCAAGCTCGCAACGGGTGGGATCATCCTATGCATATTCGCCAGATTGTTTTCGCTGTCGTGCTGCTCGGCGCTTTGGTTCGGTTCGAGCATGCCCAAGCTGAAGATGGCTTCCCAGCAGCGGAGTGGGAGCGCGTCACGCCTGCAGAATTGGGTTGGTCAGAAACCGGATTGACCCAAGCGCGATCCTTTTCGGATCAGATTCATTCGAGCGCGGTTGTGATCGTTCAGCACGGCAAGGTCGTGGCCGAGTGGGGCAGTACGACGAAGCCGATGGAAGTCGCTTCAATCCGCAAGAGCATGCTCAGCGCCCTGATCGGCATCGCAGTGTCGGATCACCAGATCAACCTTGACAGCACGCTTGGCGAACTTGGCATCGACGATAACCCGCCTGGCTTGACCGGGGTCGAGAAGGGCGCGACGGTGCGCGAACTCCTCGAAGCGCGTTCCGGGGTCTACCACGCGGCGCTCTATGAGACGCCGGACAATGCCAAGATGAGACCGCCGCGCGGCAGTCACCCGCCCGGCACCTTCTGGTATTACAACAATTGGGACTTCAACGCGCTTGGCACGATCTACGAGCACGCAACTGGCATCGGCCTCTTCGAGGCGCTCGACCAAAAGATCGCAAAGCCAATCGGCATGCAGGACTACCGGCCACAGGATGGCAGCTACGTCCGCGGCGAAGCGTCTATCCACCCCGCCTATGAGATACGCATGAGCGCACGGGACTTGGCGCGTTTTGCACTTCTCTATCTTCACAAAGGCAATTGGGCCGGACACCAGATCGTGCCGCGGGAGTGGGTGGAAGAGAGCACGCGCAGCTATTCGAAAGCAGCGTTCGGGATGGGCTATGGCTATCTCTGGTGGATCGGCTTTCTGGGCGGTGACGTTGCGCCTACGGTGACTTTGCCCGAGGGCAGCTTTATGGCCCAAGGTGCCGGCGGCCAATACGCCTTAGTCGTACCCGCACTCGACCTTGTCGTGGTGCATCGTGTCGACCGCGATGCGCCGTACGTCGAACCTTCATTTCGCAACATGGCTAGGCTCTTCTGGCTCATCCTGAAGGCCGATGGCTATGATCCGGGGCCCGATGCCTCGCTCACCGCAGCAACCGGCGAAAGACCGACAGGTGAGACCCTGGCCGCAAAATTCAAGGGCAAGACGATCAGCTTCGGTCCGAAGCTCAAGAATGGTCCGTTATCCATGCGATTCGAGCCCGACGGCCGGATGACTTATCCGCACTGGGACGAGTCCTTTGGGCCTGCAACGGGGACATGGGCGGTCGCGGAGGATAAGCTCTGTATCTTGATCTCGGCTGCTAGACGTCGTTGCTACATTCCAGTGCTGAACGGTGAGCAGATTGAGTTGTTCGACCAGCTTGGCGTCATGCAAATCGCCGGGGTGGCGCTGCCTCAGTGATCTGCATGCAGCAATCGGCTCGCGACGTCGGTTCAGGGTCGATTCCGTTGAAAAAGTCGGCAGTAGTTTCGTTGTGAACGCCGGCTGTTCCGAGGACGCGTTGGCTTGGTGGGGGAGTCACGCGGGCATCGGGATCAGCTTGGCCATTTTACGAAGATTCTGAGCGGCTGCAGCAAGGGTGAACTCGTCACGCGCGCCGTTCGGCCCTCTTAGTCGTAGCCGATCGAGCTTGAGAATGCGCTTGAGATGCGCGAACAGCATCTCGATCTTCTTGCGGAGCCGCCGTGAAGTGCGGCCCTCCCATGAGCTTGCGATCTCGCGTGCCATGTCGCGAGCGCCCTCATAGATCGAGCGTGGCACTTTCCGGGCCGGGGTGTTCGGGCTACACCTGCTTTTCAGAGAGCATGCTTGACAGTCGTGCTTGCTCGCGCGGTAGAGGATCGTCTTGTCGTCGTTCACCAGCGTTCCTGTGGTGGTGAGGGTTTTGCCACCGGGGCAGCGATAGACGTCCCCAGCATGGTCGTAAGTGAAGGCCTCACGCGAGAAGGTCCCGTCAGTGCGGGTCGACTTGTCGAAGACGGTCACGTGCGGCTCGATCCCGTGCTCGTAGACCAGCCACCCGAGCATCTCAGCGGAGCCATAGGCGCTGTCGCCGAGAAGCCGGCTTGGATAAAGATCGAACCTTTCGAGTGAACGCTCAATCATGCGCTTGGCGGCCAACACTTCTGCCTGGCGGATCGCCGTGGTCGCCTCGACATCGACGATGATCGCGTTTTCGACGTCGACCAGATAGTTCGTCGAGTAGGCGAAGAAGGCTTGGCCGCCATGCGCTCCCGTCCAGCGTGCCGCCGGATCGGAGGGCGATACAAACTTGGGCGTGACCTCCGTCGCGGCACCGAACGCGGCATCATCAAGAGCAGCAAGGTACTCGTCAATTGCTCGGCCCGTGGCCTCCGGCGGAAGCCCCTTATCGCCTTCGATTCCCTTCTGCCGATTGGCATCCGCCTTGATCAGGCTCGCGTCGACCGCGAACCCTTCGCCGCCAACCAGGCGCTCCCGGATACAGCGCCGCAAGACGGTCTCGAACACGCGGCGAAAGAGATCGCTCTCACGGAAGCGGCCGTGCCTGTTCTTCGAGAACGTCGAGTGATCGGGGACAGCTCCATCCAGACCCAGCCGGCAAAACCAGCGGTATGCCAGATTGAGGTGGACTTCGTCACAGAGGCGCCGTTCCGATCGGATGCCGAAGCAGTAGCCGATCAGGAGCATCCTGATCATCAGCTCCGGATCGATCGAGGGTCGCCCGATGTTGCTGTAGAACGGAGCCAACTCCCGTCGCAGGTCCTCAAGGTCGACGAACCTATCGATCGACCGCAGGAGGTGGTCGGCTGGAACGTGCTTTTCTAGGGAGAACTCATAGAACAACGCAGCCTGTTCGACTTGCCGATGCCCCATCATGACCTTCAGTCCTGCCAATTAGACAGACTGAATCATCGATCTCTCTGCGTCGCAACTGCCGACTTTTTCAACGGAATCGGTCAAAAGCGGACGTGGCTTTGTCGCGCGCATTGGTGCTGACGTCCTGCATCCAGATCCTTCCTGAAGCACTGCGCAAATCGGAGTGCTCGGGTCGACTCCGGTCGCGGGCTCCCGCCTTTCGTTCGGCTGACCGGTGCAAGGGCAGTCCCCGGCCACCCCGTCGAACGCGTGCGTGCGAAAAGGCGCTCGTCGCCGACTGAAAATTTCTATTTCGCGTTTCCAGAAAACGTGCTAGACCATCGCCATCCCGTGCTCCTCGAGAGGGGCGCTTCGCGATCGTCACGGAACGTTGGGTGCGGGATGCGGTGGCTGCAGGATGCCGCAGCGCGGGGAGGCTCGCGTGGACGAACGGCAGCTTGCGGACGCGAAGTCGCGTGGTCCTGGCGCCCCGACGCTGGCGCCAAGTCCTCGGGCGATGATCCCGAGGGCGACGGTGGCTCACAAGCCGGACACCGGGGAGATCGCGTATAAGCGTGAAAACCATCGCGCGGGGAATGCCGGGATGTCTCGGCTGAACCTGTGGTGACTGCCGCCTGCTTTTTTTCTGCAGGCGGGCCATGGGGGCGGCCAGCTCCCGGCATTCCCTGCGCCCTCTGCCTGATCAGGGGGCAACATCGATGACATCCCTCGGGCGCATGGCGCCGCGAGGTCGGTGACGCACGTCTTCGTGGCGACACCCGGAGGGGAGGGAGCCCCATCGCGGGAACCAATTTCCGCAGCCAAGGTTAGCTGGCATGCAGGAGACCCCCCACATGCGCCGTCCGAAAATTCAGCCGTCCCGCAACAAGCTCGACATGGCCGATCAGGCCCAGGTCCGCGTGGTGACCAAGCGGCTGAAGATGTCGCCCGGCGAGTTGGCCGAGATGGTCGAGCGCATCGGCAACTCCATCGCGGCCATCACCAAGGAAGTAGCGCAGCAGCGGGCCGCGAAGGCTTCGGCGCCGGAAGGAGCCGTCATCGCCTCGGTGACGGTGACCGAGACCAAGGCGGAAGTGATCATGCCGGACGAGACGCCGGCGGCAACCTAGCAAGCGGCGGCGCGGATCATCGAGAAGCCCGGCAATCGGTCCGGGCATTGGACGAAGGGGGCAAAGGATGGACCAACGCACCGATCACGGTGACGCTTTGATGCAGGCCGCGTTCAGCCTGCGCAAGGCCAAGATCAGCGAAGGCCGTCCGTTTCCGCTGGGCGCGACCTGGGACGGCCTCGGCGTCAACTTTGCGATCTTTTCCGCGCACGCGACCAAGGTCGAGCTGTGCCTGTTCGACGACACCGGCGAGACCGAGCTCGAGCGCATCGAGCTCCCCGAATACACCGACGAGGTCTGGCACGGCTATCTGCCGACGGCACGTCCCGGCACCGTCTATGGCTATCGCGTGCACGGGCCCTACGAGCCCGACGTCGGTCACCGCTTCAATCCGAACAAGCTCGTGATCGATCCCTATGCCAAGCAGCTCGTCGGCGACCTGCGCTGGGGTCCGGAGCTGTTCGGCTATCAGCTCGATCATGCCGACAAGGATCTGTCGTTCGACGGCCGCGACAGCGCGCCGTTGATGCTGAAGTGCCGCGTCATCGATCCCGCCTTCACCTGGGGCACCTCGCGCAAGCCGGAAATTCCGTGGGAGCGGACGATCTTCTACGAGATGCACGTCAAGGGTTTTACCAAGCTGCATCCGCTGGTGCCCGAGGCCGATCGCGGCACCTTCGCCGGTCTCGCGCACCAGGACATCCCGGCCTATCTGCGCTCCCTGGGCATCACCTCGGCCGAGCTGTTGCCGATCCATGCCTTCATCGACGACAGCTATCTGGTCGACAAGGGCCTGCGCAACTACTGGGGCTACAACTCGATCGGCTTCTTCGCGCCGGAGCCGCGCTATCTGAAGACGCCGCTCGCGACCGAATTCAAGACCATGGTCAACCAGTTCCACGCCAACGGCATCGAGGTCATCCTCGACGTGGTCTACAACCACACCGCCGAAGGCAACGAGTTCGGGCCGACCCTGTCGTTCAAGGGCATCGACAATGCCAGCTACTACCGGCTGATGCCGGACCAGAAGCGCTACTACATCAACGACACCGGCACCGGCAACACCGTGAACCTGTCGCACCAGCGCGTGCTGCAGCTCGTCGCGGACTCGCTGCGCTATTGGGCGACGGAGATGCGGGTCGACGGCTTCCGCTTCGATCTCGCCACCATCCTGGCGCGCGAGCCCTACGGCTTCGACGAAGGCGGCAGCTTCCTCGACGCCTGCCGGCAGGATCCGGTGCTGTCCAGCGTCAAGCTGATTGCCGAGCCCTGGGACATCGGCCCGGGCGGCTATCAGGTCGGGCAGTTTCCGCCGGGTTGGGCCGAATGGAACGACAAGTTCCGCGACACCGCGCGCGCCTTCTGGAAGGGCGACGGCGGCACACTGGCCGACTTCGCCAAGCGCATCTCGGGCTCGGGCGACCTGTTCAACAAGCGCGGCCGGAGGCCCTGGGCGAGCGTGAACTTCATCACCGCCCATGACGGCTTCAACCTCAACGACCTCGTCTCCTACAACGAGAAGCACAACGAGGCGAATGGCGAGGACAATCGCGACGGCCACAGCAACAACCATTCCTGGAATTGCGGCGTCGAGGGGCCGACCGACGACCCCGAGATCACCGCGTTGCGCGAGCGGCAGAAGCGCAATCTGCTCGCCACGATGCTGCTGTCGCACGGCACGCCGATGCTGCTGGCGGGCGACGAGTTCGGCCATAGCCAGAACGGCACCAACAACGCCTATGCGCAGGACAACGAGACCACCTGGCTCGACTGGATGGGGATCTCGCCGCAGGGCAGGGCGTTGCGCGAGTTCACGCGCAAGCTGATCGCGATGCGCAAGGCTTTCCCGATCCTCTATCGCAGCCGCTTCCTGGTCGGCTCGCACAACGAGGAGCTCGACGTCAAGGATGTGACGTGGCTCGATCCCTCCGGCGAGGAGATGACGACCGAGCAGTGGACGGACGATCATGCGCGCTGTTTCGGCATGCTGCTCGACGGCCGCGCCCAGGAGACCGGCGTCAAGCGGCGCGGATCGGATGCGACCCTGCTGCTGGTCTACAACGCCCATTACGACGTCGTGAACTTCACATTGCCTTCCGTTCCGGAGGGGCACAACTGGCTGGCGCTGATCGATACCAACCAGCCGGATGCACAGCCGCAGTCGTTTCCGTTTGGCCACGTCTACGCGGTGACCGGGCGATCGCTGCTGGCCCTCGGCCTGTCCTCGGAGCAGCAGCCGATGCGCAGCCTGCGCCACGGCCTCGGCGCCCTGCTGGACATCGCGGAGGCGCCGCTGGGGTAGGGCGGCGAGACAGCCCGGCGCCGGCTTGTCGTTCGCGGGATGTCGTGCAAAAGCTGTCCGGGTGAAACGCCCGGACAGAGGTCAAGAAAAGCTCAAATGCGCACCCATTCCATCGCCGCCATTCCCGCCGACGGCATCGGCCCCGAGGTCATCTCCGAAGGCGTCCGCGTGCTCGAGGCACTCGCCAAGCGCGCGGGCGACATCAGCTTCAACGTCAAGACCTTCGACTGGGGCTCGGACTACTACAAGAAGCACGGCGTGATGATGCCGGCCGACGGCCTCGCTGAGCTCAAGAAATTCGATGCGATCTATTTCGGCGCGGTCGGCGCGCCCGACGTGCCCGATCACATCACGCTGTGGGGCCTGCGGCTGCCGATCTGCCAGGGCTTCGATCAGTACGCCAATGTGCGCCCGACCAAGATCCTGCCCGGCGTGGCCTCGCCCTTGCGCAATGTCGGCGTCGGCGATCTCGACTGGGTGATCGTGCGCGAGAATTCCGAAGGCGAATATGCCGGCATGGGCGGCCGGGCGCATCGCGGCCTGCCGGAGGAGGTCGGCACCGAGGTCGCGGTCTTCACCCGCGTCGGCGTCGTCAGAATCATGCGCTACGCGTTCAAGCTGGCGCAGTCGCGACCGCGCAAGTTCCTCACCGTCGTCACCAAGTCGAATGCGCAGCGCCACGGCATGGTGATGTGGGACGAGATCGCCGCCGAGGTGGCGCGGGAATTCCCCGACGTGACCTGGGACAAGATGCTGGTCGACGCGATGACCGTGCGCATGACCCTGCAGCCGAAGAGCCTCGACACCATCGTCGCGACCAACCTGCATGCCGACATCCTGTCCGATCTCGCCGGCGCGCTCGCCGGCAGCCTCGGCGTGGCGCCGACCGGCAACATCGATCCGGAGCGGCGCTTCCCGTCGATGTTCGAGCCGATCCACGGCTCGGCGTTCGACATCACCGGCAAGGGCATCGCCAATCCGGTGGCGACGTTCTGGACCGGCGCGCAGATGCTCGAGCACCTCGGCGAAAAGGACGCGGCCGTCAGGCTGATGGCTGCGGTCGAGAAGGTCTGCGCAGCCGGCATCCTCACCCCCGATGTGGGTGGCAAGGCGACGACCAGGGAGGTGACCGACGCCGTCATCGACGCGATCCACGGCTCCAACGTCTGAGGCGTGCTACTCGCTTGCACAATCTAGGCGTGTTCCGCGTCGCGCTTGCAATGGACGCTGCGGGGCGTATACCAGCGCTTCCGCCGCGTCCGCGCATGCTAATCACATGCATGTCATAGTGACGCGAGACACGGACTTAAGTGGCCTGGGCTTCAGGAGAAAGGACACATCATGCGTCGTCACCGTCGAGCCAAGATCGTCGCGACTGTCGGTCCCGCGAGCAATTCTCCGGAGGTGCTGAAAGCGCTGTTCCTCGCCGGTGTAGACACATTTCGTCTCAATTTCAGCCACGGCACGCAGGCCGATCACGCCAGGGTCCATGCCGCGATCCGCGCCCTCGAGAAGGAGGTGCAGCGGCCAATCGGCATCTTGATGGATCTGCAGGGTCCGAAGATTCGTGTCGGCACGCTACGCGACAAGAAGATCCAGGTCGAAGCCGGCGAGACGATTCGGTTTGTCCTCAACGGCACCGAGGGCGACAAGACGTCGATTCCGTTGCCGCATCCGGAGATCTTTGCGGCGGTCGCGCCCGGTCACGATCTTCTGATCGATGACGGCCGCGTGCGGGTGCGCGTCATGGGCCTCGGCGACGACTGGATCGAAGCCAAGGTGATCGTCGGCGGCGCGATCTCCAATCACAAGGGCGTCAATCTGCCGGGCACGATTCTGGAGCTGTCGCCGCTGACGGCCAAGGACCGCTCCGATCTTGCCTTTGGGCTCGACCTCGGCGTCGACTGGGTGGCGCTGTCGTTCGTGCAGAAGCCGTCCGACGTGCTGGAGGCGAGGGGCCTGATCAATGGCCGCGCCGGCATCATGTCCAAGATCGAGAAGCCGGCGGCGCTGGAGCGCATCGACGACATCATCCAGCTGTCGGACGCGATCATGGTCGCGCGCGGCGATCTCGGCGTCGAGATTCCCAACGAGGACGTGCCGGGCAAGCAGAAGGAGCTGGTGCGCGCCTGCCGGCTCGCGGTGAAGCCGGTGATCGTCGCGACGCAGATGCTGGATTCGATGGTCGCGACGCCGACGCCGACCCGCGCCGAGGTCTCCGACGTCGCGACCGCGATCTATGACGGCGCCGACGCGGTGATGCTGTCGGCGGAATCGGCCAGCGGGCAATACCCGCGCGAGGCGGTCGCGATGATGGACAGCATCATCAAGGCAACCGAGGGCCACAAGATGTACCGCTCCATCGTCGAGGCGACGCAGCCGGGCGAGGAGCAGACCGCACCGCATGCGGTGGCGACCGCCGCGGCCGACCTGGCGTCGGCGATCCACGCCAGGGCGATCGTGGCCTATACGTCGAGCGGAACTTCGGCCTCCCGCGTTGCGCGCAAGCGGCCGAGCCTGCCGATTCTGGCGATCACGCCGAACGAGGACACCTCGCGGCGCATGTGCCTGTTGTGGGGCGCGCACAGCGTGCTGTCGCAGGACGTGCAGAACTACGAGGAAATGGTCGAGCGCGCGACCTTCTTTGCCGTGCAGGAGGAGTTCGCGGAAGCCGGCGACCTGCTCGTCGTCGTCGCCGGCATCCCGTTCGCGCAGGCCGGCACCACCAACAATCTGCGTGTCGTCACCATGCCGAGATAGGAGGCCGATTTTCCCTGTTCGCGCCGCCCGCCTGTCGCCTGATTGTCGCACCGCGCTGGTATCGCGGGGCAGTGACGAAGGACGTCGCGAGTCGTCGAACGAGCGGTGTCCGGTCGCGGTCCGGCAGGACGGGTTCTGCCAGTGAGGCCGTTCGTCATCGCGGTGTCATCAGGGGCTGTTAGGTGGGCGCGCATGGGACTTGAGACTGCTGGTGAAGAAAGCCCGGCTCGGCGCTTTCGGACGTTGTTCATCTCGGACGTTCATCTCGGAGCCCGCGGCTCGCAGGCCAATCTCCTGGTCGATTTCCTGCGGCACCATGATGCCGATACGATCTATCTGGTCGGCGACATCATCGATGGCTGGGCGCTCAAATCGAGCTGGCATTGGCCGCAGTCGCACAACGACTTGGTGCAGAAGATGCTGCGCAAGGCGCGCAAGGGCGCCAAGGTCGTTTACGTCCCCGGCAATCACGACGAGTTCCTGCGCGGCTACTACGGCACGCATTTCGGCGGCATCGACGTCGTCGAGAACATCGTGCACACCGGCACCGACGGCAAACGCTATCTCGTCATTCACGGCGACATCTTCGATCTGGTCGTGCAGAACGCGCGCTGGCTCGCCCATCTCGGCGACAAGGCCTACGATTTTGCGATCCAGATGAACCGGCTGGTCAACTTCTTCCGCCGCATGTTCGGCGTGCCCTATTGGTCGCTGTCGCAATGGGCCAAGCAGAAGGTCAAGAACGCGGTGAACTATATCGGCGCGTTCGAGACGGCACTGGCCTCCGAGGCGCGCCGGCATGGCGCTGACGGCGTGATCTGCGGCCACATCCATTGCGCCGTCATCCGCGACCAGGACGGCATCCGCTACATGAATTGCGGCGACTGGGTCGAAAGCTGCACGGCGCTGGTCGAGCACGAGGACGGCCGCTTCGAGATCCTCACCTGGACCGATCCGCAGCGGCAGCCGGCGCCGGTTCCGCAGCTGGCCGCCCGCGCCGCCTGACACCGGCTCCCTTGCCTCTCGGCAATCGGGCGCGGTAAAATCGGGGCATGACAGCTCATTCCCCGATCCTGCCCGTGACCGCCGCCGACATCGATGCGGCGGCACGCGTCCTTGCGCCCGTGGCCGTGCGGACCCCGCTGCTGCCGGCTCCCGTGCTCAGCGAGCGCTTCAAAGCGAACGTTTTCGTGAAGCCGGAGGTGCTGCAGCGGACCGGCTCGTTCAAGTTCCGCGGCGCCTACAACAAGCTGGCGTCGATCCCGCAAGCAGCGCGCGGCAACGGCGTCGTCGCATTCTCCTCCGGCAATCATGCGCAGGGCGTCGCCCATGCCGCCACATTGCTGGGCATGGACGCCACGATCGTGATGCCCTCGGATGCGCCGGCGGCCAAGCGCGAGCGCACCAAGGCGTTCGGCGCCGACGTCGTGCTCTATGATCGCGACCGCGAGGACCGCGAAGCGATCGCGCGCGACATCGCTGCAAAGCGCGGCTCGACGGTGGTGCCGCCCTATGACGATCCCTTCGTCATCGCAGGGCAGGGCACCGTCGGCCGCGAGATCGCCGACGACCTTGCTGCGCTCGGCCTGTCGCCGGATCTGGTGATTGTGCCTGCTTCCGGCGGCGGGCTGCTTGCCGGCGTCTCGACCGCGGTGAAGGCGCAGTTTCCGAGCACCCGGATGGTCGTGGCTGAGCCCAAGGGCTTCGACGACCATGCGCGCTCGCTGCGGGCCGGCCACCGCGAGGCCCACGATGCAAAGGGCCGAACCATCTGCGACGCGCTGATGGCGGCGATTCCCGGCGAGATCACCTTCGCGATCAACAGCCAACTTCTGTCGGCTGCGGTCGAGGCCTCGGATGAGGAGGTGGGGCGGGCGGTCGGCTTTGCCTTCCGGGAGCTGAAGCTCGTGGTCGAGCCCGGCGGGTCGGTCGGGCTCGCGGCATTGCTGGCCGGCCGGCTGGACGCGGCGGGCAAGACTGTGGTGATCGTGCTCTCCGGCGGCAATGTCGACGCTGAGCTCTACGCCCGGCTGATTGCCTGACGATCAAGCCTCAGCGAAAGCCGAGGCCGCCTCTTGCCGATCCTCCACCACCCATCCGCAGTCCGGACTGCGCGACGTGCGGCGCGCCCCGCGTCAGGCCGCCCTGCATCCCGCCTTGACCCCGCGCCATCGACGGATGCGACGCGTTGATGTTCGGCTTGAACGGTCCGGAATTGCCGGGGAAGGGACGCCGGACCTCGCGGGTGTCGAATGGCCGACCAGGACTGCGCTTCAGTGGGTCGCGCTGGATTTTCGTAGTCACGGGCGGATTTGCCGGCGGCATGATCCTGTCGCGTAACCTGGTCTGAGCGATTGGCCTGGGATCAGCGACCTTGCCGGGGCCTGTGTTGTTGACGGCATCGCCTTTCGTGACGACCGTGGGCGGCAGCGGCCCGCGCGGCGGCATGGTGGTGGTCGGCAGCTTCGGCTGCGGGATCTGGGCGCCCGGATTGAACGGTCGCGCGATCGGCGCCAGTTGCGGTGGCATGATGAGGCGGCTCGGTTGCAGCACGGGGATGGGCCGCGGCTGTCCCTGCAGCCGCAGCGCGACCGGCGCATATGGACTGTCGGCATAGGATTCACGGAAGCTCCGATAGGCGGCCGGCGAATTCGCCAGTACGGCCTCGTGCCACGCCGCGGCCTGCACGAGGCCGGCGAGCAGGGCGCGGATGCGGTCGGCGAGCGGATCGCGCGGATACATCGCGATGAACTCGCGATAATATTGCGGACGGTTCTCCGACAGCACGTAGTCATAGGCCTGCCGCACGGACCGGCTGGGCAGGTTGGCCGCCATCTGGATCACCGGCGCATTCTCGGCAGGGCGCGCGGCCGCGACCAGCGTATCCCCGAAGAAGGTGAAATCGCCGGTGAGCGAAGAGCTTTCCCACGGCGTCTGCCGGCCGTCGGTGGTCTGGTTGACCTGCAGACGGATGCGCTTGAACAATTGCTCGATCGGCAGGTTCGGCTGTCGCGCGAGGTTGAGGAAGGCCTGCGCATAAGGGCTGTGCTCGCCGCGGCCGTCGAGCGCCTCCGCGCCGGGCGAGGTCGAGTATCCGAGGATGGAGCCGTTCGGCGCGTCGACGATGGCCAATCCGCGTCCGGCATCGTTGATGGCAGGGAATGGATTGTTGCGGCAGGCGTCCAGTACGACGATCCGCATGCGGCTCGGGATGGCGTCGAGCGTCGCCATCAGATCCACCAGCCGGATGGTCCCCGTCGTCAGGTCGGAGGGCGCCGAGATGCGGGCATCGATCGGGATCAGATAGTTCTCGCCCGCGAGCTGAACCCCATGGCCGGCGTAGTAGACCATTGCCACGGTATTCGGGCCGTGTGCTGCCACCCGGCTCGAAAAATCCTCCACGACCTTGAGCATCTCGTTCTGCGTCAGGTCCGTCGCCGTGATCACCTCGAAGCCGGCCGAGTTCAACAGCTTGGCAACAGCATGGGCGTCGTTGTCCGGGTTCTCCAGCGGCGGCGCGTTCTGATAGCTCGCATTGCCGATCACGAGCGCGACGCGTGGCTCGGCTCCTTGAGGGATCGCGGCGAGCGTGTTGCTCTCCCTTGCCGGTGAGGAAGCTGCCAGCGCGCGCGGTGGCGTGTGAAGGGTGTCGAGCTCACTGCCGGCGGCGAACGCCGAGCCCGGGCCGACCCAGGCCATCAGGCCCAGCAGCGCGGACATGAGCAGGGATTTCCAGGCGGACGTTACAGCGCGAAATTTCGGAACGGACACGGCGTTCTCCTCAAGCATGCGCAAAGCGAATGGCTTGAGAAGCAGGCTACGCAGATCACGCAGTGGCGTACGTGATCCGCGTCACCCATCAACGCGGCACCCTTGGTGCTCAGTGATCGAGGTTCAACAGGAGGTGGCCGAGATGCTCTCGGCCTACGAGAAGAATGCGATCTTCTCAGGCTGGGTCATGCGACGGATCGGCGCCAGCGAGTCATTGGCGGGCGCCTGTGGCCGCTGCAGAAGGCCGTTCGACAGGAGTGTCGATCCCAGCGACGGCTCGTAGGCAGGCTTGGGCATCGCGGATGCGCTGGTGCTGTGAGCCGCGGCAGCGGTCGGGCGGACCTGCTGGCTCGGCGCAACGTCGGCCTGCGGGGCCGCTGCGGGAGATTGAGCTGCGACCGCAGCCGCCACGGCGGCCAGGGTCTCGATGGTGATCGCCTCCGGAAGCGGTGGCGATACGGGCGCGCTGGGGATTGGCGCCGGGACTGGAGGCGATGCCATGCGCGGGGCCGCCGTGGGCGGGGCCGGCATCGGAGGGGCAGACATCGACGGAGCAGACACCGGCGGGGCAGACACCGGCGGGGCAGGCATCGTGGGCGCAGCCGGAGCCGGCGCCGCCGTGGCAACCGGGGCTTCTGCCGTGGTCAGCACGAGATCCGGCTCCGACGGCGCTGTCTCGCTGAAGCTCGCGACGATGTCGTCGTCGACCGAGGTCGGCTCCTCAATGTCGAAGCCGAGCGTCCTGACCCGGCTGAACTCCTCGTCGTCGATCGGGTCGAGGACACCCATCTCCGCCGCGACCAATTCCAGAATGGCCTCGTCTTCGGCTTCTGCGGCGGCGGCGTCATCCAGGGCCGCCGCGGCGTGCTGCTCGATCTCGAGCAGGGCTTCGTCCACCGACGGCTCCGTCGCAGCTTCCGGGGGCTGCACCACTGCCGCAGTTTCGGCGTCAACGATCCTGGCGTCGACTGCTGCGGCCGCCACGATCACAGCGTCAGCAGCCGAGGAGGTCTCAACCACTTCCATCGCGGCCACCGCCGCAACGAGCGGAATGGCGATCTCGAGCGCTGCCTGGGACGCCTCGCTCTGTTCCGGTGCAGGCTCCGGCTCCGAGACCACCATCTCGGCGGACGGACTTGATGCGACATCAGGCGCTGGCGAAGCGGCGGCCTCGGCCGCCGGACTGATCTCGTCGGCTACAGGCGGAACGCTCGCTTTCTCCGCCTCGAGCTCCTTCAGCCGCGTCTTGATGATCTCGAACGCCGCAAGCAGCGCGAGCTTGGGGTCGGCGCTCGCAAGCTGATCGCAGGCGGCCTCGATCGACGTCACCTGCGAATCGATCAGGTCACAGATCCGGGAATCGGCGCCGATCTCGCGCCAGCGCCAGGAAATCTCCTTGATGATTCGGATGCCCTTGCGCACCGGCGCCAGGTTCTGGTCGAGGGCCATGCGGTCGACCGCGGAGGCGGCGGCCAATGCGGCGTCTTCGACCGTGGCGCGGATCGCGGCGAGCGCTTCGGGCAGCGCCTTGCTGTCCGCCTGCTCGAATTCCTGCTGCTGCTGACGCTGCGAGGCAAGAGCGTGCTCGATGCGGGCGACGGCGTCGAGCACCATGCTGGTGTCAGCATTGCGGTTGCGCTTGGCATATTCACCGAGGAACCAGCGGCCTCGGGACGTCTCCATGAAGGCGTCGCGGATCGCCTCGTAATCGGCCTCGTTCGGCTGAGCCGCACGGGCGGATATCGGCGAGAGGGCGAAGACTTCATCGACCATGGCAAACCTATCGCGCACATTGCTGCGCGTTGGCATAACGATCACCATGATATTGATCGAATCGCAATTGAATTGATGCCACTGTCCCGACAAATCTCCACCACATCGCCGGTATTGTCGCGCCGATTCGCGGACAGGTTGGGGCTGTTCTATGGCGCGGTGTTCATGCTGTCGGGCACGCATCTGCCGTTCTTTCCCGTATGGCTACGGGCGATCGGGCTGGATGCCGCATGGATTGGCGTCATCATTGCGGTTCCCGCCGTAACCCGCTTCACCGTCCTGCCGCTGATCACTGCGGTCGCCGAGCGCCGGCAGGCCCTGCGCACCGCGATGGGGCTGGCCACCTTCGCAACGGCATCGGGCTTTGTGGTTCTTGCCTTCCAGCGCGAACCCTGGCTGGTATTCCTGGTCTACGTGGCGACCTGCTGCCTATGGACACCCGTTGTCCCGCTGACGGACGCCTATGCGCTTCGTGGCGTGATGAGCTATGGCCTGAACTACGGTCGCCTGCGGCTGTGGGGATCGGCGGCCTTCATCGCTGGAACGCTGCTGTGCGGCGGGCTGGCCGATCTCGCGCCGTCGTCCGAGCTGATCTGGATCATCGTCTCGGTTGCGCTGTGCGGTGCGGCAAGCAGCCTGCTGCTGCAGGCGCTGCCGCCCTTGCCGCATGGCGCCGGCCCATCGCGGGACGGCCGCAGTCTGCTGGCCAATCCGAGCTTCCTCTGCATCATCGCAGCTTCGGCGCTGATTCAGGCCAGCCATGCGGCCTACTACACGTTCTCCGCCATCGAGTGGAAGGCGCAGGGCTTCAGCGGGCTGACCATCGCTTGGCTCTGGACCATGGGCGTGCTCGCCGAGATCGTCGTGTTTGCCCTGTCGCCACGGTTCACGCTGGCGCCCGCCAGCCTGGTCATGATCGGTGCGATGGCGGCCGTGCTGCGCTGGAGCCTCACGGCGCAGGAGCCGCATGCGGCGGGGCTCGCGGCGGTCCAGATCAGCCATGGCTTCACTTTCGGGCTGACGCTGGTCGGAACCATGGGGCTGCTGGTGCGCCAGGTGCCGGCGCATCTGACCGCGCGCGGGCAGGGCTATTATGCCGCCGCCAGCGGCGTGGTCGGCTCGGCGGCGTCGGCCCTCTCGGGGCCGGTCTATGCGGCCTATGGCCCCGGCGTCTACTACGTGATGGCTGCGATGGCCGGAGCGGGCGGCGCGCTGATGTGGCTCGCGCGCCGCGGCGTCTCGCTTCAGCCCCACAACGCCTGATCGGGCGGATAGACCAGGCTGTCGTCGTAGTGCAGGCCGTGCTCGCAATCCTCGGCAAGCAGCAGCGGACCGTCCAGATCGACGAAACGGGCGAACGGCGTCAGCAGCATGGCCGGCGCCATCGACAGCGACGTCGCCACCATGCAGCCGACCATGATGTCGAAGCCGAGCGCGCGCGCGGCATCGGCCATGGCAAGCGCCTCGGTGAGTCCTCCGGTCTTATCGAGCTTGATGTTGACGGCGTCGTAGCGCCCACGCAGCGCGTCCAGCGAGCTGCGGTCGTGCACGCTCTCGTCGGCGCAGACGGCGAGCGGGCGCGCGATCCTTCCGAGCGCTTCGTCGTTGCCTGCGGGCAGCGGCTGCTCGACCAGCGTGACGCCGGCGGCGGCGCAGGCTGCGAGATTGGATTCCAGGACGGCCTCGGTCCAGGCCTCGTTGGCGTCGACGATCAGTTGTGACTGCGGCGCCGCGGCTCGCACGGCTGCAATCCGCGCCGGATCGCCGTCGCCGCCGAGCTTGATCTTGAGCAGCGGGCGGTGCGCGGCCTTGGCCGCAGCTTTGGCCATCACATCGGGGGTCCCGAGCGAAATCGTGTAGGCCGTGACGCACGGCGCCGGTGCGCGGCGTCCGAGCAGGTCCCAGATGCGCCGGCCGTTTCGTTTGGCTTCGAGGTCGAGCAGCGCGCAATCGAGGGCATTGCGCGCCGCGCCCGGCGGCATCGCCGTCTGCAGGGCGTTGCGGTCGAGACCAGAGGCGATCGCATCGCGCATCGCGAGCAGGGCGCTCAGCGCCGCATCGGGCGTTTCGCCATAACGCGGATAGGGCACGCATTCGCCGTGGCCAACCATCGTCCCGTGTCGCAGCTCCGCGATCACTGTCACGGCTTCGGTCTTGACGCCGCGGCTGATCGTGAAGCTGCCGGCGATCGGCCAGTGGCCGATCCGGGCGTCCAGTATTGGAAAACCGTTGGAAGTCATTTGAAAGTCTGGCGCTTTGTGAACCGGAATGAGGCGCTTGGGACTTGCGCGATGTGACCGACTATGGCTGTTGATAGTGGTCTCCGGCAAGGTGGTAGCGACGCGGTGGGATTTTTCTCGTCAAGGAGCGGACGTCCAAGGCTCCGAGGATGGCCGTCGTGAAGGGCGGCCCTGATCTGCAGCGCAGTGGCGATGGCAATGCGCTGTCGCTGCGCGCGACCGGCGCCTGGACTGCGCCCTTTGCGCCGTCGCTCGAACGGCTCGTCGCCGATGCCGAAAAGCTCGCCGGCAAGAAGATCGATGTCTCCATCGACGTCTCCCAGGTGTCCAAGCTCGACACGTTCGGCGCCTGGCTGATCGAGCGGCTGCGCCGCAGCTTCACGACCGGAACCGTCGAGGTCCGGATCGATGGGCTCTCTGCGAACTACGCCAGCCTGGTCGACGAGGTTCGCCGCGTCAGCACCGCGCCCAATGGCGACGCGACGATGGTGACCATCACCGGCATGCTCGGCCAGATCGGCCTCAGTGTCGCCGGCATCTTCGGCACGGTCGCCGCACTCGTCGACATGCTCGGCGCCGTGATCGTCGCCAGCGGCCGGGTCCTCATTCATCCCCGCAGCTTCCGACTGACCTCGACCATTCATCATCTCGAGCAGGTGTGCTGGCGTGCGGTGCCGATCATCGTGCTGATCACCTTCCTGATCGGCTGCATCATCGCTCAGCAGGGCATCTTCCATTTCCGAAGGTTTGGCGCCGACATCTTCGTCGTCGACATGCTCGGCGTGCTGGTGCTGCGCGAGATCGGCGTGCTGCTTGTGGCGATCATGATCGCCGGCCGGTCGGGCAGCGCCTACACGGCCGAGCTCGGCTCGATGAAGATGCGCGAGGAGATCGACGCGCTGCGCACCATGGGCTTCGATCCGATCGAGGTCCTGATCCTGCCGCGCATGCTGGCGCTGGTGATCGCGCTGCCGATCCTGGCCTTCCTCGGCGACATCGCCGCGCTCTATGGCGGCGGGCTGGTGGCCTGGTTTTATGGCGGCGTCGATCCCGAGGCCTTCCTGCTGCGCCTGCGCGATGCGATCTCGATCGATCATTTCAAGGTCGGCCTGCTGAAGGCGCCGGTGATGGCTGCCGTGATCGGGATCGTCGCCTGCGTCGAAGGACTGGCCGTGCAGGGCAGCGCCGAGTCGCTGGGGCGCCACACCACTTCGTCGGTGGTGAAGGGCATCTTCTTCGTCATCGTGATGGACGGCGTGTTCGCGATCTTCTTCGCCGCGGTCGGGATGTGAGCTGAGATGGTGCAGCAGGTCTCCGATCCCATCATCCGCGTGCGTGACGTCACCGTGCAGTTCGGCAAGACGCGCGTGCTCGACGGGCTCGACCTCGACGTCAAGCGCGGCGAGATCCTGGGCTTCGTCGGTCCCTCTGGCGCGGGCAAGTCGGTGCTGACGCGCACCATCATCGGCCTGGTGCCGAAGCTGTCGGGCAACATCGAGGTGTTCGGCGTCGATCTCGACGCCGCCGATCGTGCCGGCCGCCGCGCTGTCGAGCGGCGCTGGGGCGTGCTGTTCCAACAGGGCGCGTTGTTCTCCTCGCTCACGGTGCGGCAGAACATCCAGTTCCCGGTCCGGGAGTATCTCAAGGTCTCGCAGCGTCTGCTCGACGAGATCATGATCGCAAAGCTGGTGATGGTCGGATTGCGGCCCGATGTTGCTGATCGTTTCCCGAGCGAGCTGTCGGGGGGCATGATCAAGCGGGTCGCGCTGGCACGCGCGCTCGCGCTCGATCCGGAACTGGTGTTCCTCGATGAGCCGACCTCGGGACTCGACCCGATCGGCGCCGGCGATTTCGACGAGCTCGTCCGGACCCTGCAGCGCACTTTGGGACTGACGGTTTTCATGGTAACCCATGATCTCGACAGCCTGTATACGGCGTGCGACCGCATCGCCGTGCTGGGCGACGGCAAGATTATCGCCGCGGGATCGATGGCCGACATGCAGGCCTCGGAACATCCGTGGCTCCGACAGTATTTCCACGGCAAGCGTGCCCGAGCCGTGATGGGGTAGCGCGACGCGCCCCAGGGACGATTTTTGTGAGCGGGAGTGGGGACTGCCGCGACAAAGTTGATGGGGTGGGTGCCGCTGTCCGGCGCCAACCGACAGTGCGCGGAAGCGGGGGCTGGATGACCGCCGTGACGTGCCGGTACCGGAGTTGGTAATGGAAACGCGGGCGAATTACGTCCTGATCGGGTCGTTCACGCTGGCAGTGATTGCCGCGGCGATCGGGTTTGTCCTCTGGTTTCAGAGCCTGCACACGACCAAGCAGCGCAGCCCGCTGCGGGTCGTGTTCGAGGGGCCGGCCGCGGGTCTGCGCAACGGCGGCAGCGTCAACTTCAATGGTATCCGGGTCGGCGAGGTCATTTCGGTCAAGCTCGACAATCCGCGCCGCGTCGTGGCGCTGGCGATGGTCGAGAACAACGCGCCGATCCGCAAGGACACCCTGGTCGGGCTCGAGTTCCAGGGCCTGACCGGCGTCGCCGCGATCTCGCTGAAGGGCGGCGAGGAGGCTGCGCCGCCGCCGCCGCTCGACGAGGATGGCGTGCCGGTGCTGCGTGCCGATCCGACCCGGCTGCAGGACGTGACCGAAGCGATCCGCGCGACCTTGCAGAACATCAACAAGGTCGTCGCCGACAACCAGGACGCCGTAAAGAACTCGATCAAGAATCTCGAGGTGTTCACCCAGTCGCTGGCCCGCAATTCCGAGCGCATCGATGGCGTCATGAGCCGGGTCGACGGCATCATGGGCAAGGCCGATACCCTGATGCTCGGTCTCAACACGCTGGCCGGCGGCAAGGATGGCGGCGAGCTGTTCCTGACGGTGAAGTCGATCCGCGAGCTCGCCGAGGATCTGGACAAGCGCTCCGGCGCGCTGATGGCCGATGGACGGCGCACGCTGTCCGACATCAGCCGCGCCGTGAACAATTTCGACCGCAATCCGACCCGGGTCCTGTTCGGGGCCAGCAACTCCAGCCCGAGCAACGCCCAGGCCTCGCAGCCGGCGCCCGCGCCCTCCGCCAGCGGACGGCGGTGAGGCCTTGGCGAATGGGGAATAGCGAATAGGGTGCATGAGATCTCCTACCGCGCGCCGCTGGTGGCTCCTTGGTCGGTGCGTCGTCGTCTCGTCTGACGGAGCGTGACGTCCGAGTCCTGGGCGACCTCGACTGCAGGATGCGCCACCCAGCGCCAGGTCTTCCTGTCCGGTTGAGCGGAGGCGGGGCGGGAACGAGCGAAGCCGGAAAAAGCGTTGCTGGACCTGCAAAAGCAAAAAGGAGGCCTCGCGGCCTCCGTTTGTTTTTCGGTCGTTGGTCGGCTACTCGCCATTCGCTACTCGCTATTCGTCCCCTCCCTCACGCCAGCCTTCCGGCGGCGTGGGCGAGCAGGGTGTAGACCAGCCCGGTCTCCGAGGTGAGCTGGGCACGCAGCGCCTGCGGATTGCGGTCGTCGCGGGCGACCTCGTCGAGCAGCCGCTCGAACTCGGTGATGTAGCGGTCCACCGTCTGCTTGAAGGTGCGGTCGGCGCGGTACTTGCGGGCGACCTCGTCGAACGCCTTCTGGCCGGCCGGGGTGTAGAGGCGCTTGGAGAACGCCTTGGTCTCGCCGCGCTGGTAGCGGTCCCACATCTCGGCCGCGAGATTGCGGTCCATCAGTCGGGCGATGTCGAGCGACAGCGACTCCAGCGGATTGCCCGACTGCTGCGCCGGACCGCGGCCACGCGGCGGCTGCGGCTGGCCGGCGGTGCTGTTGTCGGCCCGGTTGAGCAGGTCGGACAGCCAGTTGTCGCTGCGCTGATCGGCGACCGGACCCATCGGCGGCGCCTCGACCCGGCGTGGCTGTGGCGGCGGGGCCGGCGGCTGCATGCCGAGATCCGGCGGCGGCAGGTTGGCGACGCTGGTCGCAGCCGGCTCGCGCAGGCGCATGTCGGGCCGGCCGCCGACGGCTGCGGCGACGATCGGCTCTTCCTGACGGATCACGGCGGCGGGCGCGGCGACCGCGGCGGGGCGCGACGCGCTGACCACGTCGAGGCCGCGGCCATGATGGGCGACGATCCGGTTGAGCTCGGCCAGCGCCTCGATCTGGTCGACGATGACCTTGCGCATCTGCGCCGTGCTCTCGGCGGCCTCCTGCGGCATCTCCAGCACGCCGCGGCGCAGCTCGTTGCGCGTCGCCTCGAGCTCGCGATGCATCTCGGCGGTCATCTGCTTCATGCTCGACACCAGCGTGGCGAACTTCTCGGCCGACTGCTTGAACATCGCATCGGCTTCCTGCGTGCTCTGCTGGTAGATCTCCTGCATCTGCGACGTGGTGAGGCGGCGCTCCTCCTCGGCGTTGGTGCGGATGGCTTCGAACTGGCGGCTGAGCGCGGTGGAGCCGGCACCCGCCGTTTCCGCCACGACGCGGGCGATGTCGCGGGCGCGCTCCTCGGCGGCCGCCAAGGACTCGTCGAGCAGGGTGGTGAAGCGGGTCAGACGCTGGTCGAGATCGGCCGTGCGCAGATCGATGGTGGTGACCAGCGATTCCAGCGTCGTCTTGCGATCCGAGATCGAGACGGTCGCATCGCGGTTGCTCTGCTCGACGATCGCCGCCGCCTCGATCAGCGCCTTGCCATGCGCGTCGAACTGGCTGGACAGCGAGTTGAGATCCTCCAGCGCCCGCGACGTCTTGGAGTTGAACACGTTGAGCTGGTCCTCGAGCGTCTGCGTCGCGGTGCCGTTGCGCGCGGTGACGTCGTTCATCGCGGTGACGAAGTCGGCCACCCGGGTGACCAGCGCCCGCTCCAGCGAGTTGAGGTTGTCGTGGGCTCCGGTCAGGACCTCCTGCAGCAGGATGTTGCCCTCGCGCAGACGCTCGAACAGGGCGACCGTGTCGGTGCGCAGGATCTTGCTCGTCTCCTGCATCTCGGTGACCGCGGCCACCGAGACCTGGCGCGACTGCTCGATCGCCGCGCGCGAGGCCTGCTCCAGCTCCTTGAGCGACTTGGTGATCGCGGTGGTCGCAAGCTCGCCCGCCGAGGTGATGGTGCGGGCGACCTCGGAGCCGTTGCCATTGACGCTCTGGGCGAAGTTCTGGCCGCGCACCTCGATCGCCTTCAGCGCGTCGGTGGTGACGCGATCGATCTCGATCGTGAGCTGGTTGGTCTTGGAGTTGAGCGCCTCGACCAGGGTGCCGCGCTTGCCGTCGAGCATCTGCGACAGCCGCTCGCTCTGCTGCTGCACATAGGTGACGATCTCGTCGGTCTTGCCGGTCATGGCCGAGCCGAACGAGTTGCCGGCGGCGAGCACCGAGCGCTCGATCTCGGTCGAGGTCGACTTGACCCGCGTGGAGACCTCGTTGGAGGCGGCGACGAGCGCGCTCTGCGCATTGAGCGCGCTGCTCTGGATCGCGTCGGTGGTGTTCGCCGCGACGGAATTGATGACGCGCTCGATCTCCGACGACATCGCCTTGAGCTGGCCCGCGGTGTCGGTGGAGGTGGCCGTCAGCAGGTTCTGCGCCTCGCGCGCGCCGCCGACGATCACCGCGACCGTCTCGGTCGTGGTCGTCGTCAGCACCGCCTGGGCTTCGCGTGCGCTGCCGACCAGGGTGGCTGCGGTGTCGGCCGACGTGGCGGTCAGCGACATCTGCGCCTGGCGCGCGCTGTTGAGGATCGAGGTCGCGGTATCGGCGCCGACGGACGACAGCGTCCGCTCGACGTCGACGGCCAGCGACTTGACGTGCTCGGTTGCTTCCGTCGAGGCGGTGACGAGCTTCGACTGGACGTCGCGGGCGCTGTCGACGATCGCCGCGGCCGTGCTGGTCCCGACCGCCGCGAGCGTGCGCTCGACGTCGGCCGCTAGCGACTTGACGTGATTGGCCGCTTCGGACGAAGCGCTGATCAGCGTGTTCTGCGCTTCCCGGGCGCCGCCGGTGATCGTTTCCGCGGTGGTTGTCCCCGCGATCGACAGCGAGCGCTGGACGTCGACGGTCAGCGCCTTGACCTGTTCGGCCGCTTCGCTCGATGCCGTGAGCAGGGCATGCTGGGCATCGCGAGCGCCCGCCGTGATGGCTTCGGCGGTTTCCGTCCCGGCACTGGTCAGCGAGCGCTGCACGTCGGCTGCGAGCGACTTCACGTGGTCGGCTGCGTTGGAGGAGGCGGACACCAGCGTGTTCTGGACCTCGCGCGCACCGGCGAGGATCGAGGCTGCCGTGGCTGAGCCGGCGGCCGTCAGCGCCTGCTCGACGTCGACGGCGAGCGACTTGACGTGGGTGGCGGCGTCGGAGGAGGCGGACACCAGCGTGTTCTGGGCCTCGCGCGCACCGGCGAGGATCGAGGCTGCGGTGGTCGAGCCTGCCGCCGTGAGCGTACGCTCGACGTCGGCCGACAGCGACTTGATCTGGTCGGCGGTCTCGCCGGAGGCCGCGACCAGCGCGGCCTGGGCCTCGCGCGCACTGGTCAGGACGGCCTCGGCCGCGCCGCTGCCTGCGTTCGACAGGGCACGCTCGACCTCGGCGGACGTGTTCTTCAGCTGCGAGCCGACGTCAGTCGAGACGTTGAGCAGCGACTGCTGTGCCGAGCGGGCACCGGTCTGGATCGTCTCGCTGGTGTTGACCACGAGGTTTGTGAGCGCCCGCTCCGCATCTTCCACATGCGACTTGATGCTGGCGGACAGCAGCTCGGCGCGGGTCATCAGCTCGTCGCTGGCCTGACGGCCGCTGCTCTCGATGCGGCCGGCCACGGCCTCGACGCGCGAGCCCAAGAGGTCCTCGAACTGCGAGACGCGCTGGTCGATGTCCTTGGCGATCGAGCCGACGCGGGTCTCGATGCCCTGATGGATGTCCTGGAAGCGTGCGGTGACGGCTTCGGTCAACTCGTAGCTGCGGCCGTCGATGATGTTCGACAGGCTGTGGATGCGCTGATCGATGGCTTCGAGCGCCTTGTCGGTGCCGTCGGTCAGCGAGGAGGTGAGAATGTTGAGGCGGGAATCGATCGACTGGATCGCCTGCGCCGAGCCGTCGGTCAGCGAGGTCGTCAGAACGGTGAGCCGCGAGTCGATCGCGTGCAGCACCTGCGCCGCGCCGTCGGTCAGCGAGTTGGACAGAGTGCCGAGGCGGCCCTCGATCGTCGAGGTGACCGAGGTCGCGCGGGTGTCGAAGTTCTCCTCGAGCGACTTGAGGCGGCCCTCGACGCTGTCGTCGAAGGTCTTGATCTTCGCATCGAGCGAGGTGTCGAGGGTGGTGATGCGGGCCTGCAGATTGGTCTCGAACTGGTTCAGCCGCTGATCCAGCGTCGCCGTGATCTCACCGCTGTTGGACGACAGCCGCGTATCGAACGTGTCGACATAGGACTTGAGATTGTCGGAGATTTCCTGGGTCCGCTGGCCCATGCGCTCGACGATCTCGCCGCCATAGGTCTTCACCGTGCGGTCGAACTCTGTGATGTGCCGGGTGATCAGCGCGCCCAAGGTCGAGCTGTCGCGTGCGAAGCGCTCGGCGAGCTCGGTGCCCTGGTTCTTCACCAGCTCGTCGAAGGCACTGATCTGGATCGACAGCGTGTCGTGGGTGCTCTCGGTCTGGCTGACGACCTTGGCGACCAGCGAATTGACGGTCGCATCGAGCGACTCGCTCGCCTTCTCGCCTGACGTGACGATGTGGCCGGACATGCGCTGGCTCGCCTCGTCGATCTTGGTGACGAGATCGCCGCTGCGCAGTTCGAGCTCCAGCAGGAGGGACTCGCCGGAGGCCTTGAGCTGGTCGTGGAGCTGCTCGGTGCGCACCGAAATGCCGTCGACGATGGCCGCCGTGCGCTGCTCGAACTCGCCGGTGATGCGGTCGATGCGCTCGTTGAGCATCTCGTGGACTCGGTCCGACAGGTCGGCGAACTCGTCGTGGACGTGGCCGGTCTTGAAATTGAGGCTGGTGGTGAGCCGCTCCGAGGCGTCGAGCACGGCGCGGGTGGTCTCGGCGCTGGCCTCTTCGAGCCGGTCGAGCAGATCGCCACCGCGCTCGCCGAGCGCGAGGATCATGTTGTCGCCGGCGTTGCCGAGCGCGGCCGTGATGTGGGCGCCGCGCTCTTCCAGCGCGCCGGTGATGCTCTTGGCGACCTCGTCGACCCGCGAGGCGATGGCGTCCGAGATCAGCGCGATGTCGTGGCGAAGGTCGATCTGGACGCCCGAGATGGCGCTGCGGACCTGCTCGGCCTGGCCGACGAGGTTGTCGCGCTGGTGGGCGATGTCCTGCAGCAGGGCGCGGATGCGGACCTCGTTGTCGCTGTAGGCGCGCTCGAGGGCCGCGACCTCGTTGGCGACCAGCATCTCGAGCTCGCCCGCGCGCGCGATCGCGCGCTCGACGCCGTCGCCCATCGCCGCGACCTCGCGGCGGATGGCCTGGCCGACGGTCACGATCGAATCGCTGACGGCGCCCTCCGGCTCTGAGAAGCGGATCGCCACCTGCGCCATCGACTGCGCGATCATGCGCAGCTCCTGGCCGCGCCAGGCGAGGCTCGCGAGGAAATAGAACAGCAGAACGGGTGCGAAGAACACCGCGGCGAGGCCGGCGAGCACCAGCACGCCGCCGCTCTGGCCGATCAAGGCCTGCAAGGCGGGCAGGAAACCGATGGTCAGCAGCACGCAGCCGACGATCCAGATGCCTGCAAAGGCGGTTGCCAGCGTGTAGACGCCGCGCGACGGGCGGCCCTTCTGGATCGCCTGCAGCAACTGGCCGATGGTTTCGCGGTCGTCATTGGCCGGACGGCGCGCGGCGAGCGGCGGCGGCTCAATCTCGTCAAGGCTGCTGCGATCGATGCCCGGACGGGAGTCGAACGAATCCAGGCTCGACACGCCGTTCGGCATGACCGGCGGGGCTCCGTCAGCGTGGACCGAGCTCTGCGAGTCCGTGGGCGCGGACGAATCGCTGATGTTCAAAGCCTCCTGAATGGCGGACAGCGCAACTTCAGTCGGGTCTTTGACCTTTTTCGGAGTGTTCGCCATGTTGAGTCCGAGCCCTCGTCTTAATTTCGATCCGGCGAGCCGCGTACGAGTGCCCTCTCGCAACGCTCGAACCGGACGTCATCCCTCGCAGGCACCAGGGGTGGCAAATTCCGCCAGGTGACCCACTCCATCCGGGCATCATCCTATTGGCTGTGCCTGTTGAAAGAAATGGCCGTGGTTAAGAGATTCTTAATCATCGTTAACAGCAGCCGCCGTTAACACTTTAGAAGTTCTGCGAATTCCCGTTTCTGCCGCGATTGGGGCAGAGCCGGGCCCAAATCGCGGCAAACCCGCGGCAATTGGGCCGGTAACAATGCATTAACCATTGTCGTGCTTGGCTTACCACAGGCGCGCGCGGCGCGCCCGCCGGACCGGATTGCCGCCATGATTCCCGACCTTTCACGGATCGAATGGATGCCCTCGCCCCCGCTGGTTCCCGATGACGGGCCGATCAGCCTGGACCTGCTGCGCCGGATGACGCTCGGCGACAGCGCGCTCGAGCGCGAGGTGCTCGCCATGTTCTCCAGCCAGGCCGTCCGCCTGCTGGAGCGGTTGCAGGTGATGCCCGAGGATGCCGCCACCGTCGCCCACACGCTGAAGGGCTCGGCCCGCGCCGTCGGCGCGCTCGACGTTGCCGATGCGGCGGAAGGGCTCGAAGCGGCGCTGCGGGCGGGCGATCCGGCCGATGCGCTGGCCTGGCTCGGCACGGCGATCGCGCAGGCCCGCGCGGCGATTTCGGAGATGCTCGGCGCGGCCTGAGCGGCCGGCGGCAGCACTAGCGCGGAGCGGAGCGGTCCGTTATAGGACAGCCCGACCTCATTTCCTGCGCAGCACGAGCACACATGGCCAAGATCACCTTTGTCGACCATACCGGCGAATCCCGAACCGTTGAGATCGAGAACGGCGCGACTGTGATGGAAGCGGCGATCCGCAATGCCATTCCCGGCATCGAGGCTGAATGTGGCGGCGCCTGCGCCTGCGCGACCTGCCATGTCTATGTCGACGAAGCCTGGCGCGAGAAGGTCGGCCCGCCGACCCCGATGGAAGAGGACATGCTCGATTTCGGCTACGATGTCCGGCCGAATTCCCGTCTTTCCTGCCAGATCAAGGTCTCCGACGAACTCGACGGCCTCGTCGTCTCCACCCCCGAGCGTCAGGCCTGACCGTTCGCCTCGCGCCCTCGTCGCCGCGCCTCCGATGATCGCCGCCAAGCCTATGCCGGCGGCGCGATCGTCACGCCGCGGCGGACCCAGGGCTGTAGCGCAGCAATGAGATTCGGCGTCAGCGGCGCCGGCTTGCGCGTCACTTCGTCGATCAGGACCATGACCGCGGTGGCCGACGCCACGCAGCGCCCGTCCGAGAATACGACCTGCTCTGATGTCACCGACGTGCGCCCCAGCCTCACGACCCCCAGTCCCAGCTCGATTGTGCCCGGCCAGCGCAGCTCGGCCCGGAAATGCATGTCGAGCCGCACCATGATCCAGGCCAGCCCCTGTTGGCCGAGGCCGTGCCGCGGGTCCTTCATCAGGGTCACCCGGCCGGTCTCGAAATAGGTCGCGTAGACTGCGTTGTTGACGTGCTGGTTGGGGTCGAGGTCGCCGAAGCGGACATTGTCCGTGAGGCGGTAGGGAAAGTCCTCCAGGCGTGGCGCGTGGTCGCGACGGGCCGTCTCTGTCACCGATTGATCTCCATCATTCATGTCCCCTTCAAACCCGGCTAAGCCCGCCGCTGCAAGCCGCGCGAGCGGAGGGCGGCTTTTGTGCCTTCCCTGCGACCAGCCCGTTGGCTACAAATTCGGAACCGCCATCTGCCGCCCTCCGTCGAGCGGCGCCTCCAACGAGAAGAGCGACATGAGCGAAGCGATCAAGACCGATGTGCTGATCATTGGCGCGGGCCCTTGCGGACTGTTTGCCGTTTTTGAACTGGGGCTGCTCGACATCAAGGCGCATCTGATCGACATCCTCGATAAGGTCGGCGGCCAATGCGCCGAGCTGTATCCGGAGAAGCCGATCTACGACATTCCCGGCGTGCCGATGGTGACGGGGCAGGGCCTCACCGATCAATTGATGGAGCAGATCAAGCCGTTCAGTCCGACCTTCCATCTCGGCGAGATGGTCGAGAAGGTCGAGAAGATCGGCGATCCCGGTTTTCGCGTCACCACCGATGCCGGCAAGGTGTTCGAGTGCAAGGTCGTGGTGATCGCCGCCGGCGGCGGCTCGTTCCAGCCCAAGCGTCCGCCGGTGCCGGGCATCGAGGCCTACGAAGGCACCTCGGTATTTTATGCCGTGCGCAAGATGGAGCAGTTCCGCGACAAGCATGTCGTCATCGTCGGCGGCGGCGATTCCGCGCTCGACTGGACCCTCAATCTGCATCCCCTTGCCAAGCGCATCACGCTGGTCCATCGCCGCGACGACTTCCGAGCCGCGCCGCACAGCGTCGAGCAGATGCGCGCGCTGGTCGCGAGCGGCAAGATGGATCTGCGCATCGGTCAGGTGACCGCGCTCGAAGGTGCGAACGGTCAGCTTTCCGCGGCCACCATCAAGGGCAACGACAATGCGGTCGAGACCGTGCCGTGCGAGATGATGCTGCCGTTCTTCGGCCTGACGATGAAGCTCGGCCCGGTCGCCGAGTGGGGCCTCGCGCTCGAGCACAATCTCATTCCGGTCGAGACGTCGGCGTTCGAGACCTCGGTGCCCGGCATCTTCGCGATCGGCGACATCAATACCTATCCCGGCAAGATCAAGCTGATCCTGTGCGGCTTCCACGAGGGCGCGCTGATGGCGCAGAAGGCGCACCGCTACGTGTATCCGGAGAAGCGGCTGGTGTTCCAGTACACGACGTCGTCGTCGAGCCTGCAGAAGAAGCTCGGCGTCAACTAATTCGTTCGCACAGTGGAACCCGGCACCGCCGGACCAACTCAAATGTGAAGAAATGTTTCCTGCGCGTGCCGGTTTCACCGGCGCGCCAGACCTGTTATGGGCTGGAACGATGCACGAAACGGCCGTACTGTGCGGCCATTCATTTTGTGACTTGGTCAAGGTGAGATGATGATGCGCAATGCGTTTCCCCGACTTCGGCTGGTGCCTGGTGTGACGAAGCTCGCGATCGGCGCGCTCGTTGTTGCCGGTGCTCTGCTGACGCGGCCTGCGCTCGCGGCTGAGCCGACCGCGGCCGGTCTGTGGCAGAAGGTGGAGGATGGCAGGCCCGTCGGCTGGTTTCTCTTCATCGACCACGACGGCGTGTTCGAGGGCGTGATCGCCAAGACGTTTCCGCGTCCCGGCGACAATCCGAACGAGGTCTGTTCGAAGTGCAGCGATGACCGCAAGAATGCGCCGGTGCTCGGCATCTCCTTCGTGCGTGACATGAAGCGCGAGGGGCTGAAATACGAAGGCGGCAACGTGCTCAACCCGCGCGACGGCAACATCTGGAAGGCCAACATGCGGGTCACTCCGGATGGGCAGTCGCTGATCCTGCACGGCTATCTCGGCATCTCGCTGTTCGGCAAGGACGAGACCTGGACCCGCCTGCCGGACAGCAACATGGCGCAGATCGATCCGGCGATCCTCGCCAAATATCTGCCCTCGCAAGCGACGACGGCAACAGGCCCTGCCACCAAGCAGGCGCCGCCGATGATGAAGAAGCCGGCTGCAATCAAGTAGACGGCTTCCGAACTACGACCGTCGCTCCGGGCCGACAAGGGAGCGCGATCTCGGACACCGCGTCGGCGAAGAGCTTGATCCAGATCAAGCGCGTGGTCGACGACAAGGTCTCCATGATCATCCGAGCGTTGCTTGCCGGTGGTTGTGCGGGCCATTGGCCGCAGCGGTCGGAATTCGACGAGGGAGCGATGCTGATGCTGCGTTGGATAATCGCGGGGAGCGCGGCCATCTCCATGATCCCGATCGCCGCTGCTCAAACCCATGATTCCAATTATCCTGTCTGCCTACAAAAGTGGGAATGGGGTGGTAGCACCTCTTTCGAATGCACCTATACATCCTGGGATCAGTGTCGAAGGGCAGGCTGGGGTCTCGCGGCCATGTGCGTGAACAACCCATATTGGGCACAACGACAATCAGGATCGCATGGCGGTGGTCGCCGCCGACTTGCGCGCTGAGCGTTGGGACGTCGAGGGGGCGGCCCAGCTCTCCGTCCGCTCCCAACTCACCATGAGGCTCGGAGATCTCGCTGCCACACGGCCATTGTCCCTGAGCGCCCGCTCACGGAGGGCCTCCCGAAAGACGCTGTGCGGAGCGGAGCGCTTCAGGCCGTTCTTCCTCTGCGATCTCTGCCCGAATGGCCGACTACTGCCTCACCACGCCCGCGGGCGGCAGCGGCTGGCTGGTGACGTTGGGCTCGGCCGCATCGAGGTTGAGCACTTGCGCCGCAGCCGGAAAGGCGGCGTCGGCCATCGCGGCATGGCCCTCCGCCGTCGGATGCACGGCGCCGCCATAGACCGCGGACAGCACGCCCCAGCTCGCATCGTGGATGTCGGAGGGCTGCATCGCCGCCGGCAGCCCTTGCGGATAGGTCATCGCCGAGAAGTAGCTGTCGTTGGCGTCGCGGATCCAGCGCGCGCGCGGCAGATAGGGGCGATACTCGCTGGCGCCGCGGCCGCACAGCAGCGGCTCGTTGGCGGCGCTGACGATGTTCGGATCGAAGCTGGCGCCGTCGGCCGAAAAGCATTCGCGGTCGAACGGCGGATCCTGCGGCGAGCGGGCGCAGAAGCCGTGATCGGCAAACGCGGCCTGATGCGCATCGACGAAGGTCATGCGGTCGGCCTGCGGGTCGCGGCACAGGACTCCCGCGGTGCATTGCGCCAGCCCGCGCAGTGACGGCAGGAACTCGTTCTCGACGAAGCCCGCGACCTTGGCGAGCCGCTGCGGATTGGCATTGAACGACGGGTGGACCTCGAAGCCGGCCGGACCACCCGGGCAGGGCGTGCCCGGGCCGCTCAGCGCCGGGTTGCCGTAGGATGTGTAGATGACGTGCGAGAGGTCGCCGACCAGCGGCTTCAGCGCCTCGCGCAGCTTGGCAAAACCCTGCGGCAGGTCGCGCGCCAGCTCGCTGCGCGATTCCTCGACCGAGCCGATCACGCCGGAGCGCTTGAACAGCGTGCGCTCGGTGGGCGTATCGACGATGACGTCGGCGACGAGGCCGGAGAAGTTGATGTCGTTGGCGCCGATCGACAGCAGAATCAGATCGAGCTTGCGGTCCGGCTGGCGGCGCTTGGCCGCGGTCAGCGCCTCGCGCAGCTCGCCGAGCTGGCCGTTGACGCCGCCGGCGCAGGTGGCCGCAGAGCGGCCCGGCGTGCATTCGCGCGCGCGCTGACTGCCGAACAGGCCGTCGGCGATGGTAGCGCCGGTGCAGGCAAGCGGCAGGTAGGTGACCGCGACATGCGGATAGCGCACGGCGAGCGCCAGCGCCGTCCGTGTCTGGTAGCTGTAGAGCGAGCGGTGGCAGGCGGCGTTGAGCCAGACCGCGCTGTGCTTCTGCCAGTTCTGCAGCGTGTCCGGCGCCTCGCAGGCGCGGCCGCCTTTGAAGCCGGCGCGGCTCGGCCGATAATATTGCGCGGTCGGACCGCCGAGATAGGAGCGGAAGCAGAAGCCTTCGTCGGCGAGCGCGATCGGGCGGTCCGGATTGCCCTCGCCGGAGGCGATGCTGTCGCCGAGGCCGGCGATCAGGACGTCGCGGACCTGGATTCCGGTCGAGACCTGCAGCGTCCCTTCCGGGCTGGCGACATCGACGGATGCCACGGTCTGCCGGCCGTAGCGGACGCGCAGGTTGACCGGCTCGGCGCAGTCGAATGTCGAGGTCTGCGGCCCGTCGCCGTCGTCGAACGACCACGCGCAGGTGGCGCCGACCGGAACCGGGCCGGTCAGGCGCACGGTGACCGGGTGGTCGATCGGCGTGAGATAGCTTTCCTTGACGTTGTCGCGCGTGCATGGCTCGTTGATGCGACCGGCGAGGTCGATGCAGAGCCGGTTGACGACGTTGCGGGCCCAGCCGCGGCCGTCGCTCTGCACCGCCAACGCCTGCTCGGCGGCGAGGATGGAGCGGTCGCGCGTGCTCTCGGTATGCAGCAGGAAGTCGCGCTCCTCCCGGAAGAGACGGAAGCGGTTGCGCACCTCCCAGCTGATCTGCAGCGGCGGCGCCGTGCCGAACTGCGCGGCGACCTCGGTGGCGGCGAGAGGGGCAAGCAGGCCGGCCAGGACGCAGGCGGCGAGCAACGGACGATGGGGCATTCGGGTCATGCGCAAGGATTCACGTCAGCGATGGGGCGGAAATAAGAGGATCGCACGCGACTTCAACCGGCCGAGGGGCGAGCCGCTGCGTCGTCCGCGAGAGAATTGATGCTCAGCGCTGGGAGTGCCGCTTGATGCGCTGGGGAACCGCAGCGTGCGCCGTGGTCGCGGCGCGCTTGGCGGCGATCTCGTCCGACACCGCGCCCTGCAGCCGGCGCCGCTCCTGCCACGGCTTGACCACATTCAGCCAGAGTTCCCTGATGCCCATGATGGAGATCGCCGTCGCGAACGGGATCACGAAATACAGCACGCGGAAAACGAGCAGGGTGGCCAGCAACTGCTCGCGGCCGAACTGCGGCAGCGCCACCAGCATCGCGGCATCGAACACGCCGATGCTGCCGGGGGCATGGCTGGCAAAGCCGAGCAGGGTAGCGAGGATGAACACCACCGACAGCGACAGGAAATCGATCGGCGGAGCGGCGGGGACGAGGAGGTACATCGCCAGCGCGCAGAAGCCGAGGTCGACCACTCCGATCAGGATCTGCACGAGCGTGAGCTGCGCCGAGGGCAGCACCACCTTCCAACCGTTCTGGCCGAGCTGGCGCCGGTTCTTGCCGGCGGTCAGCCATCCGAGATAGGCGAAGATCGCCCCGAGGATGCCGATCGCGATCAACTGGTTCACCGCCGGGGGCAACTGGTCCATCGCGGTGGCGGCGGCCGGATGCAAGGTCATGCCGATACCGAGCACGAACAGATTGCCGAGCCAGAAGGTCAGGCCCGATAGGAAGCAGATCTTGGCGACGTCGATCGCGGACAGGCCGTAGTCGGAGTAGATCCGGAACCGGATGGCGCCGCCGGTGAACACGGTGGCGCCGATGTTGTGGCCGATCGAATAGCTGGTGAAGGCGCTCATCGCCGCGATGCGATAGGGCACGTGTTTCTTGCCAATCGTTCGCAGCGCAAAATAGTCATAGAAGGTCAGCGTGCAGAACGCGCCGACCACACACAAGGCCGCGAGCGCGATGTGACCGGGCGGGATTTCGGTGAGCGCGGTCAGGATGACGCCGGCGTCGACGCCCTTCAGCGTGCGCACGAGCGTCGTGATCGCGAAGGCGATGATCGCAAGGCTCGCTGCAATCCCCAGCCGCTTCCAGCCGATCCATTTCTTGAAGCCACGCCCAAGCGTGGTCAGCAGGCGCTGCATTCATCCTCCCGGCGGGGCGGTACTAGATCTTGGAAAAGAGGCGAAACCATTGATCGATGGGGCGGGCAATTCGTGACAGCCTGTTTCTTATGCTAAAATGCGCGGCTTGTGCAGTCCTTGACACAGGTCAGCTCCGACCCATGCGGCGCAGGTCTGTCACACTCCGGTCACATGGCTGGCCGCCCATCCGCCTCAGTTCGGTCCAACTGGTTACCCGCGGGGTTCACGGGCAAACTTGGTCCTCCGCGCCCGGTTCCGGACGGCAGGCTCGGTGACACAGGAACGACCGCCGCTGCCGCCGGTTAGCGCCCGCGAGCACAGTGAACATGGCGACCACCGGTCGGGGGCGGGACCTGCCATGTTCCCGAACCAGGAGGACGTGAAGCAAATGGGATTGTTCACAAAGGACATCAAGACGATGAACGATCTGTTCGTTCATCAGCTGCAGGACATCTATTACGCCGAAAACCAGCTCGTCAAAGCGCTGCCCAAGATGGCGGAGAAGGCGACGGATCAGAAGCTCAAGCAGGGTTTTCTGGCCCATCTCGACGAAACCAGGACGCATGTGAAGCGGCTCGAGCAGGTGTTCGAGATGCATGGCATCGCGCCCAAGGCAGTCGACTGCCCGGCGATCGACGGCATCATCGAAGAGGCGGAGGAGGTCGCCGGCGAGGTCGCGGACAAGACCGTGCTCGACGCCGCCCTGATCAATGCCGGCCAGGCGGCCGAGCACTATGAGATCACCCGCTACGGCAGCCTGATCGCCTGGGCCAAGCAGCTCGGCCGCAGCGACTGCGCCGCCGTGCTGCAGAAGACGCTCGACGAGGAGAAGGCGACCGACATGAAGCTGACCAAGCTCGCCGAGACGGGCGTCAACCTGCGCGCCGCGAGCTGACGCTCGATCGCTGATGAGGCAAAACGCCGCGCGGGTCGCCCGCGCGGTGTCGGCGTGTGCGGATCGCGCCGGTCAGGTCTTGCGCAGCGCGAAGTTGGCGCCGCAGAACGCCATCAGGGCGCCGAGGCAGAGGGCGGCGAGGCCTGCCAGTACGCCCGAGGCCGACGGCACGGGGCTCGGACCGGAGATCGCCTGGCCGATGCCGGCCAGCATCAGGACGCCGACCACGACCAGGAAGTTGCGCATCCGCTGCGGGATCTCGCCCGACACCGCGCTGTGCATGATGTTGGCGATGAAATAGCCCGAGGAGAACCCGACGGTCGCGATCAGCCACCACGCGATCGCCGATCCCGCCGGCATGAAGGCGCCGCTCTCGGTCTGCCACAGGCCGCCGAGATCGAGCCCGTAGCGGGCGCCAAGCATGTGCACCGCCAGCGCCAGCAGCACGCCGGCGGCCATCGCCCCGGCCAGGATCAAATGGCGCGGAAAATAGATCGTTTCGCTCATGCTCCGTTTGTAGGATAAGGCGCGCGCCACACGCAACAGGACCGATCCATTTCCGAGCGCACCACCACGGCCGGCGATGATGCGATCCGCTACGCCTACAAGGCGTCGCTGATCGGGGCCGCGCACCAGTTCGAACTGACGGAGCAGGGCCTGTCGTGGCGGTTCGCCGGCCGGACCGGCCTGTGGCCTTACGCCGAGATCGCCGCGATCCGGCTGTCCTACCGACCGGTGTCGATGCAGGCGAAGCGTTTTCGGGCCGACATCACCCATCGCGACGGCCGCCGCCTCGGCATCGTCTCCGTCTCGTGGCAGACGGCTGCCCTGATGGCGCCGCAGAGCGAGGCCTATCGCGCCTTTATCGTCGGCCTGCATGCGCGGCTCGCCGTCAGCGGCAGCAACGCGCGGCTGACCGCGGGTCTCGGCCGCTTCACCTACGGCGCGGCGCTCGCCGCGATCGCGCTGCTCGCCGTGGCGATGACCGGGCTGCTGGTGCGCGCGCTCGTCATCGCCGAATGGTCGGGCGCGTTGTTCCTGATCGGCTTCGCCGCGCTGTTCGCCTGGTATGTCGGCGGCTTCATCACCCGCAACCGGCCGCGCAGCTACACGTTCGCGGACATTCCGGCCGCGCTGCTGCCGTGATCACGCAATCTCATCGCCGGTCACCGAATGTGATCGTGCAGATTTCGCGCACCATGCCAGACTGAGCGAGTCGCTTTCGGAGTGGGACGATGCAGGATCGCGCGCTGCGCAGGCCGGATGACGCCGAGATCGCCGCGATCAACGCGCGGCATTTCGCCGACACGCCGCTGCGGCCGGCCGATCTGCTGTTCGTGTTCGGCACCCGCGTCGACGAGGAGCTGCGTGCCGAGACGGCGGCGAAGCTATGGCAGCAGGGCTACTTCCGCCACGCCATCGTCAGCGGCGGCATCACGCCGGGCGCGGATGTTTCGGAGTGTACGCTGATCAAGGCCGCCATGGTGAGGCGCGGCGTTCCGGCCGAGCGCATCCTCGAAGAGCATCATGCCACGAACACCGGCGAGAACGTCGTGCTCGCGCTGCCGGTGATCGACGCCGCGCTCGGCCTCGCCAATGTCGGCAGCGTGATCTGTCTCGGCAACAGCTGGACCGCGCGGCGCTACGCGATGACCTTGCAGCGGCACTGGCCCGAGGTGGAGAAGATGCTGCTGACGGTGGACGGCTTCGGCGTGCCGCGCCATCTCTGGCACACACATCCCGAATTCCGCCGCCGCGTGCTCGGCGAATGGGACAAGATCGCGCCGTACAAGGCGAAGGGCTACATTGCGGAGTGGCCGTGAGGCGCAAAGCTCGAGGCAAAGGTGCGAGCCCCGTAGGGTGGGCAAAGTCATCGGGGGGCGCGAGCCGCACGATGATGTGCCCACCGTCTCTCCATCCGCGCGAGACGGTGGGCACGGCGCCCTCAGATGGCACGGACAAGCACGCTGATCGGGCGCGCCTTTGCCGACCCTACTTCTATGACGGAGCTTCCATGAGCCGAGGTGCGAGCCGGATCGTCGCCCATTATGAGCGTCACGCATTGGCGTGGGACGCTGACCGCCGCGCGGCCGCCTGGACTGACAAGCCTCCCATCGAACGCTTCGTTACGCTCCTGCGGCCGGGCGCGAACGTGCTCGATCTCGGCTGCGGGGGTGGTGTGCCGGTCGCAGCGCACATCTCGGCGCAAGGATTTTCCGTCACCGGGGTGGACAGCTCGCCGACGATGATCGCGCTGTGTCGGACGCGAATGCCGGATCAGGAATGGGTCGTTGCCGACATGCGGTCGTGGACCTCAGGGCGGCGATTTGACGGGGTGTTGGCGTGGGACAGCTTCTTCCATCTCGGACATGATGACCAGCGGCGCATGTTTCCGATCTTCGCGGCCTGCACGGCTTCGGGCGGCGTGCTGCTGTTCAACGCCGGACCCGCACATGGCGAAGCCATCGGGTCCTACCGCGGCGATCCGCTCTATCATGCGTCTCTCGATCCGTCCGAGTACGCTGCGTTGCTGCGCGACAATGGATTCGAACTGATCGCACAGTCAGTCGGCGAGCCGGCCAACGGCGAGCGCAGCTTCTGGCTTGCCCGCGCCGTTCGGGCTCCGCCCGTCTGACCCAACACTTGCTCAGGGTCTTCCAACATGCGCGTGAGATTCGATGGGATCGTTTCACGCTAGCCGGATCCTTATTCACAGCCAACCGAAGCAAGAACTCGATCGAGATCACGCCGACGCATGATCGGGGGCATTCGGACAACCGCGTGGTTCATTCCGTCAGCGGACTGCGTTCACTGACCTATCTTTTTGATGCAGATCGGTTGGCCATTGGGGACAGGAGTGCAATCCCAGTCCGGACCAAATCCCGTATTCGGATTAGGATTGGGAAACCAGTAGAAGCCAGAAACGAGAAGGCAAAGCAGCGCGACGATGAATAGGATACCCAATACGTCACCAGCCCTTGGATAAGGCAGAGGCCATCTCATGACGGTGTCCTCAGTCGGCGCTTCGGTCGGGCAATATGATCGAGAAACGCCAATGCAATGGCAATGACCACGAAGTGGAAATTGGTCCACGCGCAGGATGCGTCGGACGGGCCGCGTCTTACGGCCTCACCACGAGCACCGAGCACTTGGCGTAGCGCACGACGTGGCCGGCGTTGCTGCCGAGGAAGTAGGTCCGCATCGCCGGGCGGTGCGAGGTCATTACGATCAGGTCGGCCTTGACCTTGGCTGCCTCCTCGAGGATCTCGTGATAGATGCCGCCCTGGCGCACCGTATAGCTGATGCGCTCCGCCGGGATGCCGGATTCGCGCGCCACGATCGACAGCGCTTCCTCGGCGGTCTCGCGCTGCTGCGCGTCGAAATCGGCCGGGACGTATTCGGCGAGCATCACCGGCGTCATCGGCATGACGTTGAGCAGATGCACCGTGCCGCTCCAGGTCTGTGCCAACGTGGCCGCGGTGGCGATGGCGGGCTTGGCGAGGTCGGTGTCGGCCAGATCGATCGGCACCAGAATCGAGTTGAACATCGAAGGTCCTCCTCTGTCCGCCGGGATTACGCGCCGGACCGGACCTGCCTGTCAATCGACCGAGCCATGCTTGAGCAGCTTGGGCGTGACGAATCTCAGGAGACGGCCGCGGGTGAAGCTGACGTCGCCCCAATCGTCGGTGTCGAAATCGAGCACCGCCAAACCCGCGGTCGGCATGTTGCGCATCAGCTCGTGGCGGGCCTCTGAATCGCCCCCGCCGGTCAGCGCCAGCGCGAGCTCGTGCATTCCGGGATTGTGCCCGACGAGCAGGAGCTGCTTCGGATCGTGCACTGCCGCGAGGCGGATGTGATGCAGCATCTGCATCGGCTCGGCGCCGTAGAGCCCGGGAACGGTCTCGACCTGCGGGGCCGGGACACGGTCCTTCATCGCCGCAAGCGCGAGGTCCCAGGTCTGCTGTGCCCGGACCGCGGTCGAGACCAGCACCAGCTCCGGCACCGGCGGGTGGCTGGCGATGAAATCGCCGATCATGGCGGCATCCTGGTGCCCGCGCTCGTCGAGACGGCGGTCCTGGTCGCGGCCGGTCGGCGCGTCAGTCTCGGTCTTGGCGTGGCGCAGCAGCATCAATCGGCGCATGGAATTCCGTCTCGAATCGTTCAGGCTGGGTCCGGCTGTACCACGTCTCTTTGTCGCCATTAAAAGCGTCATGACGTCCGGCGCAGGGTTCGCTAAGAAAACGCCATGAGCGAGACTTCCACAAGCGTGAACGATGACGCGGATGCCGCAGGTGCACACGGCCGCACCAGGCTGAATTTCGACCTCGACGTCGACGTCTGCGTGGTCGGGGCGGGATTGGCCGGCTTGACGGTGGCATTGTGCGCGGCCCGGCAGGGGGCGAGCGTCGCGGTGCTGGAAGGCCGCCAGGTCGGGTGGAACGCATCCGGCCACATGATCGGCACGGTGATGCCTGGGTTCGACCTGCCGCTGCCGGATCTGATCGAGCGCGTCGGGCTCGCGCATGCCCGGGCGCTATGGGCGTTGTCCTGGTCCGGTGCCGAGTTCATCCGCGCCCAGGCCACCGAGGCAGCGATGCCGGGCATCGGGCTCAGCGAGGGCGCGCTCGAAGTCTCCAATGTCGACGCCGGCGACGCCTTGATCCGCCGCCTGCAGATGCTGCACGAGGATTTCGACACCGAGGTCGAGGGCTGGCAGGTCGAGCGCGTCAGGACCGAGCTCAAGACCGACCGCTACTTCCACGGCGTCCATTATCCCAAGGCGTTCCAGCTCGACGGCCGCAGGTACGTTCACGCGCTGGCGCGGCTCGCGCACAAGGCCGGGGCGCGGATCTTCGAGGACACGCCGGTGGTCAGCATCGATGCGTCGGGCGTGCGCAAGCGCATCGTGACGCCGTCGGCGCGGATGCGCGCCTCGCACATCGTGCTGGCCGGCAACATCCATCTCGGCGCGCCGCTGCAGAAGCTGTCCGATACGCTGCTGCCGGTGTGGCGCTATGGCGGCGTCACCGCGCCGCTCGGCGAGCGCCTCGCCGAAGCGATTTCCTTCCAGGGATCGGTCAGCGACACCGACGGCATCGATCATTTCCGAATCGTCGACGGTGACCGGCTGATGTGGGCGAGCCCGGAGACGACCTGGGACGCGCGGCCCAGCGGATTTGCCGCGGCGCTGCAGCGCCGGATCCGGACGGTGTTTCCGCAGCTCGGCCGGGTCGAGATCGCCGACACCTTCGGCGGCGTCACCGGCCAGACCGTGCACGGCATGCCGCAGATCGGCCAGCTCCGCAAAGGCCTGTGGGTCGCGAGCGGCTTCGGCCGGCAGGGGCTCAACACCTCGGCGATGGCCGGACAGTTGATCGCCCAGGCGATCCTCGCCGGCGACGATCGCTGGAAGCTGTTCTCGCCGTTCGAGCTGGTCTGGGCCGGCGGCGTCAGCGGCCGGGTTGCCGGGCATGTCGTCAATCTCTGGGTCCGCGGCCGCTCCGCCGCGGCCGGAACGCTGGCGCGACACCGCGAGCGCGCGCGTGCGCAGGAGCGCATGCGCGAGATCCGGGCGGCCGAAGCGCGGCGCCGGGCGGCCGAGCGGCCCGGCTCGCGGCTGCCGCTGCGGCCGCAGCCATCCGATCTGAACCGTCATCCCGACGCCGGGGAGGGCTGACACCTCGCAAGAAAGTGAGCCGCCGCGCCCGCGCCCGACGTAACTTCGCGGGATCCCATCCGTAGATCCGGTAACCCATCGCCGTACGGAGACCGCCATGATCGACCGCCGCCTGATGTTGACCACCGCCGCCGGACTGTTCGGCTTCGCCGCCCTGCGCTGGCTCGGCGGTTCCGCGCCGGCCCGCGCCGCCGAGAAGTTCGAGGTCGAGAAAACCGAGGCCGAGTGGCGCGCGCAACTGACGCCGCAGCAATACGAGATCCTACGCGAGGAGGGCACCGAGCGGCCGTGGACCAGCCCGCTGCTGAAGGAGCATCGCAAGGGCACCTTCGCCTGCGCCGGCTGCGACCTGCCGCTGTTCTCCTCCGACACCAAGTTCGACAGCGGCACCGGCTGGCCGAGCTTCTTCAAGCCGCTCGACAATGCCGTGGCGACCCGCCAGGACAAGACCTACGGCATGGTCCGCACCGAGGTGCATTGCCGCCGCTGCGGCGGCCATCTCGGCCACGTGTTCGACGATGGCCCCAAGCCGACCGGCCTGCGCTACTGCATGGACGGGCTGTCGCTCACGTTCCACCCGGCAAATCCGTCGTCGACCTGACGGGAATCTGCGCCCGGATATTCCGGCTCGTCCGTTCAAGGCTCAGATGGGGGTCTTGAGGACGCGCCGGTAGCCGTGACGAGCGGCCGCGCCGGAGCGCGATTTGGCGTGTCCGGCCCGGCAAGAACTGCCGGCTCGGCAATTGTTCACCAGTTTTGACGCTGGTTTTTTGACGTTGTTGTTTTTCAACCCGCTGATTTCACAGTATTTTCGCATCTGGCACAGCGATTGCGACAGCTCTCCACGAAACGCGGTGCGGGCCGACCTGTCACCGGCATCACAGTGGAGAGATTGGTATGGGTATCTTCGACGCGATGAATACTTCGGTGAGCGGTCTGTCCGCTCAATCATTCGCGCTGCAGAACATTTCCGGTAACATCGCGAACGCGTCGACCGTCGGCTACAAGGGCATCGGCACCAGCTTCGAAGACCTCATCCCCAACGCGACCAACCCGACGCGCCAGAATGCCGGCGGCGTCACCGCCTTCGCCAAGGCCACCATCACCACCCAGGGCACCGTCTCGACGTCCTCGGTCGCCACCAACATGGCGATCAACGGCGACGGCTTCTTCAACGTGCAGAAGGCCTCCTCGGTCGTCGACAACGTGCCGGTCTTCACTGGCGTCACCAACTACACCCGGCGCGGCGACTTCCAACTCAACGCCAACGGCAACCTGATCAACGGCGCCGGCTATTACCTGATGGGCGTCGCGGTCGATCCGAAGACCGGCAACGCCACCGGCAACGTGCCGACCGTGCTGCAATTCGCCAACAATTTCGTGCCGGCGCAGGCGACCACCGCGATCCAGTACGCCGCTAACCTGCCGACGCAGCCGAAGACCGCCGCGAGCGGCAATGCCGCGACCGGCACCCTGGTCGCGGCCGGCGGCCTCAACTCGGCCGACCTCTCCAACGTGCCGCTGCCGGTGGGCACCAACTTCTACGCCGACTCCACCGTCACCGGCGGTACGGCGGTCAACAAGAACGCGGCGAACATCACCACGTCGACGCTGCTGTCGGGTGGTGCGGCCACCGATTCGATCACGAGCAACTTTGCCACCGGCGACACGATCACCATGACCGGCAGCGCGGGCGACGTCATCACCTTCACTTTCGTCGCCTCCGGCGCCTCGGGCACCCAGATCAACGTCGGCGACTCCGTCGGCACGCTGATGGCGAAGATCGCGGCCGTCACCGGCGTGACGCCCACCATCACCGCCGGCAAGATCACGCTGCATTCCGGCAGCGGCGAGGACTGGACCATGAGCAGCGCGTCCCCGGGTTTCACCGCGCTCGGCCTCACGTCACCGGTGGCACTGACGCGCACGGCGAGTCCCGGCACCGGCATCGTGATCGGCAATGATCTCACCAACTTCAACAACGAGACGATCTCTGGCGGCGCGGTCACGGCCTACAACTCGTCGGGCACGCCGGTGAACGTGCAGTTGCGCTGGGGCAAGGTCGACAGCGCGACGCTCGGCACCGGCCACAAGGACACCTGGAACCTGTTCTACCAGACCGACTCGAACGCGACCGGCTCGACCGTGGCGTGGCAGAACGTCGGCACCAACTTCCAGTTCGCCTCCGACGGCTCGCTGGTGTCGCCGACGACCTCCAACATCTCCATCCCCAACGTCGTGGTCGACGGCACCACGCTCGGTACCGTCAGCCTCAACATCTCCTCGGGCGCGCTGACGCAATATGCGAGCACGATCGGCTCGGCGACCATCAACCAGATCAATCAGAACGGCTTCGCCGCCGGTCAGTTGCAGTCGGTCGCCGTTAACAACAGCGGCGTCGTCACCGGCACCTTCTCCAACGGCCAGACCATCAACCTGGCGCAGGTGACGCTGTCGCATTTCAACGGCACCAATTACCTGAAGGCGCTCGACGGCGGCGCCTATGAGGCGACCGATCAGTCCGGCCAGGCCATCATCGGCGCGACCGGCAAGATCTCGGGCGGCTCGCTGGAAGGCTCGAACACCGACATCGCCGACGAGTTCACCAAGCTGATCGTGACCCAGCAGGCCTATTCGGCCAACACCAAGGTGATCACGACGGCCAATTCGATGGTGCAGGATCTTCTGAACGTGCTGCGCTGATCGCGCTGAGACGTGGCAGTTGAATTGACATAAGGCTACCGCACATGGGTTTGAGTTCTGCCCTCGCCACCGCGATGTCCGGCCTGCGTTCGACGCAGGCCGCGCTCTCGATCATCTCGTCGAACGTCGCCAACGCGAACACCCCCGGCTACGTCGCGCAGAACCCGAACCAGATCGAGGTCGCCAGCGGCGGCTTCGGCTCGACGGTGACGACGACCGGCGTCAACCGTCAGCTCGATCTGTTCGTCCAGAACCAGCTCCGCACCGAGACCTCGGGCGGGACTTACGCCAATCAGATGGCCAACATCCTGAGCCAGCTGCAGACCGTGTACGGTACGCCCGGCGGCAGCGGCACGCTCGAGACGGCGCTGAACAATTTCACCACGGCGCTGCAGTCGCTGTCGAACAATCCGAGCAACCAGTCGGCGCAGTCGGTGGCGCTGTCGGCGGCGCAGGGCGTGGCGCTGCAGCTCAACGCGACCACCAAGGGCATCCAGACCCTGCGCAGCAATGTCGAGCAGGACATCGGCAATTCGGTCACGCAGGCCAACGCGGCGATCAAGCAGATTGCGACGCTCAACACGCAGCTGCAGGGCCTCGACAGCTCCGACCCGCTGGCGGCGACCCTGCAGGACCAGCGCGACAACGCGATCAACACGCTCGCCAAATATGTCGATATCCGCGTCGTGTCCGACCCGACCAACGGCACGAGCATATTCACCAATTCGGGCATCCAGCTGGTCGGCGCGGGCCTCAGCTCGGAGTTCACCTTCTCCTCGCCGGGGACGCTCGACGCCACCTCGCTCTACAACAGCGATCCGACCAAGACCGGCGTCGGCCAGCTCAACATCAAGCTGTCGAACGGCGTGTCGCTCGACGTCGTGTCGAACAATCTGCTGAACTCGGGCCAGATCGCAGCCGACCTCAAGCTGCGCGACCAGACCCTGGTGCAGGCCCAGACCCAGGTCGACCAGCTCGCGGCGACGATGGCTTCGGCACTGTCCGACAAGACCACGGCGGGCACCGCGGTGGCTGGGCCGCCGGCGGGCTTCGACGTCTCGACCACCGGACTGCTGGCGGGCAACACCATCAACCTGACCTACACGGACTCGAGCAACGTCCAGCGTCAGATCAAGGTCGTCAACGTCAACGATCCCGCTGCGCTGCCGCTGCAGAATGCGACCGGAGCCAACCCGTCCTATGTCGGCGTCGACTTCTCGCTCGGCATGGCCTCGGTGGTCTCGCAGCTCAACAGCGCGCTCGGGTCGGCGCATCTGCAGTTCTCCAATCCCTCCGGCAGCACGCTGCGGATCACCGACGACGGCAGCAGCCAGGCGACCGTCAAGGCGGCCTCGGCCACCACCACAACGCAGACGCTTGCCAGCGGCAATGCGCAGCTCCCGGTGTTCACCGACGGCGGCGCGCTCTACACCGGCGCGATCACCTCGACCGGCTCGCAGATGACGGGGCTCGCCGGGCGGCTCAACGTCAACCCGGCGCTGCTCAACGATCCGACCAAGCTGTCGACCTATTCGACCTCGCCGCAGACGGCGGCCGGCGACTCGACGCGGCCGGACTTCCTGTTCGCGCAGCTCACCTCGGCGACCTTCAGCTACTCGCCGACCACCGGCCTCGGCTCGGCGGCGCAGCCGTTCCAGGGCACGGTGTCCGGCTATCTGCAGCAATTCGTCAGCCAGCAGGGCAGTGCGTCGACGTTGGCGACCCAGCTCAGCCAGGGCCAGGCCGTCGTGGTCAGCACGCTGAAGGAGAAGTTCCAGGGCACCGCGGGGGTCAACATGGACAGCGAGATGTCCAACCTGATCCAGGTCCAGAACACCTATGCGGCAAACGCCCATATCATGTCGGTCGTGCAAAGCATGATGCAGAGCCTGCTCCAGGCGTTTTAGTGAGGCGCGTGTAAGATGACGATCAGCAGTGTCAATTACGGAAGCTCTCTGCTCGGCCTGTCCGTGCGGAACATCACGAGCCAGCTCGCGGACCTTTCCACGCAGCTCTCGAGCGGCGTCAAGGCGAACAACTACGCCGGCATGGGGCCCGACGAGGGGTTCGCGATCGCGGCGCGGGCGCAGCTGTCGAACATCTCGGCGTTCACGCTGACGATGACCCACGTCAATACCGTGATCGGCGCGGTCAATACCTCGCTGCAATCGCTGTCCAAGATTCATGACCAGGTCCAGAGTGGCGCCTCGGCGACACCACAGAACCTGACCAGCACTGGCCAGACCACGGGACAATTGACGGCGCTGTCCAACCTGTCGGCGATCACCGGCATCCTCAACACGCAGGTCGGCGACCGCTACATCTTCTCCGGCAGCGCCACCGACCGGCCGGCGATCGCATCGGCCGACGACATCCTGAACGGCACCACAACGCAGGCCGGGCTCAAGCAGGTCATCGCCGAGCGGCAGCAGGCGGATCTCGGGCTCAACGGTCTCGGGCGTCTCAACCTGTCGGCGTCGGCCACCATGCCGATCACGCTGGCGGAGGACGTCGCCGGCTCGCCGTTCGGCTTCAAGCTGAGCGGGGTGACGTCGTCGCTGACCAACGCCACGGTGACCGGACCGTCCGGCTCGCCCGCGGGCATCTCGGTCGATCTCACCGCCGGCAATCCGAATGCGGGCGACCAGATCAGCTTCACCTTCAAGCTGCCCGACGGCACCTCGGAATCGATCAAGCTGACGGCGTCCACCACGACGCCGGCGCCGACCAATACGTTCGCCATCGGTGCCACGCCCGCGGCCACCTCCGCCAATCTCAACGCGGCGCTCAACACGGCGCTGTCGACGCTGGCCAACACCTCGCTGACCGCCGCCTCGGCGGTCGTCGCCGGTGACAACTTCTTCAACACGGCGAGCTCCGTGTCGGGCACCGTAGTCAACAACAAGCTCGCAACGCCGGCTCCGATCACCGGAGCGACGCTGCTGTCGGGCGGTGCGGGCTCCGACTCGATCGCGACCAGCTTTGCAACCGGCGACACCATCACCGTCAACGGACAGACGCTGACCTTCGTCGCCTCCGGCGCCAACGGCAACAACCAGATCAATGTCGGCGACAGCGTGCAGACGCTGCTGTCGAAGATCGATACGCTCAGCGGCACGTCGACGCCGTCGACGGTCAGCGGCGGCGTGATCACCTTGCGCACCGACGCCGCCGCCAGCTTCTCGGTGTCGAGCTCGAACGCGGGTGCGTTCGGGGCGCTCGGCTTCTCCGGCACCGTGACGGCGCCGACGCCGCCGTTGCGCGTCTCCGGCTCGCCGCTGGGGTCGGCGACCAGCCTCGTCAACGGTTCGGCCAACACCGTCGCCTGGTACACCGGCAACAGCGGTCCCGGCTCGGCGCGGTCGAGCGCGACCATCCGGATCGACACGGCGCAGAGCATTCAGTTCGGCGCCCAGGGCAACGAGTATGCGATCCGCAACCTCGTGCAGCAGACCGCGGTCTATGCCGCCGTCAACACGCCGCCGGCGGGTGCGAATGCCCCGCAGCAGATCGGCGCGCTCAGCCAGCGCATCGCCGCCAACCTGACGCCGCAGCTCGGCCAGCAGGCGATCTCGGACATCCAGACCGAGTTTGCCAACGCCCAGACCACGATGAAGGACGCCACGGCGCGCCAGACCCAGGCCAAGGCGGCAATGCAGGCCATGGTCGACCAGACCGAGGGCATCTCGCAGCAGGAGGTGGCGAGCCAGATCCTGCAGCTCCAGACCAACCTCCAGGCGTCCTACCAGACGACGGCGATGCTCGCCCAGTTGACGCTGGTGAAATATCTGTAGCGCCCCGGGGACGGCGGTTAGGTTTTCGTTAACCACGTCTCTTTAGCTTTTGTTCAGATCTGGGGCGAGAGCCTCTTTGTCTGGAGGCGGAACGTGAGTGACGGAACCGACGAGCGCATTCATCTGGTGGTCGCGACACCATGCTTCGGCGGCCAGGTGTCGAGCATCTATGCGAGCTCGATCTTCGCCCTGCAGCGCGAGTTGCGCGCCACCTCCAACGTCGGCCTCACCGTCCACATGCGCGACGGTGATGCGCTGATCACCCGGGCGAGGGCCAATCTCGTCACCCTGTTCCTCAATGATCCCACAGCAACCCATCTGCTGTTCGTCGATGCCGACATCGGCTTTACGCCCAGGCAGGTCTTCCGGCTGATCGAGTCCGGCGGCGACATGGTCGCCGGTGTCTATCCGGTCAAGAAGGTCAACTGGAGCAAGGCGCGCCGCGCCATCAACGACAACCGGATGGACGTGCCGGCGGCGTCGCTCGACTACGTGCTGGAGATTGACAATCCGGACCACGTCGCGGTGGTCAACGGCTTTACCCGCGTGCGCTATGCCGGCACCGGCTTCCTGATGATCCGCCGCCGCGTCATCGAGGCGATGATCGCGCATCCGGCCTACGCGCCGCTGCAGTTCTTCCGCGAGCATTCGCAGGATGCGCTGGCCGGCAGCCGGAACCGCTTCGCGCTGTTCGAATGCATGATCGATCCGGCGACCGGCACCTATCTCAGCGAGGATTTCGCGTTCTGCAGGCGATGGACCGATCTCGGCGGCGAGATCTGGGCCGATCTCGACAGCCGGCTCGATCACGTCGGTCCGTCCGTCTTCCATGGCAATGTCGCCTCGCAATTCGCCTCGGCGGTGGCGGTTCCGACCGCTGCTGCGGCTGACGCAGCCTGACGATCCGTACCATGACCCCGGCGGCAACCCGGTCGCAGATCTCCCAGCCATCCCGCATCGACCGGCGCGAGCAGGGCGTCGCGGCCGGACTGCGTGATCTGTTTGCCCTGCTCGGCGATCTCCTGATCGATGGCGGCGACGCCCGCCTGGCGCTCGATCGCCCCTGGGGCCGCAACGTCTATGGCTGCGGGCCGTCGCCCGAACCCGATGTGCTGTGCTTCGCATCGAGCACGGCGTCGCCGATTTCGGAACGCGCCTATGCGCGCGTCGAGCTGGCGCGCGAGCAACTGATGCATGCGGCGATCTCGCTCGGCCTCGACGCCGCGCTCGACCGGCGCACCGAGGAGATGCGCTGCGAACTGCGCGGACATCTCGGCCTTGCCGACGACATCGACATCGTGTTCTCGCCGTCCGGCACCGACTCGCAACTGCATGCGCTGGCGCTGGTGCGGGCGATGCTCGGCGAGAGCGTCACGAGCATCGTCGTCGGCAGCGACCAGACCGGAAGCGGCACTGCCGCGAGCGCCCGGGGACACCATTTCAGCACGCGGACGGCGAACGGCCTGGCGGTGCGGACGAACACGCCGATCGAGGGGCTCTCGGGCGACGCCGTGTCGCTGCCGCTGCTCGACGGCGCATCGATGCAGCCGCGCGGCGATATCGATGCCGAGGTGCTCGACAGCGTCGAGGCGCTGGCGCGGAAGGGCCGTAGCGTCCTGCTGCAGGTCATGGAGTCCTCCAAGCTCGGCTGGCGCGCGCCGGACATGGCCTGCCTGGACGAGGTGGCGCGGCGCTGGCCGGGGCGCGTGCAGGTCGTCGTCGATGCCTGCCAGATGCGGCTCGGCACGGCGCGGCTGCGCGCCCATCTCGATCGCGGCCATCTGGTGCTCGTCACGGGCGCGAAGTTCTTTGGCGGACCCGCCTTCAGCGGCGCCCTGCTGGTGCCCGCGGCCGCAGCGGCTGCGCTGCGCTGCGGACATCCGATCGCGCCCGGCCTGTTCGACTATGTCAATCGCAGCGATTGGCCGCTCGCCTGGACGGATCTGCGCGCGCGCACGGCGCCGCGCGCCAATATCGGCCAATGGCTGCGCTGGGAAGCCGCGCTGGCGGAGATCGCCGCATATCACGCCGTGCCCGAGCCGTTCCGCCGGATGGCGATCCGGCAGCTCGGCGAGTCCATCGAAAGCCTGCTGATGCTGTCGCCGGCGCTGCGTTCGATCGCCGCCCGCGCGCCTGCGCCGGATGCGAGCGATGGCGAGTTCGGCTTTCCCACCATCTTCCCGTTCGCGCTCCAGCGTGACGGCGGCCCGCTCGGCCTCGGTGAGACGCAGGCGGTATATCGCGCGCTGCAGCGCGATCTCGGCAGCCGCTTCACCGGGCGAGCGGCCGAGGTTGCCGCGCGCCAGTGCCTGATCGGCCAGCCGGTGCGGATCGAACGCGCGGGCGAGGCGCCGACGGCCGCGCTGCGGCTGTGCATCGGGGCGCGCCAGGTGACGGACGCATGGTGTGACGACGTCACCGCCGCCCGGGTCAATCTCGAATCCGACATCGACCGCGTCGCCGACATCGTTGCCAAAACAGAGCTGCTCGTATCGGATCTGAGCAGCCAGGATCTCAGGGACATCTGCAATGCCGACTGATTTGCTCGCGCTGGCCGACGCCACCGGCGCAGGATGTGCCGACCGGGTCGGCATGGCCAAGCTCGCCAAGGCCGCCTTCGACGGCCAGGACCTGAAACCGTTGTGGGCCGCCTTGCTCGCCAAGCTGCTCGACGGCCGCGCGGAGCCGGGCGAGGGGCTCGACCTGGCGCTGATCGCGCAGCTCATCGGCGAGAAATCGTCCGGGCTTGCAATCCAGCACGACGTGCTGCAGTCGCAGCAGCTCTATCGCGTGCGCTGCAAGAGCGAGACGCCGCGCCTGCGCGTGCTCGCGCTCGCTGCGGCCACCGACATGGGCAGCAACACGCCGATCGAGTTCCTGCTCGAGGATACCGACTTCGAGCTGCTGCTGCTCTACGTCGTTCCAGGCGCGAACCTGCTGGCACCGCTGCCGGCCCATGACGTCGCCATCGTCATCGCCTCCGATTCCGAGGATTGCCAGCACGCGCTGCGCGAGATCGATGCTGTCGCGGCGCGCTGGCCGCGTCCGCTGCTCAATCCGCCGGAGCGGATCTGGCATCTCGACCGCGACAAGCTGCATGCGCTGCTGGCCTGCATCGACGGACTCACCATTCCGGCGACCATCCCCGTCGACCGCGAGCGCCTGATCGAGATCGCCGACGAGCGCGAATGGATCACCGACGTCGACCACTCGCTCGCCTTCCCGGTCATCGTGCGGCCGCGCGGCTCGCATGCCGGCGTCGGCCTCGAGAAGATCGACGAGCCGCTCGAGCTGTCGCTCTATCTCGACGAGCGCGACGAGCAGGAGTTCTTCGTCTCGCGCTTCGTCGACTATGCCAGCGAGGACGGCCAGTTCCGCAAGTACCGCATCGTGTTCGTCGACGGCACGGCCTACGCCTGCCACATGGCGATCGCGCGGCGCTGGGACATCTGGTACCTCAACGCCAACATGGCCGGCAGCGAGAGCAAGCGCCTCGAAGAGGCGACCTTCATGCAGACCTTCGACATCGGCTTCGGCCGCCGTCATCGCAGCGTGCTCGATGCGATCGCCGCGCGCGTCGGCCTCGACTATTTCATCATCGATTGCGCCGAGACCAGGGACGGCGCGCTGCTGGTGTTCGAGGCCGACAATACGGCCGTCGTCCACAACATGGATTCGCCGGAGATCTTCCCCTACAAGCCGCCGCAGATGCAGAAGATCTTCGCGGCCTTCGCGGCCATGATCGAGAAGCGCGCCGCGTCGCGGGCGGAGCAGGCGGCGTGACCGCCGGGCTGCGCATCGATCCCGCGTCGCGGACGGCGGAGACGCTCGATCCGCAACATTGGGACCAGATGCGCGCGCTCGGTCATCGCATGCTCGACGACATGATCGACTATGTCGCCGATATCCGCGACCGGCCGGTGTGGCAGCCGATGTCGCCGGCGACACGGCGGAGCTTCCGCAGCGCGCTGCCGCACGCGCCGACCGATCTCGCCGAGGTCTATCGCGATTTCAGCGAGCTCGTCGTTCCCTACGCGACCGGCAACGTGCATCCCGGATTCATGGGCTGGGTGCACGGCGGCGGCACCGTGGTCGGCATGCTTGCCGAGATGCTGGCTGCCGGACTGAACGCCAATCTCGGCGGCCGCGACCATGCGCCGATCGAGATCGAGCGGCAGGTCGTCGACTGGACGCGCCAGTTGTTCGGCTTTCCGGTATGCGCCAGCGGCATCTTCGTCACCGGCACCTCGATGGCGAACCTGATGGCGGTGCTGGTGGCGCGCCGCGCCGCGCTCGGCGCGTCGGTTCGCTCGGCGGGTCTCGGTGAGGAGGGGCGGCGCTTGCGCGCCTACACGTCGAAGGCGGCGCATGGCTGCATCGCCAAGGCGATGGACATCTGCGGACTGGGCAGCGACGCGCTCGGCTGCATCGCGGTGGATGCCGCACATCGCGTCGACGTCGGCGAGCTGCGGACCGCGATCGCGCGCGATCGCGCCGCGGGCCTGCATCCGTTTCTCGTCGTCGCCTCCGCTGGCACCGTCGATATCGGCGCCATCGACGACCTCGCTGATATTGCCGAGCTCTGCCGTGCCGAGGGGCTCTGGTTTCACGTCGACGGCGCCTTCGGTGCGCTCGCGATGCTGTCAGCGGAGCTCGCACCGAAGCTCGCCGGCATCGAGCTGGCGGATTCGATTGCGCTGGATTTTCACAAATGGGGGCAGGTGCCCTACGATGCGGGCTTCCTGCTGGTGCGCGATGGCACCAAGCATCGTGACGCCTTCGCCTCGCCGGCCGCCTATCTGCGCCGGGAAACCCGCGGTCTCGCGGCGGGCGCCGAATGGCCCTGCGATCTCGGTCCTGATCTGTCGCGCGGCTTCCGGGCGCTGAAGACCTGGTTCACGCTGAGAACGTTCGGCACGGACGCGCTCGGTGCCGTGATCGCGCGAAGCTGCAAGCTCGCGCGCCATCTGGAGTCGCGGGTGCGCGCCGAGCCCGAGCTCGAGCTGCTGGCGCCGGTCAATCTCAACATCGTCTGCTTCCGCTATCGCGCAGACGATGCCGATGCGCTCAACGGCGAGATCGTCGCCGACATCCACGAATCCGGCCTCGCCGCACCGTCGACCACGATGCTCGACGGACGGCTGGCGATCCGTGCCGCGATCGTCAATCATCGCACCGGGACGAGCGACATCGACCGGCTGATTGCGGCGGTCCTCATGTTCGGCCGCCAGCGCGCGGCCGGTCTCACGCCGTTGATCGAGATCGAAGCTCCGCCGCTGGCGCTCTGATCGCAAACCGCATCTAGGCGTCGTCCGCTGGTCGATGACGACCGCCGACGGAATGTAGCCGCGCGTGTCGAAACCTTTCCAAAGGTGGTTGACGCGTTGTGAATGACGGGTGCGGTTGTTGAATCAATGAGCCTTTTCAAGGGGCGTTCCTGCGTGATGACGCGGCAATGAGCCGCGCCGATGCGCCTGTTCTGCTGATTGAGGCGGCTGCGCCCCACAACTCTTCAGCGTTTGTTAGCCACTGCCATTCACCGTGACGCCCGTCGTCCGGGTCGCTCAAGTCGACCTGGGCTTCACCCTGATCTCGAAGGGATCGGGGCTTATTTCACACCAGAAGGGTATGAAAATGTCAGGTATCGTCCTCTCGGCGTCGGTGCGCCAGAATCTGCTATCGCTTCAGTCGACAGCTCAGCTCCTCGCCACCACCCAGAACAATCTCTCCACGGGCAAGAAGGTCAACTCGGCGCTCGACAATCCGACCAACTTCTTCACCGCCCAGGGTCTCGACAACCGCGCTTCCGACATCTCCAATCTGCTCGACGGCATCGGCAACGGCGTGCAGGTGCTGCAGGCCGCCAACACCGGCATCACCTCGCTGCAGAAGCTCGTCGACAGTGCCAAGTCGATCGCCAACCAGGTGCTGCAGAGCGCGGTGGGCTATTCCACCAAGTCGAACGTGACCTCGGCGGCCCTGACCGGTGCGACCGCCACCGACCTGCTCGGCTCCAGCTCGACCGCTGTGACCGGTTCGGTCGTCCAGAACGACAATACGACTCCGGCGGCGATCACCGGCTCGACCAAGCTGTCGGGTACGTCGGGCACCTCGTCGAACGACCTCTCCACCGGCATCACGTCGGGTGAGACGCTGGTCGTCAACGGCACCACCTTCACCTTCATCACCGGCACGTCCTCGACCGGCACCAACATCGGCATCGGCGACAGCGTCAGCAACCTGCTGTCGGCGATCCAGACCCAGACCGGCGTGACGGCGTCGATCACCGCGGGTGCGATCACCCTGACGCCGCCGGCGGCGGGATTGACGCTCTCGGGCAGCAGCGGCACCTTGGCCAAGCTCGGGCTGACTGCCGTCGGCGACGGATTGTCGGGACAGACCTTGACGGTCGGCGCCACAGGAGGTGGCACGGCGACCAGCATCACGTTCGGCCTGGGGACAGGGCAGGTCAAGTCGCTGAACGATCTCAACGCCAAGCTCGCAGCCAACAACCTGCAGGCCTCGATCGATTCGTCGACCGGCAAGATCACCCTCACCACGACCAACGACGCGGCGTCCGCCACGATCGGCGCGATCGGCGGTACGGCGGCGGCTTCCAGCCAGTCCTTCAACGGGCTGACGGCGGCGGCTCCGGTGGCCGATGTGACCGCGCAGACGCAGCGCGCGAGCCTGGTCTCGCAGTACAACAACGTGCTGGCGCAGATCAACACGACCGCGAGCGATGCGTCGTTCAACGGTGTCAACCTGCTGAACGGCGACACGCTGAAGCTGACCTTCAACGAGAACGGCAAGTCCACGCTGTCGATCACCGGCGTGACCTTCAACTCCGCGGGCCTCGGCCTCTCGACGTTGACCTCGGGCACCGACTTCCTCGACAACAACTCGGCGAACAAGGTCATCGGCGTGCTCACCACGGCGAGCTCGACGCTGCGCAACGAGGCCTCGACGCTGGGTTCGAACCTGTCGGTCGTGCAGGTTCGTCAGGACTTCAACAAGAACCTGATCAACGTGCTGCAGACCGGCTCGTCGAACCTGACCTTGGCCGACACCAACGAGGAAGCGGCCAACAGCCAGGCGCTGTCGACCCGCCAGTCGATCGCGGTGTCCGCGCTGTCGCTCGCCAACCAGTCGCAGGCGAGCGTGCTGCAGCTGCTGCGCTGATCCGAAAGGCATCGCATCTCGACGACCAGGGCGGCGGGGGAAACCCCGCCGCTTTTTCATCGGACGACATGGAGAGGTCCGACGTTGCTGGCGGCGGAGCCTGGCGACCGCGCAAAAATTCGGAAGGCCCGGCCTCGCGACTGGCGAGCCGGGCCTTCCGATGGGAGGACGCGAAAGCTCAGGCCGCCGAGCTCACCGGCTTGTCCTGCTGTTCGGCTTCAGCCTGCTCGATCAGCTTCTTCTCGTAGGCGACGAGCTTCTTGGCTTCCTTCAGGGCCTGATAGAGATCGCCGTTCAGGATATGGCCGTTGATCGCCTCGATGATCGGCCAGGCGCTCGGCACCGTCGTGATGATGTCGCGCAGCAGGTTGAAATAGGTGCCGTGATCCGCATCTGCCCCCGGCGAGATGTACATCAGCTGGACCGCAAGATAGACGAGCTTGGCCGGCGTGTCGGCCGTCTCCGGCGTCAGGATGTCCTTTTCGCGCAGGATCGGAATGTTCTCGCCATCGATCAGGAGGCGCGCGCGCTGGTCGGTATTGGTGATCACGCAGGAGCCGATGATGATGCGCTCATGCGGCTTCAGTTCGACTTTCAGGGCCATTCTCATTCTCCGTTGCCGCAATCGGCGTGGCGCCGAACCTGCTGCGTCGAGGCCGATGACCGGTCCAGCTGCCAGTCTCAATCGCGCGGGGAGTCTGCGCGCTCGATCGGTCGGCGCGCAGCAATCCTTTCCGATCATGGTTAACGGACGGTAAACGGCCGGGCGCGGGCGGCGAATATGCGGTGTTTTCAATGTGATCCGCGGCGAATCACCTCGGCGCGGCCGTGCCGGTGCGGCGCGTGGGGCAACGCGAGCGGTCGTGACTTCACTGTTTGTTAGCCGCTCGCATTTACCTTAACGCACGTCGCCCGGTGGTGCAGTCACCCGCGGGCTTCGCCTCGATCCTGAATGGATCGGGCAGTTTGTTTCACACCAGAAGGGTATGAAAATGTCAGGTATTGTTCTCTCGGCGTCGGTGCGTCAGAATCTGCTCTCGCTTCAGTCGACGGCTCAGCTCCTCGCCACCACCCAGAACAACCTCTCCACGGGCAAGAAGGTCAACTCGGCCCTCGACAATCCGACCAACTTCTTCACCGCCCAGGGTCTCGACAACCGCGCTTCCGACATCTCCAATCTGCTCGATGGCATCGGCAACGGCGTGCAGGTGCTGCAGGCCGCCAACACCGGCATCACCTCGCTGCAGAAGCTCGTCGACAGCGCCAAGTCGATCGCCAACCAGGTGCTGCAGAGTTCCGTGGGTTACTCCACCAAGTCCAGCGTCACCTCGGCGGCTCTGACCGGCGCGACCGCGACCGACCTGCTGGGCTCCAGCTCGACGGCAGTGACCGGCTCGGTCGTGCAGAACGACAACACGACCCCGGCGGCGATCACCGGCTCGACCAAGCTGTCGGGTACGTCGGGCAGCTCGTCGAACGATCTGTCCACCGGCATCACCTCGGGTGAGACGCTGGTCGTCAACGGCACCACCTTCACCTTCGTCACCGGCACGTCCTCGACCGGCACCAACATCGGCATCGGCGACAGCGTCAGCAACCTGCTGTCGGCGATCCAGACCCAGACCGGCGTTACCGCGTCGATCACTGCGGGTGCGATCACCCTGACGCCGCCGGCGTCCGGACTGACGCTCTCGGGCAGCACCGGCACCTTGGCCAAGCTCGGGCTGACTGCCGTCGGCGACGGATTGTCGGGACAGACCTTGACGATCGGCGCCACAGGAGGTGGCACGGCGACGAGTGTCACGTTCGGCCTCGGGACAGGGCAGGTCAAGTCGCTGAACGATCTCAACGCCAAGCTCGCGGCCAACAACCTGCAGGCCTCGATCGATACGACCGGCAAGATCTCGATCACGACGACCAACGACGCGGCTTCGGCCACGATCGGCGCGATCGGTGGTACGGCGGCGGCCTCCAGCCAGTCCTTCAACGGCCTGACGGCGGCGGCTCCGGTGGCCGATGCGACCGCGCAGACGCAGCGCGCGAGCCTGGTCTCGCAGTACAACAACGTGCTGGCGCAGATCAACACGACCGCGGCCGACGCCTCGTTCAACGGTGTCAACCTGCTGAACGGCGACACGCTGAAGCTGACCTTCAACGAGAACGGCAAGTCGACGCTCTCGATCACCGGCGTGACCTTCAACACCGGCGGTCTCGGCCTGTCGAACCTCACCTCGGGCACCGACTTCCTCGACAACAACTCGGCGAACAAGGTGATCACCCTGCTGAACTCGGCGAGTTCGACGCTGCGGTCGGAAGCCTCGACGCTGGGTTCGAACCTGTCGGTCGTGCAGATCCGTCAGGACTTCAACAAGAACCTGATCAACGTGCTGCAGACCGGCTCGTCGAACCTGACCTTGGCCGACACCAACGAGGAAGCGGCCAACAGCCAGGCGCTGTCGACCCGCCAGTCGATCGCGGTGTCCGCGCTGTCGCTCGCCAACCAGTCGCAGGCGAGCGTGCTGCAGCTGCTGCGCTGATCCGCAAGCATCGGCATCTCTCGAAAACCAAGGCGGCGGGGGCAACCCCGCCGCTTTTTTTCGCCTGGTTCGGCCGCCCGATCCGTATCAATACTGGTCTGGAACCGGACGGGAGTGGAGCTGAGGGATCGCAACCAGTCGTTAAGCAAGAAATTTAAAGCGCCATTAACCATGTTTTAAAAGTGGATGGACTAGAACCTCCTGGTGAATAACTAGGAAGGTTTCACACACATGTCCGGTATCGTTCTCTCGGCTTCGGTTCGCCAAAACCTGCTGGCGCTGCAAAACACCGCATCGCTGCTGGCCACCACTCAAAACAACCTGGCCACCGGCAACAAGGTCAACACGGCGCTCGACAACCCCACCGAATTCTTCACCGCGCAATCGCTCAACAACCGCGCGAGCGACATTGCGAACCTGCTCGACAGCATCGGTAACGGTGTCCAGGTTCTCCAGGCTGCGAATACCGGTCTCACCTCGCTGCAGAAGCTGGTCGACAGCGCCAAGTCGATCGCAAGTCAGGTGCTCCAGGCTCCCACGGGCTACACGACCAAGTCGAGCGTGACCTCCGCGGTCATTCCGGGGGCGACGGCCAACAACCTGCTCGGCAGCTCCTCGAACAAGTTCGTGACCGGCTCCGTGGTCAACAACGACAACACCAGCGCGGCGGTCGCGATCACCGGCTCCACCAGGCTGTCCGGCACGGCGAGCTCCACCTCGAACGACCTGGCGAGCAGCGTCACGACCGGCGACACGCTCGTGGTCAACGGCGTGGTGTTCACCTTCGTGGCCGGTTCGGTCTCGGCCGGCACCAATATCGGCGTCGGCGACACCGTCAGCAACCTTCTTGCAGCCATCGACTCCGTGACCGGTGCGACTGCGACGCCGTCCACTGTGAGCGGCGGCCAGATAACTCTCGCGACAGGCACGGCGCAGGATCTGACAGTCTCGGGCACGGCCCTGGCCAAGCTCGGATTGACGGCCGCAACCACGACGCGCAATCCGCCTGCATTGTCAGGACAGACACTGACCATAGCCTCGACAGGAGGCGGTGTCGCCACGAACATAACGTTCGGCACCGGCGCCTCGCAGATATCGACTCTGGCGCAGCTCAACACCGCGCTTGCGGCGAACAATCTGCAGGCAAGCCTCAGCACGAACGGCCAGCTCACGATCCTGACGACCAACGAATCGGCGTCGTCGACGATCGGCGCGGTGGCCGGCTCCTCCACGGCGGCAAGCCAGGCCTTCAATGGTGTGACCGCATCCACGCCGGTGGCCGACACCAACTCGCAGACCACACGCGCCGGATTGATCGCCCAGTACAACAACGTGCTGGCGCAGATCGACACCACGGCGCAGGACGCCTCGTTCAACGGCATCAATTTGCTCAACGGCGATACGCTCAAGCTGGTGTTCAACGAGACCGGACGGTCCACGCTGAACATCACCGGCGTGACCTTCAACAGCACCGGTCTCGGCCTGTCGGCGCTGGTGGTCGGCACCGACTTCCTCGACAGCAACTCGGCCAACAAGGTGCTGTCGACGTTGAACAGCGCATCGACGGCGATCCGCTCCGAGGCGTCGTCGCTCGGTTCGAACCTGTCGATCGTGCAGGTCCGTCAGGACTTCAACAAGAACCTGATCAACGTGCTGCAGACCGGTTCGTCGAACCTGACCTTGGCCGACACCAACGAGGAAGCGGCCAACAGCCAGGCGCTGTCGACCCGCCAGTCGATCGCGGTCTCCGCGCTCGCGCTGGCCAACCAGTCGCAGGCGAGCGTGCTGCAGCTCCTGCGCTGAGCGCGAACGCGCTGGAATAGTATCTCATCGAAGCGGCGGGCCATGCCCGCCGCTTCTGCGTTGGGCCATGCCGCGCGTGCCGGCGCTGGTCTCAGGTCAACGCCGGGGACAGTGGATGAGCTCGGTGAGAACGCCATTGTTCGTGTAGTTCAAGCCGCCAGGGCGGGATGAACAACACGCGATCTTCGTCCGGACATTTTGAATAAGTCGGTTCGCAAGAAATTAAGAGGTGCACCAAACAAAGCGATTTGCGGTGCTCCGTGACGCTACGAAACAAATTCCGCTAACGGCCGCTAACCATATTTTAAAGGCACGCAAAGTACAAAACCTGGGCAGTTTGGTCGTGTCCCTGCGTCAGTCCGGAGTAGTTGATGTCATATGCCGCTCAAGCCTATGCCCGCACGTCGCAGACGACGGCATCACCACGGGAGATCGAAGCTCAGGCTCTGTTGAAGGCGGCACGGCAGCTGCAGGAAGTCCAGGCCAATTGGAATGGCCCCGATCGCAACATGTACAAGGCTCTGCTCTTCAATCGTCGCCTGTGGACGATCTTCATGAGCGCGATGGAGGCGGACGACAATCCGAATCCGCTCGACATCCGCCAGAACATCGCAAACATCGGCGTGTTCGTGATGAAGCAGACGATCGAGATGCAGATGGACCCGGATCCGGCGAAGCTCAAGTCGCTGATCGACATCAACTGCCACATCGCCGCGGGATTGTCCGGGCGGAGCTGACCACAGGGGCAGGGGCGGGAGGCGCGTCATCGCAGCATCCCCTCTGCGTCCGACAAGTCGAACCTGTTCAATACGGCGCGAAGCAACAGCAGATACGTGGCCGTCGATCAGACGCTCCATCAGGGCGGCTGGCGCGGAAGATATGCCAACGGGACGTCGTTCACGGTCTCGATCGCCAACGTCGAGGGCTTTCACGCCAAGCTTCGCTACCAGCGCGACGGCGTGAACAAGTATCAGGACGTGCTGATCAAGCACAATGCGTTCAGGATCGGCGATACGAAGTTCACGCTGACCGGCAACGGCAAGGCCCAGATCAAGAACGTGGTCACCGACGCCGCCTCGGGCCAGACCTATCTCGACACCGCCTACGCGATACGGAGCAGTTGATCCGCCAGAGCTGCGCCGCTCGATACGGCAACGCCGCCCGGTGGGGCGGCGTGCAGGCGGCGGAATGAAGCGGCTCGATCCCGCGGGGGGCTCAGGCTGTGCGATCGGTCGCCACGACGCGCGGCACGTCCGCCTTCTGCAGATCCTTCTGCAGATCGAGCGTGTTGAAGTAGGCCCGGCGGCGCAGCACGGCCTCATCTGGATATTGGGTCACGACCTGGTCGGTCTTGCGGTTGACCACCTGGAACACCAGAGCGGCAGCGGCGCGATCGTAATAGGCCTGGCGCGACACCGACAGATCGTTCGCGATGTTGACCGGGATGTCGTTGCGCACGGGGGCGCCGGGCTCGGCCGCGGTCACGGTCTGGCTGGGAGGAAGGTCCGTTGGAACAGCGCTCACCACCGCCTGGCTCGACGGTGGAATTATCGGAACGGACGCTGGCGTCCCTACCGGTCTTACGCTGAAATCGGAACTCATGGCAGCCTCCTCATGGCCATCGAGTCAATTCCCAACCCATCCCGCTTGCAACTATGCCGATGACCAATCAACGTTATGTTAGGAAATAGGATGAACGGCGCGTTGTGATTCGCCCGGGCCTTTTAAGCTTATCCGAGCGTTAAGCGGCGATGGCCGCGCGGCCCGTGAGGCGGCGCGGCGCTGCGATGCAGATGGGGGTCTGGCGGTGAGGCTCAGAGCGTCCGGCTGACGGCGAGCGGGGTGAGGTGCCGCGCCCCCGGGGCGGCGCGGCGGCCGCCGGCGGTATAGGTGCTGGGGATGTTCTTGCGCTGAACCTCGGCATTGACGCCGCGCACGATCTTTTCCGAGATCGCGTGCGCAGTGGCCAGCACGGTCAGGTTCACCTGCAGCATGGCGCGGAAGGTGTCGTGGTGACGGTGCAGGGTGGCGAGCAGCTCCGGCGCGGTCTGCTTCATGAAATTCTGGCTCGCCTTCAGACGACCGACGGCCGTGACGTAGTGACGGGACAGCTCGGTCTTCCTCGGGCCGAACGCCATGCCTTCGCGCAGCTTGCCGGCGCGGACCAGCTCGGTCTCCTGCTCGATGACGGCGATCAGCTCGCTCATGACGCTCACCATCTCGTCGGCGAGCGCGCGTGCCTCGGCGGCGCTGGTGGCGGCGGTGTAGGTCGTCTTCTTCGCCTGGCCCTGTGCGGTCATTTCATAACTCCCTTCGGCGCGAGCGTTTGCCGCCCACGCGCTTGTCACGCGAACATCTACGCTTTGCCGTTGGCGCCGGAGCTGCTGCCGGCCTGTTGCAGGATGAGAGTGCGGAAGACGTCGTTTGAGATGCCGACGCCGCCGGCCTTGGCGAAGTTCTTGGAATATTGCTCCGTCAGCATCGAGCGCCAGACGCCCGTGCCCGGCGTGTCGCCGAACGGACCTTCGCCCTTCACGCCGCTGGTCATCTGCGAGAACATGCTGTTGAGGAACATCGCTTCGAAGTCGGTCGCCGTCGCCTTGGCCCTGGCCTGCGCCTTGGGCGAGACCTTGGTCAGCGCCTCGGCGAGATCGAGATCGGTGCGCGGCGCGGTGACCGCCGCCGCCGTCGGCATGCTAAGGGCGACGCGGCCATGATAGGAGTCGATGAAGGACGTCGCCATCACATCACCTCGATGTCGGCTTCGATCGCGCCGGCCGCCTTGATGGCCTGGAGGATGCTGATCAGGTCGCGGGGACCGATGCCCAGGCCGTTGAGGCCGTCGACCAGCTGCTGCAAGGACACGCCGTCCTTGACGACCGCGAACTTCTTGCCTTCCTCGGTGACGCCGACGCTGGTGCGCGGCGTGACCACGGTGCGGCCGCGGGACAGCGGGTTGGGCTGGCTGACCTGCGGACTTTCGGAGATCGTGACGGTGAGGTTGCCCTGCGCCACCGCGACGGTCGCCACGCGCACGTCGCGGCCCATCACGATGATGCCGGAGCGCTCGTCGATGACGATCTTGGCGGCAAGGTCAGGATCGACCTGCAACTGCTCGATCTCGGTCAGGAAGGCGACGACGTTGCCCTTGAACTCCGCCGGGACGCTCAGTTGCACCGTCGACGGGTCGATCGGCTCGGCGGTCTTGACGCCGAGGAAATCGTTGATCGCGGCGGCGATGCGCTTGGCGGTGGTGAAGTCGGCGTTGCGCAGGGCAAGCCGTACGTTCGGCAGCCGGTTCAGCGCAAACTCGATCTCACGCTCGATGATGGCGCCGTTGGCGATGCGGCCGACGGTCGGCACGCCGCGCACGATCTTGGCGGCCTCGCCCTCGGCCTGGAAGCCGGAGATCGCGAGCGAGCCCTGCGCCACCGCATAGACGTTGCCGTCGGCGCCGAGCAGCGGGGTGACGAGCAGGGTGCCGCCCTGCAGGTTCTTGGCGTCGCCGAGCGCGGAGACCGTCACGTCCATGCGCGTGCCTTGCGTGGCGAATGGCGGCAGGTTTCCGGTGACCATGACTGCGGCGACGTTGCCGGTGCGGATGGTGGCGCCGCGGATGTTGACACCCATGCGCTCGAGCATCGCCTGCAGCGACTGCTTGGTGAACGGGATGTTGTTCAGCGTATCGCCGGTGCCGTTGAGGCCGACCACGAGGCCGTAGCCGATCAGCTGGTTCTGGCGCACGCCCTCGATATTGGCGAGATCCTTGATCCGCGAGGTCGCATTCGCAGACATGACGGTAGATGCCAGCGCCAGCACGGCGGCGCAGGCGACCTGAAACAGGCGCGTAGTTCGGACGCGTCGCATCCTATGCTCCCCTCGAACTCTTCAAGTGATCACTCGGCCACTCCCATGACCGCATGATCGACGTTCAACTATGCGAGCGCCGTGCCAGGGCGATGCTCCGGGCTAACTCATTGAAAGAGTGTGAAATCAATCGCGAGCCTTGTTGCGATCCCGGGGTGCGCCGGGGGAACGAAGCTGCCGCCCCGGCAGAATTTGCCGGGCCGTTTACGCACCGTTAACCACGACGGAGCCAATCTCCCCGTCGAGAGGCGGAAGCTTGCGGGAGCCATCGATGCGCATCTACGGACCGAAAGGCACGACGCTGGGCTCGTCGACGAGCGCGACGCGGAAGACCTCGTCCGGCGGCTTCAGGCTGCCTGATGCCGGCACCACGCAGGACACGCGCGCGACGCTCGCGCCGAAGCAGACTGCGAACATCGATGCGCTGCTGGCGCTGCAGGGCATCGAGGAGGAGCCGGCGGAGCGCCGCAAGCGCTCGGTCCAGCGCGGCAAGCGCGCGCTCGACGTGCTCGATGATCTCAAGCTGTCGCTGCTGTCCGGCAGGCTCGACACCGCGATGGCGCTGCGGCTGCGCGATGCCGCGGCCGACCTGAAGCAGACCTCGGGCGACCCGGGACTGGATGCGATCCTCTCCGAGATCGAGCTGCGCGTCGAGGTCGAGCTCGCCAAGGCCGGGCGGGGCTGAGACGCATCGCGCGCGCTCAAGCCGCCTTCGACGGCTGCTGCGCGTCGTAGCGGCGCTGCGCCGCGGTGACCTCCTTGAGATGGCGCTCGGCCCAGTCGCGCAGCGGATCGACCGCAGCGGCGAGCGTCAGCCCGAGCGGCGTGATCGAATATTCGACCGTGACCGGAACGGTCGCGATCGCGCGCCGCCGCACCAGGCCGTCGCGCTCCAGGCTCTTCAGAACCTGGGACAGCATCTTCTGCGAAATGCCTTCGATCGTCCGCCGCAACTGATTGAAGCGCAACGGTTCGTTGCGCAGCAGGATCAGGATCAGCACGGCCCATTTGTCGCCGACGCGATCCAGGATCTGGCGGGTCGGGCAGTCGGCGGCGTAGACGTTCGCGGCTCTCATCGGTTACTCCGGCGTGACCAGGTGATCTTAAAGTGCGCTCTTAACACCAGCATTCGTTCGGCTATCTAGTCACTATCGGATACCGAGGTGGCTGCGTCCAGTCTCGGATCCGACCTCGTGATCTCGAACATAGGAGCTGCCCCATGAAGATCGCCGTCGCCGGCGCGTCCGGCCGTGCCGGATCCCGTATCACCGCCGAGCTGGCCAGCCGCGGCCACCAGGTCACCGGCATCGCCCGCAACCCGGACAAGATCGAGAAGCGCGCCAACGTCACGGCGGTGCAGGGCGATGCCAACGACCGCGCCGCGCTGGCGAAACTGTGGGCCGGCCATGATGTCGCGATCAGCGCGATCCATTTCCTGGTCAGCGATGTCGAGACCCTGATCGGAGCCGCCAAGGACTCCGGCGTATCGCGTTACCTCGTGGTCGGTGGTGCCGGCTCGCTCGAGGTCGCGCCGGGTGTGCGGCTGGTGACGACGCCCGGCTTTCCGGCCATCTACAAGGCCGAGGCGGAGAAAGGTGCCGCGTTCCTCGACCGCCTGCGCCAGGAGAAGGAGCTCGACTGGACCTTCCTGTCGCCCTCGGCCATGATCGATTTCGGCGCCCGGACCGGCAAGTTCCGCCTCGGAACGGATCAGCTGCTGGTCGATGCCGACGGCAAGAGTTTCATCACCTTCGAGGACTTCGCGGTCGCGATGGCCGACGAAATCGAGCGTCCGGCGCACCGGCGGGCCCGTTTCACGGTCGGTTACTGAGGCCATCCGCGGCGTCCCGCCGGCTGGGGCCGAATTTGCCTGTGCAACGGCCCGAACGGCGGGGCGCCCGTGCCGATGGAAATATTGTCTGTCACATGAGGCCGCTATATAACGCGGCCGCGAACGGGCGTATTCCGTCCGCCGGTGCCGAAACCGGCGCCAGCACGTACAGATGGGCTGACCTTGGAAAAGTTGAAGAACTACAAACCTTCCGAAAAAGAGCCTTTCATGAACGAACGCCAGCGCGACTATTTCCGCGCCAAGCTGCTGGCATGGAAGGAGGAGATCCTGCGCGAATCGAAGCTCACCCTGCAGGCTCTGCAGGAGGAGAACGTGAACCATCCGGACCTCGCCGACCGCGCGTCGTCGGAGACCGACCGGGCGATCGAGCTTCGCGCCCGTGACCGCCAGCGCAAGCTGATCTCCAAGATCGACGCGGCGCTCCAGCGTATCGAGGACAACACCTACGGCTATTGCGAGGAGACCGGCGAGCCGATTTCGCTGAAGCGGCTCGAGGCCCGTCCCATCGCGACGCTGTCGGTGGAGGCGCAGGAACGCCACGAGAAGCGTGAAAAGGTCTATCGCGACGAGTAGATCGCGACGCTGACCTGAACGAGCAGGGATTGCGGCCGCTTGCCGGGTGCGGCCGCAGTGTTGACGGCCGAGACGCGTTCGTGCGGTCCGCACAGGCTGTGCGGGAGCGAACGCAAGCGCCTTTGTTCTCCAAACATCCGGAACTTTTCGGCGTCTGCTGAATTATCTGCGGTTCCATCTCGGAACGCCGCGGGGAATCATGGGCGAGCCGAACATAGCCAGAGGCGCGCTGGCAACGATGCAGCGTTCCTACGGCGTCCTGAGCATCAAGGGACGCCTCCTTCTGCTGGCCGGCATTCTGTTCCTGCCCTGCGTCGGGCTGATCGCCTATGTCATCGTGTCGATGGCGCAATCTGCCGACGCCTCGATCCGGCGCGGCCTGTCCTATGCCGCGCAAACGATCTCCGGTGCCGTCGACGCCGAACTGCGGCGCTACATCGCGCTCGCGGAGGTGCTGGCGAAGTCGCCTGATCTCAGCGCTGCCGATCTCAGCAGCTTCGAGGCAGAGGCGCGCCGTGTCGGTGCGGTCAGCGGCGAAGGCTGGATCATCGTGTCCGACGCCAGCGGCCGGCTGCTGCTCAACACCATCGCAACGCCGGGCAAGCCGCTCGGCGAGCGCACTCCCGAGGGCCGGCGCTCGCAGGAGCGGGCGTTTCAGTCGGGGCGGCCGTCGATCTCGGACATCTTTACCGGCCCCAACTCCGGCGCGTGGGTGGCGACCGTCGATGTCCCCGTCTTCAAGGACGGCAAGCCGTTCCGCTGCCTTTCGATTGCCATGCCGGCCGCGAGCTACACCCGGCTGCTGGCCCAGCAGCAGCTGCCGGCCGACTGGCTGGTCGGCATCATGGACGGCCAGGGCCGCTACGTTTCGCGCATCCCGAAGAACGCGACCACGACCGGGCAGCCGGCGTCGGCCGGCTGGCGGGCGACGGCCAAGACCGAGGGGATTGCGGAGTTTCCGTCGATCGAGGGCGATCGGGTCATCAACGCCAATGCGCGTCCCCAACTGAGCGACTGGACGGTCGGGGTCGGCATCAAGCAGGCGGCCTTCGCCCAGGCGATCTCCTCGACGGTCCAGACCGCGACCATCGTGGCGACGACGATCTGTGCCTTGGCGCTGCTGCTGGCGGCCGGCATCGGCCGAAGCATCGCCCGGCCGCTCGAAAGCATCGCCGTCAAGAGCGCCATCCCCGGTGAGGCCGCGCCCGCCGATCCCCCGGAGGTCCGGGCGCTCAACGCCCGACTGGCTGCGGCCGAAAGGGCGCAGGCGGAGAGTGCACGCGTCATCCAGGAGAATTTCGGGATGCTCGCCCAGGCCAGGGACGATGCGTCGCGCACGGCCGGGCAGCTCAAGCTCGCCGCGAAATACGGACGGCTTGGCACCTTTACCTGGGACGGCAGATCCGGCGCCAGCCACTGGTCCGATGAGATCGAAGAGCTCTATGGTCTTGCGCCGGGCACGTTCCCCGGGACCTATGACGCTTGGCTGGCGCTGGTGCATCCCGAGGATCAGGCGCGTGCCGACCGGGACAACAAGCAGGCGCTGATCACCGGGGAGCTCGATTCGGAATGGCGGGTGCCGCTGCCCGACGGCTCGATCCGGTGGATCGAGGCGCGCGCCCGCATGCTGGGCGGCGAGGGCGGCGGCGATCCGTACATGATCGGCGTGAACATCGACGTCACGGCCGCGAAGGAAGCCGATCGCAAGCGCGAGCTGCTGGTGCATGAGCTCGCCCATCGCGTCAAGAACAGCCTCGCCGTGGTGCAGTCGCTGGCGCATCAGCTGCTGCCGCGCCACGACGCCAAGGTCCGCGATTTCACCTCGCGCCTGCATGCGCTGGCGACGGTGCACACCAGCCTCGCCGAGAACGACTGGCAGGGCGCCGATCTCGCCGCGCTCATCAGGAGCCAGGTCGCGCCGTTCGCCGGCACACCGGATCAGCTCGCGATCAGCGGCCCCGCCGTCCTGGTCCCGGTCGAGCTGACGACGCAGCTGGCGCTCGTCATCCACGAGATGGCCTGCAACGCCAGCAAATACGGCGCGCTTACCACGCCCAACGGTCACGTCGATGTCAGCTGGTCGCTGGCGCAGGACGCGCTGCATGTCCGTTGGCAGGAGAGCGGCGGCCCGCCGGCAACAGAGCCGCCGGTGGTCGGCTTCGGCAGCCGGCTGCTGACCCGCACCGTCAGGCATCTGCAGCGGACGTTTGCCGAGAGCGGGCTGACCTGCCAGTTCGAGCTGCCCTGGCTCAGGACGCCTGGCGAGAGTTCGGTGGCCGCAACGGAAGCGAGCTGAGCGCCGGCGCGCGAAGCGCAGCGGGTCCCGACATGGCCTTGCCATCGCGCACTGCCATCCTTGCGCCCAGGAGTCCTGCCCGGAGAACGCAATTCTGATGAGCGAGGTTCTGGTTACCGGCGGCTCCGGCTTCATCGGGGCGCATGCGATCCTGCAGCTGCTGGCCGCGGGCCACCGTGTCCGCGCGACCTTGCGCAGTCCCGATCGGCGAAGCGAGGTTTTGACAATGCTCCGGCGCGGCGGTGCGACCGACACCGGGCCGCTGTCGTTTCATGCCGCCGATCTCAACAGCGACGAGGGCTGGTCGGCCGCGGTCGACGGGTGCGATTATGTCCTGCACATCGCCTCGCCGCTGCCAGCCGCCGTGCCCAAGGATGAGAGCGAGCTCATCGTGCCGGCCCGCGAGGGCACCTTGCGGGTGCTGCGGGCGGCGCGCGATGCCGGTGTCAGGCGCGTGGTGGTGACCTCATCCTTCGCCGCGATCGGCTACGGCCACGAGGGGCGGCGCCGGCCGTTCGACGAGACCGACTGGAGCCGGCTCGATGGTCCGGGCATTCAACCCTATCCGAAGTCCAAGACCCTCGCCGAGCGCGCGGCCTGGGAGTTCATCGCCCGCGAGGGCGGCGCGCTGGAGCTTGCAACGATCAATCCGGTCGCCGTGCTCGGCCCTGTCCTGGGCCCGGATTTCTCGACCTCCATCGCGATGGTGCAGGCGCTGCTGGCCGGCCAGGCCCCCGCCGTGCCTCGCATCAGCTTTGGCCTCGTCGACGTGCGCGATGTCGCCGACCTGCATCTGCGGGCGATGACAGACCCGGCCGCCAACGGCGAGCGCTTCCTGGCGATGGCGGGCCGGAGCGTCTCGCTACTGGAAATCGCGCAAGTCCTGCGCGCGCGGATGGGCGTCGGCGGGCGACGGGTGCCACGGCATGAGCTGCCTGACTGGCTGGCGCGCCTGCTCGGCGTGGTGGTGCCGCAGCTACGCGCCGTGCAGCCGCTGCTTGGGCGTTATTGCGAGGCGAGCGCCGACAAGGCGCGGCGTCTGCTCGGCTGGAGTCCACGCTCCAACGAGGACGCGATCGTCGCCACTGCGGAAAGTCTGCTCGAACTCGGTATCGTGAAACGTGAAATCGGTTGAACGAGCCGCTTGCGCCGCGGCCGCGCCGTCTCAAATTGTTGATGAAGCTGAGATGGGAGTCCAAAACTCGTTTATAAACAATCCGTTCACCATAGATCCTGCGATGCCGGTTCGGGCCGCGGGCCAGGGGAGTTGAAGGGCCATGGGAGCAGACGAGATCCTTGCCGCTGCGCGACTGATCGTGGATGCCCGCAAGCAGCGGGCGCCCCTGGGGGCTCTGCCGCCTCAGCTTCAGCCGAAGGATGAAGCGGCCGGCTATGAGATCCAGCGCGAAGTCCATTGGCTGCTCGCCGAGCAGGCCGGTGACTTCGCCGGCTACAAGATCGGCTGCACCAGCAAGGTGATGCAGGACTATCTTGGCATTCCGCATCCCTGTTCCGGCGGAGTGTTCGCGTCCGGTATTCACCAGACAGGTGTCGAACTGCGCACGGCCGACTTCGTCCGCGTGGGCGTCGAATGCGAGATCGCCGTGCGGCTCGAGCACGACCTGCCGCCGTTGGACGCGCCGTTCACCATGGATCGGGTCATCGAGGCGATCGGCGACTGTCATGCGGCGATCGAGATCGTCGACGACCGTTATGTGCAATGGCAGACGCTGGGAGCGCCGACGCTGGTCGCCGACGATTTCTTTGCTGCCGGCTGTGTCCTCGGCCCGGCGCTCCCACGCGCTGCCGTGGCGGACCTGGCCGCTGTGCAGGGCCGTGCCATCGTCAACGGCACCCTGGTCGGCGAGGGCACAGGCGCGGATGTGCTGGGACATCCGGTCCATGCGCTGGCCTGGCTTGCTAATCATCTCGCCGCGGGTGGTGACGGGCTCGAGGCCGGGCAGCTCGTCCTGACCGGCAGCCTGGTCAAGACGATCTGGCTGGGCGCGGGCGACCGGGTACGGATGGAGCTGGACGGCCTCGGCGTGGTCGAGGCCGCGTTCGTGTGAGCCGAGGTGGCGCTGGAACGCTTTGAGCTGGCGTCCATCAGCTCGGGTGTGACAACTAAAACGAACACGGCCTCCGGCAGGGGAGCTACCGGAGGCCGCGTATACATCACCCGCCGCGCCTAGGTTCGCATAGGGCAATGTGGGAGCTCGTTTTCAGAGAAGGGCGGCGGCTGCGGGGTCATGCGCCATGACCCATATCGCGCTCGGCCAATCCCTTGTCCGACCCTCCCGCCTGGGGAGGGATTTCGGTCGTGTGTCTTGGTCCTCGTTTCGATTCGCGCCTTGCGAGGTCATCGCATGGGCGGCTTCCAGTGCGACCGGGCGGCGCTCCGTCCGGTCCTTGATGCTGAGGTTTGCCTCAGAACGGCAGCAGGATGTCCATGACCTGCTGGCCGTAGCGCGGCTGCTGGATGTCGGTGATCTGGCCGCGGCCGCCGTAGGAGATGCGGGCCTGGGCGATCTTGGTGGAGTCGATGGTGTTGTCGCTCTGGATGTCCTCGGGGCGGACGATGCCGGCCACGATCAGCTCGCGGATCTCGTAGTTGACCCGGATCTCCTGCTTGCCTTCGACGACGAGGTTGCCGTTCGGCAGCACCTGGGTCACGACCGCGGCGACGCTGGTGGTCAGGGACTCCGACCGCTGGATGGTGCCCTTGCCGTCGGAGGACGAGGTGCCGTCGGCGGTCAGGATGCGGCCGGGCAGCACCTTCTGCGCCTGCACGCCGAGCGTCTTCGCGCCGATGAAGTCGGTGATGCCCGAATCCTCCTTGTTGGTGCGGCTGCGCTGGGTTTCGTTGGCGAAATTGGCCTTGTCGGAGATGCTGACCGTGACGGTCAGGAGGTCGCCGACCTGACGGGCGCGCTGGTCCTTGAAGAAGGCGCGCGAGCCGTTACGCCACAGCGAGTTCGGCGCGTAGGACACGGTCTCGGGTTTCGGCATCGGCATCTGTACCGGCTTGTAGCCCGGCTGCGTGGTCGGATTGTCGATCTCCGTCAGCTTCGGCCGCTCGCCGATCTGGCTGAGACGGTCGATCGAGGAGCATCCGCCGGCGATCGACAGCACCGCGAAGGAGACCGAGATCAGCGCGACCCGGCGCAGGCTCGATGCGCCCCGATCATCAAACTTGAACTTCGACATGAAACTTACTCGGCTTTCGGGGTGGCGGAGGTGGGAAGGCGGCTGGCGACGGCCACGGGCGCGGCGATGTCCGCTTCGGAGGTCTGCGCCGGCTTGGCGACGGCGATGTCGACGGAGACCTGGCCGCGACCCGAGACGCGGCCGGTCACGGTGCGCTTGGACTGCAGATTGAGCACGCTGACGACATCGCCTTCGGTGCCCGACTCCAGCGCCTTGCCGCGCGTGGTGAGATAGATGCCGGCGGTCTGGAAGATCAGCGTGACCGCCTGGTCGCGCTGCACGAGGTCGGGCTTGGCGAGGTCGGTGGTCTTGAGCGCCTGGCCCGCGCGCGCCGGGCGGCGCATCTGCATGCCCACCGCGAGCTCGCGCGAGGCGGGTTCGCCGCCGCCGAGCTCGGCACGCGGCCGTCGCTCGGTCTGCAGGTCGCCGGAGCGGATCATCTCGTTGCGATCGATGTTGCGGGTCAGCACCACGGCCTCGACGGTCTCGATCGCCGTGCCGGTGTAGCGCAGCTTGGTCGTACCAGCGCCATTGGCCTGGCCGAGCTCCAAGGTGATGTCGAAGCGGCCGCTGCGTGGGTCGAACCGGACGCTGGTCGGCGCCAGCGTGCCCGACATCGACGCCTCGAATTTGAGGTCCTGCACCGGCTGGTCGAAGCTGATGCTGAGGTTCGCGGCATCGCCAAGGCCGTTGCGGTGATCGAGCGCCTGGGCCACCGCCGCGCCGATCTCCTTGGCATCGACGGCGCGCGCCAGCCGCGTGACCGCGACCTCCTTGATGTCGCGGACCTCGACGCCGATCACCTGGTGGGTGCGCAGGGTCGCGATCACCTGCGCGGCCGGCAGCACGCCGGTGGTGCCGAGGTCGGGCGCGCGGTAGACGGCGATGTTGGCCGCGACGCCCGCATTGTCGATCAGGTCGCCGACGCGAACGATGTCGCCGGTGACGTTCACGGTGGAGCGCAGCACGGGCGCCTTGATCTGGTCGTCGGCCTCGCCGGCCAGCGCCGAGAGCGCAGTCGAGGCGAGCAGGGCAGCCGCAAGAAGGAAGGGACGGACGGTACGGGTCATGACGGTGATCTCCCTTCGAACCTCAGCGGAACAGCGCCGTGGTCGACTGCAGCATCTGGTCCGCGGCCGAGATGACCTTCGCGTTCATCTCGTAGGCGCGCTGCGCGGCGATCAGCTCGCTCATCTCGCTGACGACGTCGACATTGGCCTGCTCCAGGCTGCCCTGGGTGATGCTGCCGAGGCCGTCCTGGTTGGCGACGCCGTCCTGCGGCGGCCCGGAGGAGGGGGTGTCGGTGAACTGGTTGTTGCCGACCGGCTGCAGGCCGGCCTTGTTGATGAAGCGCGTGATCTGGAGCTGGCCGATGATGTTCGAGGTGGTCGAGCCCGGCAGCGTCACCGAGACCTGGCCCTGCGCGTTGACCGTGATGCCCGAGGCGTTCTGCGGGATCGTGATGGTCGGCTGCACCGGGTTGCCCTGGGCGGTGACGATGCGGCCCTGATTGTCCATCTGGAAGGTGCCGTCGCGGGTGTACTGGAAGGTGCCGTCGGGCATCAGCACCTTGAAGAAGCCCTCGCCCGAGATCGCGAGGTCGAGGTCGTTGCCGGTCTGCGACAGCGTGCCCTGGGTCATCGAGCGCGGCGTGCCGACGGTCTTGACGCCGCCGCCGATGTCGATGCCGACGGGCAGGATCGTGCCCTGGTCCGACGACTGCGCGCCGACGCGGCGCATGTGCTCGTAGATCAGGTCCTGGAACGCCACCGTCTGCTTCTTGAAGCCGGTGGTGCGGAGGTTGGCGATGTTGTTGGAGATCACCTGAACGTTGAGTTCCTGTGCCGCCATTCCGGTCGCAGCGGTGTGAAGCGCCTGCATGTCACGTCTCCTTCAAGATCTGTCAGGCCGGAACGTCGGCGAGTTTCTCGATCGCGTTCTTGCGCAGGTCGCTCTGGACCTGCAGCATGTTGGCGACCTGGGTGTAGGCACGCATCACTTCGACCATCTTGCTCATCTCGCCGACCGCGCTGACGTTCGACTTCTCGATGTAGCCCTGCTGCACGGTCGACTTGGTGTCCTGCTGTGCGGTGGCGCCGGCGGCGGCGGCGTAGAGGTTGTTGCCCTGCTTCTGCGCGGCCTGCGGATCGGCGAAGTTGACGATGCGCAGCTTGCCGCGGATCGAGTCGGTGCGGTTGAGGCCCTCGACCACCGTCACGGTGCCGTCGGGCGAGATGTTGATGTCGTGGTCGGTCTGCTGGAACACGATCGGACCGCCGGTGCCGAGCACGAGGTCGCCGGCGGCGGTGACGAGCTGGCCGAGGTTGTTCATGTGCAGATTGCCATCGCGGGTGTAGCGCTCGCCGGCCGCGGTCTGCACCGTCAGGAAGCCGTCGCCCGTGACGGCGACGTCGAGCGCGTTGCCGGTGCGCTGCATCGAGCCCTGCGAGAAGTCGCGATAGGTGCCGCGGTCCTGCACATAGGAGACCCTGCGGCCGGCTACCGGAAAATTGTCCTCATGCGCGCCGGAGGAGAGATACTCCTCGAACAGCTGCTGATCGGCCTTGAAGCCGTTGGTGTTGACGTTGGCGACGTTGTTGGCAACGACGTCGAGTTGTCGCTCCAGCACCATCTGCCGCGACAATCCGATGAGAAGCGCATTCTCCACCGGTCGATCTCCCCTCTTAACGAATCCCGTTCGCGGCACCTCTCCCAAGGCGGTCTCGACCGGGTCTTCCAGAACCGTTCAGCTCTCCCAAGCCGGCGGGTTCGCAAGGGGTACAGCGAAAGCCGTGCCAACTCTGAAACTATCGATAAATCAATGGTTTGGATTTCAGTACGGGATCACAACACCCGGCAATAACGTCTCGCTAACCATAATTGCCCGGCAAGTTTTTCCCACCGCCTCGGCAAAAGAAAGCTTCCGTTAACCATTGTTACCGTAGCGTTCCCTCAACAAAGCGCAGATGCGCTGGGAGCGTTGGTTTCGCGTCATTAAGCTTTCTGGCGGCATCGGCTCGATTTTCCGGAAGGATCCGAAAGCTATGGCCGAGAACGAAGCCGGAGCAGGCGAAGGCGAGGAGCAAGCAGGCTCGCCGAAGAGCAAGCTCAAGCTGATCATCATGGTCGTCGGCGCGCTGGCGCTGCTCGGCGTCGGCGGCGCGGCCTATTTCTTCTTCTTCAGCCACAAGAACGACGAGCATCACGCCGAGGCGGCGCCGCCGCCGAAGCCGCCGGCCTTCGTCGAGGTGCCGGACCTTCTCGTCAACCTGGTCGGCAATCCCGGTGACCGCGTCCAATATCTGAAGGTGAAGATCGTGCTCGAGGTGAAGGAGGAGAAGCAGGTCGAGACGATCAAGCCGACGCTTCCGCGCGTCACCGACATCTTCCAGACGTATTTGCGCGAGCTCCGGCCGAGCGACCTCAACGGCTCGGCGGGCCTGTTCCGGCTCAAGGAGGAGCTCACCAAGCGGGTCAACGTCGCGCTGGCGCCCAACCAGGTCAACGCGGTGTTGTTCAAGGAAATCGTGGTCCAGTAAGGCAAAGAAGCGCAACGATCATGGCTGGCAACGATCAAGTCGACCAAGATGCGATAGCCGCGCAATGGGAAGCCTCGCTCGACTCGGAGGATCCCACAGAGGCCGCGGAAGCCGCAGCAGCCAACGAACTCACCGAATCGATGGCCCTGCAATGGGCCGCGATGGTCGAGGACGGCAGCCGCGATTTCGGCGCCACCAAGAACGGCGGCGAGCGGGTGCTGTCGCAGGAGGAGATCGACAACCTCCTCGGCTTCACCGCCGGCGAGGTCAGTCTCGACGACCATTCCGGCATTCGCGCGATCATCGATTCGGCGATGGTCTCCTACGAGCGTCTGCCGATGCTCGAAATCGTCTTCGACCGCCTGGTGCGGCTGATGACGACGTCCTTGCGCAACTTCACCTCCGACAACGTCGAGGTCTCGCTCGACCGCATCACCTCGGTGCGCTTCGGCGACTACATGAACTCGATCCCGCTGCCGGCCGTGCTCAGCGTGTTCAAGGCGGAGGAGTGGGAGAATTTCGGGCTCGCCACCGTCGACTCGACCCTGATCTATTCGATCATCGACGTGCTGCTCGGCGGCCGCCGCGGCAACACCCAGCTCCGCGTCGAGGGCCGCCCCTACACGACGATCGAGACCAACCTGGTCAAGCGCCTGATCGAGGTGGTGCTGAGCGATGCCGAGCAGGCGTTCCGGCCGCTGTCGCCGGTGCGCTTCACCATCGACCGGCTCGAGACCAACCCGCGCTTCGCCGCGATCAGCCGGCCCGCCAACGCCGCGATCCTGGTGAAGCTGCGGATCGACATGGAAGACCGCGGCGGCAACATCGAGCTGCTGCTGCCCTACGCGACCATCGAGCCGATCCGGCCGGTGCTGTTGCAGATGTTCATGGGTGAGAAGTTCGGCCGCGATCCCGTCTGGGAAGGCCACTTCGCCACCGAGATCACCAAGGCCGAGATCGCCGTCGACGCCGTGCTCTACGAGGCCGACGTGCCGCTGAAGCAGCTCATGAAGCTGAAGGTCGGCGACACCCTGCCGCTCGACATCCGTCCCGATGCGCTGGTCGCGGTCCGCTGCGGCAGCACCATGCTGACGGAGGGGCGGATGGGGCGGGTCGGAGACCGCGTCGCGATCCGTGTCACCAAGAATTTGCGCAAGCCGAATACGACGCTTGCGATGTTCGAAGGCGCCGAAGGCCAGAACAAGTTGATGGAGGCCCAATGAACCACTCCCTCGGATTGATCATCGAAAGCCTGGTGGCGGTCCTATTGGTGCTGACCATCGGCTATTGCATGCTGCTGAATTCCAGGCTGAAGCGGCTGAAGGCCGACGAGCATTCGCTCAAGGCCGTGATCGCTGAGCTGATCACCGCGACCGAGATCGCCGAGCGCGCGATCGGCGGCCTCAAGCTCGCGGTGCGCGACGTCAACGACAATCTCGGCAATCAGCTCGCCGCCGCGACGCAGATGTCCGACCAGTTGCGCAAGCAGCTCGCCGAGAGCGACGGCGTGGTGCGCCGTCTCTCGCGCATCGCCAGCGCCGCGCGACCCATCACCTCGCCTGACGCCGCGCCCGAGCCGGCGCCGGCGCCTGTGCCGGCGATCACGACCGAGCCGGTGCGCGTCTCCGGTGCCAAGGCGGTTGCCGCCGCGGCCCAGGCATTCTCCGAACGTCGAAGGACTGGTGGCCTTGCCGCATGAATGCGTTTCGTAACATCCGCGTCATTCCCGTCGTCCTGATCGCGGTGGCCTGCCTCGCCGTCCTGAAGGTGGCCGGCCTGGTGATCGATGGCGGCTACGTTTTCGACTACGACCCTCACCCGACCAAGCGGTCCTGGGCTCAGGAGAACCTCGGCTATCCAGGCCGCGAGGACAATGACATCGTCACCGGCTCCACGCACGGCGCGCCGAAGGAGAAGAAGGAGGAGGCGCCCAAGCCCGCCGCTCCGGACACCAAGCCCGAGGGCGTCGTGATCAAGCCCGAGGAGAACCAGCAGCAGGTGTCGCCGGCGGAGAAGGCGATCCTCGAGCGGCTGCAGTCGCGCCGCCAGGAGCTCGACGCGCGCGCGCGCGAGATCGACATCCGCGAGAGCCTGTTGCGCGCCGCCGAGCAGCGCATCCAGTCCAAGACCGAGGAGATGAAGGCGATCGAGGGCCGCATCTCCGGCGCGCAGGCCGCCAAGACCGAGGCCGACAACGCCCGCTTCAAGAGCATCGTCACGATGTACGAGGGCATGAAGCCGAAGGACGCCGCCAAGGTGTTCGACCGGCTCGAGATGTCGGTGCTGATCGAGATCGCCTCGCAGATCGCGCCACGCAAGATGTCCGACATTCTCGGCCTGATGACGCCGGAGGCGGCCGAACGGCTCACGGTCGAGCTCGCCCGCCGGGCCGGCGCCGAACGGCCCGAGGCGAGCGCCGAGCTGCCGAAGATCGAAGGCAAGATCGTGCCCGTGAAGAGCAATTGAGCCGCATGTTTAATGCGCCCTTAAACGCCGGCACCTAGATTTCCGGCGTGGCGGGGCAGGCGTATCCGTCAAGTTGCGGATGTCGAACCGGAAGCTTGTGACCATGGCGCGCACGACTCCCATTGGATTGCGGTCGAAGGCCCGCGCACGGGCGCGCGCCGGCCTCGCGCTGCTGTCGGCCATCGTCATCGGCCTGGTGCTGTCCACGGTCGCGGCGGGCGCTGCACCGGTGCCGGGCGAGGCGAGCCTGTCGGCTCAGGACGGCTATGCGCGGCTGGTGCTGAAATTCGCCGAGGACGTCAGCGCCGACGTCACCACCGCCGGCTCGATTCTGCTGATCAGGTTCGATCGCCCCGCCACCGTTCCGATCGACCGCTGGGTCGATGCGGCGCCCGACTACATCTCGTCGGCCCGCGGCGACCCCGACGGCTCGGCGCTGCGGCTGTCGCTGTCGCGCAAGGTCCGCGTCAACACCATGACCGCGGGCGAGCGCGTCTTCATCGACCTGTTGCCCGACAGCTGGACCGGCCCGCCGCCGCCGCTGCCGGCCGAGGTCGTGCGCGAGCTCGCCGAGCGCGCGCGCGCCGCCGAGAAGGCGCTGCGGCTGCAGCGCGCCGAGGCGGAATCGAAGAAGCGGCCGCCGATCCGGGTGCGCGCGCTGGTGCAGCCGACCTTCGTGCGCTTCGTGTTCGAGATCCCCGACGGCGTCGGCATCTCCTCGGTGCTCAACGACCAGAAGCTGTCGCTGTTCTTCACCGCGCCGCTGTCCTTCGATCTCGCCGACGCCAAGATCGTTTCGCCGCCCAACGTCGCCGCGATCAACCAGCGCATCGACGGCAGCAGGACCGTCGTCGAGATCGGCCTGATCGGCGAGGTCGACGTTCGCGCCTTCCGCGAGGAGAAGAACTACAACATCGACGTCGCCTATCAGCAGCCGGACAAGAAGGTTTCCGCAGTCTCCTCGGACACGCTGCCGGGCGCCAAGGCGGCCGCGGCCGAGAAACCCAACGGCAGCAAGCCCAATGGTGACAAGCCGAAGCAGGCTGCGCAGCCGGAGATCGTGCCGCCGACCTCCGACACCATCGCCAAGGAGATGAAGACGGAGGCCAAGCCGGCGCCTGCGGTCGCGGCGCCAGCCACCGAGCCCGCGGCCGAGCCTGCGCCGTCGGCAGCGGCTGCTGCCGCGCCGGCCGCCGCGAAGGCCGAAGCCGCGCCCGAGCTCCCCAAGCCTGAAGCTGCTGCGCCTGAAGCTGTCAAATCCGAGGCGGCCAAATCCGAACCGGCGAAGCCCGAGGCGATGAAGCCGGAGGCCGGCAAAGGCGAAGCCGCCAAGCCCGTCGAGAGCAAGTCGGCCGATGCCAAGGCTGTAGAGGCCAAGTCGGCCGAAACCAAGTCGGCCGAAACCAAGCCTGCCGAAACCAAGCCGGCCGAGAAGGCAGCCAATGGAGCCGCCACCCTGGAGGCCTTGCGCGACAGCGAGGGCCTGCGGCTCACCTTCGGCTTCGGCCAGGTTACGCCGGCGGCGCTGTTCCGCCGCGGCGATACGGTATGGATGGTGTTCGATTCGACCAAGCCCGTCGACGTCGAGCCCATCCGCGCCAAGGGCGGCGCCATCATCGGCGAGGTCAACAGGATGCCGCTCGATAACGGGCAGGCGATCCGGATCCGGCTCAACCGCCCGCAGATGCATTCGCTCGGCAGCGATGATGGCGGGCGCAGCTGGACGCTGTCGTTCGCCGACAAGGGCCAGGCCAATCAGCAGCCGCTGATGGTGATGCGCAACGTCACCGATCCCGCGCTTGCCAATGTGATGGTGCCGCTCGCCAATCCCGGAGCCGGCATGCTGCACCGCCTGACCGACCCGGATGCCGGCGACACGCTGCTGGTCGTGACGGCGCCGCCGCCGATCCGGGGCTTCATCAAGCGCCAGGATTTCGTCGATCTGTCGCTGCTCGATTCCATCCACGGCATCGCGGTGCGTCCGAATTCGGATGACATCGCCGTCGAGATCGCGCCTGACAAGGTGATCCTGGGCCGGCCGGGCGGGCTGACGCTGTCGTCGATCGGCTTCTCGCCGGAGCGGGCGCCGACCGCTGTCAGGCCGATGTTCGACATCGACGAATGGCAGCAGAACCAGACCCAGCCGTTCGTGCCGCGCGAGGATCTCCTGATCAAGGCCGCGGCCAACGCCGAGCCGGAGCGGCGGGCGCAGACGCGGCTGGCGCTGGCGCGCTTCTACATGGCGCGAGCGATGTATCCGGAAGCGCGCGGCGTCACCAATCTGATGATCTCCGACGCCGATCCGCGCACCGACGAGACCGCCATGCTGATGATCCACGCGGTGGCGAGCATCCTGATGGGCCGGCCGGACCAGGGCCTCAAGGATCTCGCCACGCCGTCGATCGGCAACAATTTCGACTCGCAGATGTGGAAGGGGCTTGCCTTCGCCCGGCAGGGCAAGTTTGCGGATGCGCGCGAGAAGCTGAAGAACGTCGAGTTCGCGATCGCCTCGCTGCCACTCGATCTGCAGCGCGTCGTGATCGCGGATGCGATGAAGTCGGCGCTCGAGATCAAGGATTTCGCCGGCGCCGCCAAGCGCCGCGCCGAGCTCGACGTGATCGGCGTGCCGGCGGACATGAAGCCGGACATCGCGGTGCTGCGCGGCCGGCTCGCCGAGGCGATGGCGCAGGAGAAGGATGCGCTGGACGACTATCGCTTCGCCGTGAACTCCGACGACCGCCCGGCGGCGGCGGAGGCCAAGCTGCTGGAGATCAAGCTCCTGCAGAAGCGCGGCGAGATCAAGCCGCCCGACGCGCTGAGGGAGCTGGAGACCTTGCAGGCGATCTGGCGCGGCGACGCGATCGAGGTGCAGACGTTGCAGATGATGGCGCAGCTCTACGAGGAGGCCGGGCGCTATGCGGACTCGCTCGAGGCCGCGCGCCAGGCCACCCGCCTGATGCCCAACTCCGACATGGCGCGGCAGGCCCAGGATGCAGCCTCCCGCCTGTTCTCGCAGTTGTTTCTGAGTGGCAAGGCCGACGAGCTTCCGCCGGTCGATGCGCTCAGCATCTTCTACGGGTTTCGCGAGCTGACTCCGATCGGCCGCCGCGGCGACGAGATGATCCGCAAGCTCGCCGATCGCCTGGTCGGCATCGACCTGCTCGACCAGGCCGCCGAGCTTCTCCAATACCAGGTCGACCACCGCCTCGAAGGGGCGGCACGCGCCCAGGTCGCCGCCCGCCTCGCCATGGTCTATCTCACCAACCGCAAGCCGGACCGCGCCATCGAGGCGCTGCGCACGACCCGCATCGCCGATCTCGCCGGCGAGCTGCGCCAGCAGCGGCTGCTCTTGGAGGCGCGCGCCAACAGTGACATCGGTCGTTACGACCTCGGGCTGGACATCATCAGCAACATCGGCGGCCGCGAGGCGATCCGGCTGCGCTCCGACATCTACTGGGCGTCGCGGCGCTGGCGCGAGGCGTCCGAGCAGATCGAGCTTTACTACGGCGATCGCTGGCGCGATTTCCGTCCGCTCAATCCGGCGGAGCGCGGCGACATCCTGCGGGCCGTGGTCGGCTATGCGCTCGCCGACGACGCCATCGGCCTCGCCCGTTTCCGCGAGAAATATGCGCCGCTGATGACCGGCGAGGCGGACAAGATCGCGTTCGACGTCGCCAGCAAGCCGGCGAGCGGCTCCAGCGCCGAATTCGCCCAGATCGCGAAGATGGCGGCGAGCGTCGACACGCTCGACGGCTTCCTGCGCGACATGCGCGCGCGCTTCCCGGATGCCACCGGCAAAGGACCGGACGGCGGCAAGGATGCGGCCAAGGCCCCGTCGGAGGCGACTGGCGCCTTGCCGCGCATCCAGGGCGTCAAGCAGGCGATTGCGGGTCGGTGATCTCAACGCGACACGCAGAGTCGGAGAGGGCGACCAGAGGACCAAACCGGCCGGGACCGAAGCCGGGTTGATCGCGTGGAGACGGCGACACGGCCGGGTTATCCGGAGGCCGTCGCGATGCTGGTGAAGATCGGCGACGGGCTGAACAAGCAGGACGACGTGCCAGGGGGAAAAGCGGTCCGGGCAACTACGCTGGCGTGATCCCCGAGCCCAAGCGCAACACAGGTTCCATGAACGTGAGCAAACGCGGATAAGTTCCCTGGAATTTGGTTGGTTGCTCCATGAGAGCCTCTGTCATCCAACTTGTGTGGATGACACGCGACAAACCTATTGCTTGCCCTCTTTGGTTGTGGCTCTTTGTTTGACCACGTATTCGAGGGCTTTCGGCATGACGAAATTCATTAGCATCTTCAACAATAAGGGTGGAGTTGGGAAAACGACACTTACTTGGAATCTTGCTGATGCGTTGGGTGAAAAGGGAAAGACCGTTCTACTGATTGATCTCGACCCTCAGTGCAATCTTTCGATAGCCATGCTAGGGGCTGAGCAATTCAAGACCCTTGTTGCTGATAAGGCGTCACCCAAGACTATACGGTCATTTCTTCAGGGTTATCTTCAGAATGTCGGTCCTGGACCTGTTACCATCCACTCGGCGGAAAACACAAACTCAAATGTCAAAATCGTTGCTGGCGACTTTTGGCTAAACGTTTATTCCGATGCTCTAAGCGTAGGAAACGATCTGCTGACGGGCAACGGCATCGCGAAATTTACTGCGATTCGTACCCTGGTAGAAAAGCTCAAGGAAGCAGGACATATTTTCGATTACGTCATGATCGATCTGCCGCCGTCGTTTGGTGGTCTCGTTAGGTCGGCTCTTTATTCGTCAGACTATCTTATCATACCTTGCACGTCGGACTCATTCAGTGAGTATTGTATTGGCCTCATCGCTCAGATGTTGCCTCAGTTTATTTCGGATTGGGAAACTGGCATTGCTCGATTTAAAGCCAATAACTATGCGTCTAAAGAATATGACGCGTTAGGGAAACCCGTCTACGCTGGATGGGTCTTCAACGGATTCGACACTCGATCTGACAAAATGCTGCGGGCTGATTCTGCGCACTACTCAAACATCGATGCTGCGAATGACAGGCTTGCCGAAGAGCTAGACAAGAGCATCAAAAGCTACCGCGCTGTTCTCGACAATAATGAAGACTCATTCAACATCGGGACAGTCGAGGACATGAACGTGATTATGCAGAATAGCCTTTGGCTTAACGTGCCTGCCGCGCGGCTGGATCAGCACGATCAGGTCAAGGATCTCACTGGCAACAAGCAAAAGTGGTCAGCAGCGCAGTTGACACTAATTGGGAAGATTCGTGACCAGATAGACTTCGTGGCGGATACGGTCATAGCCAGGTTGAAGTGAAACTAAAGGACGTCAGGCTGCTTCATGGGATTCGGGCTATTGGACTGCGTCCCACGGATGCATTTGCGGGATCAACGCAAAGTGCGGCCCGGCTGATCCAGCACGACGGTATGGCCGCAACAAGTAAAGCGCTGGCGCCTGAGATTTCGCCGCGCAAAAGCGGCGAGTATGTCGGCCTGAGCTTCGATCGGCGTGATCGATCGTCTTACTTGGCCGCCAATCACCGGCGGGGGCAGTATCGTAGCCGAATGAGCGGAAGCCGAAGAGCGAGGGCGGACGCGATATCCGGGTTATCAGGCATTGTCGCCGGCGACCCCAGATATCGCTCACGCCGACTCAGGGGCGTCGGCTGACGCTCATCCGGGCCACCAGATGCCGACTCGAAAACGGCGCTGATCGCTCTTGAGCGGCGGCTACCGCCGCTACCCTCCGTAGCTCTGCACCAGGCTGCCTGCCACCAGCGACCAGCCGTCGACCAGCACGAAGAAGATCAGCTTGAACGGCAGCGACACCACGACCGGCGGCAGCATCATCATGCCCATCGACATCAAGACCGAGGCGACCACGAGGTCGATGATCAGGAACGGCAGGAACAGCAGGAAGCCGATCTCGAAGGCGCGCTTCAGCTCGGAGATCATGAAGGCCGGCACCAGGATGCGCAGCGACAGGTCGTCGGGCGTCGCCGGCGGCGGCTCGCCGGAGAGGTCCATGAACAGCTTCAGGTCCTTCTCGCGCACGTTCTTCTGCATGAAACCGCGCAGCGGCACCGAGGCGCGCTGCAGCGCGTCCTCGACGCCGATCTGGTTCTCGACCAGCGGCCGGATGCCGTCATCATAGGATTTCTGCAGCACCGGGCCCATCACGAAGGCCGTGAGGAACATCGCAAGCGCGATGATGACCGAGTTGGGGGGCGCGGTCGCTGTTCCCATCGCCGTGCGCAGCAGCGACAGCACGACCACGATGCGCGTGAACGACGTCATCATGATCAGGATCGACGGCGCGATCGACAGCACCGTGAGCAGCGCGATCAGTTGGATCGCGCGTTCGGTGACGCCGCCGCCGCCACCGCCGCCGAGATTGATACTGATGTCCTGCGCAGCAGTGGGTGCCGCCAGTAAACCGGCGGCAGTCAGAACAGCGATGAAGACAACTCTACGCGGGGGAAGCAGCGATCTCACTGAGACGACTTCGGACGTCCGAGCAGCGAGGCCATCTCGTCCTCCAGATTCTCGAAGCTGGTCTTGACCGGCGCGGCTTGCGCCGGAGCCGGCTCGTTGCGCGCGGCCGCCCGGAGCGCCGGAGGACCCGAGGCCGGAGCAGCCGACGGATCGGCTGATGGACGACGCAGCGCGGCCTCGAGCCGTTGCGCCATCTCGGCCAGATTGGCTTCGGCGCTCGAATCGGCCGCTGCGGGCGGTGGGGCAGCCGGGGGCGGTGGCGGCGGCATCTGGGCCACCGGCGGCAGCGGCGGCGCCGCCGCGCGTTCGATGCGCTCGGCTGCGCGCTCAGCGTTCCGCACGGGCGGCAGCCGGGGCCCCTCGGAAGCGCGCGGCGCCTCGGCCTGGCGTTGCGGCTCCGCGGGCCGCAGCGGCCGTGGCATTCCCGGCTCGCCGCGCATCACCCGCTCGGGGCGGGGCTCCAGGCGAGCTTCGTCGCCGCCGCGCGGTTCTCCACGGACGTCCGCCCGGAGATCCTGGCGGGGATCGGGTCGGCGCGGAGGGAGCGGTGGTTCCGGCGGGAATGCCGGTGCCGGCTCACGCCGCTCAGCGGCAACCGGCGCCGTGCGGCGAACCTCGTCGATGAACGAGGGCCGCATCGGGCGCTGCGGCGGCTCCGGCATCTGCGGCTCGGCAGGCTCGGCGGCCTCGGTCTTCTCGCTGTCGGCCCAGGACGGCGCATCCGGCAGCGGCGCGATGCGCGCCGCCGGCGGCTCGGCATTGATGCCCGGCCGCTGCGGCAATTGCTCGCGTGCCGGCATGGCGCGCACGATATTGGACTCGACCACGATGTCGGTCGGTCCGCCGATCATCAGAAGATGCTCTATGTTGTCACGGCGTACGAGCACGAGACGGCGGCGGCCATCGACGGCGGCGGCATCGATCACGGCGAGCCGGGGCATGCGGCCGCGATTCGGGTTGGTGCCGAGACGATTCCCCGCGAATCGACGAACCAGCCACGCGGCGAGGCCGATCAGCGCCAGCACCGCTACGAATGCAAAAAAGAACGTCAGTGCCTGCATCTCTGTCCCCGGCAAATACCGCGTCCTTTCGAAGTCTCTCGTCTGTCCAACGCATCGCCGGCAGCGAACGGAGCTTCAGAACCGGAACCAACCTGTTAACGCATGACGGCAGGAACTGCCGCTCGGCCTCTTAATAACCCATGAATCGGCCGGGCCAAAACGACTTCTTGGCGAGCCGTGCCGTCCCGGAATGATGCATCGGTCGGCCGGGAGCCCGGCACTTTCCTAAGAAATCGTCAAAACACCGGGATCATCCCGGGGGTCGCCGCACCGTTTCTTAACTCCCTGTTAACCATATGCACGGCAATTTCTACCTACCCAAACCGTCCGGTAGTCGGACACAACCGAGCAGCGCCATGTCCATCAACGATATCCCCGTGTTGTCGGCGTTGCGGACCAAGATGCAATGGCATCAGGAGCGCCAGCGCGTGCTGTCCGAGAACGTGTCCAATTCGGATACGCCCAACTTCAAGCCGAAGGATCTGGTTGAGCCGAAGTTCGATTCAACCGGCCAGGCGGTCGGCGGCTTTGCGCCGCTGTCGCTGACCCGGACCAGCACCGCGCACATCGCACCGTCGTCGGGCGAGAGCGCGAGCTTCGACCAGAACCGCAAGGTCGGATTTCAGACGAGGCCCGCCGGCAACGCGGTGAGCCTCGAAGAGGAGATGCTGAAGGTCTCCGCCAACCAGATGGACTACGCCGCGGCGACCTCGCTGTATGGCAAGAGCCTGCATCTGTTGAAGACGGCGATCGGCAAGGGCTGAGCTCGGGTTTAAGGACGGAGACCGACAAGCATGGCAAACGACTCCAGCGATTTCCTGCGCTCGATGAGCATCGCGACCTCCGGCCTGCGTGCGCAGGCGGGACGTATGCGCGTCATTTCCGAGAACATCGCCAATGCCGATTCGACCGCCGCCAAGGCGGGTGGCGATCCGTATCGCCGCAAGGTCCCGACATTCACCTCGGCGCTCGACCGTGCGCTCGATGCCAAGGTGGTGGCGCTCGGCAAGGTGGTGCCCGATCAATCGTCGTTCCGCGTCAAATACGACCCCAGTAACCCGGCCGCGGACGCGTCCGGCAATGTCAAGTACCCCAACGTCAATCCGCTCATCGAGATGACCGACATGCGTGATGCACAGCGGTCCTACGAGGCGAATTTGAACATCATCGGCGCCACGCGCCGCATGATCCAGCGCACACTCGACATTCTGAAGACCTAGGACAGGAACGAAAGTCATGGCCTCCCCAATCTCCGCAGCGAATGCCTATGCGAATTCCGCCCGCGTGCTCGACGCCGGCGGCTCGAGCGGTGCCTTCGGCAGCCTTGGGCGCGTGCGCGACGTGCTCGGTAGCGGCAACGGCGCCGACAAGGGTGGTCCGTCATTCAGCGCGGTGCTGAAGGACGCGATCGGCAGCGTGATGGAGGCCGGACGCAAGTCCGACAGTCAGGCGGTCGCGATGGCCGCGGGCAAGGCAAACGTCATGGATGTCGTCACGGCGGTCGCCGAAACCGACGTCGCGGTGTCGACGCTGGTGTCGGTGCGCGACCGTGTGATCCAGGCCTATGAAGACGTGATGAAGATGACGATCTAGGCGCAGCTCGTAACGCTTCAGGCCGCCACGTGCCTGATGCGCCCAGAGGATTTGCCGTCTGCCGCGACTGCGCGCGATGCGCGCTGAGGCGGGGGCCGGACCGGAGCCGATCGACAGTGAGGAACGACAGGACATGACGGGAGCTGAAACGCTCGATGTGGCGCGCGATGCGATCTGGACCATCGTGCTGGTGTCGTCGCCGCTGATGGTGGTCGGCCTCGTGGTCGGCGTGGTCGTCTCGCTGTTCCAGGCGCTCACGCAGATCCAGGAGCAGACGCTGGTGTTCGTGCCGAAGATCATCGCGATCTTCGTGACGCTGCTGCTGGCGCTGCCGTTCATGGCCGATGCGCTGCATTCGCACATGATGCGGATCTCGTCGCGAATCATCGGCGGATGAGGCAATGTCCGGGGCGGCAGGGCAGGCCTGCGTGAGGGCGCTGCGAGCGGTCGTAAGGAGCAGTGCGGGGGGCGCTGCTGCTTTCGGCCGTGCGCGGGCAGCCTTTCGGGCGAGCTCTTCGCAGGCTGACTCGTCTGAGGCTGTCTATTCGCAGGTTGTCTCTTCAAAGACCGCCGTGCCGCACCAGCATGCGGTCGAAAGGGCCGTGACGGCGGACGATGCGCATCGATATTTCCTTCCTTCCGGCGCTGGCCGCCGTGTTCATGCTGGCCTTCGCGCGCGTGGGCGCGATGGTGATGCTGTTGCCGGGCCTCGGCGAGGTCAACATCCCCGTCCGCATCAAGCTCGCGACCGCGCTGCTGCTCACGATGATCGTGCTGCCGCTGCACCGTCAGGCCTATCAGGTCGATTTGCAGGCGTTGTCGCCGCTGCTGGTGATGATGGTGCACGAGATCGTGATTGGCATCGTGCTCGGCGCGACGGCGCGGGTGACGCTGTCGGCGCTGCAGGTCGCGGGCTCCGTGATCGCGCAGCAGATGGGGCTCGGCTTCGTCACCGCGGTGGATCCGACGCAGGGACAGCAGGGCGTCCTGATCGGCAACTTCCTCACCATGCTCGGCGTGACCCTGCTGTTCTCGACCGACAGCCATCACCTGGTGATCGCCGCGCTCAGCGACAGCTACAAGATCTTCGCGCCCGGCGAATTGATCCCGAGCGGCGACGTCGCCTCGCTGGCGACCAAGGCGTTTGCCGCGGCCTTCAAGATCGGCCTGCAATTGTCGGCGCCGTTCCTGGTGTTCGGGCTGGTCTTCAACATCGGGCTCGGCGTCTTGGCGCGGCTGATGCCGCAGATGCAGGTCTATTTCGTCGGCGCGCCGCTCTCGATCCTGATCGGCTTCCTGATCTTCGCGCTGGTCCTGACCGCGATGATGGGAACGTTTCTCGGCTATTTCGAAGGCGTCATGCACGAGATGATGCCGCGGTGAGGGGCCTGACCGATGGCCGATGAAGCCGATTCCGAAGACAAAACAGAAGACCCGACGCAAAAGCGGCTCGATCAGGCGCTCGAACGCGGCGACGTCGTCAAGAGCCAGGAGCTCAACACCTGGTTCGTGATCGCCTCCGCGACCCTGGTGATGTCGACCTTCTCGGGCTCGATCGGCACCGCGGTGCTGGTGCCGATGCGCAACCTGATCGCCAATTCCTGGATGATCCAGACCGACGGCGCCGGCCTGCTGTTGCTGGCGCGCAGCCTGTCGTTCGCCGTGATCGCGGCGATCGGCGTGCCGATCCTGATGGTGATGCTGGCGGCGATCGCCGGCAACATGATGCAGCATCGCCTGGTCTGGTCGGGCGAGCCGATGAAGCCGAGCCTGAGCAAGATCTCTCCGCTGGCCGGCGCCAAGCGCCTGTTCGGCAAGCAGGCCGCGGCCAATTTCGCCAAGGGTCTCTTCAAGCTCGTGCTGCTCGGCACGGTCATGGTCATGATCCTGTGGCCGGAGCGGCTGCGCCTGGAATCGCTGCTGCATATGGACGTCGGCGAGCTGCTCGGCGTCACGATCTCGCTGACGACGCATCTGATGGGCTCGGTGGTCGCGCTGCTCGCCCTGGTCGCGATCGGCGACTACCTGTTCCAGTACCGGCAATGGTACGAGCGCCAGAAGATGTCGGTGCAGGAGATGAAGGAGGAGTTCAAGCAGTCGGAAGGCGACCCGCACGTCAAGGGCCGCATCCGGCAGATCCGCCAGCAGCGCATGAAGAAGCGCATGATGGCCGCGGTTCCCAAGGCCTCCGTGATCATCACCAACCCGACGCACTACTCGGTCGCGCTGTCCTACGAGCGCGGCATGTCGGCACCGGTCTGCGTCGCCAAGGGCGTCGACAACATCGCCTTCAAGATCCGGGAGGTCGCCAAGGCGCACGACATCCCGATCGTCGAGAACGTGCCGCTGGCGCGCGCGCTCTATGCCACGGTCGAGATCGACGAGGAGATCCCGGTGGAACATTATCACGCGGTCGCTGAGATCATCGGCTACGTGATGGGGCTGCGGCGCAACCTCTCGGGGCGCCCGCAATGACAACCGAGCAGGTCCCCGGACGGACCGCAAAATACGGATAAATCATGGAATATCGGCTTGACGGGCTTGCGCTTGACCCGTCGATTCAGGCAGGTGGAAGGGGGAGCCGCGCGAACGGGCTGGGGCTCCCAGCCGACAGGTCGCGTCCCCGAGCCATGAGCGCCGATTCCGACAATGATGGGTTACAGGATCAGGCGGGCCTGCCGGAGCGGCCGCGCCGCAGCGGCAGCATTCTGCTGATCCTTCTGGTGGCGTTCGGCCTCGTCGCGGTCGCGATCGCGCTGATGACGATCGGCCGCGCCCAGGCGCAGCCCTACATTCTCGGCCTGCTGTCGCTGCTCGCCACCGTCGGCCTGTTCAATCTGTTCGCGTTCGCCGCCGGCATCGTCCGCTTCGCCGACAAGTCGACCGACGATCCGGTGTTGGGCGCGATCGCCGATCATGCCTTCGATGGCCTCGCGGTGACCGATCCGCGCGGCCATGTCGTCTACGCCAACGCCGCCTATCTCAACATGACGGGAGCAGCGACCGCGCAGGAGGCGCGTCCCGTCGAGCGCGTCTTCATCGGCAATCCCGATGTGTCCGAAGCGGTGTTCCGCCTGCTCAAGGCGGCGCGCGAGGGCAAGCGGCAGCAGGAGGAGGTCCGCATCACCGCGGCCGAAGGCGCGCAGGGGCGCTGGCTGCGGATGCGCGTGCGCCCGCTCGGCCAGACCAAGCGCCATGCCCGCTACGCGGTGTGGTCGATCGCCGACATCACCAGGGATCGCGAGCGCCAGGAGGACGTGTTCCAGGAGCTGCAGCACGCGATCGAATATCTCGACCATGCGCCGTGCGGCTTCTTCTCGGTCAATCCGGAAGGCAGCCTCGTCTACGTCAATGCCACGCTCGCCAACTGGCTCGACTATGATCTCGCCGAGATCGGCTCGGGCGGGCTGAAGCTCGCCGACGTCGTCTCGGGCGACGGTGCCTCGCTGCTCAGCTCGATCGTCGCGGTGCCCGGCGAGGTCCGCACCGAGGTGTTCGACATCGACCTGAAGATGCGCGGTGGCAAGACCATGCCGGCGCGGCTCTACCATAAGCTCGCCTTCGGCGCCGACGGCAAGCCAGGCGCCTCGCGCACGCTCGTCATCAGCCGCGCCCGCGACGAGCGCTCCGATCCGGAGCGCGCCGCCGAGGTGCGCTTCATGCGCTTCTTCGACCATACGCCGATGGCGATCGCGACCGTCGACCGCGGCGGCGCCGTGGTGCGCGCCAACGCCCGCTTCGCCAAGCTCGCGCAGAGCGTCAGCGGCGATGCGGCGGCGGCGAAGTCGATCTTCCGCGCCGTCAGTCAGCGCGACCGGCATCTGCTGATCGCCGCGATCAACCAGGCGGCCGAGGGGCAGGCGGACATTCCGCCGGTCGAGGTGATGCTGGACGGGCCGAAGGAGCGCTTCGGCCAGTTCTTCGTCACCGCGGTCGACGAGGACGAGCGCGAGACGGAAGCTGCGATCGTCTACATGCTGGAGACCACCGAGCGCCGCGCGCTCGAGAACCAGATCAACCAGTCGCAGAAGATGGAGATGGTCGGCCAGCTCGCCGGCGGCATCGCCCACGACTTCAACAACGTGCTCTCGGCCATCATGATGGCCAATGATTTCCTGCTGAACGCGCACAAGCCGACCGACCCGTCGTTCCAGGACATCATGCAGATCAAGCAGAACGCGACCCGCGCCGCGACCTTGGTGCGGCAGCTGCTCGCCTTCTCGCGCCGGCAGACATTGCGGCCGCAGGTGCTCGATCTCGGCGACGCACTGTCCGACCTGACGATGCTGCTGCGCCGGCTGATCGGCGAGAAGGTCAAGCTCGACCTGGTTCACGGCCGCGACCTCTGGCCGGTCAAGGTCGACGTCTCGCAGTTCGAGCAGGTGGTCGTGAACCTCGCGGTCAACGCCCGCGACGCGATGCCCGATGGCGGCAAGCTGTCGGTGCGGACCGCCAACGTCTCGGCCGACGAGGTCGCGCAGGCCGCCTACAAGGGCATGCCGGTCGCCGACTACGTCCGCATCGAGATCAGCGATACCGGCACCGGCATTCCGGCAGAGATCCGCGAGAAGATCTTCGAGCCGTTCTTCTCGACCAAGGAGGTCGGCAAGGGCACCGGCCTCGGGCTCTCGACCGTCTACGGCATCATCAAGCAGACCGGCGGCTTCATCTATGTCGACAGCGAGGTCGGCAAGGGGACCTCGTTCCAGATCTTCCTGCCGCGCCACATCGTCGTGCCGGAGGTCCAGGTCGAGCCGCACGCCGCCAACGGCGCCGCCAAGGAGCCGGCTGCCGCCGATGCGCCGAAGCCGCGCGCCGACCTGACCGGGCAGGGGACGATCCTGCTGGTGGAGGACGAGGAGGGCCTGCGGGCGCTGAACGCGCGCGGCCTGCGCTCGCGGGGCTACAGCGTCATCGAGGCGTCGAACGGCGTCGAGGCGATGGAGGCGCTGGAGGAGTGCGACGGCGTGCTCGATCTCGTGGTGTCCGACGTGGTGATGCCGGAAATGGACGGGCCGACGCTGCTCAAGGCGATGCGCGAGCGCAATCCGGAGATCAAGATCATCTTCGTCTCGGGCTATGCCGAGGATGCGTTCGAGAAGAGCCTGCCGGAGAACCAGCAGTTTGCGTTCCTGCCGAAGCCTTTCACGCTCAGCCAGCTCGTGGCGGCGGTCAAGGAAACCATGGCGCCACAATAGGTTACCGGAGTTCCTTCGCCAGCCGGCCGAGCGCGTTCATCCCGCGACCCAGCGCCGCAGCCGCGCGGCCTCGTGCCGCCTTCCTTTTTCGTGGGTTGTGCCCATCTTACGGGCATCCCCATTCCGGGGATTATGGGAAACACAGATGAGCTTCATGCAGCGCAAAAGCGGCCTCCTCAAGGCGATGGCCGTGGCCCTTTCACTGGCGCTGCCGACGGTGCTCGCCGTCTCGGCGGCCGACGCCCGGATCGGCGGCGGCTCCAGCTCGGGCTCCCGCGGCACGCGCACCTTCTCGGCTCCGCCTTCGACCACGACCGCGCCGGGATCGGCGTCGCAGTTCAATAGGACGATCACCCAGCCGGGCCAGCCCGGCGGCTTCAACACGGCTGCGCCCGCGCGTGGCGGCCTGTTCGGCGGCCGCGCCGGTGGCCTGCTCGGCGGCCTCGCCGCCGGCTTCCTCGGCGCCGGCCTGTTCGGCATGCTGTTCGGCGGCGGCCTGTTCTCCGGCCTCGGCGGCTTCGCCTCGTTCATCGGCCTGATCCTGCAGATCCTGCTGGTGGTGGTCGCCGTGCGCTTCGCGATGGCCTGGTGGCAGCGCCGTAACCAGCCGGCCTATGCGGCCGGCCCGTCGCCGGGCCCCAATGACGGCCAGCAGAGCTTCCGCTCCGGTTTCGGTGGTCTCGGCGGCTTCGGCGGCCTGGGCGGCGGCAACACTGTGCCGCCGCTGCAGATCCAGCCGGCCGACTATGAGGCGTTCGAGCGGCTGCTCGGCGAGATCCAGTCCGCCTGGTCGAACGAGGATGTCGGCCGCCTGCGCCTGCTCTCGACGCCCGAGATGGCCTCGTATTTCGAGCGCGATCTCGAGCAGAACCAGGCCCGCGGCGTGGTCAACAAGGTCAGCGCCGTGAAGCTGCTGCAGGGCGACCTCGCCGAAGCCTGGCGCGAGAATGGCGCCGACTACGCCACGGTCGCGATGCGCTTCACCCTGGCCGACAAGACCATCGAGCGCGCCTCGGGCCGCGTTGTCGACGGCTCCGACCAGCCGCAGGAGGTCACGGAGATCTGGACCTTCCTGCGTCACCCCGGCGCCGACTGGCAGTTGTCGGCGATCCAGCAGGTCGGCTGACGCCATAGGTCGAACGATCATCGGGCGCCGCGGAGCAATCCGCGGCGCTTTTGCTTTGCGCGTGGTTATAGTGGCGTGCCGCGATGAACAGGCAATGAGGATGGCCCATGCGTTACGAGCTCTACTACTGGCCCATGATCCAGGGCCGCGGCGAATATGTGCGTCTCGCGCTGGAGGAGGCGGGCGCCGCCTATCGCGATGTCGCGCGCGAGGACGGCATCGGTACGATGACGGCGATGATGGCGGCGGACAGCGACACGCCGCCCTTCGCGCCGCCGTTCCTGAGAGCGGGCCGCCGCGTCATCGGCCAGACCGCCAACATCCTGCTGTTTCTCGGCAGCCGCCATGGCCTCGCACCGAAGACCGAAGCCGGCCAGCTCTGGGTGCATCAGCTGCAGCTCACCGTGACCGACTTCGTCGTCGAGATCCATGACACGCATCATCCGCTGGGGCCGACGCTGTACTACGAGGACCAGCGCGCGCCGGCCAAAAAGCGCACCGCCGAGTTCTGGAGCGAGCGGGTGCCGAAATTCCTCGGCTATTTCGAGCAGCTCCTATCGAAAAGCGGTGGCGCCTACATCACCGGGCGCCGGCTCACCTATGTGGACCTGTCGCTGTTCCAGATCGTCGCCGGCCTGCGCTACGCCTTTCCCCATCGCATGACGGCATTCGAGCGCAACATTCCAGGCCTCGTCGCGCTGCACGACCGCGTCGCCGCCAGGCCGAACATTTCGGCCTATCTGGCCAGCGACCGCCGCATCCCCTTCAACGAAGACGGCATCTTCCGCCACTACAAGGCGCTGGATGCCTGAGGGCTGAGGGCGTGCAGTCATGCTGAAGCGAGCTTCGCGTGCTCCTCTGAGAGCCTCGCTGGCGCCTCGTCGGCGCTGCGCTCCCTCTCCCCGTTCTTCACGGGGAGAGGGTTGGGGTGAGGGGCGGCCGCACGGGAAGTGGGTGTCGGTAGACCTGTAACGCCTCACCCGAGCGAGCCGCGCGCGTGCTCCAAAACCACGTGGATCGCCGCGCTGCCAGGGCCCCGCTCACACGTATAGCGGCAGGCGCCTGGGGCGCCGCCGCTATACGAAGTTGGCCTGAGGGTGTGGGATCGTCAGGCGAGAATGTCGATGCGGGTGCCCTGGCCGGGCGGCAGCGGCGGACGCGAGGCCTGCTTCTCCGCGGCCGCCTCGTCGCCGGTCTTGGCGGGATTCACGGCCTGGCTCTGCTGCGTCTGGTTCCGCGCCTGGGTGTCTTGGGTCTGCGGCTTGGTCGTCTCGGTCGAGACCGGCGGCGGTGAGGGCGGCGGCGATGACGACGAAACGCTCGAAACGGACATGGTCCAGCTCCTCGCTTGGTGTTGCGACAAGCGTGGCCATCCCTGACGAAAACTTCGTCAAGCAGATCGTTCGAATTGTCTGCAACTGTCAGTGGCGCGGCGAATAGTGAACGGGTCGCTGCCGCCGGCGCAGAAACGACAGGGCTATCGCTTCGCCCCCGGCCTATTGGTCCTTGCTGCGGCTGATCGTGATCGAGGACTCGGTCTTGGTTCGGGCGCAACGCATGTCGAGCCGGCGGTAGCGGCTGGCGACGTCGTCGCCGCGGAAGATTCCGAGCCGGCGGTAACAGCGTGTGACGCCGCGCTGCATGTCGTCCTTCGGCAAGGTGAACACGATCGCCGCCGCGCTCGCCATCAGCTCGATGAAGGCCGGTGTCGGCTTGCGTTCGGATTTACCGAACAACTGGTTGCTGACATTCTTCGATGAGCAGCCGAGCGTGATCTCGCGTGCCTTGGGATGGGCGAGATAGACCGTGCCGGCCGCGGTCTGGCCGATCTTGATGCCGTCGATGCCGTTCTTCAGTTCCTTGGCAACGTCATCGCAACGATCGGCCCGTGCCGCCCGCGGCAGCAGCGCGCTGCTCAACGCAACGAGAAAAACAAAACCGGCCAAGCGGCCAAATGAGCAAAGCGATGACTGCATTCCAAATACCCCCGCGCCATTGAAGCCTGCGCGAGGGGGGCATGCAAGCGCGATGCGCCGCAGCTGCACAAGATCATCAGCGGGTGTGGCCGCGTGTTGACGGGACGGCGGTCACATGCCGGCTGCAGCGGCGCGATCGCTTGCTCAGAACCAGCAGCGGCCCGGATGTGCGAGCGAGACGCCGGCTGCGCGGCGCTCGCAGTCGTTGCCGTAGGTCTGGAAGTTGCAGCCGCAGACCGGCATGTAGATGCGTGGGCAGAGCGTCGGCTTTCGGCGGCAGACGCCCATCATGTCGAACCGGCCGCACTGGCCGGCTGGGAATTCGCAATAGAGACCGGCATTGCAGCGAATGCCGGCGAAGCCGCCGCACGCGCGGCCGGGACCGACGGCACCAGCGGAGTTCGGGAGCAGGGTGATCAGGGCGAGGACGAATGCGATGATGGAAACGAGACCTCGTGTCATGACGCCTCCAGGAAGAAAATGAATATGTCAACAATCTAAGGTTACATAATTTGGCAGCCGATCGCAATCGATCTCGCCGCACGACACTGCGCTGCTCGCGGCGTCATGTTGCGGCGACCTCGCGGGCCGTCTCGACCAGCAGGTCGAACGTCTCGTCGGGGGCGTGCTGCACGACATCGTGCCCGCACGCAAATGCCAGCACGCGCCACGCGGGATCGCTGCGCAGCCGCTCATATTGCGCGGTGAACGGCGTCGCGCTCCATCCGCTGGCGTAGACGAAGGTGCGGCGCAGAGTAGGCGGCGCCGGACTGCGGAGGTTCAGGGCCTGGATGAAGGTCCCGAGCGGATGTGGCCGGCGGCGCGGATCGGAGCCTTCGCGCGGCAGCGCCGTCAGCCCGTCATGCCCGGCGCGTTCGATCACGAACCGGCGATACGCGTCACCGGCGAGATCCCACCATGACTGACCGTTCTCGGGTGCGAAGGCATCGAGATAGATCAGTGCGGCGAGCCGTTCCGGCACGCGGTCGGCGACGCCGGTCGCGACCATGCCGCCATAGCTGTGCGCGCACAGGATGACCTCGGACAGATCTTCGGTCGTCAGCAGCTCGACGACGTCGGTGACGTGGGTATCGAGATTGACGGCATGGGTGCGGGCGGGCGTTTCCTCCAATCCGCTCAGGGTCAAGGCATAGGCGTCATGACCGGCCTGCCGGAGCCTGGCCGAGAGCGCGGCGTACATCCAGCCGCCGTGCCAACCTCCTGGAATCAGGACAAAAGTCGCCATGATCTTACTCCTCGGCTGCTGTACGGAGACATGTCTTGCAAGGCTTCCGACGGGTAGCGTATCAGACCTGTCAAGACCGCTTTGGGCGGCCATCTTTAGAACCCCACGAGCTCGCCATGAACGCGCCGACCGCCTTCCCCGACCAGTCCAAGCCCGTCCCGCCCTACAAGCACACGCCGCTGTTTCCGCTGGGGCCGGACACCACGCCCTACAAGAAGATCACCACCGACGGCGTGCGGGTCGAGAAGGTCTTGGGCCGCGACATGCTGGTGGTGTCGCGGGAGGCGCTGCGGACCTTGTCGGAGGCCGCGTTCGGCGAGATCAACCACTTCCTGCGCCCCGGCCATCTGAAGCAGCTGCGCAGCATCCTGGAGGATCCGGAGGCCAGCCCGAATGACAAGTTCGTCGCGCTCGACTTCCTGAAGAACGCCAACATCTCCGCCGGCGGCGTGCTGCCGATGTGCCAGGATACCGGCACCGCGATCATCATGGGCAAGAAGGGCTGCAACGTCATCACCGACGGCGACGACGAGGCGGCGCTCAGCCAAGGCGCGCGCGACGCGTATCTACGTCGCAACCTGCGCTACTCGCAGGTCGCGCCGCTGTCGATGTACGAGGAGAAGAACACCGCCAACAACATGCCGGCGCAGACCGAGATCTATGCCGAGGGCGAGGACGCCTACAAGTTCATGTTCATGGCCAAGGGCGGCGGCTCGGCCAACAAGAGCTTCCTGTTCCAGGCGACGCCCTCGGTGCTGACCAAGGATCGGCTGCTGGCGTTCCTGAAGGAGAAGATCCTGACGCTCGGCACCGCGGCGTGCCCGCCTTATCACTTGGCGATCGTCATCGGCGGCACGTCGGCGGAGCTGTGCATGAAGACGGTGAAGCTGGCGTCGGCGCGTTATCTCGATGCGCTGCCGACCCAGGGCTCCCCGGATGGCAATGCCTTCCGCGACTTGGAGATGGAGCAGGAAATCCACAAGATGACGCAGTCGCTCGGCGTCGGCGCGCAGTTCGGCGGCAAGTATTTCTGCCATGACGTCCGCGTCATCCGCATGCCGCGCCACGGCGCGAGCTTGCCGATCGGTCTCGGCGTATCCTGCTCGGCCGACCGCCAGGTGCTCGGCAAGATCACCAGGGACGGCGTCTATCTCGAGGAGCTCGAGCACCATCCGGCGCAGTATCTGCCGGAGGTCGAGCAGGCGCTTGGCGGCGAGGTCGTGAAGATCGATCTCAATCAGCCGATGAAGGACATCCTCGCCACCCTGTCGAAGAACCCGATCAAGACCCGGCTGTCGCTGACCGGCACCATGATCGTCGCCCGCGACGCCGCGCACGCCAAGCTGCGCGAGCGTCTCGATCGCGGCGAGCCGCTGCCGGACTACTTCAAGAACCATCCGGTCTACTACGCCGGTCCCGCCAAGACCCCGGACGGCTACGCCTCCGGCGCGTTCGGCCCGACCACCGCGGGCCGCATGGATTCCTTCGTCGACCAGTTCCAGGCGGCCGGCGGCTCGATGGTCATGGTCGCCAAGGGCAACCGCGCGCCGGCCGTGCGCGAAGCCTGCAAGAAGCACGGCGGCTTCTATCTCGGCTCGATCGGCGGCGCCGCGGCGAACCTCGCCGAGCACTGCATCAAGAAGGTCGAGGTGGTCGAATATCCCGAGCTCGGCATGGAAGCGATCTGGCGCATCGAAGTGTTGGACTTCCCGGCCTTCATCATCATCGACGACAAGGGCAACGACTTCTTCAAGGAGCTGAACCTCGGCTAGATCATGCACTTGTGGCGATACGTCATCACAGTGGATCACGGTAGCGCACCGAACTATGGTCCGCCCTCCGTAACGCTCGCCATATGCAAGCCGGAAATACGCAGGCTGGCTGAGGTGGGCGACCTCGTGATGGCATTCGCGGGGCGCTCGCTGCTAAGGGGAAAGGATGGAAAGTGGCATCCTGATGCAGTCATTTGGGCTGGAGAGGTCGGCGAAATCTTGAGCTTCGATCAATATTGGCGGGATTCGCGCTTTCAGACAAAAAAGCCCGACCGGAGTTCGCGTCCTGACAATATCTATCGCCCTAGAGCCGGCGGATATATTCAGGTTCGGAACTCTGTCCATCAGCTGGGAGACCAGTCTCGGGATATCGGTGGGCGCAATGTTTTGGTCATGAAGGCCGCATGGCATTTCGGCCGGAACGGCGTTGTATTGCCCGCGAAATTTCTGAAATTTCGCATCGAGATCGGTGCTCGACGTGGTCATCGCCGAAGCGAAATAGGTGATACATCAAAAAGGGCGCTTCTCGCGTGGTTTAGAGAAAGTGGCGTCCAAGTACCTAACAAGCGCACACATCCCGAGCCGCGGCTGCAGTCTTGTGGCTGCTCTCCGCGTCACAAGCTTACGCGAACGTGCTAGGCGGGAATTTCCACTCGCGGCCCTTGGTCGTCGGGCTCGACGGATTCCGCAACGGTTGGGTCGCTGTCTCGATCGATGGCGATGATCACGCGATCAGCTTCCCGGCTGATATCTCGACCGCGCTTGCAGCCCCCTTCGCCCGTGCCGCCATCGATATGCCGATTGGCATGACCGACGACGGCAATCGCGACTGCGACCAGCTCGCCCGCGACAAGCTGACGCCGCATCGCTCCCGCGTCTTCACTGGCGCGCGGCGCTGGCTGTGGGAGGAGTACACGGATCCCGATGAGGCGAATATCGAGGCCTCGCGCCGCCGCCAGCCGCGCGCCTCGCGCCAGCTCTGGCATCTCGGCCGCAAGATCATGGAGGTCGATGCCTTCGTGCGCGCGCATCGCGATCTCGACATCCGCGAGGTGCATCCGGAGCTCGTGTTCCTGCGCCTCCACGGCGCGCCGCTGCCGTCGAAGAAGACGGAGCAGGGCGCCGCGCTGCGGCGCGAGTTGCTGATCGGCGGGGGCTTTGCCGAGATCGATGACTGGATCGGCATCGCGCGTCGCGGCACCGGCGCCAAGAAAGACGACGTGCTCGACGCCTGCGCCGTCGCACTCGCCGCTTGCGACTGCGTCGGCAGCGTCCCTGAGGGCGAGCCGCCGCGCGACGCGCATGGCGTGCCGATGCAGATCTGGTTTTGAACGCGGCATATGGGCACGACGGCCGCGACAAACTCAGCCGTCATTCCGGGCGGCGCGCGCAGCGCGAGCCCGGAATCCATTTTGCCGCGCGCATTGCCGCACGATGGAGTCCGGGCTCGATGACAAAAGAGAGAGTGTTGCGTGATGCCCGGCCGGGGAGGCGAGATGGCGGCTCCTATTTCCGAAAAAAATAAACCACTTGCCAAATTTCGGAAATTATGGTTCTCTCTCGCCATCCCGCCTCACTGCGGAGGGGCGTTGCGCGCGATCGTCACGACACGCGAGGCGGGGAGGCGATGGCCGCGGATTGTCGCAGCATGCCCTCGGGGTGTGCCGACGAACGGCGATATGCGGACGCGAAGTCGCGTGGTCCTGGCGCCCCGAAGCTGGCGCCAAGTCCGGAGGATGATGATCCTTCGGGCGACGGTGGCTAACAAGCCGGACACCGGGGAGATCGCGTATAAGCGTGAAGACCATCGCGCAGGGAAGGCCGGGTGTTCTCGGCTGCACCTGTGGTACCTGCCGCCTGCATTTCTTTCGCAGGCGGGCCGCAGGCGTCAGCCGACGCCTGGCCTTCCCTGCGCCCTCTGCATTTGGAGAGGGACATGCCGATGTATCCCTCGGGCGATGTTCGCCGCGAGTGCGCGCGCGCTTGTCCATGCTGTTTGAGATGTGAAGCGGAACAAGCCCGAGCGGCGCGGCGGTAGGGTGGGCAAAGCGGCCGCCCGCAAGGCGGTCGCGTGCCCACCGTCAGTCGGAGCATTGCGGAGCGAATGGTGGGCACGGCGCGGGAGAGCACATCGCCATCGAGTGGCGGCGTGGGCGCGCCTTTGCCCACCTTACGGATTCAGCCGCGCGCGCCGGTGAACGGGAAGCTGCCCATGAAGCCGATGCCCATCTCGCCGGAGATGGTGTCGCCGGCGACCTTGCCCTTGAAGTCGAGCGTCAGCGGCATCGGGCTGGTGATGGAGACCTTCCAGGCGACGTCATCGCCGTTGACGGTGCCATCGAAGATCTCGGCGGAATCGCCCTCGGCGGCCTGGGTGCCGGTCAGCGTCGCGCCCGAGCTCTTCACGCTCAGGGTCGCGCTGCGCTCGCCCATCGGCGTGTTCAAGGTCAGATTCCAGTTGCCGTCCACAGCCATCGATCGTTCTCCTGGCGTTGCGCTTTGCGGACCTCGAGGCGGCGGCCTCGAGGATGCGTTCGGCCGCCCCTATAGCGCATCTTTGCGCGTAAGCCCATTGCGGCGATCGGATGCAGCGGTCAGGCCCGGGCCGCCCTGAGGCGGTTGGCGACCACGAAGCGGAAGGCGATGAACTGCAGCGCGAAGGCCGCGACCTTGGCGCCGCCCGCAACCACGGTGATGTAGAGCACCCACAGCTTGATGTCGCCGGTCATGGCGACCGCGATGGTGCCGAGGCCGAGCGCGAACATCAGCGCCGCCCAGGCATAGCCGGCGATGGTGACGTATTCCGGGATGGTCTCCGACACGATCGGCGGCACGTAGCGCAGCATCCAGCCGCGCTTCAGCATGATCAGCCCGATGGCGAAATGCCCGATCGCGGGCTTGGCGAACATGAAGCGGGGATCGTTGGTCAGGAGCGTCACGCCGCCGAGCACGATGACGAGGCCGACGCTGGCATAGGCCATGAAGCTGAGGTGCACGCCCTTGATGCGCGCCCAGACCACCTGCACCACGGCGACGGCCACCGCGACGGCGGTCGCCAGCACCACGTCGTCGGTCGCGATGTAAAGGAGGAAGAACACTGCGGCCGACAGGAAGTCGGCAATCAGCTTGGCAAACACGACTTTCACGCACGTCTCCTGCAGCAGACCCCGGTCACGAATCTTGGCCGGACATTGCGGCGGCAGTCTGCGCTGCCACGTCCTTTGTTCGGCGGTAGTCAGGATACCAGCGCGTGAAATAAAGTGCACTGTTGCGGGCGGCAAAGGCGATGGCGAGGCCGGTCCAATAGGGCAGGCCGGGCACGTAGAGCGTCATCAGGTTGCCGACGATCATCAGCAGCGCGGAAGCAGTCCAGGCGCCGGTGATGACGTAATTGGCGCGCAGGAAGCCCGGAATCGCCGCGGTTTCCGGAGGGACGGCCTCGAGCGCATATTGCAGCGTGAACGGCATGCGCAGCAGCATCGAGCCCAGCGACAGCGCGAAAATGCCGCAGTCGACCGCAAGACGCACCATAGAGGCGCTCGGCGTGGGATCGATGAGCTGGAGGTAGGCGGCTACGGCGGCGAACACGACGGCCGAGCCGAGGCCGAGGATCTTGATCGACCGGCCCTTGATCACATCCAGCGCCACCACCGCAAGGCACAGCGCGGCGCCGACGGCCAGGCTGAGCGTGGCCGAGACCACCATCATCAGCGCAGCATAGACGCCATAGGGCGCAAGGATGAGGAAGATCGTCATAAGTTCGCCCGGCCAATCTTTACACTGCCAAGATACTTAGAGTCCGTACGGCGTCGGGTCAAGCAAATCTTGACAGTGTCAAAATCTTGTGACTTCGCAGCTTACGCAAGGCTTTTCAATGCCTTGGATCGTCAGCCCCGACCCAATTGCCGTGGAAGCCGTCGGGCACGCGATGGCCGAGATGCACCAGTGCCACCGGCCCATTGCCGATGTCGGTGGCGTTGAACACCGCGAGGTCGGACGTGTTGCTCTCGGCGCGCCAGACCACCGTGAGCAGCCAGCCGTCGCCTTCGGCGGCATCGCGGCTGCGCGGCACGAACACCGGCTCGGACAGGGTGTCGCCAGCGGGCAGCAGGTGCGTCGCCCGGCGCGTGCCGGCGCCGTCGACATGGGCGAGCCCGGACAGCGCGCCGAACTGTGGCCCGTCGGGATTGGCGCAGGCGTACCAGCCATGTTGGCTGGCGAGACCGGCGCGGCGGTCGTCGATGCGGGGGAATTCGCCGGTGAGGTCGTCGAGATAGCTCTGCGAGAAGCGGTCGGTGTTGCCGGCGAGGTCGAAGCTCCAGCGGCACAGCCGCGCGACCGACTTGGCCGGATCGGTCGGGCGCCCGTCGGGATGCGGAAACAGCGGCGCTTCCTCGAACTGCATCACGTCGGCGACGATGCGGCTGCCGTCCTCCCAGGCGTTCATGATGTGGAAGACGTAGCAGGCGTCACCGCGAAACCAGACGATGTCCTTGATGTCGCCGCTGCGCTTCATCACACCGACATAGGCGCCCTTGTCGGGCTCCCAGGCATAAGGCGGCCTGCCGGACATTGCGCGCTCGATGCTGCCGGTGAGCGGCAGGATTGGAAACAGCACGTGGTTGGCCGTGACGATGAAGTCGTGCACCATGCTGGCATAGGGCGCCTCGAAACGATCGAGGCGCGTCAGCCTGCCGGCCGCATCGACCGTGCCGTAGGACAGCGCCGGCGTCAGCGGTCCGGCGGCGTTGTAGCCGAAGAACAGCAATTCGCCGGTGACCGGATCGGTCTTCGGATGCGCGGTGAAGGCGCCGCGGAGGCGGCCGCCGAAATCATGATAGCCGCGGGTGGCGAGCGTGCCCGGCTCGATCTCGGTCGGCAGATGCGCCTCCTCGAGCGCGAGCAGGCGGCCGGCATGGGCGATGACGTTGGTGTTGGCGACGCCGCCATCGGTGACGTCGGCCGGCGCATCCGGCAGCCTGCGGCCGAAGCCGCCGAACAGGGCGCGGCCGGCCTTGCGCTCGGCCTCGAATTTCGGGGTGCGGATCCAGCGGTTGCGATAAGACGCGCGGCTGTTCTCCAGATGGAACGCGTGCAGCATGCCGTCGCCGACGAACCAGTGCGAGCCTGGCGAAGAGAATTGCGGGTTGGGGCCGTTGCGATAGAGCGTGCCGTTCAGCTCGCGCGGCAGCTCGCCGGTGATGGCGAGGAACGGCGCGTCGGCCTCGAACGGGATCGGCGCGATGTTGTCGCGCGGAGTGCGGCGCTGGACTGTTTCTTTCGACGGTCCATTCATGGCGTGTCCTTCCCCTCGATGCCAGCTTTATCTTTACGATGTAAAGATAAAGCTACCGGCCGAGAAGCCCGAGGTCAAGGCTAATCTTTACGCTGTCAAAATTGCTTGTATAAGGAGAAGCATGACGAAGATCGAACAGGCAAGACTGAGCAGGCACCGGACGACGACGGCGGCGGCCCGGACGCGATCGCGGCGCGCGGTGAGCGCGGGCGAGCCGGCCGCCCCCTATCATCACGGCGCGCTGCGCGATGCGCTGCTCGAAGCGGCCGAGCGCGTGCTGGAGCGCGACGGGCTGGCCGGACTGACCTTGCGCGCGGTGGCGCGCGAGGCCGGCGTGTCGCATGCGGCGCCGACGCATCATTTCGGCGATCTCACCGGGCTGGTCAGCGAGCTCGCGGCAATCGGCTTCACGCGGTTCAATGCGGCGATGAAAGCGGCCGGCGAGCAGCCGGGCACGCCGATCGAGCGGGCGATGGCGCGGGCCCGCGCCTATGTCGCCTATGCGCAGGCCAATCCCGGCATGTATGGACTGATGTTCCGGACGGAGCGTCTGGATTATTCGCGCCCCGCGCTGCACGAGGCCGCGGAAGCCTCGTTTGCCGGACTCGCGGGCTCGGTCGCCGCGCGCAGCGAAGGTCCGGTCGGCGACGAGGAATTGTCGCTCGATCAGTCGGCAGCGATCGCCCGCGCCTGGTCGCTGGTGCACGGCTACACGATGCTGCTGCTCGACGGCCGCCTTGCCGACATCCTGCGCCGCTCGCCGCCGGGCACCACGGCCGAAAAGCTGCTGGAGGCGATGCTCAGGGCCACGGTGCCGAAGCTGCCGCCGGGCGCGTAGTTCGACGCACCGGAAACCGGGTGGGGGATCATGCGTTGGCAATGCATGGCACGAACCCCACGCGCTCCCTGGAGCAAGGCCAATCCGCGCAAGCGCGCCGGCAAGGCCTCCACCCATCTCACTCCGGCCGAGAAGGCGACGGCCAAGGCCCGCGCCCGGCGCGCCGGACGGCGCTATCCCAATCTGGTCGACAACATGCGCGTCTTGGCCAAGAAGGCGGCAAAGACCAAGACCAGCGGCCGCAAGCGGGCGGCGAAATCGAAGACCGGGAAGAGCGCATCGAAGCCAGCGAGCAGGCGCACATCCGCCGTGCGCAAGACCGCGAAGTGACGTTCGCTGCGGCCGCCCGGCCGACGGACGCAGCCTAGAGCATAAGCGCGGCGCTGATTCGCGCCACGTCGCGATGTCGAAGGATTTCGAGCGGCAGGGCCCCTGATGACCGGAACTCGTCCTGCGCAGGACGCTGCAAGCTGGGGACGGCGCGAAACGGCGGCGGGAAACACCTGACAGCGTCGCGAATTTATCCTAGAACGGCGGCCTCGCGAGGTCCAAGTCTTCTCATCACTCATGCCTGTCATCCCGCAATCCAAACCCTATCGCATCGGCCGCTCCAAGACGGGGCTCGGCCTGTTTGCCACCCAGCCGATCAAGAAGGGCACCAAGATCATCCGCTATTTCGGACCGCTCCTGGATTCGAAGAAGGCGGAGGAGGATGCGATCGAGAACAAATATCTGTTCGAGCTCGACAAGCGCTGGACCATCGACGGCTCGATCCGCGAGAACGTCGCCCGCTACATCAATCATTCCTGCAAGCCGAACGCCGAGTCCGACGTCAAGCCGCGCAAGAAGAAGATCTTCATCCGGGCCATCAAGAACATCGAGCCCGGCGAGGAGATCAACTACGACTACGGCACGGACTACTTCAAAGCCTATCTGAAGCCGATCGGCTGCAAATGCGATGCTTGCGAGAAGAAGCGGGCGAAGAAGAAGGCCGAGGCGCGCGCCGAGCGGGCGCGGGTGAAGGCGAAGGACGCGCGCAAGGCCGAGAAGAAGGCGAAGAAAAAGGCCGAGAAGCTGGTCAAGGACAAGGCCAAGCAGCGGTCCAAGGCAAAAGCCCAATCGGGCGCGGCGGCTCGCGGCAAAGCCAAGTCCCGGCGGCCGGCTGCCGGCAGTCGCGGCAAGACCAAATCCACCCCCGCAAAGACGCTGACCAACCGCGCCAAGGCGGCCTGATCTGGCGGGCCCGTTTCCGGGATATCTCAGGACGGCTTGCCGAAGGCCAGCGTCGTCCAGGTGATTCCGGCCGCCCGGTTCTCGGCGCCGAGCGACTCGCCGAGGCGGTTGAGCCGGAGCGTCAGCCCGAGCTGGCGCGCCGGCTCGATGATCGTTTCGGCCGCGACCTCGAACATCCGCCGGCCCGGCGGCACCGGCCCATGCCGCAGCGTCATGATCAGCAGTCCGCCGGGGGCGACCCGTGCCGCGATGTTGGGCAGCGCGCGTCGCCGCTGCGCCTCGTCGAGATGCATCAGAACGGCGGTCAGCATCACCAGGTCGAACTGCTCGTCCCGAGCGGCCAGTGCGGCCAGATCGGGAAGGCTGTCGTCGATCCAGGTGATGGCGGGGGAGGGATGCAGTTGCATGGCGCCGACGCGTAGTGCCTCGGTCGGCTCGACGGCCACCACCTGATGTCCAAGGCTCGCAAACCAGGCGGCGTCGCGGCCCGTGCCCGCACCGATGTCGAGCACGCGCGCTGGCACGGCGGGCAGCAGGTGAAGCACGGCGCCATGGACCTGTTCCGACGGAATGCTCTCGTAGCGCACGAAGAGACTGTCGGCCTCGGTGGCGTAGCCTTCCGTTCCGATCACCTGCGGCTGCATCGCTGCGATCCCCTGTCGATCTCAGATTATGCAGAAGATGCATTCGCCGCGCATGTCAATCTCGGTTCGGTCGCGAGCGCCGGGCCGCTCGATCATGAAGCCCGGCGCTCACCGCCGGTCAGGCCGTGACCGCGACGGTGCTCCGGCGCAAGCCCATATACTGCAATTCGGCGAAGACGCCGGTGCCCACCGCCTGCACCGCGACGAATATCTCGCCGAGCACGTTCGGTGTGACGACGCCCGAGAACAGCAACGCGATGCTGCCGACCGTCCACGCCGCATTGCCGGCGATGACCAGAAGGATCAGCGGCCTTGGAGCCATCTGCCGCCAGCCCAGCCAGCCGACGAAGCCCGCGTAGACGATCAGGAACAGCCCGGTCTCGAGCAGCAGCGCGTCAGGCAGTTGCAGCAGCGTCGCCAGCGGCGAAGCGCCGAAGGTGAGCGCGAGTCCGGCAACGCCGCTGAAGGCGGCATCGGCGAGCAGGGCGCGGCGGAGCAGGGCGGACGAGGTGATCATGTCGGGTCTCCTTCGGTTGGGGGCGGTTCAACGGAACCAGGCCAGGAGCTGACGCCGTAGCCGCGCCGGGCGCAGCGAGCGCGCGGCTCTCGTCTCGATCGCGTACACCTGTGCGAAGACGAGGCTGCCCGTGACGTGCAGCAGCGACTCCGGCATGTTGAGCGAGCGCGCCAGCAGCGATGTCGCGAGACCCGCCAGCCATTGGCTGGCGGCGGTGAAGGGGAAGGAAAGGGTCTCGGGATCGCGCTGCCTGCTCATCGTCATCTCCTGTGGTGAGGACGATGACCTGCGCCGGGAGGCATTTCGATTACCTGGCAGGTCATGGAGGCGCTGACGTCAGCGTGATAGGTCTCGGATCATGAATGCACAGCTTGCTTCGGCGCGCGCCGACCGCGCCAGACCCGCTCATGTCGGCGAGCACTTGCGGCAATGGCGGCAGCGCCGGCATCTGTCCCAGCTCGATCTCGCACTCGATGCCGAGATCTCGGCACGACATCTGAGCTTCGTGGAAACCGGCCGCTCCGCGCCGTCGCGCGACATGGTCCTCAAACTGGCGGAGCGACTGGACGTGCCATTGCGCGAACGCAACGTTTTGCTGGTGGCGGCCGGCTACGCGCCCGCCTTCCAGCAGCGCCCGCTGGATGATCCGGCGCTCAAGCCCGCGCGCGAGGCGATGAACCTCGTGCTCAAGGCGCACGAGCCCAACCCTGCGCTGGCGATCGACCGGCACTGGAACCTGGTCGCGGCGAACCGCATGATCGCGCCGCTGCTGACAGGGGTCTCCGAGCGGCTGCTTGCGCCGCCGCTCAACGTGCTGCGGGTGGCGCTGCATCCGGAGGGGCTCGCGGCGCGGACGGTGAACCTCGCCGAATGGACCGGCCATCTGCTGGAGCGATTGCACCGGCAATGCGAGGCCACCGCGGATGCGGATCTGCTGAAGCTCTATGAGGAGCTGAAGTCCTATCCATTCCCCGCGCGATCGGCGCCGCTCGCGGCCGACAGCGTCGCGATCCCATTGCGGCTTCGGGTCGGCGATGACGTGCTGAGCTTCTTCTCGACGACGATGGTGTTCGGCACGCCGGTCGACATCACGCTGTCGGAGCTGGCGTTGGAGACCTTCTTTCCCGCCGATGAGCTCACTGCGCTCAGGCTGAAGGAGATGGTTACCTCGCCGTGACCCCGCTTGTGTTGGCCGCGCGTGGGCTTATGTTGGGCGCAGCCATGGGAACTTGGAGGCACGCGCATGAGCACCTTGAAGCCGCTGATCATCGATGTCGTCTCCGATGTCGTCTGTCCCTGGTGCTACATCGGCAAGAAGCGCATCGAGGAGGCGCTGAAGCTCGTGCCTGACGTGCCGGTCGAGGTGAACTTTCGGCCGTTCTTCCTCAATCCCTGGGTGCCGCGCGAGGGCATCAGCCGCGAGCAGTACCTCACGACCAAGTTCGGATCGGTCGAAGCCTACAAGGGAATCGCAGGCCGCGTGGTCGCGGCCGCGGAGCAGGAGGGGCTGAGCTATCATCCCGATCGTGTCGCCCGTCAGCCCAACACGATCGATTGTCATCGCCTGATCCGCTGGGCCGGCGAGATCGGCAAGGCGCCGGAGATGAAGCAGCGGCTGATGGAGTTGTACTTCCGCGACGGCGGCGATCTGACCGACGTCGAGGTGCTGGTACAGGCCGCAGCGGATTGCGGGCTCGATGCCGAGGTGGTCCGCAAGATGCTGGCGACGGACGAGGATGTGGCGCTGGTCTCGGCCCAGGCGCAGGAGGCCGCAGAGAAGGGCATCTCCGGAGTGCCGACCTACGTCTTCGCGCAGAAATACGCCGTCTCCGGCGCGCAGGATCCGCAGATGCTGGCGCGCGCCATCCGGCAGGTGTCGGCGGAGGTCAACGCCGAGGCGGCTGAGTAGTCGGCCGGCGCTTTCGGAGGGCGCGGATCCCGTGCACCGCGCGGCGTGCGATGGTCAGGCCTTCGCGTCGCGCAGTCAACGCGCCGTGAATAAGCTCGACGACCGGATCGCGCGCATAGAGCGGGATCATCACGTCGCCGATGGCGAGGCGTTCGCGCCAGATCGGGTTGATCATGGGATGGTCGGGACCGGCGGTGGAGTCGGCGGCGTTGATCTTCGGATCCGCGCAAAGGTGCCGCGTCAGGTCAAGCGTCAGCTGGACACCGGGCGAGTATTTCGCGAAGCGCTCGTCGACGCCGAGCTTGAAGAAGAAGGCGCGATCCTGATGCCGCAAGACGACGCCCGCCGCAACGGTGGTGTCGCCCGCCATGAGGCTGATGATCTCGCAGGCCTCGTGCCGCGCCAGCGCCGGTGCAGCGCGTCGGATGAACGTCGCGTCGCCGTCGTGCTGGATCAGCGCAGTGCCGCGATGTCCCTTCCAGCCGCTCGCCTCCAGCACCAGAAACGTCTCCAGCGCAGTGGAGACGTCGCCGGGAGAGCGCGCGACCTCGAAGCGGACGTCGCCATGCTCGGCCAGCCGATGACGCAGGCGGCGCAGCTCCTTCAGCTTCTTGGCGCCAAGCGCGTCATGCAGCACCTGGTCGCCGACGCCGGTCGCATCGAGAAAGGCTCTTTCATAGGATTGCAGCACACGCGGGCGCAGATCCCCGCGACGAAGCGCCGCCTCGAACGCCTGCATCACGGAGCCTGCCAGCGACATGTCGCGCAGCAGCAGGGCCCGAGCGCCCGTTCGTCGCGCGGCATCGAGCAGTTGCGCCGCAGCCCGCTCCGCGCGCACGGCGTCGAGCAGCGGCGTGCACAGCGTGCCGTAGGGATGGCCGCTGGCGAGCGCAGGCAGGGGAAGCCTGCAGGCATGCCATAAAGAGGTCGTGGGCATCAGGCCGATGAGACGCGAGGGCTGATCGTCATCCCATGCGCACAGCGCCGATGTTCCGGTGCGGCCGCGCGCCGTGGCGTTCACCGCGCGTTCCCAGCCGGGCAGGTAATAGCCGTTCGGCTCGCGCGCACGCTCCGCCAGATCCTGCCATGCCTGCGGTGAAACGGTCTCCAACGGCACCAGGTCGGCGGCGCGCTCGCGCGCGAGCGGACCGGCCTGCTGGTTCCCTGCCGTCGATGAAGCAGTCGCCATCGCGCGATCGATGATCTCGGCCACGTCCCGATAATCCCCTCGCGAGGCGGACAACCCGCACCGCGTGGGCGACACTAGCGCAAAGCTGACAAGAGACGCTTGCCGCCGGCCAACAATTCGAATCGATGCGTTAACGGTCGGTTCAGCATGTCGCTGGATGCGGTCAGCGGATCAGCGCGACCTCGCGGAAGGCGCCGATCAGCGGCTTCTCGAGCTTGCCCTCCATCCCCTGGAGGATCTCATAGGCCTTCTCGCGCGTCATCACCGGCTTGTAGCTGCGATATTCGATCAGCGCCGAGAAGATGTCGGAGATGGTGAGGATGCGCGTCAGGTCCGGGATGTTGTCGGCCATCAGCCCGTCGGGATAGCCGCTGCCGTCGAGAAATTCGTGATGGTTGCGTACCGCCTTCAGCACTTCGTCGGTGATCGCTGCGTTGTCCTTCAGTGCATCGTAACCAGCCACGGGATGGGTTTCCACCAGCGTGCGTTCCTTGACGTCGAGCCGGCCCGGCTTGTCGAGAATGGTGAGCGGGATCTTGGCCTTGCCGATGTCGTGGAACATCGCGGCCATGTAGAGACGCTCCAGATCGGAGCTGTGGACGCCGAGGCTCAAGCCGAAATCCACGGTGATGCCGGTCACCAGCAGGCAGTGCTGATAGGTGCCTTCGTGATGGCGGCGAACGGTGGCGAGCCAGTCGGACAGACCGTTTTCCGCTATACAGTCGGCGATCCGCTTGCCCGCCCGCCGGGTCTCCTCGACGTCGATCGCAGTACCGCCCAGCACGGCTGCGAACATCGAGGCGATGCAGGACGCGCCCGCAAATGCAGCCTGGCGGTCGTCGGTCGCGATGCTCTTGGCTGCAGAACCGGGGCGCGCATCGAGCAGCTTTCCGAGCAACTGATTGCGGCTCGGCGTGCTCGACAGCACGCTGGTCGCACCGAGCGCATAGGCCTGGACCGTCGACAGACGGGATTTGTTGTTGGTCAGGAAGATCCGCCGCGGAATACGCGAGAGCCGGTCGGAGATTTCCTTCAATGCGGTGATGTTGTCGACGTGGCGCAGATCGGCGGCCACGACAATCGCGTCGATGTCGCCGCCTTTGAAGTCGGCATCACCGATCAGTTCAGATGTGAGCGAGCAGCGTTCGGCCAGCATGCCGCGAAGCATAGCGAGCTTGGCCGTGTCATCGCCGACGAGGTGAACGTTCATGGAAAACCAGGTCCAGGGTCATTCCGCGTTTGTGGGCCCCGATGTTCCGCAGGAATCGTTAAATTTGAGCCATTCGTTCGCTGTGCGGTTGCGGATTTGCGTTAGCTAAGAACTAACAATCTGCGAGCGGTGCGGTAGTCCGTTCCTGCACGCCCGCCGACAGGGCGAGTTCCAGTCGAGTTGGCGGATCCAGCTCGTCTTCGGAGGGAATTACTTCGTCGGCAGGACGGCTTTGTAATCTTCAGAAACACAGTCGTTGCTGGCCGCCGCGCGCCGCCGGTCGATGATCTCGTTGTGCCTGATCATGAGCCGATAGGTCTGGCGCCGAAGCGCGGTTCCACTGGCGGATGTGATCTGAGCCCGCACGCAGGCGGTCCATGTATCGCCGCCATCGGAATGTCGGGCGGATGTGGCCTCGAGATCGCGCGGCAGCGTCGTTGCGACGAAGATCATGTCGAGATTCTTGCGCACGAGAAGCGCGACGTCCGGCGCGGCTTCGGGCGGTGGCGGCTCGGGCGCCTTGGCTCGCATGAAGGCCGGCAGGCGCGCATTGCTGTCGGCGGCGCAGCCGGTCAGAAGCAGGGCCGAGAGCAGCCCCACGTGTGACGCAATCCGCCGCATGTCGCCTCGCCCCCCGTTTCGGCGCGGACGCTAGCGGGTGATCGCGGCATTGCTGCGGGGATCCCGTGAAGCAACGATGTCCGGTCGCGGCCGGAGGCCGTCATGCGCGCGCGAACGGCGCCTGCCGTGCGGCATCGTGCTCACCGGATTGTGCCCGTCGGGATGAACCCGGCCGCGAACCGGCCCGACCAACAGGCACGCCATGAGCAGATTGGAGATCCCATGTTTCGGCACGCTCTCAGGGCTGCATTGCTCGCCGGCGGCCTGTTTGCCGGCCTTGCTCCCGCATTGGCCGAAGGCAGCAGGCTGGCGCTGGTGATCGGGCAGTCGGCCTATCGTTCGGTGACGCCGCTGCCGAACCCCGCCAACGACGCCAAGGCAATGGCGAAGATGCTGGGTGAAGCGGGGTTCGACGTGACGACCGCCGCCGATCTGTCGCAGCGGGACCTCAACAGGGAGGTGGGCGACTTTGCTGCCAAGATCGCGGCCAAGGGACCCGACACGGTGGCGCTGGTGTTCTATGCCGGCCACGGCTTGCAGATCGATGGCGAGAACTATCTCGTACCCGTCGACGTCGATCCGCGGCGTGAAGCCGACATTCCGCTGCAGGCCGTGCGTCTCAACGATCTCCTGAACACGCTCAATTCGGTACCGAGCCGGATGCGCATCCTGCTGCTCGACGCCTGCCGCAACAATCCGTTTCCCGCCATCAGCCAGAACGCGGGCCGCGGCCTTGCGCTGGTCGACACCAAGACCGGAGCGCCGGGCACCTTCCTGTCCTACTCGACCTCGCCCGGCGCGGAAGCCGAGGATGGCACCGGCGCCAACAGCCCCTACACCACGGCACTGCTGCAGGCGGCGCGGGAGCCGGGCCTCCCGATCGAGCAGGCATTCAAGCGCGTGCGCGTCGCGGTGAACAAGGTCACTGAGGGCCGTCAGACGCCATGGGATTCGTCGTCCCTGACGGAGGATTTTCGCTTCGTCGGGGCGACGGATGCGGGCGCTGCCAATGCGGGCCCGCGGCCGGCCGTCGCCAAGCGCAGCGTCGACGAATGGAAGCGCAGCCTGGAAGGCAAGCCGATCGAGGCCGCCAACGAAATCATCGTCGGCGACGGCAGCGTCGAGGCCTATGAGGCGTTCGTGGCGCTCTACACCGCGCCGCCCTATGGCCCGCAGGCGCGGGAATGGCTCGACCTCCACAACAGGATGGCCGCCTGGAACGAGGCGGTGCTGATCAATACGGTGGCGTCCTATCAGGGCTTTCTCGACCGCTATCCGAACAGCGACCTGACCCCGACCGCGCGCAAGCTGATCGAGCGCCTGCGCAACCGGCCCGTGGTGACGCCGGTCGTGGCGGCCGCCAATGCGGCGATCCCGGCCGCTTCGGCAGCCCCGCCGGTCGTGCCGGCCGTGGCCGCGGCAGGCCCCACCTGCCCATGCTCGCAGACGCCTCCGCCGGCCCGGAAGTTGGAGAAGCGGGTCGAGGAGAAGCCGGCGAGGAAGCGCGACGAGGACCCGCCCAAGCGCGCCGGCCGCCCGCCCCGGCGCGACCCTGGCGACGATGTCGTCGTCTATGCGCCGCCGCCTCCGCCGCGCGTGTATTATGGACCGCCGGTGCGCGTGGCGCCGCCGGTGAGCATCGGGATCGGCGGCGGCTATGGCGGCGGCTATGGACGGGTGCCTCAGAACTATCCGGCACGGCGCGGCTACGGCTACTGAAGCTTGCTGACATCCGTGCATCGAGGTGGCCGCCCGCAGGGGCGGCCATTGACGTTGGGCGGGAGGCGTTCGTTCGGGTCATCCTCTGGGTTCCGCCATTCGTCATCGCTCCTCACCACTCGTCCCGCGGATGCCGCCGTCCGTCCCATCCCGCTCGATCCGTCCGCGAAGGCTGCTTTCATCGTGCCGGTGCGTCGCTTCGGATGCCGTCTGAGGGAGGGAAGGGTCATGTCGTTGCGTCGAGCGGGTGTTTGCGCGGGCCTCGTCTGGAGCCAGCTGATGTTCGTGCCGGCCTTTGGCTGGCAGCACTGGGGCGGCGATGCCGGTGGAACGCGGTTCTCGCCGCTGGCGCAGATCACGCCTTCCAATGTCGATCGGCTGGTGCCCGCCTGGGACTATCACACCGGGGATCTGCAGAGCCGGCCGCCCGCGGCAGCCTTGCGCACCAAGTTCGAGGCGACGCCGATCCTGGTCGAGGACAGCCTGGTGTTCTGCACGCCGTTCAACGAGGTGGTGGCGCTCGACCCAGGCACCGGCGTTCAGCGCTGGCGTTTTGATCCCAAGGTCGGTAGCGGACGGCGCCCGGCCAATCGCTATGCCTGCCGCGGCGTTGCCTATTGGGTGGACGAGCGGGCGCCCGCCGGCACGGCATGCCGCAGCCGGCTGTTCATGGGTACGGTCGATGCGCGCCTGATCGCCCTCGACGCCCGGACGGGACAGCCCTGCGCCGGCTTCGGAGCGGACGGCGAAGTGCGGATCGACATCGGCAAGGACCTGCTGTGGCCGGGCGAGTTCCAGATCACCTCGGCGCCAGTGGCGGGCAGGGACGTCGTCGTGGTCGGCTCATCGATCGGCGACAACGTGCGGGTCGATGCGCCCAGAGGCACGGTCCGCGGCTTCGATGCCCGCACCGGCGAGCTGCGCTGGAGCTTCGATCCGCTGATCCATGACGGCATCGCGGCGGGACATGCGAACGTCTGGGCGCCGATGTCGGTCGACGAGGCGCGCGGCCTCGTGTTCCTTCCGACCTCCTCGCCCAGTCCGGATTTCTTCGGTGGTGCGCGTCCGGGTGACAACCGGCACGCCGATTCCGTGGTCGCTTTGCGGATCGAAAGCGGCGCGCTGGCCTGGTCGTTTCAGACCACCCATCATGACGTCTGGGACTACGATCTGCCGGCGCAGCCGATGCTGGCGCGGATCGAGACCGGGCAGGGGGCGCGTGACGTCGTGATGCAGCCGACCAAGCAAGGCTTCGTGTTCGTGCTCGACCGCGACACCGGCGCGCCGGTCTGGCCGGTGGAGGAGCGCGCAGTGCCGCAAGGCGCGGTCGAGGGTGACGTTTTGTCGCCGACGCAGCCGTTCCCGACCCATGTGCCGCCGCTGCTCGATCAGCGCTTCGCGGCGGGTGATATTTTCAGGGCCGTGCCGCGCGTCCTGGATTCCTCCTGCGATGATCAGCTCGCGCCGTTGCGCAATGAGGGTCTCTACACGCCACCGACGACTCAGGGCACGCTGCTGTTTCCGATGACCGGCGGCGGCGTGAACTGGGGCGGCGCGGCGTTCGATCCCGTCCACCAGATCCTCTACGCCAATGTCAGCCGCGCCATCCACATCGTCAGGCTGATCCCGCGCGCAGAAGCCGACCGGATGAAGGCGCCGCTCGGTGTTGATTTTGGACTGCAGCGCGGAGCGCCGTTCGCCGTGACACGGGCGGTCGCGGTGTCCAGGCTCGGCCTGTTGTGCAACCGGCCGCCATGGGGCGAAATGGTTGCGGTCGACCTCAAGGCCGGAAAGATCCTGTGGCGCTCGACCGTCGGCACCACCGAGGATCGCGCTCCGCTCGGACTGGCGTTCAAGTGGGGCACGCCGCTCGTCAACGGCGTCGTGGTCACAGCCGGCGGCCTCGTCTTCACCGGCGCGATGGACGCCTATCTGCGCGCCTTCGACGCTGTCTCAGGTCAGGAGCTCTGGCAGGGCCGGTTGCCCGCGCCGGGCGTCGCCAATCCGATGACCTATCAATGGAAGGGCGAGCAATTCGTGGTGATCGCAGCGGGGGGGCATTCGGAGGCGGGAACGTCGCTCGGCGACAGCGTCGTGGCGTTTCGGCTGGCGCGGGATGGCGAAGGGCCCTCGCTATGGTCACGGACGATTGATCGCCCCGGCGGACGGTTTGCCGCCGGTGTGCTGCTCGCGGCCATTGTGCTGGTTGGTCTGTTCGTGGCGTTGTGGCGATGGCGCCTGCGGCGGGCCTAGCCCTCCGCACCGCCATCAGTCGAATGCGACGCCGATCCGCTTGTCGTGGCTCCAGACTGCGTGGCAGCGCCGCGTGAACTTGTCGGCCGGGATCACCAGCGTGAAGGCTTCGGGCAGACCGACCGGGCTGACCACCTCGACCCTGGCGCCGGTATCGGACATGTTGCGGACCATGCAATCGACCGCGCCGCCGCCGTCGAACGCCAGCCTGCCCTGCTTCAGCACCCGATGCCTCGGTGCAATGCGCTTGTCACTCGTCTCGCTCATGGCCTGTAACCCGGTGCCGAATGGCGTCACCTTTCGCGTCAAAAGCACCTAAAATAAATCACGCTCGCGTTTCGATCAGATGAATCCGGCCCGCGAGGCCCGGGCCGTCGCCTTCACGTTTCGTTAACCCCGGCCGGGCCGCGCGGATCAGAGCATCGCGAAGGCGCTCGACACCATGGCCACCGGCTTGCCATCGCCGGCGCTGGTCAGTGTGACCCGGCCGAAGCTCATGGTGCGGCCCATCCGCACCACGCGCGCATCCGCCAGCACGTCGGCGGATGCAATGGCGCGCATGAAATGCGTGGTCTGGTCGACAGTGGTCATCGGCCGGTAGCCGCCGCTGGCGGTGACCATCCCGATCACCATCGCGGTATCAGCAAAAGCCATCAGCGCCTGGCCGCAGACAACGCCATTGTCGCGGCAGAGCCGCGGCGAGAACGGCATGCGCAGGATGGCGCCGGCTTCGCCCAGCGGGGAGGGCGCGATGTCCTCGACGATCAGGCCAAGATCCTTGATCCAGGGAGCGAACACGTCATCGAGGATTCGCCTCGCGTCGTCGATGGTGAAGTTCGGGGTCTCATTCGGCACGCGCGGAGGTCCTCCCATGGTCTTGTCGATTTGTCTCGTCGACTTTTGTCGCCGCGATCGGCGGAGCCGCCGGAATGTTGCCGCAGAGCGGCGGCTTGAAAAGGCCGGAGTTGGAAAACTATGATGATGGCACACCGTGGAACAGACGGCAGGTGCGCGCAGACGGTGCGGCCGCGAACATCCCGGCCTGCGGTCCACCGTTTCGGCACAGTGCCGCGGGCTTGGCGCATGGCGAGGCGATGGTATAAGGCGCCTCTACCGGGGAGTAACCAATGAAGAAGCTGATCGTGACGATGGCGGTCGCCGTGCTGGCAGGCTGGGCGGTTCCCGCGATGGCGCAAATGCCCAATATCAACCTTCTCGCCGACGGTCCCTCGAAGACGCCCGAGGAAAAGGAAGCTGAAGCGGCGCGGGAGCAGGCCTACAAGGACACCATGCGCAAGATTCCGGACGCCAAGACGAGCGCCGATCCCTGGGGCAACGTCCGCGCGGCGGAGCAGCCCAAGGCGGCGCCTGCCATGAAGACCACCGCGGCCAAGAAGCCGAAGGCTGTCGGCAGCACCAATTGAGATTTATCGCGTTCGGGTCGGGCGGGCTCTGACCCTCCGGGCCGATTGCGGACTCGGATTCCTCGCGGCCCCGTCTATATTGACGGTGTGGCAGCGCGTTGGAGTTCGTCGATGGGGATGCGGCCCCGGGACATTGCCAGCCGGATGGCGGCCCGGCGCCAGAAGGGCGCCGCACAGGCTCGCGACGGCTACGTTCGCGACACGTTCACGCTGCCGCGCGAGCAAGCGCGCGCCAAGGCCCGCGACTATCTGACCCGCTATCCCAAGGCCGGCTACATGAGCGCCGTCGAAAGCTGGCGCGAGCTTCCCGACGGGGCGATCGAGTTCACGATGCGGCGGCTTCCCAGCGCCGATTGAACGATTCCGGCAAGCGCCTCATTCCTTTTCGCCAAGAAGCTTGCGTGTGTCGCGATTGATGAAATGAAGCCGCGTGCAGGCCTTGCAGACCACGGTTTCATAGGAGCACGTGGGATCGCCTGGCTTCGGCTCTTCCAGCCAATGCTGCACGTTCATCCCCGTTCGCGGACATTTGAAGATCAGATTACCCATACAAATTTAAATGTCTGCCAGGATGCAGACAGGCATTTTGATCTCGATCAAGCTCGGCTGCCGAAATGACGCGCAGTCGACCTCGCCGGCCACAGGCTGAGGTTGTGGTTCTCGTCGGTGACAATCCACAAGAGGTCTGGCGAGCCGTCAGGCCTGATCCAGCGACTCGGCGACGATCCGGATGCGGAAGACCGGCTGCCGTGCCTCGTCGAGCAGCTCCATCTGCCATTCGGAGTTTTCGGCGAGCTTGCGCGAGATGCTGCTGGCCATGTCGGCGCAGACGGTGGTCATCTCTTTCCAGGCTGCGTTGCGGTCGGCGCACTCGGTCCCATACTCGGACGCGCCTGAGAAGTGGCCGTTGCGGATACGAAAGAAATAGAGCGGCATTGCCAAAACCGGTGAGCCCTGACCGCCCCAGGCCGCTGGGTTTGATGTACGCACCACAAATGGAAGCGCAAAACCCACTCGGATCAATTCCGGTAAAATACGGTCGGTCGCGCTGTTCGCTTCGGTTAGGCTGATTGCCGTTGGTGATGTGCGGCGCAACCGGGCACAGCGAAGGCCGACGAATGAGCCTCGGACCGCCGCGGTCCGAGGCTCGGCGTCAACGTCGTAGCTTCCCAGCAAGGGCAGTTCGGCAATGAAACAATTAAATTAGTACGAAACCTGTCGGCGTGCCTTGCGTCAGATCAAGGTTGCAATCTCGATCAACCGCCGCGGGACGCACTTGGCTGCGGTCGAAGATCCGTTCCGGCACGACTGTCAGTCGGTAGGCAATCTGCGTCGCGCCGTCGACCATTTCCAGGAGTTCGTCGCAGGCCGGACAACGCCTCTCTCCCGCGGCGCCTTGCTGCGAGTGAAGCTCGATCCTTTGAAGGCCGGCCCTGCAGGACGGACACGTCACGTCATCTCTTGTCATCGCCGATATGAAGCGCAGCGCCCGCAATCCGTTCCCCGACATCACGACAATGACGGAGGGAGATGCATCCCGAGCGGAGCTATCAACGTCGAAAGCCCCGGACGTCGTCCGGGGCTTTCTTTCGGCGCGGATGGTTTCAGGGCCGTGCGCCTACGGGTGACGGAGCCTGCAAATGTTGGAGCTGGCAGGCTGCAAGGGATCGGTCGACGCCGCATCACTGACAATACATCACGGACAATACGGGTCAGCCATCATCGCAACGAACAAACAAATCCGGGGCTGATCAAAAATTTGCTCAGACGTACGACAACCACGATTATATAACGCAACCCAAAGTTTATGACAATGGTTTGTGGCTTGAAGATGTCGTGGGCGCGGGGGCGCCGCGTGATGCGGGTCACGCGGGTCTCGTCCAGGCCGTTCCTCAGGCCGGCATGAGGAGCTTGCGCGAATGGCACGCTAACCCATCCCTCGGGCGTGGTCCGACACGAAGTTGTCCGAGGTTCGTCGTTTCATCTGTCGCTCGTCATATGGCGGCCGCCGAGCTGGTCGGATCCGCGTGCTGCGGAACTTCGCGGCCGGACGCCGCGTGCAGGGCGGCTGCACGTCTGCATCGAAATCGTGCGTCTGCACGCACGATGAGCCGAACAAAAGCAGAAGAGGCGAGGGAACTTCGTTCTTCTCAGGAGAACCACGGACCGTGCGATCTACGCACGCGTGTAGGAGTTTGGTAGTTTCAAGGAAAAGTCTTGACGAGCTCGATCGGCCCGACGATCGCGGCATTGAAGTCGGCGAGGTCTTCGCTGGGAATCCAGTACTCGAGATGCTCTCGGCCGCCGGCCTCATGCACTTCGTACGCGTCGATGAAGCGTCGCAGGATCGCGAAGCGCAGCACATGGCCGCAGCCGCTCGCCGGTACGTTCCAGTCCCTCGCGATCTTCACGGCATAGGCCTCGGTCAGCACCGGGTAGAAGATCGGCTGCTCCGGAAGGCGCGGCGGAAACGCCCGCATGCCCGAGGCCGCGATCAAGGCGAACTCCTTTGGGCCGACCGGGCGTCACAGCGTGAGGGTCTGTTCCTTGTTGGATCCGGTCATGCTGGTCCCGAAAATTGGAAGCGGTAGGGGGCTCACAGAGAAGGACCAGCAGGATGATAGGGCACGGTCGAGACCACAATAACAATTTATAATTGAAGTGGCGTCTGTCACTGGCGCGAGAGGCGAGGTTGGAGCGCTCGGACAGGCCGGTCGTAATTCGCATGATCGCCGGTCGGCGGCTGCGCCGCTCGCGCGCATGGCCTCCGCCTTCAGCCGAGCCAGGATCCTCTCGCGGTCGCCGTCATCCAGCATCCCTTACTTCGCTTGTGGGCCCGCTCGTCGGGCAGCGCTTCCTCAGCGGTGCTCGGTGCACTGGCGCCGGCCCTCGGCCCCTCGAGCGGCAGGCGCGTCCCCGCGGCTGTCAGGGGTTTGCGAAGAGAAGAGGCGTGATTGTCGAGAAGAACATATTGCGAACAAAGAACGGATGGAGTACATTCACCTCAAGATTGCTGGCCGACCTCGTTAACCGTTTGTCCATCTCGCGAATCCCCGCCATAAGGAGCGCCAATGTCCGCCACCGCCCTGCGTATCGTCGAAGGTTCCTCAATGGATAAGAGTAAGGCGCTCTCTGCTGCGCTGTCCCAGATCGAACGTCAGTTCGGCAAGGGCTCGGTGATGAAGCTGGGCAAGAACGACCGCTCGATGGATGTCGAGACGGTGTCGACCGGCTCGCTCGGGCTCGACATCGCGTTGGGGATCGGTGGGCTGCCGAAAGGGCGCATCGTCGAGATCTACGGTCCGGAATCCTCGGGCAAGACCACGCTGGCGCTGCACACGGTGGCGGAAGCGCAGAAGAAGGGCGGCATCTGTGCCTTCATCGATGCCGAGCATGCGCTCGATCCGGTCTATGCGCGCAAGCTGGGCGTCAACATCGATGAGCTCCTGATCTCACAGCCGGATACGGGTGAGCAGGCGCTGGAGATCTGCGACACCCTGGTGCGTTCCGGTGCGGTCGACGTGCTGGTGGTCGACTCGGTGGCGGCGCTGGTGCCGAAGGCCGAGCTCGAAGGCGAGATGGGCGAGTCGCTGCCGGGCCTGCAGGCCCGCCTGATGAGCCAGGCTCTGCGCAAGCTGACGGCCTCGATCAACAAGTCCAACACGATGGTGATCTTCATCAACCAGATCCGCATGAAGATCGGTGTGATGTACGGCTCGCCGGAGACCACCACCGGCGGCAATGCGCTGAAATTCTATGCCTCGGTCCGCCTCGACATCCGCCGCATCGGCGCGATCAAGGAGCGCGACGAGGTGATCGGCAATTCCACCCGTGTGAAGGTGGTGAAGAACAAGCTGGCGCCGCCGTTCAAGCAGGTCGAGTTCGACATCATGTATGGCGAGGGCGTCTCCAAGATGGGCGAAATCCTCGATCTCGGCGTCAAGGCCGGCATCGTTGAGAAGTCCGGCGCCTGGTTCTCCTACGATAGCCAGCGTCTCGGGCAGGGACGTGAGAATTCGAAATCGTTCCTCAAGACCAATCCGGACATGACCGCCAAGATCGAAGCCGCGATCCGCCAGAACTCCGGCCTGATCGCCGAGCAGATCCTGGCCGGCAATGCCGAGCGCGACGCCGACGGCGAGGAGCCGGCGGAGGAGTAGAGCTACGACGGCGGCGGGTGCCATGGACGTCGTGTTGCCGACGTTCCGGCGCCCGTTTGCAGAAGTGTGGTGTTCTGCCGAAATCTGCGTTGCTGCATGACCAATGCAGTGAGCCCGGGTTTCTGAGCGCCGGATACGATCTTCAGCGCGAATAGTCGAAAGCGTGCGGGCGGACGAGCGGACCGGATCCGCGCGGCGGCACCAACATTTCCGGCGCCGGTCCTGGGCGCCGGGAGCCGATCGCAAACGTGTTGATAGCCTTGAGCCAATCAGGTCGTGCCGGAGCCAACAGCATGACGCGTTTGATTCTAGCGGCCGATGATCCCAGCGCCGGAGCGCTTCGGAGGGGCGGCTTTGCCGACCTGGTGGTACCAATTCTCCATCGTTTCGTGTGGGGACCGCTGCCATCCGATGCCGAATTATCGGCTTATCTCGTCCAGCGCACCGTGCGACGGAAGCGGGGGCATTGGTTGGATTTCGCCTCGCGCGTCGACTTCATGGCGGTCGGCGGGCGGAGTCAGAGTTTTCTCGAACTTGTCGACCGTTGCGATAGCGTCGAACTGTGGATGGGGACCCGTCCGAACGATCAGTTGGTGCTGATCTGGCTCTTGGATTATCTGCGCGATTACGCCGAGATCGCGACGAAGATCGTGTTGCGACACCTCGATGCGCCAGTCTTCGACGCCTTGGCCAGACAACCCGCCGGCCGGACCATTGCCGGCGTAGCGCTCGCGCGTGAGCATCTCGACCTGGGCCATCTGGCATGGCAGGCGTTTCGAACGCCGACGCCGCAAGCCTGGTTCGATCTGTTGAAGCAGGATCTCAGTGCACTGCCGCAGCTTCGCCGCTGCGTGCAGGAGATGCTCGATGAGCTTCCCGGTGTTGCCACGGGCCTGGGAGCATCGGAACTGCGAATCCTCGAATTGCTGTCAGCCGGCTATCAGCACCCCTTCGACCTGTTGCCGCATCATCGGGATCGCTTTCAACGCCGCGTCTATGACTATTGGGAAGGAGGCACGTTGCTTGACGGTCTGGCACTCGCGCCGGTGCCGGCAATTTCGGGCCTCGACGAATGGCCGTTCTCGGTCGAGATGCACGACAGCCGTGAACGCCTCGAGCGCTACAAGGCCAGCAGGCTGTCGCTGACGCCGCTCGGCAAGGCAATCCTCGCCGGCGAGGAGGATTTCAGCAGCCATAATCCGATCCGGCGCTGGTGGGGCGGCATCGAATTGATCAACGCCAATCTCTGGCGTTGGCATGCGGCGCTCATCGCTCCGGATCCGGGCACGTCTGACGTCATTGATTGTCGCGAGCCGTGGCGCCCGATCGCTCGGAACATGCGTGAGGAAGCTTACTCCGCCGCCTGGGCGTAGTCCGCCACCGGCGGACAGGAGCACACCAGATTGCGGTCGCCGTAGACGTTGTCGACGCGGCCGACCGGGCACCAGTACTTGTCGGTGCGCGAGGTGCCCGCGGGGAAGCAGCCCTCGCTGCGCCGGTAGGCCCTGTTCCAATCGTCGTCGGCGATGTCGTGCACCGTGTGCGGCGCGTGGCGCAACGGCGAGGCCTCGATTCCGAAGCGGCCCTGTTCGACCTCGGCGATCTCCTTGCGGATCGCGATCATGGCGTCGCAGAAGCGGTCGAGCTCAGCCTTGGACTCCGATTCCGTCGGCTCGATCATCAGGGTGCCCGCCACCGGGAAGCTCATAGTCGGCGCGTGGAAGCCGTAGTCGATCAGCCGCTTGGCGATGTCGTCGACGGTGACGCTGCTGCTCTGCTTGAGCGGCCGCGGGTCGATGATGCATTCATGCGCGACGCGGCCGCGCTCATTGCGGTAGAGCACCGGGAAATGCGCATCGAGCCGCGCCGCGACGTAGTTGGCGTTGAGGATCGCAATCTCGGTGGCGCGGGTCAGGCCGTCGCCGCCCATCAGCAGCATGTAGATGTAGGAGATGGTCAGGATCGAGGCCGAGCCGTAGGGGGCGGCCGAGACCGGCCCGATCGGATGCGCGCTCGCGCCGTCGGTCGCTGGGTGACCGGGCAGGAAGGGCGCCAGATGCGCCTTGACCCCGATCGGACCCATGCCGGGGCCGCCGCCGCCATGCGGAATGCAGAACGTCTTGTGCAGGTTGAAATGGCTGACATCGGCGCCGTAATCGCCGGGTCTGGAGAGGCCGACCTGCGCATTGAGGTTGGCGCCGTCGAGATAGACCTGTCCGCCGTGGGCATGGACGATGTCGCAGATGTCGCGGATGTGCTCCTCGAACACGCCATGCGTCGAGGGATAGGTGATCATGATGGCGGCGAGCTTGGCGCTATGCACTTCCGCCTTGGCCTTGAGATCGGCGAGATCGACATTGCCGCCTGCATCGCAGCCGACCACGACCACCTCCATGCCGGCCATATGCGCGGAGGCGGGGTTGGTGCCGTGAGCGGACGAGGGAATCAGGCAGATCGTGCGGTGGCCCTCGCCGCGGGCGGCATGGTAGCCCCGAATGGCCAGAAGCCCGGCATATTCGCCCTGCGCGCCCGAGTTCGGCTGCAGCGACACGGCGTCATAGCCGGAGATGCGGCACAGCCAGTCGGTCAGATCGGCGAACATCGTGTGATAGCCGGCCGCCTGCGCGCGCGGCACGAACGGGTGCAGGCTGGAAAATTCCGGCCAGGTCAGCGGGATCATCTCGGTGGTCGCGTTCAGCTTCATCGTGCACGAGCCAAGCGGAATCATCGCACGATCGAGCGCGAGGTCGCGGTCCGCAAGCTTGCGCAAATAGCGCAGCATCTCGGTCTCGGAGCGATGCGCGTGGAACACCGGATGCGCGAGGTACGGCCGCTGCCGCTTGAGCTCGGCCGGCAGCGCCTCGCGGGCTTCCGCCTCGATCGTCGTGTAGGAGAGGTCGCCGCCGAATGCGCGCCAGACGGCTTCGACGACATCGGCCGTCGTGGTCTCATCGAGTGCGATCCGCAGCCTGCTGCCGTCGCGCCCGAGATTGATCCGCTCGCCTTCGGCGCGGGCGATGATCGACCCGGACTTGGCGCCGGCCTCGACGGTGATCGTGTCGAAGAAGGTCTCGCTTTCCGGCGCAAAGCCGAGCTTGCGCAGCCCCGCAGCCAGCACAGCGGTCCGCCGATGCGCGGTGCGGGCGATCGCCTTCAGCCCATCCGGGCCATGATAGACCGCATACATCGCGGCGATCACCGCCAGCAGCACTTGCGCGGTGCAGATGTTCGACGTTGCCTTCTCGCGCCTGATGTGCTGCTCGCGGGTCTGCAGCGCCAGCCGATAGGCGGGGGCACCGCGCGAATCGACGGACAGGCCGACGATGCGGCCGGGCAGCGACCGCTTCAGCGCATCGCGCACCGCCATGTACGCCGCATGCGGTCCGCCATAGCCCATCGGCACGCCGAAGCGCTGCGCCGAGCCGATCGCGATGTCGGCGCCGAGTTCGCCCGGCGAGGCAATCACGGTCACGGCCAGCAGGTCGGCGGCCAGAATCGCCAGTGCGCCCTTGTCGTGCAGCTTGGCGATCGCGGCGCGCGGATCGCGCAGCGCGCCCGTCGTATCCGGATATTGCAGCAGGCCGCCGAACACCTCGGCGCCGTCCAGATCCTTGGCGGGATCGCCGACGATCAGCTGCCAGCCGAGCGGCTCCGCGCGGGTGCGCAGCACCGCCAGCGTCTGCGGATGCACGTTCCGATCGACGAAGAATGCCTTGGTCTTCGCCCGCGCCGACCGCTCGGCCAGCGCCATCGCTTCCGCCGCCGCCGTGGCTTCGTCCAGCAGCGAGGCGTTGGCGACGTCGAGCCCGGTGAGATCGCAGATCATGGTCTGGAAGTTGAACAGCGCCTCCAGCCGCCCCTGGCTGATCTCCGGCTGATAGGGGGTGTAGGCCGTGTACCAGGCCGGGTTCTCCAGGATGTTGCGCTGGATCACCGCCGGCATCAGCGTGCCGGAATAGCCCTGGCCGATCAGCGAGGTGAAAACCTGATTCCGCGCCGCGAGTGCGCGCATCTGTGACAACGCTTCGGGCTCGCTCAGCGCCGGCCCCAGGGTGAGCGGCGCCGTCTGCCGGATCGTGCCGGGCAGCGTCTGCGCCATCAGCTCCGCGACGCTCTTGGCGCCGACGGTCTCCAGCATCGCCGCGACGTCGCGCGGCGAGGGACCGATATGGCGGCGGGCGAAGCTGGTGGCGGCATCATCGAGCGGCTTGAGCGGCGTGGTCATGAGCAAATCCTCTATGCCTCGTCATGCCCCGCGACGGCGGGGCGTCCAGTAAACAGCGACAGCGAGATCGGCAGACCGTAGCCCGGGCGAGCGGAGCGACCCGGGACCCCTGGTCCCGCATCGCTCCGCTCATGGGGGCTACGCTCCGCCCGTCTCACGCCGTGTGCGCCTTGTAGGCGGCCTCATCCATCAGGCCGCCGAGCTCGGCCCGGTCGGCGATCTTGAGCTTGAAGAACCAGGCCTTGCCGCCGGCGTCGGTGTTGACGAGCGCAGGCTCGTCGACGATCGCCTGGTTGACCTCGACCACCTCGCCGGTGATCGGCGCGTAGACGTCGGAGGCGGCCTTGACCGATTCGACCACGGCGGCGGCTTCCGACTTCTTCAGCGCGCGGCCGACCTGCGGCAGCTCCACGAACACGACGTCGCCGAGCTGGGCCTGCGCATAGTCGGTGATGCCGATGGTGGCTGTGTCGCCATCGATGCTGAGCCATTCATGGTCGGAGGTGTAGAGCGTAGTCATGGACGTCCTTCAGCGCTTGTAGGTGTTGGGAACGAAGGGCATGGCGGCGACCCGCAGCGGCAGGCGTTGGCCGCGCACATCGGCGAACAACGGGGTGTCGAGCGCAGAGAGAGTGGTCGGCACGTAACCCATCGCGACCGGCGCATTCAGCGTCGGGCCGAAGCCACCAGAGGTGACCTTGCCGACCGGCTCGCCTGAATCGGCCGAAGCGAACAGCGCTGCTCCCTCGCGCACCGGCGCGCGGCCCTCGGGCCGCAAACCGACGCGGCGGCGTGTCGCACCGCCATCGAACTGCGCGAGGATCTTGTCAGCGCCGGGGAAGCCGCCGGCGCGCGCGCCGCCGGTGCGGCGGACCTTCTGCACCGACCATTCCAGCGCAGCTTCCACGGGCGTTGTCGCCGTGTCGATGTCGTGGCCGTAGAGGCAGAGCCCGGCCTCGAGCCGCAGGCTGTCGCGGGCGCCCAGCCCGATCGGCAGCACGTCCTTGTCGGACAGCATCGCCTCGGCGAGCCGCTCGGCCTGATCGGCAGGCACCGAGATCTCGTAGCCGTCCTCGCCGGTGTAGCCCGAGCGCGAAACGTAGCAGGCGAGCCCATCGACGCTGCGCGGCCCCGCGTCCATGAACCGCATCGCCTCGGCCTCTGCACAGAATTTCGTCAGCACGGACGCCGCCTTCGGCCCCTGCAGCGCCAGCAGCGCGCGGTCGGTCAGCGGTTGGACCTCGCAGACGTCGGACACTCCGTCGCGCAGCAGCGCGATGTCCGCCTCCTTGCAGGCGGCGTTGACCACCAGCACCAGGTGCTCGCCGAAATTCGCCACCATCAGGTCGTCGAGGATGCCGCCCTCGGCGTTGGTGAACTGGGCATAGCGCTGCCGGCCGGGCGGGATGCCGATGACGTCCTGCGGCACCAGCCGCTCCAGCGCCGCCGCGGCGTCGGCGACGTTGCCGGATTTCGGCAGCAGCGCGACCTGGCCCATGTGGGAGACGTCGAACAGCCCGGCCGCGCTGCGGGTATGGAGGTGCTCCTTGAGTACGCCGGGCGCGTATTGCACCGGCATCTCATAGCCCGCAAAGGGCACCATCTTGCCGCCGAGGCTGACATGCAGCGCATGCAGCGGCGTTCGCTTCAAAGAAAGGGGGGCAGCCGGTTCAGCCATCGATCAGGGGTCCTCGCGCGGTTCCTCGGGACCAGTCCCGAAAAACGCCACCGAAGCCCCATCTGTCGCTGTGCCTGAGAGTATTATCCCGTCGGCGGACGCGTCCCGGGATCATGCCGGGCGAGCGTCTCTTTCCAGATGCAGTTGCAGGCGCGAGGGTCCTTTTGCCTGAGAGTTTCCGGGGCGGTTGCTCCTTCGGCGCCGACCCTTGACGTTCAACCAGAACCTCAAAAGGCCAGTCTCTCCCGACGCGACTGTCGTCTATGTCCGGGACCAAACACCAGCCCGCGCAAGCTGTCAACGCGTCACTCGGGCTTTCAACCAGCTTTAGGAGCCGTGCAGCAAGCCCATGATGTTTCTGCACAGTTTCTGGACACGCGAAGTCGCCTTGTCTAAAAGCATTGCCGCCGAATTCCCGGACTTCTTCGATTGGATTGCTATGAGCGGCGTCAACGAGATCAGGTCGACCTTCCTCAATTTCTTCGCTGCGAACGGCCACGAGATCGTGCCGTCCTCGCCGCTGGTGCCGCGCAACGACCCGACTTTGATGTTCACGAACGCCGGCATGGTGCAGTTCAAGAACGTCTTCACCGGGGTCGAGAAGCGGCCCTACAACCGCGCCACCACGTCGCAGAAATGCGTCCGCGCCGGCGGCAAGCACAACGACCTCGACAATGTCGGCTACACCGCCCGGCACCACACCTTCTTCGAGATGCTCGGCAACTTCTCCTTCGGAGATTACTTCAAGGAGAACGCCATCGAGCTTGCCTGGAAGCTGGTCACCAAGGAGTTCGGCCTCCCGAAGGACAAGCTGACCGCGACCGTCTACATCGACGACGACGAGGCGTTCGGGCTCTGGAAGAAGATCGCCGGCCTGCCGGAATCGCGCATCATCCGCATCGCCGGTTCGGACAATTTCTGGCAGATGGGCGACACCGGCCCGTGCGGCCCGTGCTCGGAGATCTTCTACGACCACGGCGACAAGATCTGGGGCGGCCCGCCGGGATCGCCGGAGGCGGACGGCGACCGCTTCATCGAGATCTGGAACCTCGTGTTCATGCAGTACGAGCAGCTCGAGGGCGGGGTCCGCAATCCCCTTCCGAAGCCGTCGATCGACACCGGCGCGGGCCTCGAGCGCGTCGCCGCGGTGCTGCAGGGCAAGCACGACAATTACGACATCGACCTGTTCGTCGCGCTGATCCGCGCCATCGCCGACCTCACCAATGCCGACCCGCAGGGGCCGCAGAAGGCGTCGCTTCGCGTGATCGCCGACCATTTGCGCGCCTCGTCGTTCCTGATCTCGGACGGCGTGCTGCCGTCCAACGAGGGCCGCGGCTATGTGCTGCGCCGGATCATGCGCCGCGCGATGCGCCACGCCCAGCTGCTCGGCGCCCGTGAGCCGCTGATGCACAAGCTCGTCGGCACGCTCTCGCGCGAGATGGGCCAGGCCTATCCCGAGCTGATCCGCGCCGAGGCGCTGATCAAGGAGACGCTGCGGCTCGAGGAGACCCGCTTCCGCAAGACCCTGGAGCGCGGGCTGGCTATCCTCGACGAGAAGTCGGCCTCGCTCTCGAAGGGCGACATGTTCGACGGCGACGTCGCCTTCACGCTGTACGACACCTACGGCTTCCCGCTCGATCTCACCCAGGACGCGCTGAAGTCGCGCGGCATCAGCGTCGACCAGGCCTCCTTCACCGATGCCATGGACCGCCAGCGGGCCAAGGCGCGCGCGGCGTGGGCCGGAAGCGGCGAGGCGGCGACCGAGACTGTCTGGTTCCCGCTGCGCGAGAAGCTCGGGGCCACCGAGTTCCTCGGCTATGAGACCGAGACCGCGGAGGGCGCGGTGACCGCGCTGGTCAAGGACGGCGCTGAGGTTGACAGCCTCAAGGCCGGCGAGACCGGCGTCATCGTGCTGAACCAGACGCCGTTCTATGGCGAGTCCGGCGGCCAGGTCGGCGACACCGGCCTTATGACCGGAGACGGCGTCCGCGTGCGCATCACCGACACCCAGAAGAAGGCCGGCGACCTGTTCGCGCACATCGGCACCGTGGAGCAGGGCACGCTCAAGCTCGGCACCGCGCTGCAGCTCGACGTCGATCATTCCAGGCGCTCGGCGATCCGCGCCAATCACTCCGCCACCCACATCCTGCACGAGGCGCTGCGCCAGGTGCTCGGCGACCACATCGCCCAGCGCGGCTCGCTCGTCTCGCCCGACCGGCTGCGCTTCGACTTCGTCCATCCGAAGCCGATCTCTCCGGAAGAGCTCGCCCGCGTCGAGGACATCGCCAACGACGTCGTGCTCGAGAATGCCGAGGTCACGACCCGGCTGATGGGGCTCGACGATGCGCGGGAGGCCGGCGCCCGCGCGCTGTTCGGCGAGAAATATGGCGACGAGGTCCGCGTCGTCTCGATGGGCAACGCCGCGCGCGAGCTGGGCTCGAATGCCATGGGCTGGTCGGTCGAGCTGTGCGGCGGCACCCACGTCAGGCGCACCGGCGACATCGGCCTGATCGCGGTCACCTCGGAGAGCGCGGTGGCGTCCGGCGTCCGCCGCATCGAGGCGCTGACGGCGCGCGGCGCGCGGGCGCATGCCAACCACAACCTCTCGCTCGCCAAGGCGGCGGCAGCCGAGCTGCGCACCACGGTCGAGGATGTGCCAGCGCGCATCACCGCGCTGATGGAGGAGCGCAAGAAGCTCGAGCGCGAGCTGTCGGACGCGCGCAAGAAGCTCGCGATGGGCAGCGGCACCTCGATCGGCAACGGCTCGCCGGCAGCCGGGATTCGTGACGTCTCCGGTATCAAGCTGATGGCCCGCGCCGTCTCCGGAATCGAGATGAAGGACCTCAAGTCGCTCGCCGACGAGGCCAAGAAGCAGCTCGGCTCCGGTGTGGTCGCGCTGGTCGCGACCTCCGAGGACGGCAAGGCCGGCGTCGTGGTCGGCGTCACCGCCGATCTCACATCGCGCTTCAATGCGGTCGACCTCGTGCGCGCCGCGTCCGAGGCGCTCGGCGGCAAGGGCGGCGGCGGCCGACCTGACATGGCCCAGGCCGGCGGCCCGGACGGCACCAAGGCGGAGGCTGCGCTGGCCGCGATCGAGAGTGCGATCGGCAAGGCAGGCTGATCGTGCCGACGCTCGGGCCGGGCGAGAGCGTTCGCGATCCCGATCTGCGCGACCGGCTGTACGAGCTGCTCGAGCACGACCATCTGCCGAGCACGCACGGCTCGCGCATCGTCCAGTTCATCGTGCTCGTCATCACGCTCGACGTGCTGGCGGTGGTGCTGGCCTCCGACCCGGACATCGCGGCTTCCATTGGCGGATTGCTGCGAGCGATCAAGGTCTGTTCGCTGATCGTGTTTGCCGCGGAGTATGTCGCTCGGCTCTGGAGCGTGGCGGGGCACATGCCGCGGCGCCAGTCGCCGCACCGGGAGCGGCTCGCCTACGCCTTGTCCGCGCTCGGCCTGATTGATCTCCTGTCCTTCGTGCCGGCGTCCATCGCGCTGGTGCTTGGCGATCGCACGCTGGAAGCCCTGTGCATCGTGCTGCCGTTCCTGAAGCTGGTGCGCTATTCGCCGGCGCTGCGCTCGCTCTTGTCCGCCGTGCAGGCCGAGCGGCGCATCCTGATCGGCTGCCTCGTCATCCTGGCCGGCGCGGTGCTGCTGTTCGCCTCGCTGCTCTACGCGGTCGAGCGCGATGTCCAGCCCGACAAGTTCGGCACCATCCCGCATGCGATGTGGTGGGCGATCGTGACACTCGGCACCGTCGGCTATGGCGACGTCGTGCCGGTGACGCCGCTCGGCCGCATCATCACGGTGTTCGCGATCATCTGGGGCTTTGCCATGATCGCGCTGCCGGTCGCGATCATCTCCACTGCGTTCGCCGAGGAGATCAAGCGGCGCGATTTCGTCGTCACCTGGGGCATGCTGGCGCGGGTGCCGCTGTTCTCGCATCTTTCGGCGTCCGAAATCGCCGACATCATGCGGCTGCTGCGTGCACGCACGATCGAAGGCGGCGAGGTGCTGGTGCGGCGCGGCGATCCGGCGTCCTCGATGTATTTCATCACCACGGGCGAGGTCGAGATCGAGCTGCCGACGCAATGCGTCAAGCTCGCCGACGGCACCTTCTTCGGCGAGATCGCGCTGCTGCACCGGACCAAGCGCTCGGGCACCGTGACGGCGACGCGCAAGACCCGGCTGCTGGTGCTCGACGCGCAGGATTTCCATGCGCTGATCGCGCGCATGCCGGCGCTCGCCGCGCATGTCCGGACCATCGCCAAGGCGCGCATGGCCGATTCCGGCGATCTTGCCCTCGCCGAGCTGTCGCAGGCCGAACGCGACGACCAGCCGGACGCGTAGGACGCTGCTCCCGGATCGCTCGCAGTCCCCCGTCCCATCTTCCAACCAGTCAAACAGCCGGGCGTGCACACACGGTCCCGCGGCGCGGTCGCGCCCGGGGGATGCGGAAAGCATTCGCCCTCGAAAGACGATGAGGGCGCAGGGAATGCCGGGTGAGGGCCTCACCCATGGCCCGCCTGCGGAAAAAATGCAGGCGGCAGGTACCACAGGCAAAGCCGGTTCATCCGGCATTCCCTGCGCGGCGGTTTTAACGCTTATACGCGATCTCCTCGGTGCACCGGGCTTGTTGGCCACCGTTCGCGCAATGCGCTCCAAGCGCATCGCGCGGGACATCAGCATCGGGATGCCAGGACCACGCGACTTCACGTCCGCGAGCGCATCATTCGTCCGCACCCGAAAGCGCGCTGATGCCCTCACGTCCACCGCATTGCCGGCCCAACGTCTCGTGACGACGCGTACGCCCCTCATCCGGACCGGAACGCGGATAGAATAGACATGATTTGCTGATTTTCGGAAGTGATTTATTTTTGCGCGAAGCTCTTGAAACGAAAGATGTGGCTGAACGGAATGGGAAAATGGAAGCATTGACGCAGGCGATTTTGACCCGTGATCAGGAACGGTCCCGTGCTTTCGTCGGCGCGATAATGCCCGCCCGGCAAAATCGGCCAAGCTCGATGCCTCGTCGAAGATGGCGGCCGATCTCGCAATTCCACCGGGAGGTGCTACCTTTATGTTTCAGGCTCCGTTCTCTCGGAAAGGACCAATGTCGCAAATCAAGTCTCGGGTCGTCCCGTCGGCGCTGCCGCCCAGTGAAGCCGAGCTTGCGGATTGGCAGGCATTGAGTCGCGAGGAGCAGATCGCTCGCTTCAAAGAGTTCTTCGCGCACACTGATTGCGAGACGTGCACTGCCGAGACTGCTGAGGACATCATCGCGGCTGCTCGGCAGCGTGTTGCTGCGCGCCGTGGGTAGCTATCGCCTCACCATTCGAGCTCGCGACCTTCGAGCTGCTCTCAGATTCCCGGCCATAGGTCAATCAGCCGAGGACTTCCGGCGCGGGCTACGACGGTTTCAATTCCAGGCGCATGTCGTCTACTACACGATATCGGCTGATGTGTTCGAGGTCCGGGGTGTGGTGCTCCACGCGTGCCAAATCAGATCCAGTCTGTTTGATTGACGCAGTCGGCAGGCCGGGGACTCCGTCCAGAACGGGAGAACTCCGTGTTTACCCAAACCATCGCGGCGGCAGGCAATACCGAAATTCCGGCATATCTGACGCTGAACAAGCTCGGATACGAAATCGATCGTCGCTATGAGAGCGGCGGCGAACTCTGGAACGCAACGAAGGGGACGCTTCAACTCGTCGCCGAGAGCCCCCTGCAGCTGCTTGGACTTGCGTTGATGTACATGGAGCGCGGCGCCGACTGGCAGGCAGATGACGACGAGATCGATGCCTTCCTAAAGCGATTCTACCCGTGAGGTCGCGTTGTGATTCATGGAGGCCATTCGCCGGCCAGCATTGCAGCCCGTTCATCTTCCGTGAATTCGATCGCAATGCGTCCCAGCGCGCGTTGGCCGCGCGCGATCGCTATAACGCCGAGGAGTTGGCTGACAACGTCGGCATCCTGCGCCGTCGCGAGGTCGCGGAGTGCCATGTGGAGTAATTGGCCCCACGCCGCTTCGTAGCTCTCGCGCAGGTCAGCCGGCATCGCCGGATTGCGAGAGCCGTCTCCCGCAAGCTCGATGATCGCGATCATCGTGTAGGTCTGCCAGTCGGCAACACCGCGGCGCTCGCGAATTCGGACCAGACCGGGTACGGCGGCGAAGGATGCTTCGCCGACGTCACCTTGGTGGTGCAGCTCATTCCAGAGTTCGTCCCAGGCTGAGCTATCGCCACCTTCGAGGCGTTGCAGGGCTGGGCGCGGGTCGTAGGGAACGCGATAGCCGCCGAGGAGGCTGGCCCAGCGTGCTTCTGACAAATCGGGGTCTGACACTTTCATGCAGCAAGTCTCGTCCAGCTTGGGCGTGATCTCATGCGAGCTGAAAGGCGCAGGTCAACAGCCACGCCACGGTTCTCCAAATTGGTTGCCTTGTCGTGCGTCCGACGCATCCCGAGAGCCGCAACGGCGCGGAACACAATATTCCGCAATGCGGCATGTGACGCCCATGTCACACTTACGGTTATACCGACTCCCCAATATAATATGACTATTCAAAGGCACCTCGGCGCTTGCTAGGATTGCCATCCAATCTCAGGTTGACGAATTCGCTCCTCGAATGAGCGGCGGCCGGGATTGAGCCGTGGGGAAGCGCGTGCCGGGACGGAGGCTCTGGGCCGGACGCGACAGAACAACAGCCAGAGCCTGGGGACGCTGCGAGGAGCAGGAAAAATGAGTGGGTTTGCGACGACCGCACGTATGTGTGGCGTAGGGGTTGCTTTGTCTTGTTTGTTGGGCGGCGGTGCGCTCGCCGCCGATCTGCCGATGAAGGCGCCGCCGGTTCCCTATGCCGGTGTCGATGATTTCTGGACGCGGCCGTATCTGTTCGGCGATCTCGGCCGGACTAGGCTGAAGGAGCAGGGCATCTCGCTCGCGCTCACGCTCGGCGACGAAGCCGTCACCAATCTGTCAGGTGGCTCGCGCAACACCGCGGCCAATGCCGGGCAATTGTGGTTCGAGGCCAAGTTCGACATGGCCAAGCTCGCCGGCATCCAGGGCGGCCTGATCGGCGTGACGCTGGTCGACCGCTTCGGCAAGAATCTCAACAGCGAAGCCGGCATTCCGGCGCTGCAGCTGACCAACGAGGTGTTCGGCCGCGGCAACATCCTGCGCCTTACCGAGTTCTACTATCAGCAGAAGCTGTTCGACGACCGCCTCGTGCTCAAGGGCGGCCGGCTGCCGGTCGGCTCCGACTTCTTCTTCGGCCAGTGCGAGTTCATCAACCTGACCTTCTGCGGCGGCCAGCCCGGCAACATCCAGGGCGGCTACATCTACAACTGGCCGGTCAGCCAGTGGGCCGGCGTCGTGCACTACAACTTCACCAAGGAGTGGAAGCTGTCGGTCGGCGTCTACGATGCCAATCCGAACTACCTGACGACGTCGGACGCCGGCGTCTACCTGGCGCCGGGCATCGCGCGCTCCAATCCGGCCTCGGGCGTCCTGGTGCCGGTGGAAGTGGTGTGGGAGCCGAGCGGTCCGCTCAACGGCACCTGGCGCTTCGGCGGCTGGTATGACAGCGCTTCGACCATCGACGGCGGTCTGCCCGGCATCACCGGGGTCTACGCCGGCGGTCCCGGCGTGGGCGATCAGAACCTCAGCAGCCAGCGCGGCCGCTACGGCTTCTACGAATCGATCCTGCAGCGGCTGACCGTCGAGGGTCCGAAGGCGCAGGGCTGGTATACCTTCCTCAACACCAGCGTGGCCGATCACCGCACGTCCTATCAGGATTACCAGATCTCCTGGGGCGTCAAGCACACCGGCACCTTCTCGTTCCGTCCCGACGACGAGGTCGGCTTCGCGGTCGGCACCACGCATGTCAACTCGGCGGCGCTGACGCCGAATGCAGGCGGCAACGAAGTGCCGATCGAAGCCTGGTATGGCTGGCAGGCGACCGGCTGGATGAACCTGAAGTTCGACGCCCAGTATGTCATCAATCCGGGCGGACGCGGCTTCAACGCCGCCGGCCTGAAGACCGGCAATGCGGTGGTGCTCGGCCTGCGGACGGTGGTGCATTTCTGAGAAGCCTGTCAGGCGAGGGGCGGATGTGCAGCATCCGTCCCTCGCTGGGCTGAGACGATGAGCCGTCCTTTGCCGACGCCGAACCTGATGGGCCTGCCCATCGGGGTAGGGGCGCGATGCGTTGGTATCGGTTGACTCTTTTGCGCTGCGACACGACATCTCCCTGGCATTGCCGCGCCGGCCCAGGAGACCGCCATGACCGCAACCGACGTCCGTCTCGCCGCCGGCCAGCGCCTGGGCGACGAGGTCGTGGACTGGCTCACCAGCGGCACCCGCGACGAACGCTTCATCGACAACATCTTCGCGCAGATGTGCATCCGCCTGCAGCGCGCCGGAATCCCGGTGAAGCGCGCGTCGCTGCACGTGCAGATCAACCATCCGCAATGGCTCGGCGCGCGCATCCTGTGGAGCGACGGGATGGAGAGCTCCGAGATCAATCGCGTCGACTATGACGTCGGCTCGCGTTCCGAGTTCATCGGCAGCCCGGTGAGCGAGGTCTACAACGGCGCCGACGAGATCCGTGAAAACCTGGCGCGTGATCCCGCGCTCGGCCGGCAGCATGGCATCTATGACGACATGCGCGCGCAGGGGCTGACCGACTATGTCGCCTGGCCGATCTTTCACACGCTCGGCAAGCGCCACTGCGTGACCTTCGCGACCGACCAGCGCGGCGGCTTCGATCATGCCGAGATCGGCGCCCTGAAGCGGCTGCTGCCGGTGCTGGCGCTGGTCAGCGAGATCCGCATCAAGAACCGGCTGGCGCGCACCCTGCTCGAGACCTATGTCGGGCCGCATGCCGGCGAGATGGTGCTGGCCGGCGCGACCCGACGCGGCAGCGGCGAGACCGTGAGCGCCGCGATCATGATCTGCGATCTCCGCGACTTCACCAAGATCTCCGACAATTGGCCGCGCGACGACGTGATCGATCTCCTCAACGGCTATTTCGACGCGATGGTCGAGCCGATCACAGAGCATGGAGGCGAGATCCTGAAGTTCATCGGCGACGGCCTGCTCGCCATCTTTCCGCTTAGCCAGCCCGGCGCCTGCGAGAACCTGCTACACGCGGTCACCGGCGCCAGGCAGGCGATGGCGGCGCTCAACGCGCGGCATGCGGAAGGCGGCCGTGCGCCGCTGCGCTACGGCATCGGCATCCACGTCGGCGACGTCATGTACGGCAACATCGGCTCGCGCACGCGGCTGGATTTCACCGTGATCGGACCCGCGGTCAACATGGCTTCGCGCATGGAGGCGCTGACCAAGCAGGTCGGTCGTCCCGTGCTGATGTCGCGGGCCTTCGCCGAACTCGTCGAAGGCCCGTTCGCGCTCGAACGCGTCGGCGAATACCCGGTGCGCGGCTTCAACGACCCGATCGAGCTGTTTGCGTTCGAGGGGTAGGGCGTCGTACGAGCTGTGCCGTGCTCACGGCATGGCTCAGCGGCCGAACTCGTCCTGAAGCCGCAGGAATGTCTCGGTCGGGCGATCATAGCTGACGAGCCTGACGTCGAGGTCGAAGCTGGACGCCAGCAGCAGCGCGCGGCGCAGCGCGTCCTCGATCGAGCTCTCCTCATTGCCGAACGCGCCGCCGCCGACGCTGGTGAGCAGGGCAACGTTCGAGCCGCGTGTCGCGTTGAGGACCGCCGCCCAGATCGTTGCCTCGTAGCTGGCCTCGAGGATCAGGCGAGCGAATGTCTGCCAATATCGGGGGGCAGGGGAGCAGTAGGCCACGGGGAGCGCGGAGCAGAAGGCCTGTGACACTGTCGGTCGGGGCTCGCCCGCGTCGGTCAGCTCGACGTCGGAATGCAGGCCGATCCGAAGGTGTCCGCGCAATGCGTCGATCTCATCGCCATCGCTTGCGTCGAGGATGGCCGTGATGGTCTCGAGTCCGGTCCGCGTGCACAGGGCGTACCCGTTCGTCATCGCCCAAAGCTCGCCGCCGCGGGATAGACGGGACTTCAGAGCCGCCCCGACATCTGCGAGCGCGTCGAGCTGACGGTCGCGGGTCTGGCCCGATTCACCGCCGACCGGGGCAAAGTAGTTGCGATAGATCGTTGCGGCGCCGGCGGCGATCGCGCAGGCCGGCCCCTGCGTCGGATCATGCTGGTAGATCGTCACGCCGTCTTCCGGGGTCGCGTGGGGGCCGATCATCTCCAGCAGATTGAACTGCGAGGCGACCTGGAACAGGGCGCCGGCGAACTCCGGGACCAGATGAAGGGTGCGGACATCGCCGCTGACGAGACTCACGCGGAGCCGCCCGGTTCGACAGGCCGAGTCTTGGACCCTGGTCCGGAGCTCCGACAATTTCGGAAGCTCCAGCCGCCCGGTCTGGTAGCTCTTGCCATTGACCAGAGACGTCAGCCGTCCGTCTTCGCAGGCCAGTCTGGCGCGCGTCGAGGCATAGTCGGTCTCCTTGAAGCCGGTCAGGCGTTCGAACCAGTCCACGACATCAGCCTTTCGTTTTTGCTAGCCGACAACATGCGGCGAAATCGCCTCGGCGTCTGACGTTCGCGCGAGACGCAGTGTAAGCCATCGCAGCTCGCCGCAGCAATGAACGACTCTGTCGCCGTGCCTAGAGGATTCGCAGCGGCCGCCACCAGACGAGGCTCGGCGCGAACAAGGCCACTGCGAGCGCAAATGCGCCCCCGGCAATACAGATCGTGACGATGGTGCGCGGCGACAGGCCGCGGGCCTGCGGCAGGAATGTGAGCGCCCGGACGATCGCTCCGGTGATGAAGCCCGCTCTTGCGATCGGAAGCATCGGGATGTCGAGCAGATCTTCGAGCGTACAAGCGCGGCTGCAGCTGCCTTGCTCCAGCGTCCACCATTCTCGCAGGCCGCCGATCATTGTCGCCAGCGCGAGCAGCAGCGTCGCCGCCAGCAGCGCCCGCCACGATGGCATTAGCACCGCGATCGCATAGGAGATCAGGCAGACGGCGAGCATCTGCGTCAGGACGTCGAGCATCGTCGCGCGACTCAACTCTCATCCAGGAACGGCGCCACCACCTCGCGCGTCTCCGCGCTGGTGACCACCGGGACGATCTCGAACGTCATGCCGGTGTCGCGGGCGTTGGACAGGATCCATTGCTGCAGCAGGCGGGCGTCGTTGCATTCCATCAGTTGGAAGCAGCGGTCGAAATTCGGCTCGATCCAGCTGCCGAGATATTTCAAGCCGTCGGGAAAGGTGATGCCGGGGTCGCGAACGCGACGGTAGACGGGAATCGGATCGCGGTCCTTGAAACGCTCGATCACCATGAACAGCATGCGCGCCTCCGCCTGGGTCCGGCGCAGAGTGTGGACGGAATCGAGCAGGTGTTCCAGGTCTCGCGCGTGGCCTCGCGGTCTGAAAGACCGGCTCCGGCACCGGCGGTGAGGGAGCTCTACTGTCCCGACGGCGTGCGCAGGCCGTGCCAGGCGTCGCGCACCTGATGGTAGTGAACCTCGGGCAGATAGTCCGGCGTATTCAGATTGAGATTCTTGACGTCGAGCCGGCCGACCGCGCTGAGCAGCGTGTAGGAGGCGATGACGCGGTCGCGCTGCGCGCCGATCAGCCGCGCCTTGGCCTGGATCAGATCGGCCTGCGAGTTGAGCACGTCGACGGTGGTGCGCTGGCCGCCCTGGGCCTCGCGCGAGACGCCCTGCAGCGCGACGGTGGCGGCCTTCACCTCGGCCTCTGAGGCGCTGACGGCGACCTTGGCGCCTTCATTGGCGACCCAGGCGCTGACCGCCGCGGTGCGGGCCTGGTTGCGGACCTGGTCGAGCACGAGGCGGCTCTGCGCCGCGAGCTCCTTGCTCTGGCGGGTCTGCGACGCGGCGGTGCCGCCGTCATAGATCGGCGCGGTGACGCTGCCGACGATCGAGGCCTGGTCGGTGCCGAAGGTGCCGAGCGTCTGATCCGAATCGCGGCTGCGGCTGACATTGCCTTGCAGGGTCACGGTCGGCAGCAGCGCGCCCTCGGCGACCTTGATCGAGGTCGAGGCCACGTCGACGTCGAAGCTGGCCGCAGCCACCGCCGGATTTTCCTTGTTGCCAAGCGCAATCGCGTCCTCGCGGCTGCGCGGCAGCAGGCGATCGATCGGGTCGGCCGCGCGCAGCTGGCCCGGCGCCATGCCGATGACCTGGGCATAGGTCGCCTGGCTGATGGCGAGGTTGACCTCGGCGGCGTTGAGGTCGGACTGGCCGCGCGCCAGCCGCGCCTCGGCCTGCGAGGCATCGGTCGGCGTGACGTCGCCGGCATTGAGGCGGCGCTGCGTGACGGAGAGCGTCTCGCGCAGGAAGGCGACGTTGGAGCGCTGCGCCTCGACCAGCGACTGGTTGGCGAGCACGTTGGTGTAGGCCGTGACGGCGTCGAGCAGCACGCCCTGACCGACATTGCGCAGCGCCTCGCGGCCCGACTGCACCTGCAACTCGGCCATGCGCACGCTGTTGGCGGTGCGGAAGCCGTTGAACAGTGTCTGCGTCACGGTGACGCCGATGGTCCAGGGCTTCAATGTCGCGGTCTGGATCGTGTTGCCGGGCAGCAGATTGCGCACGGCCTGCAGGCCGGCGCCGAGGCTCGCGATCAGTTGCGGGCGATAGCCGGCGAGCGCCTGCGGCACGTTCTCGTCGGTGGCGCGCTGGCGCGCGCGCTCGGCGTTCAGCGCCGGGTTGGTCTGATAGGCTTTGACGAGCGCGGCCGCGAGATCCTCGGCGCGCGCGGGCGAGCAGGCGACGACAAAGCCGGCGGCCACGGTCAGGCCGAGGCCGAACCGCCGCGCATGCACCTTGCCGACGCCAAATTGTTTGGCTCGACCCACCATCCGACTCCGCCGCGTCTCACTGTCTTAACCAGTTGTTTACCTGTTTACGGCGGATGGCGGCCACACACAAACCGCGGATATGGAATCCGGCGGGCTTTTCCATGGTTTGTTGTGGCGTGCTCGCCACAGGCCGTTTGTCGCAGTGCTGCGACATGGCCGCGCGAATACGCGCTTGGTAAGCGGGTGAGGTGCACCCGTCGACGCGAGAGGCAGAGCGATTCGTTCAGCTGCGAGTGACCCGCAGCCATCTCACCGGTTCTTGTTCACCGGCTTGCGCTTCTCGATGAACGCGGCCATGCCCTCGGCGCGGTCTTCCAGCGCGAAGGTGGCGTGGAACAGGTTTCGCTCGACATTCATGCCTTCGGACAGCGGGGTCTCGAAGGCGCGGTTGACGGCCTCCTTGGCCATCGCCGCTGCCGGGCGCGACATCGCGGCGATCTTCTCGGCCGCGGCCATCGCCTCGTCCATCAATTTGTCGGCCGGCACGATGCGGCTGACGAGGCCGGCGCGTTCGGCCTCGGCCGCATCCATCATGCGGCCGGTGAGGCAGAGGTCCATCGCCTTGGCCTTGCCGATCGCGCGCGTCAGGCGCTGGGTGCCGCCAATGCCCGGGATGGTGCCGAGCGTGATCTCGGGCTGCCCGAATTTTGCGGTGTCGGCGGCGATGATGAAGTCGCACATCATCGCGAGCTCGCAGCCGCCGCCGAGGGCATAGCCCGAAACCGCAGCGATCGTCGGCTTGCGGCAGCGCGCGACGCGGTCGCCGCCGATCGCGGTGAAGTCGCTCGAGAACATGTCGATGAAGCTCTTGGGCTGCATCTCCTTGATGTCGGCGCCGGCGGCAAACGCCTTCTCGCTGCCGGTGATCACGATGCAGCCGATGGCGTCGTCGGCCTCGAGATCGTCGACGGCTGCGGCGATCTCGCGGAAGACGCCGAACGACAGCGCGTTGAGCATCTTCGGCCGGTTCAGGGTGATGAGTCCGACCGCGCCCTTGCCCTCGACGATGATGTGCTCGTAAACGCTCATGATCCCACCCCGCAAATCAAAACAGCGGGCAATGTGCCCGCTGGATCGCTACGCATCAAGTAGGTGCGGCGCCGCGTGGCGCCTCAGATCATGAACATCCGTGCCGCCGAGCCCAGGGTGAGCAGGGTGCCGCAGGCGATGAAGATCTTACCGATGATCGAGGCCTTGTCCCAGCCCGAGCTGTCGTCATTGCTGACCGTGACCATGTTCACGGTGACGTCCGAGGCCGTCGGCGCATCGCTCGGCGCGGCGTCGGCCGATTCCGCCGCAGGCGCGGCCTGAGCCTGGGCCTCGGCCGGCATCGGCGCCGGGAATCCGTCCTGCTTCGCCGCCGGGGCGCTCTCGGCCCCCACCGGCAGGAACGGACTGTAGCTCTGCTGTTCGGCCGCGCGCGCCAATCCAGTGCCAACGAGGCCCAGAACGAACGCGGCGGCAATGATCAATGCTGAACGTCCACTGGCTTGGATCGTCATCGTCGGCTTCTCCCCATCCCGCCAGCCCAAGTCGGAGTGAGACCCCGACAGATGTCGAGAACGGGGCAGAAAATGGGTATCTTCCTGCCGCTCACGGCAAAAGCTGGGCGGCGCCGCAGTTTGCGATGCGGCCCATCAAACCTGATCATGCACCGTGCGATTCGGTGCTATGGAGCGGTTCCAAGGAACTGTTTCCAAGACTTGCCCGGTGGCGTGCTCTCGGTGTGGCGTAACTCGGATGCTTCCGAGGCCAACGTCCGCATCACGAATTAGTGATCAGGATGCCGCGAGAGTAACAAACTGACGAATCGGGCGAATTGCTGGGGGTGGAGCGGAGTTGCGCGAGCGTGACGACGAGTGGACGGGCTGGATGCGCCAGGCCGTCGCCGGTGACGACGAGGCCTATCATCGCCTGCTGAGGGCGATCACGCCGGTGTTGCGCGCAGCATCACGGCGCGGGCTGGCGCGCGCCGGCCAGCCCCCCGACCAGGCCGAGGACATCGTGCAGGAAATTCTGTTGGCGGTTCATCTCAAGCGGCACACCTGGGACGTCGATGCGCCGTTCGCGCCCTGGCTGTTCGCGATCGCGCGCAACAAGCTGATCGACATGCTGCGCCGGCGCGGCCGCCGGGTGTTCGTCGACATCGACGATTTCTCGGAGACGCTGGCCGACGAGCCGCCGGCGCCCACCGTCTCGGCCGGCGAGGTCGAGGCGCAGCTGAAGACGTTGCCGCAGCGCCAGCGCGACGTGCTGCAGTCGATCGCGGTCGAGGCCGCCTCGATCAAGCAGACCGCGGAAAAGTTTTCGATGAGCGAGGGCGCGGTGCGGGTGGCGCTGCACCGGGCACTCGCAAGCCTCACGGCCAAGCTACGGGATACCTGACCATGGACACCGATCAGCTCATCCGGACCCTCGCGGCCGACAATGCGCAACGCGCGCAGCCGGTCGGCATCGTGCTGGCGCTGGCCCTGATGGCGGCAACGCCGGTCTCGACCGCGATGCTGCTCATCGGCCTCGGCGTGCGGCCGGACATCTGGCTCGCGGTGCGCAATCCGTTCTTCGACCTGAAGTTCGTCGTCACCACGGCGCTGGCGATCCCGGCGCTGATCATCAGCCTGCATCTGTCGCGCCCCGAGGCCTCGCTGCAGGGCTGGAGCTGGCTCCTGATCGCGCCGATCGTGGTCCTCGTCGGCGGCATGGCGGCGGAGATGATGCTGCCGCAGCGCACGCCGATGATGGCGCGGCTGGTCGGCCACAATTCGATGGTGTGCATGAGCGCCATCCCCGTGCTGTCGCTGCCGCTGCTGGGCGCGGCGCTGTTCGGCCTGCGCCATGGCGCGCCGTCGCGTCCGGCGATGACCGGCGCGATCGCCGGGCTGGTCTCGGCGGGCATCGCGGCGACGCTCTATGCCGCGCATTGCACCGACGACTCGCCGCTGTTCGTGGCGACCTGGTACACGGTGGCGGCGCTGATCGTGGCCGGGCTCGGCGCGCTCATCGGCGCGAGGGTGCTGCGCTATTGAGCGCGCTACGCCTGCACCGGCGTCGCGGCGTCCTGCACGCGATGGAAGCGCAGCACCTGCTGCGCAGTGGACCGCCGGAGCCGTTCATAGGTGGCCTTGCAGGCGTCGAGATCGGCGGTCGCGGTGGTGGCGAGCTCATCGCGCATCAGGATGATCGACTTCACCGTCGGCCATGACAGGCCTGCGACCTTGGCGAGGATCATGACGCCCTCGGCGCGGCTTTCGATCATGATGCTCTCGGCGACCGCGACCGGCACGTTGGCCATGGCCGCAAGCGCCGCATTGGCCTCGTCGAACTTGCGCTGCTCGGTGAACTGCACGACGAGACGGTCGTCGAGCCGGCCCTCGGCATGCAGCGAGCGCACCAGCGCGTGCGCGATCTCGGTCTGGCTGGTCAGCGCCACCGCGCTCGATCGCGCCCGCCGGCCCGCCATGCGCACTGCCGAGGGGACCTCTTGCGCGAGCTTCGGATTTGCCGCCTCGAGCCGCGTGCGGACCGTGGCCGACGCCTTGGCGACCAGCTTCAGATAGAGGTGGCGCGGCAGATTGGGCCGCATGGCGAGGCAGGCGGCGAGGTTTTCGTCCAGCGCGGCGCGATCGACCAGCGTGTCGAGGCTGGCCTCCGAGACGTCGGCGCCGGGATTGCTGACGGTGCTGTGAACGACCTCGTCGTTGCCGCGCCTGAGCAGGATGTCGGTGACGGCGCGGCTGAGCACGCGCCGGAGCGAGATCGCGAGCAGATGCGCCTGGCTCTTGGTCTCGGCTGTGCGGATCAGCGCGGCCTCATCGAGCCGGTCGGACTTCGACAGCACGGGACCTGCGACATCGATGGCGTCGTCATCGGCCAGCCGGTGCAGCGTCCGCGGCGGCGCCGACGCCAGCGGCGCCAGCCGCCGCGCGAGCAGGGCGCGGGCCGAGATCTCGATGTGCTCGACCAGGCATTCGAACACGTCGTCGAACAGCGCGACCTGATCATCGGCGAAGTCCGTCGCGCCGTCGACGAACAGGTCCGTCACCTTGCGCAGGGTCTCGACCCGCCGGGCGACGGTGCCGTGCGCGAGCGTGTCCTCGAGCTCGTCGAGCAGGCTTTCGTTCGGGGCGGGTTTCGGGGTCATGCCGGGATGGCGCAGGCGCTGGTGACGCGATTGCGGCCCTGCGCCTTCGAGTCGTAGAGCGCACGATCGGCCCGGGCGAGCAGCGAATCGGCGGTCTCGTCGCCGCGCGGGGTGGCCACGCCGGCCGAGAACGTGACCTGCAGGCCGGTCGAAAACGCGCTCCAGTCGAGGCCGGCGATGATCTGGCGCAATCGTTCGGCGAGCCGCGCCGCGGCGTCGGCCGGCGCGCCCGGCAGCACCAGCAGGAATTCCTCGCCGCCGTAGCGGCCGAAGCGGTCGCTGCCGCGAATGTTGGCGAAGATGGTGATGGCGAAGGTGCGCAGCACATCGTCGCCGGTCGGATGGCCATGCGTGTCGTTGATGCGTTTGAACCAGTCGAGATCGATCAGCACCACCGAGCAAGGCTGGCCGCCCTGCTGCGCCTGCGCCATCTCCTCGTCCAGCACATGCATGATCGAGTGCCGGTTCAGCGCGCCGGTGAGCTCGTCGAGCTCGGCCAGCTCCTCGATGCGGCGATAGGCTTCCTTGAGCTTCTGTCCGCGCTGGTACAGCGTCTCGCGCAGCGCGCTGGAGAAGATGCCGAGGAACATGCAGCAGGCGATGGTGAGCAGGAAGACCAGCAGCGTCGCGAGCCGCTCGAGGCCGCTGCCGTGCGGCATGCCGAGCGGCTTGTCGGTGAGCAGGAACAATCCCGCCAGGCCGATCGCGAGGAACGTCCAGCAGATCGCGCTCTGGCGCGGCGTCGCCCGCAGCGAGGCAAAGGCGACGACGATGTACAGCGTGCATAGGAACAGGATGCTGACTTCGGGCGCGATGTAGCAGAACGCGACCGTGAGCATCATGCTGGCGAGCGATTGCGGCACCACGAGGTAGTGGTCGCGGAAACGGTCGTTGAAACCGCTCTCCGACAGGACGGTCCACAGCGCGACGGTGAGAATGCCGATCGCTGCGTAGGCTGGCGCGATCGTGACCGGGACGGTTCCCGCCTGGGCGTAGATCAGCAGGATGACGGCATCGATCAGGTAGCATCCGGCGACCAGCGCCAGCATCTGCCGGCGCCGTCCGGCTCGACGCGCGCGCAGGTCGCTGGACGGAGACGGCTGCGCGTCCCCGGCCTCAGCGATATCAGGACTGGGAAAAGGCGGTGCCGTCGTGCCCATGTGCTCGCGATTCTTCGTCGTTGGCTTAATATCTACGTGGGAAAGCATTTAACTTTGGTATCTATGGGCATGGACGAAGAGGCCGCCGCCGTGGTGCTGCGACCGGGAATCTACGGCTTTCAGGGCGGGTAGTTGGCGGGAACGGGCGGAACATGGTAGGCGGGAACCCGCTGGTCGCGATCGACCTGGGCGCTGCAGCGAAATCTGCAAGTCTGTGCGCCAACTCACATTTCGGGACGTATCTTTCCGGTATTTTGAAGATTTTTGCGGTTGTGTTCGAACCGCGACGTCAATCCTCCAGACCAATCTTGCGAGACGGCCATTGAGCGTGACAGCAGCGGCGTCAGATGAAACCCTGATTGCCCGGATCGCTCAAGGCGACCGGCTCGCCATGCAGGTGCTGTACGGACGGCACCATGTCAGGGTGTACCGTTTCGGGCTCCGGCTCGTGCGGGACGAGCAGGTCGCGGAAGACCTCATCAGCGAGGTCTTTCTCGACGTGTGGCGTCAGGCCGGCAAGTTCGAAGGCCGTTCTGCCGTCTCCACCTGGCTCCTGGCGATCACGCGGTTCAAGGCCCTGTCGGCACTTCGGCGCCGGAAGGACGTTGAGCTGGAAGACGAGGCCGCGAACGCGATCGAGGATACGTCCGACGATCCGGAGGTCGCGGTCCAGAAGAAGAATACCGGCGAAGCATTGCGCAAGTGCCTGACGGCGCTTTCGCCTGATCACCGGGAGATCGTCGATCTCGTCTACTACCACGAGAAGTCCGTGGAGGAGGTGGCCGAGATCGTCGGAATTCCGGAGAACACCGTCAAGACGCGCCTGTTCTATGCGCGCAAGAAATTGGCCGAACTCCTGAAAGCGGCCGGCATTGAGAGAGGCTGGCCATGATGGCTTTGAGCAAGATGCTGGAGCAAGAGCCCGGAGAGATCGAACTCCTGCTGCCGTGGTATGCCGCCGGCACGCTGAATGCGCGCGACATGCGCCGGGTCGAGGAGGCTCTCGCCAACGATGCCGATCTCGCCAGGCAGTATGCGGAAATCCAGAAGGAATATGCCGAGACCATCGCGCTGAACGAAAGCCTCGGCGCGCCGTCGATGCGTGCGATGCAGAAGCTGTTCGCGGCGATCGAGGCGGATCCGGTGCAGAAGCCTGCCGCGCCGCGCGGCTTCAGCGCGCGGCTGATGGATTTCTTCGACAGCCTGTCGCCGCGGACCTTGGCGTGGACCGTCAGCCTCGGCGCGCTGCTGGTGCTGGCGCAGGCCGGCGTGATCGGCGCCGTGCTGATGCGCTCGCAGACCGCGACCTATCAGACCGCCTCGGTCCAGGACAAGACCGCCGCGCCCGAGCCCGCGAGCAAGCCGATGGCCGCGCCGCCGCCGAGCGCCGCTGCGCCGGCCCCGGCGGAGCGGGCGCCCGAGAGCATGACGCGGTCGCGGATGGCCGAAGCACCCGCGCCGGCCGCGCCGCTGATCCGCGGCCTTGGACCGCAGGTCGCCGGATCGACCGCGCCCGCCTATGCGCTGGTGCGGTTCGCGCCGGAGGCGCGCATGGCGGACATCTCGGCGCTGCTCGACAGCTACCAGGCCTCGATCGTCGAGGGCGCCAAGGGCGGCCTGTTCAAGCTGCAACTCGGCGACCGGCCGTTGTCGAAGGCCGAGGCCGACAGCCTGATCGGCCGTCTGGCGCGGGAGAAGATCGTCAGCCTCGCGGTGGCCGCGCAATAGGCCCGCGCCGTCCGAAATTCATTCGGAGGCTTCATGTCGTCGAGTTCGCCGCTACGCTTCGCCAGATCGGTTGCGATGCTGATCGTCGTCACAATGCCTGCTTTCGCAGGTGGCGACCTCAGTGCCCATGCCCAGGCGATGATGCGTTCGCCCACCATCAACATCCCGAGCCGGGTGCCGAGCATCAACCCGGGCACCGCGCTGCGCGCGCCGCCGCCGACCGGGATGGCGCCGCGCCCGGCCTTGCCCAATGCGCGATTTGCACCGAACCTGCAGGCGTCCTGCAACCCGGCGGATCGCAGCGTCTCGGGCGAATGTCTCGACCACCCGTCGGTGACGGGGGATGGGCAGGGTCGGCGAGCCCAGGGAAAATTGGACAAGGGCAGCTCCGCCAGGGTGACGCAGCGGCGCGAGCCGAAGGTTGCGGCCGCGGTCGATCTGCGGACCATCGCCAACGAGATCGTCGCCGAAATCGATGACTCTCTCTCGACCGACCAGGCCGACGCGCTGGCGCGTCGCCATGGCCTGCAGCGCATCAGCTCGCAGCGCTTTCCGCTGATCGGCGCCACCATCGGTCTGTTCAGGATCACCGATCGCCGCTCGGTGCAGGCGGTCAGCCGTGCGCTCGCGGCAGATGCCAGGGTGCGTTCGGTGCAGCCGAACTACCGCTATACGCTGCAGCAGCAGAACGCAGCCCCCGTCGAGGGCGATCCGGCGCAATACGCGCTGGCGAAGCTGCGGCTGCCGGAAGCGCACAGGCTGGCCCAGGGCTCCAACGTCACCATCGCTGTGATCGATTCCGGGGTCGATCTCAGGCACCCCGAATTCGCCGACGCGTCGTTCGACGTGTTCGACGCGCTCGGCGGCGACGAGGGGCCGGATGTGCATGGCACCGGTATCGCCGGCGTGATCGTGTCGCACAAGCGGTTGATGGGTAGCGCGCCCTATGCACGCATCATCGCCATCCGCGCCTTCGGCATGGCCAAGAAAGGCGGCGGGCCGGAAAGCAGCTCCTACGTGATCCTGAAGGCGCTGGACTACGCGGCCCTGCACGGCGCCCAGATCGTCAACATGAGCTTCGCCGGCCCGAAGGATGCGGTGATCGAGCGCGCGATCGCGGCCGTCGCTGCCAAGGGCGTCGTGATGGTCGCGGCCGCCGGCAATGCCGGCGCCAAGTCGCCGCCGCTCTATCCCGCGGGCAATCCGAACGTCATCGCCGTCAGCGCCACCGACGACAGGGACCAGCTGCTGCCGGCGTCGAACCGCGGCAACTACATCGCGCTGGCCGCGCCCGGCGCCGGGATATTCCTGCCGGCGCCGGATGGCAAATATCAGATCATCTCGGGCACCTCGTTTTCCGCGGCCTATGTCAGCGGGCTTGCGGCGCTGGTGCTGGAGCGCAATCCGGCGCTGAAGCCCGAGACGGTGCGGACCGTGCTGACGCGCACCGCGCGCGATCTCGGCACGCCCGGACGTGACGATCTGTTCGGAGCAGGGGAGGCGGACGCCCTCGCGGCGGTCCAGGCCGTGGTCTCGCCGCAGGATGCGCCTGCTGCTGCGGCGCCGTCCGCGGGGCTGCAAGCGGAGCCGGCACCGGCCCGCGAGTTGCGCCCGGCCGCGGTGACCGAAGCATCTCCGGCCGGCGATGCGCTTCGGCCCGCGCAGCAATGACGCCAACGTTTTCGTGAACGTTCCGAAATTCTCCTGCTCGCTTTGAACGTGCAGCGGGGCGGTCACGACAGAAAGCATGTGGGAGCGGTGATCCCCTCCCCAAGGCTATATACGGCGCGAGCGCCCATCCACCCCAAGCGCCAATATGGCTCGACCCGTCCGGTTGTCCCCCCGGACGGGTCTTTCATTTTTGAGCGAGGTCGAAGCCCGGCAACGTCGATATCCGGCAGTGTCTCGCGCCCCTGAGGGGAACATCTTTGGGTTGTTTAGGGATGCCGTTGGTCGCGTTCGTATTGCCGCGCCTGGCCAAAGCCCGAAAAAACACGGACAAAATTTCCGCACGACTACGGTTTGGCCGCCAAACAACATGGCATTAGCTAGACTTTGTTAACCTTTTCCACAAAATATTCACGTCACGTTGCGTTGATTCGTGCCGAGTGCGTCCGTCCCCTTCTCTCACGGGCTCCCCTATGACACATCGACCGGACGTGGCTTGTAGCCGCGAACTGGCTGCGCGCTGGTGCGCGCTTGCCGAACGGCGCCTCGACCATCTCACCGAGCTGTTCGATAGCGGCCGCTGGCGCCGCTACTACACCGAGCAGTCTCTCCTCGACGATATCCGCCAGGCCAAGGCCGCGGTGCAGACCTGGCAGGCCCTGTCCCGCGCCGAACCCGAGAGGGTGAGCATCGTGCCGAGTCAGAGGCCGGCCCCGGTGTTGGCCGCGCCACCGGCTCCCGTGCGCCTCGCCGAGCCGGAGCCGATCGCGCGCCACCCCATTGACGTCCATCCGCACGAGCACCGGCCGATCGCTCTGCCGCGCTCGCTCGAAACCATCCTCGCGGCGTCCGAGATCATCGTCGAGTCCGAGGTCGAACTCGGCACAGAGGATCTGGAGCCCCATGAGGTTATCGAACCGGACCATGTCGCCGCAGACGACCTCGCCGCGGAACTGACCCTCGCGGCGCCGCGCATCGACATGTCGGCGCTGGAGCAGGCCTTGAGCATCGGCATCGAATCCGATGCGGAGTATGACGAGCCCGTTGTCGATCTCGACGCCATCGAGCGCCGCTATCCGGCGCTGGCGGTCGCGTACTAGTTTCTCATCGTGTGACGGCGTTGCCGTTGACGGTCAGCTGCGCAAAGCGCTGCGCGCCGTCCTGCGTCAGGTCCGAGGTGACCGGCTTGATGTGATCGAGCCCGATCACGGCGCCGCGCGGCGTGCCGGAGATCATGTTGTTGCTGACCATGGCCGTGCCCGCGCCTGGGACGACCGACACGCCGACGCCCGCCAGCGCATTGCGAATGATGTTGCCGGAGATCACGACGTCACGGAGATAGCGGCCCCAGCCGGCGACGATGCCGTAGGACGGGGCGTTCTCGACCACGTTGCCGGTCACCGCGGAGTCCGCCTCGACATAGATGCCGATGCCGGCATCGTCGTCAGGCGCTGTGCCGATCGGTCGCTTCGGGATCAGGTTGCGGATGATGTTGCCCTGGACCACGGCGATGCGGCCGCCTTCGTTGAAGTTGCAGACGGAGACGCCGAAGGCGGCGCCGTCCACCGTATTGCCCGAAATCACGGCACCTTCGAACGCGAACTCCGAGTAGAGCGCGACCTCGCGCACGTCGCTGACGCTGTTGCCGACGATCTGGATGTTCGAGGCCGAGTTGCCGCGCACCGCCGAGTAGTCGCAATTCCTAATGCGGTTGCCACTGATGATGACGTTGCCGGCGCGAAAGGCGTTGATGGCATTGCCGTACTGGCCCGAGCCGCCGGGGCCGGCCTTGATGTCCGCGATGAAGTTGTCGAGCACCATGGTGCCGTCGTCGCCGATCGCGGTGCGCAGGATCTCGATGCCGTTGTCGCGCGTGCCCTTGATGGTGTTGCGCGACACGATCAGGCCGAGGGCATCGAACGACACGATCGCGGTGACGGCGACGTCGGTCAGGACGTTGCCGCTGACATCGCCGGAGACCTGCTCGAGCCAGATGCCGCTGCCGCCGGAGCGCGTGACCTCGCAGTCCTGGACCCTGACATCGTTGCCGGCTGCAACGTGAAGCAGGCCGCGCCGCTGGGGCAGGGCGATGCCGCCGCCGTCGAGCGCGATGCCGCTGATGCCGAGGCCATCGGCGCCTTCTGCCGAGAGCAGCGACGGGCCGCCGCCGGTGAACACGAGCTTCGTGGCGCCGCGGACGCCGACCAACTGGCTGCCTTTGGCGAGCCTGAGCATCGAGGTCCGGTAGGTGCCCGGCGGCAGCGCCAGCGGCGCCTGCGCCCGCGCCGCCTCGTCGATCGCGCGCTGCAGGGCACGGGTCTGGTCATCCGGGCTGTTGGGCTTGACGCCAAATTGGGTGGCGTCGCGGCCGAGCGTGGAGATCAGCGGGACAGCCTGCGCCGGTTCACTCGGCAGCGCCAGCACGGCGGCAGCGGCGGCCGCTGAAGTCCCGAGCAGGTTGCGGCGGTTGACGTCCATGATGTCAGGCTCGCGTTGGTCAGTTCTCGCTTGCCGAGATAACGCAAAAGCGCTCACGGCCGGCTTGGTCGGACGGTCGCAGCGGCTGTTTGTTGCGGGTAGGGTTAAATCTTTACGCTCGGCCTCGATGCCGCGCCAGCTTCACCAGCTCCATCAGCATGGCTTCGCCGGCATCGACCAGCGCGTCCAGCGTGATGCGGGGGCTGCCTTGTGGCAGTACCGTGCCGGAGCGCGGCAGCGGCGGGATGTGGATGAAGGCGGCGAGCCGCGGGCCGTCGGCGGCCCTGGTCGCCTCGATCGCGCGCCAGCTCAGATAGTTGCAAAGATAGCTGCCGGCATCGCGCGAAGCCCGCGCATCGATGCCGGTAGCGCGTGCCGCGCGCAGCAGTCGCGCCATGTGCGGGCCGAAGGAGATCGGATGCGCGCCCGGGACGATCAGGCCCTTGCGCGCGACGTGGCGGTCGGCATCGGGAAAGGTGGTGGTGACCGCGTTGCGGGCACGGGTCTCGATCCGCAGATAGGATGTTCGTCCCGCGAGGCCGAACATCAACAGCGCATGCGGGCGCCGCTCGGCGATCAATGCGGGCAGCTCGCGATCGACGGTATCGTAGGTCACGTGAAAGATGTGGCTGGAGATGTCGACATCAGCCAGCGCCGGGCGCCGCAGCGCCGCGAGCCGTTTCACCAGCGGCATGGTCGGGTTGGACGGCGCGCCGGGAAACGGGCCGAATCCGGTGATCAGGAGGCGCAGCCGCTCGGTCAATTCAGCATCTCCGCAAGCTGCTCGGCGGCCAGCGCCGGCGCGACGCGGCCCTCGGCAACGTCGGTCTCCAGCTTCTTCACTTTCGTACGAATGGAGGGGTCGGTGCGCAGCCGGGCCATCAGGCGCTGCTCCAGCATGGTCCACATCCATTTCACCTGCTGGTCGCGGCGGCGCGCGGCGAACTCGCCGGACGCGACCATCGCCTTGCGATGACCGATCACCTTCTGCCACAGCTCGGCGATGCCCGTGCCTGATATCGCGGAGTAGGTGACGACCGGCGGATGCCAGTGCTCGGAGCGCGGGCTGAGCAGATGCAGCGCGCCGCGATAGTCGGCGGCGGTGATGTTGGCGCGCTTGATGTTGTCGCCATCGGCCTTGTTGATCGCGATCATGTCGGCGAGTTCGACCAGGCCCTTCTTGATGCCCTGCAGCTCGTCGCCGCCGCCGGGCAGCATCAGCGCAAGGAAAAAGTCGGTCATGTCGCAGACCGCGGTCTCGGACTGGCCGATGCCGACGGTCTCGACCAGGATCACGTCGAAGCCCGCAGCCTCGCACAGCAGCATCGCCTCGCGCGTCTTGGCGGCGACGCCGCCGAGCGTGCCCGACGAGGGCGAGGGGCGGATGAAGGCGTGCTCGTGATGGGACAATCGCGCCATCCGCGTCTTGTCGCCGAGGATCGAACCGCCGGTGCGCGCCGAGGACGGGTCGACCGCGAGCACCGCGACCTTGTGGCCCTGTCCGATCAGGTACATGCCGAGCGCATCGATCGTGGTCGACTTGCCGACGCCGGGCGAGCCGGTGATGCCGACGCGGATCGCGTGCCCCGTCTGCGGCAGCAGCGCCTGCACCAGCTCGCGCGCGGCGGCCTGGTGGTCGGCACGGCGGCTCTCGACCAGCGTGATCGCGCGCGCCAGCGCGGCGCGGCTGCCGGCGCGGATGGCATCGGCCAATGAGGTGGTGTCGGTGCCCCGCGAGATCATTCTACTTCAAGTCGGTGAGCTTGCCGCTGACGAACGTTGTCAAAGCCGGCAGTTCACTGGCTATGACATCCCAGACGACGGCGACGTCGGTGGTATGATAGGCATGCCGCAGCAGGTTTCCGAAGTCGATCATTTTCCGCCAGTGGATGGTCGGACTCTCGCTCTTGATGCTGTCTGGAATGCTGCGGGAGGCCTCGCAAATGATCTCGAGCAGGCGCTCGGTTGCCAGGCGCAACAGGCGGTCAGAGCTGAAGGCCGCGAGATCGGTGCCGGCGACAAGCTGTTCGATTTCCGCAATGGCTTCGGCAATGTCCCGTAGCCGGTCTTCGACGGTCGGAGGCACCTCAAAACACCTCGATCAGGTCATCAGCAATTCGATCGGCGATCCGCCGCTTCAACAGCGCCCGTTGCGTGATCTGGACGCGCAGTCCGATGTCGTCCTCGATGAGGTGCTGCGCCTTGAAGTGATCGAACGCGGGAGGGAGTCCGGGGGGCGTGGTTTCCACGAGAACGTCGAGGTCGCTGTCAGGACGGGAGTCGCCGCGCGCACGCGAACCGAACAGCGACAGTCGCGTGATGCCGGCCTTTCGCAGGGCCGGCGCAAGGGCCTGCAGCCGGCCGATGATCGTCATGAGGCGAATGTCAGCGACGTCGTTCATGAGAACAGTCTAGCATATCCAGCCATCGGCTGCACGGCCGCCGGTCGGCTTCACTGGTCTTCCGCATCCCCCTTCGGCCTGGCGCCGCCGAAGATCGCCTGGCCCTCCGGTGACAGATACGGCTTCAGCGTCTCCCACGGCACGAAGGCGACGTACTGGCCTTCGGCGTAGGGGCCGACCGCATAAGGCGGGTAGTGGAAGGTCAGGCCGGAGCTCTTTCCGGCCTCCGTGGAGGGAGCGAGCGTCACGGCGCCGATCTTCAGCAGCTTCGGCTCCAGCCCCTTGAACCATTCGGCGGTCGCCGTCTCCGTGGCGTCGCGCTTCTTTTTCTCGGCCTTCAGCGACGTGATCACCGCATTCAGCATCGCCTTCATCGTGGGGCCGTTGTCGGCGGTGTCGGTGAAGAACGGGCGGATGCTGATCGGCTTGGCCGCGGCCTTGTCCCAGAGGATGGTGTTGACGTCGCTGTTGGGATGCGCGGCGCGCGTGTCCATGTAGTCGTCCCGGAGGATGCTGACGTAGCGGTCGGCGACGACCGAGCGAATGGAATATCTGCGCTCGAACGACCACTTGCCGTCGCGGAATGTTTCCGGATCCTCCTTGCGCTCCTTGGCGGCGTCAGCGGCGTTCTTGTCGATCCACTTCTTGCCGTCGGCGAGGCAGTAGGCGGCGAGCGGCGCGTCCGCCCTGATCCGGGCATCGAGCGTCACGTTGGCCTCGACCGCCTTGGTGTTGATGCTGGCGTCCGGCTTGGGATCGGCGGCGAGGACCGGGGCGGCCAGGAACAGGCCAAGCAGCGCAGCGGCGCAAAGTGTCGAACGGGTCATGGCTATCAATATCCAGCGGATGAAGATGCGTATCGCCAGGGAATGCTGAGGTTCATCTGCAAAAACGTAGCGGCGCACGATCTGACGATCGTACGCCGGAGAGCTGCGCTCGCGGATTCGAAAAACTATTCCGCTGCCTGGCTGTGGCCGAGCCGCGCGTTGAGCTTGTGGATCAGTTCCTCCGCGGCGTCGGCGATCACGGTGCCCGGCGGGAAGATCGCTTCCGCGCCGGACTTGTACAGCGCGTCGTAATCCTGCGGCGGCACCACGCCGCCGACGATGATCATGATGTCCTCGCGGCCCTGCTTCTTGAGCGCGGCCTTGAGCTCCGGCACCGCGGTGAGATGCGCGGCGGCGAGCGACGACACGCCGAGAATGTGGACGTCGTTCTCGACGGCCTGCCGCGCCGCCTCGTCGGCGGTGGCGAACAGCGGCCCGATGTCGACGTCGAAGCCGATGTCGGCGAAAGCGGACGCGATCACCTTCTGGCCGCGGTCGTGGCCGTCCTGGCCGATCTTGGCGACGAGGATGCGCGGCCGGCGGCCTTCCGCCTCCTCGAACGCCTCGATCAGCGCCTGCAGCTTCTCGGCTTTGCCGGACATGGCGGCGATCTCCCGCTTGTAGACGCCGGTGATGGACTTGATCTCGGCGCGGTGGCGGCCGAACACCTTTTCCAGCGCGTCGGATATCTCGCCGACGGTCGCCTTGGCGCGCGCGGCGTCGATCGCGAGCGCCAGCAGGTTGCCGTTGCCGTCGCCGGCCGAGCGCGTCAGCGCCGCCAGCGCCGCGTCGACCTCGGCCTGCTTGCGCTCGGACTTCAGCCGCGACAGCTTGTCGATCTGCAGCCGGCGCACGGTGGAATTGTCGACCTTGAGAACGTCGAGCGGCGGCTCGTCGGTCGGCTTGTACTTGTTGACGCCGATGACGGACTGGCGGCCGGTGTCGATCCGCGCCTGGGTCTTGGCCGAGGCCTCCTCGATGCGCAGCTTCGGCACGCCGGCCTCGATCGCCTTGGCCATGCCGCCGAGCTCCTCGATCTCCTGGATGTGGCCCCAGGCCTTCGCGGCGAGATCGCGGGTGAGACGCTCGACGTAGTACGAGCCGCCCCAGGGATCGATGATCCGGGTGGTGCCGCTCTCCTGCTGCAGGAACAATTGCGTGTTGCGGGCGATGCGCGCGGAGAAGTCGGTGGGCAGCGCCAGCGCCTCGTCGAGCGCGTTGGTGTGCAGCGACTGGGTGTGGCCCTGCGTGGCGGCCATCGCTTCGACCGCGGTGCGCACCACGTTGTTGTAGACGTCCTGCGCGGTCAGCGACCAGCCCGAGGTCTGGCTGTGCGTGCGCAGCGACAGCGAGCGCGCGTCCTTCGGATTGAACGGCTTCAGGAGCTTGGCCCACAAAAGCCGCGCGGCGCGGAGCTTGGCGACCTCCATGAAGAAGTTCATGCCGATCGCCCAGAAAAACGACAGCCGCGGCGCGAAGCGGTCGACGTCGAGGCCGGCGGCGATGCCGGCGCGCAGATATTCGACGCCGTCGGCGAGCGTGTAGGCGAGCTCGAGGTCCTGCGTCGCGCCGGCCTCCTGCATGTGATAGCCGGAGATCGAGATCGAGTTGAACTTCGGCATCCGCTGCGAGGTGAAGGCGAAGATGTCGGAGATGATCCGCATCGAGGGCGAGGGCGGATAGATGTAGGTGTTGCGCACCATGAACTCTTTCAGAATGTCGTTCTGAATGGTGCCCGACAGCTTCTCCGGCGGCACGCCTTGTTCTTCGGCGGCGACGACGAACAGCGCGAGGATCGGCAGCACCGCGCCGTTCATGGTCATCGACACGCTCATCTGGTCGAGCGGAATGCCGGCGAACAAGGTGCGCATGTCGTAGATCGAGTCGATCGCGACGCCGGCCATGCCGACGTCGCCGCCGACGCGCGGATGATCGGAATCATAGCCGCGATGGGTGGCGAGATCGAACGCGACCGACAGGCCCTTCTGGCCGGCGGCGAGGTTGCGCCGGTAGAAGGCGTTGGAATCCTCCGCCGTGGAGAAGCCGGCATATTGCCGGACGGTCCAGGGTTGGTTGACATACATCGTGGGGTAGGGGCCGCGCAGATAGGGCGCGATGCCGGGCCAGGTGTCGAGGAAGTCGATGCCGGCGAGATCGGCCTCGCCATAGGCCGGTTTCACCGGGATGCCTTCCGGCGTCAGCCACGGCTCGGCGGCGCCCGCGGGCGCGGGGGAGGCGATGGGTTCGAACGCGATGGCGCTGAAATCAGGAATGCGGCTCATGGCCTCGTGTCCTCATCGCTTAATCATGATCCGGATGCTGATGGCTGACGATACCAGCCATCTTCTCCGGTCCGTAGTTCTGCTGCGTCGTCTGGCTCGGCAGGTTGGCGATCGCGACCACCCAGCCGAGCCGGGATTCCGAGCCATATTGCCGCGTCGGCACCACCCGGTCGGGCCGGTCAAAGGTCCCGGTCATGATCTCGATGCGCGGCCCGTCGATGCGGCGAAAGCTCAGGGGCGTGCCGCACTGGCTGCAGAAGTCGCGCATCGCGATCGAGGAGGAATGGAACGCGGCCGGCTGACCGCGGGTCCAGGCGAAGCTCTCATTGTTGATTTCGGCGAACGACGCGAACGGCGCGCCCGAAGCCTTCTGGCACATCCGACAATGGCAGATGCTGACCTTGCTCGGCGCCGACATCAGCGCGTAGCGGATCGCGCCGCATTGGCAGCCGCCGGTGAGGACGGGTTTGCTTTCGTCGGTCATGCTGACTCCAGATGCGCGTAGGCGTCCGCGAGCGTCTTCAATGCGTCGCCGCCGGCAAAGACGAAGCTGCCGATGCCGGCCTCGCGCAGCGCAGCTTCCTGTTCGCCGCCGCGGCCTGCCAGATAGATATGTCGCGCGCCGGCGGCCTGAAGGGCCTTGGCAGCGGGAACCGCGGCGTCGGCATAGACCTTGTCGGACGAGCAAAGGCAGGCGATCGCGGCGCCGGAGGCGCGGTAGGCATCTGCGAGCGCGGCCGGATCGGCGCCGCCCTGGCCGTCGATCGCGGCGATACCGCCGGCCTCGAAGAAGCTGCGGGCGAAGGTGGCGCGCGCGGTGAAGTCGGCGGCGGTGCCGAGATTGGCGAGGAACACCGAGGGGCGCTGTCCCTGGCGCTCCAACAGCGCGTCCGAGCGATCCCGCAGCTTCTCGAAACCGTCCGCGAGACGGATCGGCGCGAGCGCGGCGAAGGTGAGCGAAGTCTTGTCGATCGGTTGCGGCGCCACCGGTGCGAGCGCTTCGACCGCGACCGCGGCCTCGTTGAGATTTGGAAACTCGCTGGCGCCGGTCAGCACGTCGCGGCGCCTCGCGATGTTGGCATCCCGCACCGTCTTGACCGCGGCGACCTTGGACTGGATCAGCCCGGTCTGCAGAGCCGCGCCCACGCCGCCGGCCTTCTCGATCTCCTGGAACAGGGCCCAGGCGGCGCTGCACAGCTCGCTGGTCAGCGCCTCGACGCCGCCAGCGCCGGCGGCCGGATCGGCCACACGGGCGAGGTTGCTTTCCTCCAGCAGCACCAGTTGCGTGTTGCGGGCGACGCGGCGCGCGAACGGGTCGGGCAGGCCGAGCGCGGTCGTATGCGGCAGCACCGTCACGGCGTTGGCGCCGCCGAGCCCGGCCGCGAACACGGCGATGGTGGCGCGCAGCATGTTCACGTAAGGATCGCGCCGGGTGAGCATGCGCCACGCCGTCTCGCCCGAGATGAAGAGCGGCTTCGGTGTCAGTCCGCACGCCTCCTCGACGCGTGCCCACAGCCGGCGCAGGCTGCGGAATTTCGCCAGCGTGAGGAACTGATCGGTGTCGGCGGCGAGCCGGCCATAGATCATGCCGCGCGCGGTCTCGAGCGCGATGCCTTCGGCTTCGAGCGCCCGCAGATAGGCGACACCAGAGGCGAGCACGAAGGCGAGCTCCTGCGCCTCCGATCCGCCGGCGTCGTGCACGACGCGGCCGTCGGCGGCGAAGAACGGGCCTTTGAAGCCGGCCTCGTGCAGCTGCCTGACCAGCGCGCCCGAATTGCCGCCGAGCGTCGATGCGTCATGCGTGCTTGCGCCGCGAACAGCGGCGTCCCCGATCGGATCGAGGCCGAACCGGATGTCGCAGGCCGCGGCCGTGATGCCGCGCTGCTTGACGATATCGGCGACAAGCGAGGCGGGCGAGAGCGAGTCACCGAGCTGCAATTCGATTGCAATCGCAGCATCGAGATGCACGCCGTCGAGCGCGCGCGCCACCGCGTCGGCGTTGGCGGCGAGGCCAAAGCCATGCGCGGCATTCGAGCCGGCAAACACCAGCGACAAACCGGTCGCGCCGTTCTCGAGGTCGATCAGCGCCTGCGCATTGGCCTTGGCCGGATCGGGATGATCGATGCGCTGCATGATCTGCCATGGCGCCGATGGTGCGCGGCCCGCGACCGGCGCGGCATGCTTGGCGCGCAGATAGATCGGCTGGATTTCGAGCCCGTCATAGGTCTTGCCGACCAGCTTCTCGAAGGCCGCACCCTTCAGCACGCCATCGACCAGCTTGCGCCAGTCCGCCTCGCCGGCCGGAGCGAAATCGGCAGCCAGTCGCAGATCGTCGGTCTCGGTCGTCATGTCGGCACGCGTCTCCCGGGGCGTCTGTTATCGCGATTGTTGTGGCGCAAAATGCCACGTCAGGGCGGCCAAGCCAAACGGTTGTTTGGCCGGAGATGTCAGCTATTCGGCTGACGGCAGCGGCCGGATTCCGTCGCGCGAAACGGCGAGCACGGCCTCGTCGACGCGGCGCCCGGCAATCCGTCGCGCCGGCACGATCTCGGACAACGGCACCAGCACGAAGCCGCGTTCGAACAGCCGGGGGTGCGGCAGCGTCAGATCGGGCGTGTCGACCGCGATGTCGTCATAGGCGATCAGATCGAGGTCGAGCGTCCGCGGACCCCAACGCGTCTCTTGCGCGCGATCGCGGCCGAACATGCGTTCGACCGCGTGCAGAGCGCTGAGCAGCCGCCGTGGGGGCATCGCGGTTGCGATCTCGATGCAGGCATTGATGAAGGGCGGCTGCTGCTCCTCGCCCCAAGGCGGCGTGGTGTAGTCGGACGACCGCGCAACGAGCGCAGCCGAGGCACGCGCGCAGATCTCCGGAATGGCGCGCCGGAACGTCGCCCTGACGTCGCCGACATTGCCGCCGAGAGCAACCAGCGCGCTTGCCATCGCCGTCACGGATGTCGCGAGCGCGTCAGCACGACGCCGACATCCTCGAAGATGGCGGCGATCGGCGCATGCGGCTTGTGCACCGTGACCTTGACGGCGCGAATGCGGGCGAAGGTCGACAGGATCGCATCGGCGACCGCGCCGGCCGCGCGTTCGAGCAGGCGGTAGTTGGTGTCCTTGAACGCCGCCGTCGCCGTCTCCACCACGTCGGAATAAGACACGGTGTCGGCGAGGCGGTCGCTGCGCGAGGAGTCCGACAGATCGGTGTAGAGTTCGAGGTCGATGACGAAGCGCTGGCCGACCTCGCTCTCATGCTCCATCACGCCATGACGCGCGTGGATGAGAACGCCCTTGATGAAGATCGTATCGGTCATCGCAGTGCCTCGATTGCCGCGGCCACGCGCACGGCCTGAACCGTCTCGGCGACGTCATGCGCCCGGATGATTGCAGCACCGCGCCGAGCCGCAATCAGATGCGCCGCGATCGAGCCGCCGAGCCGCTCCTGCGGCTCCGACGCCACCACGGTGCTGATGAAACGTTTTCGCGATGCGCCGACCAGCAGCGGCAGCCCGAAGCATGCGAATGCATCGAGCCGGGCCAGCGCCGTCATGCTCTGCTGCGGCGTCTTGCCGAAGCCGATACCGGGATCGAGCACGATGTTCCCAATGGAGATGCCGGCCTTGGCCGCGATGTCCAGCGAGCGCGTGAAGAAGCCCAGCATGTCTTCGATGATGTCGATCTCCGGATCGACGGCAGCACGGTTGTGCATCACCACGACCGGCGCGCCATGCGCGGCGACGACCGCTGCCATCGCGGGATCGCGCTGCAGGCCCCACACATCATTGGCGATTGCGGCACCATGGTCCAGCGCGTAACCTGCAACTTGAGATTTCATGCTGTCGATCGACACGGGCACGCCGAGTGCGACGATCGCTGGCAGGATCGGTCGCAGGCGCGCCAGTTCCTCCTCGGCCGTGACCGGCACCGCGCCCTTGTAGGGGCGGGTCGACTCGGCGCCGATGTCGATGATGTCGGCGCCGGCCGCGATCATGCGCTCGGCCTGCGCGATCGCCCGTTCCGGCGCATCGAAACGGCCGCCGTCCGAGAACGAATCCGGTGTGACGTTGAGAATGCCCATCACCGCCGGGAATGGACGCGAAAGCCACGTCCGCAGCAGCGGGTGGCTCGACGCGAGGTCCGGGGCGGAGTGCGGCGAAATGGCGCTCATGGGCGCCGCTTTGCGCGGTTGGCACCGTCAAGTCAAGGTGTCGCACTGCACAAGCGCGGTCAATCCAGAGCCGATCAATAGCTGATCTTCGGCTCCAGCCGCCGCGCCTTTTCGATGAGCTGGCCGACCGACTTCTCCGACGGCAGGATGCGAACCAGCTTCCGCCGGGTGTTCACTTCCTTGATGTTCTGCGCCAGCCGGGCCGGATTGCGGTGCGCCAGCTCGCGCACGGTGGTCACGCCGGCTGCGCGGACGAGGCAGACCTTGGCCTTGCCCATGCCGGGAATGCGCATGTAATCGGCGGCGTTTGCCCAATCGAGCAGTTGCTGCTCGCTGATGCCGGTCTTGGCGGCCAGCGCCTTGCGCCCTTTCACGGTCCGGGCGGCTTCGAGAAATGCGTCGGTGGTCCGGATGCCCAAAGCTTTCAGCTTGGCGGCATAGAAGGTCGTCATGCCTTCGAGTTCGGTGATCGGATATGTCATGATACTCGGCGCGCGCGAAGGTGCTTCAGATGATCTGGCCCAGGCGGTCGGGCTTGGGGCAACCGGCTCAGGCCGGGTGTGCCTGTCGCGATCGTGCCAACTGATCGGCTTCGATTTGGTCGCGGCCGAACGCAAAAAGTTCACCGGCTGACGGCTGCTGCGCCTGCCGACGCCGTCCATTGCCGCTGAGGAGGTCCAGCTCGATGCCGATGATTTCAGCCACGACTTTACTGATGCCGGCCGTTCTGGCCAGCGGCTCAATCAACTCGTTCATGTGAACCCCGTCTCATCCGGTCCCCCACGACCGGACGTCCTCTCGCTGAATTCATCTTGATCGGACGATCCGTGAATTACAAGCGAGGAGCCGGGTCGGTGCGCGAATCGATTCGCGATCGACGATGAACTGTTGCAGCGATGCAAGACCGGATGTTGAATCTACGTACCAAACGTGCGCATCGCGCAGCACAAATGCTAAGAAAAGTGCGTGCCGTGCGAAGAGGTGAGGCACCTGACGCCGGTTCCAATTCGCGAAACTCAACTATGTTATCGTACGCGATGCTCCGCACCACGTGTGATGCGAAACATTCTCTTTCGAAAGATGGATCATCATGGCACCATCCGGAAAACCCCTAGCTGATACCGACGACAAGATCTTCGTGGGTGCCGGCGAGCAGCCGGCCTGGTTGACGCTTGCGCTTGCCAATCGCCATGGACTGGTCACCGGCGCGACCGGCACCGGCAAGACGGTCTCGCTGCAGGTGATGGCCGAAGGTTTTGCCCGTGCCGGTGTTCCGGTCTTCGCCTCCGACATCAAGGGTGATCTCTCCGGCATCTCGCAAACCGGCGAAGCGAAGGACTTCATCCTCAAGCGCGCCGCCGAGCTCGGCCTCACCTATCAGCCCGATCAGTTCTCGACGGTATTTTGGGATGTGTTCGGCGAGCAGGGTCATCCGGTGCGCGCCACCGTGACCGAGATGGGACCGCTGCTGCTGGCGCGCATGCTCGATCTGAACGATGTCCAGGAAGGCGTGCTCAACGTCGCGTTCCGCGTGGCCGACGAGAACGGCCTCGCCCTGATCGACATGAAGGATCTGCGCGCGCTGCTCGACGCCATCATTCCGGACGCCAAGAAGGGCGCGGATGCGGACGCCGACCCGCTGGCGCCGATCCGGAAGGCGGCGCAGTCGTTCGGCAATGTCACGCGCGCGACCGTCGGTACGATCCAGCGGCAGTTGCTCGTGCTCGAGAACCAGGGCGGCACGAAGTTCTTCGGCGAACCGGCGCTGACGCTCACCGACTTCATGAAGACCGACCGCGACGGCCGCGGCATGATCAACATCCTTGTCGCCGACAGGCTGCTGGAGAGCCCGCGACTCTACGCGACGTTCCTGCTCTGGATGCTGTCCGAGCTGTTCGAGGAACTGCCGGAGGTCGGCGACGTCGCCAAGCCGAAGCTGGTCTTCTTTTTCGACGAGGCGCATCTGTTGTTCAATGATGCGCCGAAGGCGCTGATGGACAAGATCGAGCAGGTGGTGCGGCTGATCCGGTCGAAGGGTGTCGGCGTCTACTTCGTCACGCAGAACCCGCTCGATGTTCCGGACCGGGTGCTCGGGCAATTGGGCAATCGCGTGCAGCACGCGCTGCGCGCCTTCACGCCGCGCGACCAGAAGGCGGTGGCCGCCGCCGCCGACACTTTCCGTCCCAACCCCAAGCTCGATACCGCGAAGGTGATCACGGAACTCGGCAAGGGCGAGGCGCTGGTGTCGTTCCTGGAGGGCAACGGCACACCGGCGATGGTGGAGCGCGTCCTGATCCGGCCGCCCTCGGCGCGGATCGGACCCGTGACGCCGGACGAACGCAAGGCGGTCATCGCCGCGAGCCCGGTCAAGGGCAAATACGACACCGCGATTGACGCCGAGTCCGCCTACGAGCTGCTGCAGAAGCGGATCGCGGGAAACGCCGTGACGACGGCAGCCTCCTCCGGCGGCGTGCTCGGCAAGATCGGCGACATCGCCGCGACGATCTTCGGCACCAACGTCAAGCGCGGCCAGCTCTCGACCACGCAGGTGATCGCGCGCAACGTCGCCCGCTCGGTCTCCGACAAGGTGGTGGGCGGGATCGCGGCCGATCTCGGCAAGCAGGTCGGTGGCTCCTTGGGCAGTTCGATCGGCCGATCCCTCGTGCGGGGCGCGCTCGGTGGACTGCTGCGGCGTTGAGATGATGTCGTGTTTCCGGTCGGCGTGATGGCCTTGTCATGTCATCGGCCGACTTGGGACGCAGGCGGCATTCACTTCGCCTTTGCATGAGGCTGGCCCGGACCGCGCAACGGAGCTACAAGCGGGCCAATAGCCGTACATGCGAAGGATCCGGTGGCCATGGCCAATGCGCAGCTTCAATCCGTTCTCGATCACATCGATGCCGACTTCGACAACAGCCTGGAACGGCTGTTTGCGCTGATCCGCATCAAGTCGATCTCGGCCGATCCGGCCTTTGCTGACGATTGCAGGGTGGCGGCCGACCACCTCGCCAAGGATCTCGCGACGCTCGGCTTTGCGACCGAGGTGCGGCCGACCGCCGGCCATCCGGCCGTGGTCGGCAAGAGCAACGGCCATGGCGCCGCCAAGCCGCATGTCCTGTTCTATGGTCATTACGACGTGCAGCCGGTCGATCCGCTCGAATTGTGGCACCGGCCGCCGTTCGAGCCTGTGGTCGCCGATCACGCCGACGGCCGCAAGATCATCGTCGCGCGCGGCGCCGAGGACGACAAGGGCCAACTGATGACCTTCGTCGAGGCCTGTCGCGCCTGGAAGAAGGTGACGGGGGCGCTGCCGCTCGACATCACCATGCTGATCGAAGGCGAGGAGGAGGTCGGCTCCAAGAACTTCGTGCCGTTCCTCGAGGCCAACAAGGACGAGTTCAAGGCCGATTTCGCGCTGGTCTGCGACACCGGCATGTGGGACCCGAACACGCCGGCGATCACCACCTCATTGCGCGGCCTGCTCTATGAGGAGATCAAGATCAAGGCCGCCAATCGCGACCTGCATTCCGGCGTGTTCGGCGGCGGCGCGCGCAATCCGATCCGCGTGCTGACGGAGATCCTCGGCGGCCTGTTCGACGCCGACGGCCGCATCACCATTCCCGGCTTCTATGATGGCGTGAAGGACGTTCCGCCTGAGGTGCTGGAGCAGTGGAAGAAGCTGAACCTGACGCCCGAGAGCTTCCTCAAGCCGATCGGCCTGTCGATTCCCGCCGGCGAAAAGGACCGTCTGCTGATCGAGCAGATCTCGTCGCGGCCGACCTGCGACATCAACGGCATCTGGGGCGGCTATATCGGCGAGGGCTCCAAGACCGTGATCCCGTCGCTGGCGCATGCGAAGGTCTCTTTCCGCCTCGTCGAGGGCCAGGACCCGCTGAAGATCCGCAAGGCGTTCCGCGACTACGTCTCGGCGCGCATTCCCGGCGACTGCTCGGTCGAATTCGGCGATCATTCGGCGGGCGCTGCGATCGCGCTCGACTGGACCATGAAGCCGCTCGCGGCTGCCAAGCAGGCGCTGACCGAGGAGTGGGGCAAGGAGACCATCCTGATGGGATCGGGCGCCTCGATCCCGATCGTCACCGATTTCAAGAGGACGCTCGGTCTCGATTCACTGCTGGTCGGCTTCGGCCTCGACGACGACAACATCCATTCACCGAATGAGAAGTACGACCTGAAGAGCTACCACAAGGGCATCCGCTCCTGGGCCCGCATCCTCGCTGCGCTCGCGGAGATGCCGCAGTAGGTAGGCGCTCATCCGGGCTGCGATGCGCTGGTCGTTTGCACCAGGCGCAACTCACGCAGCGCTGGCGACCGAGCTCGCGGTCGGGTCGCTGCCGGCGATCTTGCGCAGCGCTGCGAGATTGGCCTCGGCTGAGGCCAGCCGCCAGCATGATTTGCCGCTCGACTTCGCTTCATACAATGCGGCGTCCGCCGCGAACAGCAGGGCTTCCGGATCGGTGCCGTGCTCGGGCGCGACGGCAATGCCGATGCTGATGCCGATGTGGACATGCGCGCCGCCCGGCATGGCCATCGGCGCGGTCATCACCTCGATGATGCGCTCGCCGAGCGCCAGCGCGTGGTCGATCGCCGGATCACCGGCGAGCACGACGAATTCGTCGCCGCCGATCCGGGCGATGACGTCGTCGGGAGCGGCGGTCTGCCGCAGCGTCCGGCCGACGATCTTCAGCAGCTCATCGCCTGCGGCATGACCGAAGGTGTCGTTGACCGGCTTGAAGCCATCGAGGTCGAGATACAGGACGGCAAAGCTGCGATCGCCGCCGGCGTTGAGCCTGCTCTGCAGCGCATCGATCAGGCCGGCGCGATTGGACAGACCCGTGAGCGGATCGAGCCGCGCCCGCTCGTCGCTCTCGCGTTTGGCCTGCATCACCGCCACCAGCATCCTGTTGAGCCGGAACGCCGCGCCGGTCATGGCGAGGAAGTAGACCGGCATCTGCAGATACATCGCGAACAACAGCGGCTCATGCGACGTCGCGACGCCGGGGATGACGGGGCCGATGCTGAACAGGATCATCGTGCCGACGAGGCGCGGCGCGCTGAAATTGCGAAAGCAGATGCCGCCGACCATGGCGGCCGAGGAGATGCAGGTCAGCGACGCGGCCACCCAGTCGCCGGACGCCAGGCTGATGCCGACGCCGAAGCCGACGCTGGCGCTCCAGGCCACCGACAGCAGGATGTGGATGTCGGTCGGCGTCGCCAGCCGCTCGCGGGCGCGGCGGTAGGCGATCATCATCACGACCAGCCGCGACAGGCAGACCGCGACCTCGAGCACGAACCAGGTGATGAACAGCGGGCTCGGCGTGCGCAGCGCAAGCGCAGCAGCAACGGCGACGGTGTTGATGGCGCCGCCGGCGAACACCGACCAGCAGCCGTAGAGCTCGCCGGTCAATGCGCCGCGGATATCTGATGACACCGGATATCCCGGGTCGGCCAGCCAGCGCGTCACGCGCCAGCGTGGCAAACTGAACGACAAACCATCACCCCGCATTTCAATACCTCCGCGGGGTTGCACTAACCGCGAGGGCACTTAACACGCGTTTATGGAGGTATCGGCGTCTCGCTGCATGCTTGATGCACGGTAAAAATTTACTCCACGTGGTATGCGCAGCTCACAGCGAACTGAAGTTGAATTCTCAGCCCGAGGTTCGCGCACGCGCGCGTTCTTCGGCGACCGGCGCGACCTCCACTGTCGCATTGCCGAGCGCGCGGTCGCGCTCGAACACGAGACGGACGCGCTGTCCGACCGGCGTGAGGCCGATCAGGTTGCGCACCTGCGTGGCGCTGCGCACCGGCATGTCGTTCGCCTTCACGATGATGTCGCCCTTGCGCAGCCCCGCGCGTTCGGCCGGCGAGCCCACGGTGACGTCGGCGACGCGCGCGCCTTGAATGCGGCCATCGGCCGGCGCGTCGAGGTCGAGCAGGGTCACGCCGATGCGGCCGCGATCGACGCGGCCGTTCGCGACGAGCTGCTCCATCACCCGTCGCGCCATGTTGATCGGCACCGCGAAGCCGATGCCGACATTGCCTCCGCCGGGCGAGATGATCGCGGTGTTGATACCGACCAGCTCGCCGCGCAGATTGATCAGCGCGCCGCCGGAATTGCCGGGATTGATCGCCGCGTCGGTCTGGATGAAATCCTCGTAGCCCTGCTTGCCCAGGCCCGTGCGTCCGAGCGCGCTGACGAGGCCCGAGGTGACCGTCTGGCCGAGGCCGAACGGGTTGCCGACCGCGATCACGAAGTCGCCGACCTCGAGCGCGTCGCTGTCGCCGAGTGCGATGGCCCTGAGCTCGATCGGGTCCCTGATCTGCAGCAGCGCGATGTCGGTGGCGGGATCGCGCCCGACCAGGCGGGCGGCGAATTTGCGGCCGTCCTTGGTGCGGATCTGCGCTGTCGTGACGTGTTCGACGACGTGGTTGGCCGTCATCACGTAGCCGCGCTGCGCATCGACGATGACGCCGGAGCCGGTCGCGCTGATCTGCTTCTCGACCTGCTTCGGCACGTCGAAGAACTCGCGGAACAGCGGGTCCTGGTAGAGCGGGTTGTCCTGGCGGACCTTGCCCTCGACCGAGATGTTGACGACGGCCGGCGTCACCTCCTTGACCAGCGGCGCGAGCGTCGGCACCCGGCCGAGCTTGAGATCGGGAATTTGGGCCAAGGCAGGCCCGGTCATCAGGCAAAGCAGGATGGCAGGCGCCAGGACGGCCCGGAGAGAAGGCGGAAGCTGCATCGTGATCCCCAACAAGCGCGATCAGGATTTTTTGGCGACGACAGAGCTGGGAAGGCGGCCGGCCCGGTTCAAGAGCCGGGCTGGCAATCGTTCCCCGAGAGTGCCAAAAAATTTGCGTGACCCTCTTGAACGAAAAGTTCGGCTTTCCTAGGTCGTTGCTCGCCCGGGGGCCTGATGGGACCCGAGGCTTATGACATCGCTGATCTGTAAAGGAGGATGTGCATGCATTTCCGTCCATTGCACGACCGCGTGCTCGTGCGCCGCATCGATGCCGAGGAGAAGACCAAGGGCGGCATCATCATTCCCGACACCGCGAAGGAGAAGCCGCAGGAGGGCGAGATCGTTGCCGCGGGTCCGGGGGCGCGGAACGAGCAGGGGCAGCAGGTCGCCCTCGGCGTCAAGCCGGGAGACCGCGTGTTGTTCGCGAAGTGGTCGGGCACCGAGGTCAAGATCGACGGCAAGGATCTCCTGATCATGAAGGAGAGCGACCTGCTCGGCATCATCGACGCGCCCGCCGCGGCGAAGAAGGCCGCCTGATCCCCAACTGACAGTCATCGAAGGAAAGGAGACGACGAACATGGCTGCCAAGGACGTGAAGTTTTCCACCGACGCGCGCGACCGCATGCTGCGCGGCGTCGACATCCTCGCCAATGCCGTGAAGGTCACGCTCGGTCCCAAGGGCCGCAATGTCGTGATCGAGAAATCGTTCGGCGCGCCGCGCATCACCAAGGACGGCGTGACGGTCGCCAAGGAGATCGAGCTGGAGGACAAGTTCGAGAACATGGGCGCGCAGATGGTGCGCGAAGTGGCCTCGAAGACCGCCGATCTCGCCGGCGACGGCACCACCACCGCCACCGTGCTCGCCCAGGCCATCGTCAAGGAAGGCGCAAAGTCGGTCGCCGCCGGCATGAACCCGATGGATCTGAAGCGCGGCATTGATCTCGCCGTCGACGCGATCGTCAAGGATCTCAAGTCGCACGCCAAGAAGATCACCAGCAACGACGAGATCGCCCAGGTCGGCACCATCTCGGCCAATGGCGACAATGAGATCGGGCGTTTCCTCGCCGAGGCCATGCAGAAGGTCGGCAACGAGGGCGTGATCACGGTCGAGGAGGCCAAGAGCCTCGATACCGAGCTGGAAGTGGTCGAGGGCATGCAGTTCGACCGCGGCTATGTCTCGCCGTACTTCGTCACCAACTCCGAGAAGATGCGGGTCGAGCTCGAGGATCCCTACATCCTGATCCACGAGAAGAAGCTGTCGGGCTTGCAGACCATGCTGCCGCTGCTCGAGGCCGTGGTGCAGTCGGGCAAGCCGCTGCTGATCGTGGCTGAAGACGTCGAGGGCGAGGCGCTGGCGACCCTGGTCGTCAACAAGCTGCGTGGCGGCCTGAAGATCGCGGCCGTCAAGGCGCCGGGCTTCGGCGATCGCCGCAAGGCGATGCTGGAGGACATCGCGATCCTCACCGGCGGCACGACCATCTCCGAGGATCTCGGCATCAAGCTGGAGAACGTGACCCTGTCGATGCTCGGCCGCGCCAAGAAGGTCGTGATCGACAAGGAGAACACCACCATCGTCGACGGCGCCGGCAAGAAGGCCGACATCGAGGCCCGCGCGCAGCAGATCAAGCTGCAGATCGAGGAGACCACCTCCGACTACGACCGCGAGAAGCTGCAGGAGCGGCTGGCCAAGCTCGCCGGCGGCGTCGCGGTGATCCGGGTCGGCGGCGCCACCGAGGTCGAGGTCAAGGAGCGCAAGGACCGCGTCGACGATGCGCTGCACGCCACCCGCGCCGCGGTGGAGGAGGGCATCCTGCCCGGCGGCGGCGTGGCGCTGCTGCGCGCCACCAAGGTGCTCGACGGCGTCAAGACCGCCAATGCCGACCAGAAGGCCGGCGTCGACATCGTCCGCCGCGCCATCCAGGTGCCGGTGCGGCAGATCGTGCAGAACGCCGGGGAGGACGGCTCGCTGGTGGTCGGCAAGCTCCTGGAGAAGGATGCCTATGGTTGGGGCTTCAACGCCGCGACCGGCGAGTACCAGGATCTGGTGCAGGCCGGCGTGATCGACCCGGCCAAGGTGGTCCGTACCGCGTTGCAGGACGCGGCCTCGGTCGCCTCGCTGCTGATCACCACCGAGGCGCTGGTGGCGGACAAGCCGAAGAAGGGCGACGCCACCGCGGCCGCGCCGTCGATGGACTTCTGATCCGATGCAGCCGGGGGCGGCTGGCCGCAGCCACCCCCGGCTCCCCGAAAGAAATATCGACAAACAACTGATCGCTGCCCCGTGAGGTCGTGGATCGGCCACAACGCGCAGCTATCAATCAGGCCAACGACCGCAATCCGTCCACAACCGGCCACAATTGCATTCGGTGAGCCGGCTGAGAACGGACCGACGGTCGACGGGAGGTGTGGTTGAGCGCTGTCGCGCCGCCCGGTCTCATCAGCAGCGCGAGCTCGCAGGCCCGATCATGCCAGCCTGGCAATACGATCATCCGCCGCCCAACCCGACCTCCGTCATGAGCATGGGCGATCCGCGTCGCTTGACACGGTTTCTGATCGAGAGCGAACAGCGCGTGGTGGCACACTGCCAGGCCGTGCTGTCGCGCGGTGACATCGATCAGCGCGAGCGCGACCGGCTGGTCAGCGTGCTCCGGGAGGCGACGATGCGGCTGCAGCGGCTGTCTGCCGTGGCCGCCTGACGGGTGTTGCGCCGCGAAAAGGCTACGACAAAAAATTCGATCTTCCCCTCTTGAAATGGATATCGGTTGTTCTAATTCGTCTGCTGCCGCTTCGGCGGCGCCGGGTGCCATCAGGGCCCGGTCGAAATCTGGGCGCTGACCGGTTGTCTGGTACTCAGTAGTCTCTTGTACCAAGTCTCTTGGTACTTAGACATCTCCGGGACTTTGAAGTCCGCATCGGCTCGGCGCTCCTTCGTATCCATCTTGCTCTCAGGAGGACTTGGCTATGAGGACCTACGACTTCTCTCCGCTGTGGCGTTCGACCATCGGTTTCGACCGTCTGTTCGATCTGCTCGACGAGACCCAGCGCGCGGTCGAGGACAACTATCCCCCGTACAACATCGAGCGGCTCGGCGACGACCGCTACCAGATTTCGCTGGCGCTGGCGGGGTTCGCGCCGGACGAGCTGTCGATCACCGCCGAGCACAACGTGCTCACGGTGGAAGGACGCAAGGGCGACAAGGAAACCCGCGAATATCTCTATCAAGGCATCTCGTCGCGGCCGTTCAAGCGGCAGTTCAATCTCGCCGACTACGTGCAGGTGACCAACGCGGCGTTCGACAACGGCCTGCTGCGGATCGAGCTCGTGCGCGAGATCCCCGAGGCGATGAAGCCGCGCCGCATCGCCATCGGTACAGTGCCGGTCGAAAAGATCGCGCAGCAGAAGGCGGCCTGACGCCTTGTTCGAGTTGCGGCGCGGGCGGCGTGTCGCCCGCGCCCTTGCAGCATCTGTCTCTTGTGAAAGGAGTGGAAGAGGAGAGACGCCATGAGCGAGCACTGTTTTTCGATCACCGCGGGCAGAGCCGGATTCCATCCGGTCTCGCACTACGAGTCGCCGGCCGACTTGCTGAACGACCGCAAGCTGTCACTGGCCGAGAAGCGGCTGATCCTGTCGTCCTGGGCGTCAGATATGTATGCCGTCGAGTCGCAGCCGGGCCTGCGCAAGATTCCGGGCATCTCCAGGCCGCTGCATCTGGCCGATGTGCTCGGCGCGCTGCGTCAGCTCGACCGCGAGGACCAGCCGCCGCGCCCGCGCGGCGGGGCGGCCATGCGCATCGTTCCGCGCGTCGATGTCGAGGCCGATGGCGCTGCGATGGACAGCACCGCTAGCGGCAGGATGCGGCCCGCCGCCCGCCTGCGGTTCTCGCGCGAGGCCAATGTGCGGCGCTATCGCAAGCTGCTTGCCACCCACCTCGCCGAGAACGAGCGGCGCTTCGTCGAGCGCCGGCTGGCCGAGGAGCTGCAGCAAGTGCACGGCCCGGCCGAGCGGCATGGCTCGGCTCGGGCCGGGTGCTGCTGACGAGGGACATCGCCGGACGAATGAAAACGCCGCCCGGAATTGGGCGGCGTTTGACTCCGAAAGCGTAGAGGGTGATGAACTCAGGCTAGCCGATCATCGGCGAAAAATCAATTCCGGTAGCCCGGGTTGAGGCGATCGAGCCGGCGCAGCAGCGGCGGCCACACCAACTGATTGGAGCGCAGCTCGACGCGATCCTCGTTGTCGAACAGCTTCGCGTTCTTGTCGATGACCTCGTCGCGCACCGGATAGGCCGAGGGACCGAGCGTGCGGGTGCGCACCTGGATCGAGCAGGCGCGCTCCAGATGATACATGCGCTCGAAGGCGGAGGCGACGGAGCGGCCGACCGTCAGCGTGCCGTGATTGCGCAGCAGCATGTGGTTCTTGCTGCCGAGGTCGTGCTGCAGCCGCGGCCGCTCGTCATGGTCCAGCGCCACGCCTTCATAGTCGTGATAGGCGAGGTCGTGGGTCACGTATTGCGCGATCTGGTTCAGCGGCAGCAGGCCGTCGGCGCAGCTCGACACGGCGACGCCGTCCAGCGTGTGCAGATGGATCACGCAGCCGGCATCCTCGCGGACCTCGTGGATCGCGGAATGGATGGTGAACCCGGCGGGATTGATGCTGTACTCGCTCTCGGACAACTGATTGCCGTAGAGGTCGACCTTGATCAGGCTGGAGGCGGTGATCTCCTCGAACAGCAGGCCATAGGGGTTGATCAGGAAGTGATGCTCGGGGCCGGGCACGCGGGCGGAGATGTGAGTGTCCACCAAGTCGTCCCAGCCGAACAGCGCCACCAGCCGGTAGGCGGCGGCGAGATTGACCCGCTGCGACCATTCGGCCTCGGTCATGTTCGACGGCACTTCCTTGAGGCGCGCTTCGGCTGGCGACATGGCATTCTCCGATTTCCTGGGTTGACCGGAGCCTAAGCGGCTCGCCGCCGCGCGACAAGGCGCGGGGCAGGGGGGCAGTCATGCCGTTTGGCCGAGTGCGCCGCTCAGGGCGCCGGGATCGACAGCAGGCTGGAGATGCTGCGGCCGCGGATGTCGTAGACCCGGGCGAACACGACATCGTCGCGCTTGATCTCGACCATCACGGGTGCGGTCAGTCCCTTGCAGTAGAACTCGCCGAGCGTCATGGCGAAGTCGGCCGCATGGCTGTCCCAGCCGATGGTGAAATCGGGGCCGAGCGCGACCTGGGCGGGGCGCTGCGGGCCGCAGACCGCGACCTTCCATTTGTGCCCGATCGGCGGCACCTCCTGGCGCTCGTCGAGCTGTTCCTTCAGCCCGTCGGAGGCCTGCTTCAGCGCCAGCCCCCAATAGTCGAGCATGAAGCGGGTGTCGGCCTCGCGCACGGTGCCGGCGATGAAGTTGAAGTGGGTGTACTGATAGGGATGCAGCCGGATCATCTCCGCCAGCGGCAGCAGCAGGCCGAAGCAGAACGCGGCGATCGCCACCGGCTGCCAGCTCCTTCGCTCGTCGGCGTTGAGCCACGACAACAGCCAGGAGAAGGCGATGCCGCCGAGCAGCGCCATCGGCGGGATCACGAACACGAAATGGCGGATGCCGTTGTAGAGCGCCGGGCGTTTGACGATCGCGATCAGGATCGGCAGCGTCGCCGCTAGGGTCAGCATCAACAGGATGCTCTTCTGGCGCGCCGGCATGTCGGGCCGCGACAGCGACATGATCGAGGCGACGACGCCGGCGACGAACAGCGCGATCATCAGTTCGGGCAGTTGCAGCGCGAACAGCGTCGGCAGATACGACCAGGGCATGTCGGGCACCGAGACCAGCGCCCCGTCGAACATCTCCTTCCACGGCTTCTCGAAGAAATGCGAGAAGTAGGTCAGGGCCCGGAACGGGTTGGCCGGTTCGATGATCGACCACGGCCAAATCAACCCCATGATCAGGTAGCCCAGGATCAGGCCGGGGATCAGCACGTAGAGCACGTGGGCGAAGCGGCGGATCGCCTCGCGGGGCCCTTGCGTGCGGTACTCCTCCATGAACAGCGGCATGAAGCCGACCATGGCGTAAACCACGGCCATGCCGCCGAGGATCCGCGAGCCGATCGAGAAGCCGGCGCCGAGGCCGATGATCAGGATGGTGCGTGGCGAGGGGTAGGGATACTCCTCGGCAAGGCGCACGAGGCCCATCAGCAGCACCACCATGGCGACCGCGAAGGGCGCGTCCTTCGGGTTCATGAACATGTGGCCGTAGAAGATCGGGCAGAGCGCCAGCAGCAGCAGCGCGGCGAGGCCGGCCACGGGGCCGCCGATGCGGCGCGCCAGGCGCCAGGTCACGCCGAGGCCAATCAGCCCGACGATGGCCCCGACCAGCCGGCGGGTCTCGAACAATTCCAGCGGCATGATCTTGTGCAGCAGGGCTGCAACCATGTCGAAGCCGCCACCGTACATATAGAGGTTGGCGAACGACAGCGCCGCCTGGTCCCTGAAACCGGAGCCGTACATGCGCAGCAACAGATCGGCATATTCGGCATGGGTGTAATCGTCCCAGCCGAGGCCGTAATCCCGGAACGTCAGTCCGGCCACCACCGCGACTGCGGCGAGCACGAACACGGCGAGATCGTCATACGTCCGCTCGAGGGACCGCCGCGTCGGCGTCTCGAGGACCGAAGTGGTTATCGTTGTCATGGCTGAGTGTGACCCGGCGTCCCCTGGCGACCCCGCTTCCGCGTTTCAGGCTTGTGTTCCCCGCCTGCGTATAGCGCGTCCCGTGTTCGGAGGTGTCGAAAATATGGGAGGCACGCCTTGTCGCAGCGCAGCGGGGACCCGAATTTCGGCTGCTAAGCGCCATATTGGCACAGCCAAATGAACGGCCGCTGAACCAGAAGGACCGGGAGAACCCGAGAGGAACCTCCAGGAATTCCGAGGGTTGGCTGAACCGTATTGTGGCGGGATCGTGGCGGGCGGCGCAGGTCGGATACGAACTTCGGCGGTCTTGGACGAACTTCCGCTGCAAATCGTCGCGGATTTGGACTAGAAACCGGATTCAAGGACGCGCGCAACCGCAGCTATCTAATGTGATTTCGGTCGGGACACCGCCCGGAACCGGCGCATTAGGGGATGAGTTCGATGATGAGTGCAATGTTGGCCGCCGGGGCCCTCGCCATCTTGGCCGGGCTCGGGGCGATCGCCTGGGGAATTCCGGTCAAGGAGTTCAGCGTCGGTAATACGCTGATCCTGTCGGGGACCCTTGGCGTGTGCAGCGGGCTGATCCTGTTCGGACTGGCGGCCGTCCTCAACGAGCTGAAGGTGATTTCGAGCCGGCTGAGGTCGCGTTCGGGCGCCGAGTCCGAGGCCAGGCCCCTGCAGCTCCCACCTGCCGCCGGGACGACCGACTTCGAGACCGCCCCGGTGCCGCCGACAGAAGATGTCTGGCGCGAAGGCGGTTCGCCGCGTCCGCGTCCCCGCATGCCGGACCTGTCGGCCCCCTTGTCCTCGGGGCTGTCGTCGTCCTCACCGCTGTCCTCGTCTCCCTTGTCAAGCTCGCTGCGCGCCTCCGAGTCCTTGCGGGATCCCGCCGAGTCGCCGTCCGAACCCGCCGAGCGGCCCAAGCGCAATCTGCTGTTTGCGTCGTCGCGCCGGGAGCGGGACCGCGCGGAGAAGCGCGGCGCCGAGCCGCTGCCGACGGATTTCCGGTCACCGCCCCTCAGCGCCCCGCCGCCCGTGCCGCTGGACGAACCTGCCGCGACCGAGCCGGGCGCGTCGGACGGCTGGTCGCGACCGGAGCGGACGCCGGAGCCTCTGCGCCCGCCGTTCCCGCGGCGCCTGGCGCGGGCCGCCCCGGCCTTCGTCGATCCCGAGCCAACCCCGCCGCCGCCCGAGCCGAAGGATCTGGACGCGCCGGCCGTCAGCATCGTCAAGTCGGGCGTGGTGGATGGGATGGCCTATTCGCTCTATTCCGACGGCTCGATCGAGGCGCAGATGCCCGAAGGGATGATGCGCTTTGCGTCGATCGACGAGCTGCGCGCCCATCTCGAAGGCCGGACCTGAGGCAGCGGGATCACACGGTCAGGTTGAACCCGGCTGGCATACGGTACACACTACTTGGCGGGTGACAGACTTCTCAAGAAGAAGTCCTCACTATCTTGTCATTTTGCCAGTCATTTGCCCATATTGCTTGCAGAATCGCGAGACAACGCTGCCACTCGGCGCGAGTGATACTTGCGATCGAGGGATACTTGCGATCGACGGTCACAGGGCGGAGCGGGATGAGGGGTCAATGACCGAAGCGGTCGGCAAGAGCTTTATCGATCTGACGGCCGACATCGTGTCGGCCTATCTCAGCAACAACCCGACCCCGGCGGCGGAGATTCCCTCTCTGATCAGCCAGGTGCATGCGGCGCTGACGCGGGTCGCAGCGGGACGAAGCGAGCCCGCGCCGGAGCCGGCGCGGCCCGCGGTCCCAGTGAAGAAATCGATCCATCCGGACTATCTGGTCTGCCTCGAGGACGGCAAGCGCTTCAAGTCGCTGCGGCGGCATCTGCGCACGCAGTACAACATGACGCCGGAACAATACCGCGACAAATGGAACCTGCCGCCGGACTATCCGATGGTGGCGCCGAACTACGCGGTCACCCGCTCGCAGCTTGCCAAGAAGATGGGCCTGGGCCAGCAGCGGCCCGAGCGGGAAAAGTAGCCGAGCCGATCAGGACGCCGCGGCGAGCGCCTCGCGGGCGTCGGCGCGGATGCGCTCGACCATCGAGCGCAGGCCGTTGGAGCGCTGCGGCGTCAGATGCTCGCGGAACCCGAGCTCGTCGAACACCGCGGGCGCATCGATGGTCATGATCTCCTGCGGCGTCCGCCCCGAATACAGCGTCAGCAGAATTGCGATCAGGCCGCGAACGATATGGGCGTCGCTGTCGCCGAGATAGTTCAGGACCGGCACGGCGCTGCTGTGATCGACGTGCTTGGACAGCCAGACCTGGCTGGCGCAGCCCTGCACCTTGTTCGCGGCGGAGTGCTCGTCCTCCGGCATCGGCGCCAGGGTGCGGCCGAGCTCGATCACGTAGCGGTAGCGGTCGTCCCAGTCGTCGAGCAGGGCGAAATTGTCGCGGATGTCGTCGATCGTCATGATGCTCTTCGGTCCCGATGTCGGCTTTCATATAGGCGTTCGGGACGACGAAAGCGACAGTCGGTTCCGCCGGTTCAGGGCGTCGGCGGCAGATGCCATTCGGCGGCGAGATCGTCGGTCGAGAGCGTATCGGCCGGCGCGTCGCCCGGCGGAATCTCCTCGAGCACGGGGGCGTCGATCGAGCCGGTGTGATCGTTGCCGCGCTTGTCGAGACTGGCCGGCTTCACCGGGCCGATGAACTTGTCGGCGCCGGCGGGCTTCTCCGCGCCTTCGGCCTTGTCGGTGATGATCTGGTAGATCTTGCGCGCGCCTTCCTGGGCGCGGTGGCCGATCACGGTCGCGGCCTGGCCGCCGACCTCGCAGGCCTGCGGCTGGCGCTTGCAGAACTGGCTCATGTCGGAGACGGCCGCGGTCGCGGCCTGCACGGCTTCGTGCGCATTGATCTGCGGCAGCTTGTCGGCGTCCGGGCTCTTCTCGCGCGGCAGCAGCACCAGCACGAGTCCGAGCCAGAATGCCATCCGAAGCAGAAAGAACATCACGCAACCCCGACCGTGCTGCTGATCTCGCGTGCTCAAATCGCGCAACCGGATCGCAGCTGATTGTTCTATGTCGCGACTGCTTGCATTGGGCTTAATTGGTTGAGATTTCGCGAAGCCGGGCGCTGGATTTTTTTCGGAGTCAATTTTTCATTGGCGCCGGGCGCCCGCGCCGTGCAACCGGCTGTAGATCGCGCCGCTTTCGCAACCGCAGGCCCGGCCGGAAACGATGCATTCACCATCCCGGCCGAATGGCGGGCTCACCGCAGTCTGGACCTTAGCGTTCGCTTAATGCGAGTCTGACACGGTGACTTCCGACGACAGGGGGCGTCCCGGCGCGTTCTCTTTGTGAGAACCACCGATTAAGCCGAGGCGCGAGAGCCGTGAGTGTGTTGAGTATCATCCGCGATTGTCTCGATGCGTTATTGCATCCATCGGCTCGAACTGATGCGATGACGCGCGCGCGTCATCGCGCCTTCATCGCGCCGCGCCTGCTGGGCAGCCTCGCCGCCTTCGCCGTGTTTCCCGCTTATCTCGCGCTACGCGGTGCGCCGAGCGCGCTCGAGGTCGGCGCGCTGTCCTGGCTGATCGCGCCCATTCTGCTGTCCTGGTATCTGTCACGCACCGGCCGCTACGAGAGCGCCTGCGCGCTGTCGTCGATGGCGCTGTCGGCGCTGATCATGGCGGTGTCGATCGAGACCGGCGGCATCGAATCCTTTGCCGCGGTGTGGCTGATCGTCGTACCCCTGGAAGCCTCGTTCTCGGCCTCGCGCCGCGTCGTCGTGTTCTCCGCGGGGCTCGCACTGTGCTGCGCGCTGCTGCTCATCCTCATCGGTCATTTCGGGTGGCTGCCGAAGCCCGAGATCAACCCCGCCCTGCGCACCGGGCTGCTCGCGTTCGGCGTCGCCTCGGCCACGCTCTATGCGGCCGTGCTCGCCTTTGCCGCCGACACGCTCGCGCGCACCAGCGTGACGCTGCTGTCGATGGAGGAGGAGCGTTATCGCCTGCTCGCACGTAATATGAGCGACGTGATCTCCCGTCACCGTCGCAACGGCGCGGTCATGTTCATCTCGCCGGCGGCCGAGACGCTGCTCGGCGCGCCGGTCGCGCAGTTGCACGGCCACGGCCTGTTCGAACGGGTCCATGTCGCCGACCGGCCGGCCTACCTCACGGCGCTGTCGGAAGCGGCGGGCGGTAGCGAAGCCTCGAGCGTCGAGTTCCGCCTGCGCCGCGATGCGCCGGGCGAGGGCCGCGGCTTTCATCATCCGGTCGATTTCATCTGGGTCGAGATGCGGTGCCGCCCGCTCGACCGCATCGGCGTGATGCCGGGCGGGTCGGAGCAGGAGGTGGTCGCGGTCATGCGCGACGTCACCGACCGCAAGCTGCAGGAGCAGGCGCTCGAATTGGCGCGCAGCGCTGCCGAGCGCGCCGACGCCGCGAAGACGCGATTCCTCGCGACCATGAGCCACGAGCTGCGCACGCCCTTGAACGCCATCATCGGCTTCTCCGAGATGCTGATGCAGGAGCAGGTGCTGGTGCTGAACGCGGCGCGGCGCCGCGAATATGCGCAACTCATCAACGATTCCGGCCAGCATCTGCTGTCGGTCGTGAACGGCATCCTCGACATGTCGAAGATGGAGTCCGGCAATTTCGAGCTGACGCCGGAGCCGTTTGCGCCGCGCGCTGCGCTGATCAATTGCTGCAACCTGCTGGCGCTGCGGGCGCGCGAGAACGGTGTCGATCTGTCGGCCGACGTGCCGCAGGACCTGCCGATGGTCACCGGTGATCCGCGCGCCTTCAAGCAGATCGTGCTCAACCTCGTCTCCAATGCCATCAAGTTCACCGAGCGCGGCGGCCGTGTCACGGTCTCTGCCGGCGTCGACGGCGCGCGCCTGCTGCTGCGAATCACCGACACCGGCGTCGGCATCGCCGCCGATGATCTCAAGCGCATCGGCGATCCGTTCTTTCAGGCCGGCAAGACCTACCAGCGGCGCCACGAGGGAACCGGGCTCGGGCTGTCGATCGTCAAGAGCCTCGTGAACTTGCACGGCGGCGAAATGTCGATAGAAAGCAAGATCGACGAGGGGACCACGGTCACGATCGCGCTGCCGATCAACTTCGTGGCCGAGGCGGCCGCCGGCGCCACCGTCACGCCGCTGTCACCCTCGCGCTCCGCCCAGCCAGGGCAGGTCATGCAGGTGAAGAAGAGTGCCTAGACGAGCTGCAGAGGATGATCCGGCGCCGCCGCGCCGTCGCAAGCGCGCCGCTGCGGCCGTCGCCGACGTGGCGGAGGAGCGCGGCTGGCTGCTGCGGGCCATGCTCTACAGCCCGAAGGATCTGTTTGCGGGCCTGCTGGCCTGTGCGGCTGGCAGCGCCATCATCGTCAATGCCGTGTTCCTGCAATCGGGACCGCATCCGGCGCCGATGTTCGGATCGATCGTCACCATTCCGCCCAATCTGACGAGCTCCAATCCGCTGCCGCGGCCCCGGCCGATGGACATCTCGCCGCTCGATCCGAAGGTGATCGAGACGCGGCCCGCTGAAACCAGGGCGGCGGAGCAGAGGGCGGTCGAGCAGCGCGCGACCGAGGCGCGTCCGGATCAGAAATATGCCGATCCCCTGGCCGATCTCGTCCGCTCGGTCAGCGGCGGTCAGGGCAATGTGCCGCGTCCGCAGCCGACGCAGCAGGGCGGCAATGTCCGCCGTGTCGCGGCGGTCCAGCGTGCGCTGACCGAATATGGCTATGGCCAGTTGAAGCCCACCGGGATGGTCGGCTCCGACACCCAGGCCGCGATCCAGAAGTTCGAGCGTGAGCGCAAGCTGCCGGTGACCGGCCAGGTGTCGGACCGCCTGGTGCGCGAGCTTGCGATTGTCATCGGTCACCCGATCGAATAGAGCAGGGGCGGCTGCGACGTGCAGCGCGCTTGCTCCTGCATCGAACCATCATGCGATTGAAGACCAGCATCTGGGTGAGCGCCTATCTGCGGCGCTGCCAGTCGGCCGGCGCGTTCAGCGCGATCCGCCACCGCGGCGCCGAGGAGGCCGGCGCGGTGTTCGTCAAGGTCGCGCTGATGGACGGCACGGCGCAGCTCTATGTCCCCGCGCCGCAGACCGTCTATGACGACAGCCGGCCGATCGACCGCTTCTTCGTACCGGTATCGCCGCAGCCGATCGCGGAAGCGCAGGTCGAGGAGCGTCTCGTGAAGGAGCTGCGCTTCGATCCCGATGCCTGGATCATCGAGACCGAGGACAGGCAGGGTCGTCATTTCCTCGATCTCGTGCGCGAGCGTCCCTGATCATCCTCCGATCCGCGACGGTGATCGCGCGTCAGCGCTTGAAGCCGTCGGTGCCCGTGCGCACGATCGGTCGCGTCGCTGTGCCGGGCCGCGCTCCGCCTGCGCGGACAGACTGGCGCTCGTCGTCGTACAGCATCGTGCGATGTTTGGCCCTGATCGCCGCCATGCCCGAGCCGCGCCAGGCCGCCAGCATGATCAGCGCCGCGCGCTCGCTGAGGCGCTCGTAGAAGCGTGACAGCCGAAACACGGTCTGGACGGACTGGCCCATCTCCGGCTTGAGGAACAGCAGCACGCGCTCGAACACCGGCGCTGGCATGCCGAGCGCCTTTGCGGCACAGGCCAGCGGCTCGCCATGGGGATCGTTGACCACCTCGAGGGTCATGCGTGAGGGCAGGATCAGGCTCTCGCCGAGCTCGATCGTGAACGTCTCGACGTCGGCGTTGAAGGCGGCCATCTCCAGTGCCTCGATCGCATGCACCGCGCGGTGCAACGGCGTCGGCGCGGCGGGCCTCAGCGGCGTGGTGGCGAGGTTCTGCAGGATGGCGATGCGTTCGTGCGAGGCGGCGCGCATGAACATCTCGCTCAGCTCGGCGGCATCCTTCGGCTGCATCGACAGTCCGGACGATGCGTCGTCGCGCGGCGGCATCGGAGACGAGGGGCGAAGCGATGCGGGAATGGGGCCGGCGAGCGGCGGCGCCGGCTCGCTCTGCGCCGGGCGCAAGCCCAGCTTGTTCAGGATCTCGATCGGCGTCGCCGGATAGATCGCCAGCCGCGCACGCACCGCCGCACGGGTCGCGTCATCGACGTCGTCCACCAGACGGGAAGCCAATTCGACGAACTGCCGCTCCTCGTCGGCGGAATGCGCGCTCGCCTGGACATAGAGGTCGGTCAGCACGCGCAGCAGAGTGGGCTTGATGTCGACGCCCTCGCGGCGCGAGAGCGTGAGCAACCCGTCGAAGCCGGGGAACAGCGATGATCTTGTCATGTCGGGGTACGCAACTTCGGCAATCGTTGCGCCGATTAGAGCGGAGTTGTTTTAATGCGGCGTTAAGGAAAACAATCGGTGAAGATGGGTCGAAATGACCCGGTGAGACAAAGGCGCAACGCCGGCTTGCCTTCTCTCCCACCGGTGCACGCGATCCGTGTCGGGCGGGCCGCGCATTAATATCCTCTTAACCACGTCCTGATCTTAATCGATCCGTTCGATGATCTCGCCTTGGCCGCGTCGCGCGGCCGGCCTGATCTTCGCCGCGCCGAATGCCAAGGTGCAGCGTCATGCGCCGGCATTCGTGATCGTCAGTTCTGCGTGCCCTCTTGCCTGCGAAGTTCGGGCGACGGGGAGTTTTCAGGGGGTAAGAACTTCGGGCACGAAAGAGAGTGGATATGGCGACCATCATTGAATTCCCGGCGGACGTTGCGCGTCGCGCGCGGTCTGCCGTGACCGGCGCGCCGCAGGAGGGCATGGGAACGATCCTGATTCTTCCCGTCGTTCGGATCGAGCGCGAGACCACGACCGACGATCGAGGGCCCCGCGAGGGCACAGCGCCAAGCCGCCGCCGCCGTCGCCGCTGACAGGTCGGGGGACATGGGAATGCCGGCCATCGTCAATCCGGTCCGGCGCGCGCTGCCGGTCCTCGCGCTCGGTCTCGTCGGCGGCCTGCTCGGTGCCTGCAGCGGCGGCGATTTTGGCCGCACCCGCGCCGACATGCGCAATGACGACATGCACAAATGGATCGGCGCGGAAGCCACCGCCAGCGTCGGTGTCATGCCATCGCAGTTCCAGCTCACCGACAATGAGCGCCAGCTGCGCGACCTCGCTTATCCGCTGATCGAGCCGCCGCATTCGCGCCCCGCCTGGAAGAGCGTGTTCGGCGACTATCAGCCGTCGGCCTCGCCCTGGCGGCAGAAGGTCGTGTTCGACCGCACCGCCTATGGCCGCGCCCTGATCGACGAGCCGCACCGCTCGCACGCCTCGCGCTACACCCAACTGATCGACGACGTGCGCGACGACATCACCCGGTTCGAGCCGTTCTTCGCATCGGCCATCCGCGTCATCGATCTCGACCGCAAGCGCGATGCCAGCATGAAATACATGACCGAGCTCTCGCCGCGCGAGAAGGCCGACGCGGTCGCGCGCATGCAGGAGAACTCGCTGATCGTACAGTGGGTGCAGATCAGCCTGGAGCAGCGCGTCTCGTCCTATCGCTGGGCGCTGGAGCGCCTGGTGCTGCAGGCGCCCGACGGCATGGCCGCCGAGGCCGATCGCCTGATCCATGAACTGGCAGCCCAGACCGCCAATCCGCCGGTCGCGGCGCGGCCCCTGATCGAACGGCCGCTGACGACGCGGGGCTAGCCCGCACGCGGTCGCACGCCGCTTCGCTCAGTCCGGCCTGAGCAGGCGGAAGGCCTCCTCGAGCAGATGCGGCGTGTGCTTGCCGGTCGAATCGCGGCAGGCGCGTTCGAAATAATCCGCCAGCGCCGGCCGGAATTTCGGATGCGCCGCCTGGTCGATGATGGTGCGGGCGCGCTGTTTCGGCGACAGGCCGCGCAGATCGGCGAGGCCTCGCTCGGTCACGAGGACCTGCACGTCGTGCTCGGTGTGGTCGACATGGGTGACCATCGGCACGATGCAGGAGATCGTGCCGTTCTTGGCGGTCGAGGGCGTCATGAAGATCGACAGATAGGCGTTGCGGGCGAAGTCGCCGGAGCCGCCGATGCCGTTCATGATGCTGCTGCCGCGCACATGGGTCGAATTGACGTTGCCGTAAATGTCCGCCTCGATCATGCCGTTCATGGCGATGACGCCGAGCCGGCGGATCACTTCGGGATGGTTGGAGATCTCCTGCGGCCGCAGCACGATGCGGTCGCGCAGGAACTCGATTTCGCGGTTGAATTCGACCGCAGCTTCCGAGCTCAGCGACAGCGCGGTGGCCGACGCCAGATCCATGCGGCCCGAGCGGATCAAATTGAGCATGCCGTCCTGCAGCACCTCGGTATAGGCGGTCAGATGCGGGAAGGGGCCGTCATCGAGCCCGGCCATCACGGCGTTCGCGACATTGCCGACGCCGGATTGCAGCGGCAGCAGGTTGCGCGGCAGGCGGCCCTGCTTCACCTCGTGTTCGAAGAACTCCAGGATGTGGCCGGCAATCGCACCCGAGTTATCGTCGGGCGCGGCGAAGCTGGTGTTGCGGTCGGGCGCATGGGTCTCGACGACCGCGATGACCTTGTCCGGATTGCAGCGATAGGTGGTCTCGCCGATGCGGTCGCCGGGCGCCACGATCGGGATCGGCTTGCGATGCGGTGGCAGGCGGGTGCCGTAGTAGACGTCGTGCATGCCGAGCAGCGCCGGATTCATCCACGAATTGACCTCGATGATGACGCGGTCAGCCAGATCGAGCCAGGTCTTGTTGTTGCCGATCGAGGTCGAGGGGATCAGCCGCCCGTCGGGCAGGATGCCGGCGCATTCGATCACGGCGACGTCGAGATGGCCGAGAAAACCGAACCACACGAACTGTGCGACATGGCTGAGATGCAGATCGATATAGTCGATGCTGCCGGCGTTGATGCGCTGTCGTGTCGCCGGATCGGACTGATAGGGCAGGCGCAGGTCGATGCCATCAGCCCGGGCGAGCGCGCCGTCGAGCTCGGGCGCGGTGCTCGCCCCGGTCCACACGCCGACGCGGAACGGCTCGCCGCGCGCATGCGCGGCCTCGATCCGGCGCGCCAGCGCGAGCGGCACCGCTTTCGGATAGCCCGACCCGGTGAAACCGCTCATGCCGACATGGTTGCCGGGCTCGACCAGCGCGGCAGCCTCGTCGGCCGACATGATTTTGGCGCGCAGCGCCTGTGACATCACCTGCGATGAACTCATCGTGCAAACTCCATGCGCGATCGTTCAGACCGCCAAGTCCGCGCTGTTTAAGGTGTGCCCTCGACGGGTGATTTGACAGGGGTCAAGCCGCAACGGCCCGTGCGTGCATCACAGCCCTGCAAGGCGCGCGCGCCGCAGTTCCCGGACTTTCGCCGCCCGCGAGCGCTCCGTCAGCATATTGGCCTTGCCGTAGCGCGGGTCGCCGGTGACCTCGTCGCCGACCCAGTCCGGAAGGGTCACGACGGTCGTTTCGGTCGGCAGCTCGATCTCGGCGATGACGACGCCTTCGAGCGGGTCGTGGTAGACGTCGATCTCCCAGACGCCGGCTTCGGCCGGCACGTAGTGACGCGTCTTTTCGAGGATGCGTCCCGCGCAATGCGCGAACAGCACCGCTGCGTGGTCCGCGGGAATATCGTACTCGAATTCATCCCGGGCCAGACCGCGGCGGCCGCTCTTCACGCACAGCGTCGTCCGGTTGCCATAGCAGCGAACGCGGACCTTGAGGCCGTCCTGACGTGCGACGAGGCCGTCGCGAAGGCGTTCACTGTGCGTCGCCTGATCCCGCCAAGCATCGGACTTGACGAGAAACTTCCGTTCGATTTCGAGAGGCATGACCTGATGTTGAGCGAAGCGCCGCCGTCCTGATACGTCATAGCAGCGGCGCGCGACGACGACTATGCCACCAAGGATGAAGAGAGCGTTGTCAAATTCATTCCGGACGTCGGATTGACTTATCGTTTGCCGCGCGGCTTCTCGGCCTTGGCCGGTGCCTCGGTCTGTACGCCGCAGCTCGCCGCTGCAAGGGAGGCCTGCGCCTGCGGCATGAGACCCGGCTCGGCGGCCAGGGCCTTCAGCACGATCAAACCGGTCGTCGTCGGCGAATCGATGATCAGCCGGTCGGCGGCCGTGATCTCCTCGTCCTCGGGCAGGTCTTCGTGCTGCGCCTCGGTCATCAGGTTGAGCTCGATCACGCGCTTGCCGGCGGAGCGGTCGTTGATGGCGTAGTACGCGATCTCGTTGCGCGTGTAGAACGACACCGACGTATAGGCCTGGCTCACCGGGACCGTGAGCTTCAGCGGGCCGTCGGACAGATCGTAGCGGCAGATCGCCATCGCGAACGCCGGATCCATGAACGGCATCGGTGAATTGCCGGGATCGGCCAATGGCAATTGCGTCACGGCGTTCAGCTTGGTCATCGGCGTCAGCCGGGAGTAGGCGTCCTGGGTCGAGATCCGCGGCAGCGCCAGCACGCTGACGAGATGGACCACGCCGCCGAGCAGCACGCCGACCACGATGGTGAACAGCAGCCGGATCATGATGGGCAGCCTACTGTCGTGATCGAGGGCATCGGCGCGTCGCGCTGCGTGCGGGTCGCGACGCCGACCGGCGTGTCGTAGAGCCGCAGCATCAGCGCGTAGCGCTCGATGCCGCCGGTCGGCAGCCAGTTGCCGGAGCGCGAGCGTGCGGCGACACGGATCTCGAACGAGCCATCGGCACCTCGCACCAGCTCCTGGCTGGTGAAGCCGTAGCGCTGCAGCGTGTTGGCGACGAGGTGGCCCTTGCGGTCGTACAGCGTGAGCGTCCAGAAGCGGGCGGGCGGCGTCACGCCGCTGACGAGGATGTCGCAGCGCCCGTCGAGCGGCTTCCTCTTGTCGTCTGTGGTGGCGGTGAAGGCCACGCCGTCGCCGGTGCCGATCGGCAATTCGCCATTGCGGGTGATGGTCGCGCGCGCATAGGGGTCGACATCGGCCGTGCCGGTTTTCGGACGCGCCGTCCAGGCGCCGATCGTCAGCGTGCCGAATTCGGTGCCGCGGGTCGTCGTCATCCAGGTCGCGCCGATGCCGACGCCGGTGGCGATCAGGAGCGTGACCAAGGTGATGAAGAGCAGCCGCACGGGGATCGCTGACGTCAGTTCTTGCGCAAGGCAGGGGTGGCGACGCCGTCGGCCGTTGCCGCGGCGTAGTTCTCGGGGAAGGCCAGCGCGCTCGATGAGACCGGCTTGGCGGGCTTGCGCGGATCCACCGGCGCGCTCTTTTCGGCGACGCGCGCGGCATCGTCGAGCATCTTCTCGACCTGAACCAGCACCTCGGCGCCGCGGCGGGTCAGGATCGGCGGCGGACCGGGCTTGATCTCCAGGGTCTTCGGCTGGCCGGCCTGTGCCATCGCGGCGGACGCGGACTGCGGCAGCTTCTCGCCCATGCCGACGCCGGGCAGCTCCTTGACCTCGACGCCCTGATGCGCGGCGAGCATGATGTCGTGCCATGTCTGCGCCGGCAGCGAGCCGCCGGTCATGCGGTTGGTCGGCGAATAGTCGTCATTGCCGTACCAGACCGCGCAGGTGAAGTTGCCGGTGTAGCCGACGAACCAGGCGTCGCGATACGCATTGGTCGTGCCGGTCTTGCCGGCGGTCGGAATGCCGTCGAGTGCGGCGCGGCGCGCGGTGCCTTCGCTGACGACGTGGCTCATCATGCCCGCCATGTCGGCGGCAACCGAGGCCGGGATCGCCTGCTTCGGCTTCGGCCCGTCACGGTCCCAGCGCCAGACCAGGTCGCCGGCGCCGGTGCGGACCTCCAGCACCGAATGCGGCGTCACCGCCTTGCCCTTGTTCGGGAAGGTCGCATAGGCGACCGCATGCTCCAGCACCGTGACCTCGTCGGAGCCGATCGGCATCGACGGGGTGTCGGGCAGCGGCGCCTTGAGGCCGAAGCGCCGCGCGACCTCGATGATCTTGGCGCGGCCGGCCTTCGGACCTTCCTTGCCGCCGAGCGCGATCGACAGCTTGACCGGCACGACGTTGATCGAGCGGGTGATCGCCTGCGTCAGCGTCACCGAGCCCGAATAGGAATGGCCATAATTCTGCGGGCACCAGTTGCCGATGCAGACCGGGCCGTCGACCACGATCGAGGTCGGCTTGAAGCCGTTCAGCAGCGCGGTGGTGTAGACATACGGCTTGAACGAGGATCCCGGCTGCCGGTAGGCGTCGACGGCGCGGTTGAACTGACTGGCACCGTAGTCGCGGCCGCCGACCATGGCGCGGATGCCGCCGTCCAGGTCGGAAACGACCGTTGCCGCCTGGGTCGCGTGATAGTCGCGGCCGAACTGGCGCAACTGGTTCTCGATCGCCTCGTCGGCCGCATGCTGCACGGTCATGTCGATCGAGGTCCGCACCACGAAGACGCGCTCGGTGTAGGACTTCGGGAACGTGTCGACCAGCTTGCGCATCTCGTCGAACGCATAGTCGAGGAAGTAGTTCGGCGAGCTCTCGTCGCGGCGGTCGACCGCGAACGCCGGGTTGCGGCGGGCACCGAACACCTGGCCCTCGGTCATGAAGCCGGCATCGACCAGGTTGTCGAGCACGACGTTGGCGCGGGCGCGGGCGGCGGGCAGGTTGATGTGGGGGGCGAACTTGGTCGGCGCCTTGAACAGGCCGGCCAGCATCGCGGCTTCGGCGAGGTTGATGTCGCGCACCGACTTGTTGAAATAGAAGTGTGCCGCGCCGTCGACGCCGAAGGTGCCGCCGCCCATATAGGCCCGGTCGAGATAGAGCTTGAGGATCTCGTTCTTGGTCAGGCGGGTTTCGAGCCAGATCGCCAGGAACGCCTCGTTGACCTTGCGCTCGATGGTGCGCTCGTTGGACAGGAACAGGTTCTTGGCGAGCTGCTGGCTGATCGAGGAGCCGCCCTGGCGGACGCCGCCGGCCTGGGCGTTGGTGACGAGGGCACGCGCCGTGCCGGCGATGTCGATGCCGAAATGGTCGTAGAAGCGGCGGTCCTCGGTGGCGAGCGTCGCCTTGATCAGATTGTCCGGGAAGTCCTCCAGCGGGATCGAGTCGTTGTGCTTGATGCCGCGGCTGCCGATCGGGTTGCCATAGCGGTCGAGGAAGGTGACGGCGAGGTCGGACTTCTTCAGCCAGTCCTCGTCGGCGGTCTCCCGGAAGGCAGGAATCGCCAGCGCCAGCATCAGCACCAGGCCGCCGAGTCCGATCGTGGCGGCCTCCGACAATGGCTCGACGAACACCCAGCGTTTCCAGCCGCCGACATAGAAGCGGTCCATGAACGCGGAATAGCGCTCGTAGAGCTCACGGGTGCCGCGCAGGGAGGAGAACAGCGCCGAATCGAAGCGGGCGTCGAGATCCAGGCGGAAATTGTTGATCCGCTTCTTCCAATCGTCTGGAATGATCTGCCGCACGGGAACCCTGGTCGTTTCGAAAGCGTGTCAGCTGGCTTCGAAAGCACTCAGCAAGTGGGCTGGGGGCCATCGAAGGGTCTTGCGCGATTGTTGCGGCAAACCCATGGCACTGCACAGTCAGCCGCCCGAACCCGAGCACCTGACCCCAAGCCGCGTGCCGGCGCCGCCGCCGGAGTGACTCAATCATCTATCTAGCCGAGCGGGGGTCACAAACCAATGGTTCCGCTCACAATTTGATGCACAAAGCTAACGTGCCGCTGTGGCAGGCAAAGCCCTTGCGCGGCTCGGGGCCGGGCACCTAGATGGCGGCCACGCCACACGCCCTCTTTGAGAATCGCCCGATGACCGCACCGCTCAAACGTCCCTCGGGCCAGGAGGGAATGTTCTGGAAAACCAAGATCTTGGAAGAGATGTCCGAGGCGGAATGGGAAAGCCTCTGCGATGGCTGCGGGCGCTGCTGCCTGGAGAAGCTGGAAGACGAGGATACCGGCGACATCTACTTCACCCACATTTCCTGCAAACTCTTGGATGCCGGGCTATGTGCTTGCAAGGACTACCCGAATCGTTCCGAACAGGTGTCGGATTGCGTTCGACTGACACCTGAGAACGTCCGCACCCTGACGTGGCTGCCGCCGAGCTGCGGCTACCGCCTCGTGGCGGAGGGGCGCGATCTCTACTGGTGGCATCCTCTGATCTCGGGCGATCCTCAGACGGTACATGAAGCCGGCGTCTCGGTGCGCGGCCGGGTCGAGGGCACCGAGGAGGACGTTCCGGACGACCAGCTCGAGGACCACATCGTGCAGTGGCCGGTGCTGCTGCCGAAGCGGGCCAAGCTGAAGCGTCGGCCGAAATAGCGCGATCACCTCGCGCCCGCAGCAAGTCACGATGATGCGACCGTTCCCGTGCTGTCGGAATGCACCCATGCACCCGACCCGCTGCCGCACGGGAAAATTATGCCTTAAGTAGTTCGCCAGTCGGCGAATCCGCGCGGCGATGTCGCGCCCGGGCACAGCATTCATCCCATGAACAAGTTTGATCGGCGGACGCATTACCCTGCCGCGTCCCAGTCCCTGCCTGAAGAAATTGCCGCCGAGCTGCCGGCCATTCCGCCGCAGGTTCAGGCGATCGAGGATGCGCCGTCGCTTGCGCCGCCGGTGCCGCTGACCCAGGCCGAGGTGCGCACCATCCTGATGAGCCTGCTGCTGACGATGTTCCTGGCCGCGCTCGACCAGACCATCGTGGCGACGGCGCTGCCGACCATCGGCCGCGAGTTCCAGGACGTGACCAACCTGTCCTGGGTGATCACGGCCTACCTGCTGGCGTCGACCGCGGTGGCGCCGGTGTTCGGCACGCTGTGCGATATCTATGGCCGCCGCTCCATGATCATCACCGCGCTCAGCCTGTTCGTGGTCGGCTCGGTGGTCTGCGCGCTGGCACCGAACATGCCGGTGCTGATCCTTGCCCGCGGCCTGCAGGGGCTCGGCGGCGGCGGCATCATGCCGGTGGTCCAGACCGTGATCTCCGACGTCGTCAGCCCGCGCGAGCGCGGCCAGTATCAGGCCTATTTCAGCGGCGTCTGGCTGCTGGCCGGCCTGCTCGGGCCGGTGATCGGCGGCTTCTTCGCCGACCATCTGCACTGGTCGATGATCTTCTGGATCAACGTCCCGCTCGCGATCGCCGCGCTCGCACTGCTGCTGCCCAAGATGGGCCGGCTGCCGGTCTATCACCGGCTGCGCAAGGTCGACTGGGCCGGTGGCCTGCTGCTGATGGCCTCGGCCGTCGTGTTCATGCTGGTGCTGACCTGGGGCGGGCACAAGCTGGCTTGGCTGTCGCCCACGCTGCTCGCGATGATCGGCAGCGCGGTGGCGCTGGGTCTCGCCTTCGTCTGGCACGCCAAGCGGGCCGATGAGCCATTCCTGCCGCTGTCGCTGATGGGCGGCACGGTCGTGCCCTACGGCATGCTGGCCAGCGGCTGCGCCCTCGGCGCGCTGATCGGGCTCACGGTCCATCTGCCGCTGTACTACGAGCTGGTCTATCATTTGACCCCGAGCCAGGCCGGCCTCGGCCTGATTCCGATCGCGGCGATCTCGACCTTCGGTGCCGCGATTGCCGGTCGTACCATGGCCCGGGTCAAGCACTACAAGCGCGTCGCCATCGTGGGCACGATCATCGGCACCATCGCCGCCGCGGTCATGACGGTGACGACGCCGTCGCTATGGGTGCTGATGGTGCTGCTGTCGATCTACGGCATCGGGCTTGGCACTGCGTTCCCGATCTCGGTGGTGTCGCTGCAGAACGCGGTGGACCGCTCCCAGATCGGCACCATCACCGGCGCGATGAACTTCTTCCGCTCGATGATGTCCTCGTTCACGGTCGCGGCCTTCAGCGCCATCCTGCTGATGGCGCTGGGCGCCGACATCTCGCTGGCAGAGGGCGCTCATGGCGCCGTCAGCGGCATTGCGGAAGCCGACATGATCCATGCCTTCCGCTTCGTCTATGCCGCGGCCACCGCGATGCTCGCCTGCGCCTCCGTCTGCATGATGCTGATGGAGGAGCGGCCGCTGGCCGGCCCGTCGCGGAATGAGGCCGTGGAGCTGGCGGAATAGGGCCGTAGGGTGGGCAAAGGCGCCCGGCAGGACAGCCCTGCGAAGCACGCTGTCGCGCGCCGTGCCCACCATCGTCCAGCACGGCCGCGGCGAGACGGTGAGCACGGCGCCACCACGAGCGCGCGTGAGGCGAGGGCGCGACAGCGCCTTTGCCCACCCTACGGTTCGCCCGTCGGCGCAGCTACTCGCGCGGCTGAACGATTTCGATGTTGTCCTGCCCGCGCGAGCCATCGTCGAGCGATGACTTCACCAGACCGGCCTCGACGCGTTTCGCGAATTCGGTCGTGCCGCCGCTCGCCAGCTCCCTGGCCTGGCTGATCCATTGCTCGCGCTCGATCCGTCCTGCGAACGCCAGATACGAGCCGACCCATTTGGCGTGCTCGGCGGTCCAGGCCGCGATCTGCGCGAAATGCCAGATGCCGAGGCCGTGCAGCCGCGCCTCGTTCTGCTTGCCGATGCCCTTGATCAGCTTGAGATCGTCGGCCTGGCCGCCGCGCGGCGCGACGAGCCCGAGCGGGCGGGCGCCGCCATGGGCGTCTTCGTTCTCGACGGGCGGCATCAGCGCCGGCAGGTGGGCCAGGAGGTAGCTCGCCTCGTCCTCGCTCAGCGGCGTGTCGGCGTGTTCGTCGATGGTGATCGCGCCGGACTTCACCGCGCTGGAATGCGCGGTGTCGAGGCCGGCCGCGAGCAGCTTGGCCTGCGCGATCCAATGCTCGCGCTCGATGCGGCCGGGGAAGGCCATGTGATGGCCGACCCAGTCGGCATGCGCTGGCGACCACGCCGCGATCTGGCTGAAATGATGCACGCCGATGTCGTTCAGGATGCGCTCGTTCTTGGGTCCGATGCCCTTGATGAGCTTGAGATCGTCCGCGGCGCCCTCGGGGGCGGGCAGGGCCGGCGGTCTGTCGTCGGCCGCGGCCGGGCTCTCCGGGGCCGCTGATGCGGCCACCTCGGCTGCGAGCCGTTCCGCCTCGGCGTCCGCGGCGAGGCGATCGGCTTCCGCCCGTGCGGCCGCTTCGGCGGCCAGGCGATCGGCCTCGGCCTTGGCGGTCGCTTCGGCCGCGAGACGCTGAGCTTCCGCCGCGGCCTTCGCAACGGCCTCCGCCGAAAGACGGTCCGCTTCGGCTTTCGCCGCTGCTTCGGCGGCCAAGCGTTCAGCTTCGGCCTTCGCAGCCGCTTCTGCCGCAACACGATCGGCCTCTGCTTTCGCGGCGGCTTCCGCAGCGAGGCGGTCGGCTTCGGCTTTCGCGGCGGCCCCCGCAGCAAGGCGATCGGACTCGGCCTTCGCCACCGCCTCGGCAGCGAGACGTTCGGCTTCGGCCTTCGCTGCGGCTTCAGCCGCCAGACGATCAGCCTCGGCCCTTGCCGCGGCTTCCGCGGCGAGCCGCTCAGCCTCGGCCTTTGCGGCCGTCTCGGCGGCCAGCCGCTCGGCCTCCGCCCTTGCAGCGGCTTCGGCCGCAACACGTTCGGCTTCAGCCTTTGCGGCAGCTTCAGTGGCGAGGCGGTCGGCCTCGACGCTGGCTGCAGCTTGCGAAGCCGGGGAAGGGCTGTCCGCCCAAGGACGAGCCGCCGCGGTTGCGCCGGCGAACGCGACGCTGTTTCCAGGACCGCCCGGCGACATCGCACTGGTGTCACCCAGCCCGACATATTCCTTGAGCTGTCCGCCGATCAGGCAGCCGAGCACATAGGCGCCGACCATCAGCAGGCCGACCTCGAGCCACAGGCCGGCACGTCCGGGCAGCACGCTCAGCAGCGCCATCAGGATCCCGATGACAAGGGCGAGCGTCGCCGGCAGCAGCCAGCTTCTCAGCCAGTCCGGCCGCGGCTCGTCCGACCAGGTGCGCCAGCCGACAAAGCCGCCGATGCCGGCGGCGAGGATGATCCAGAACGGAAATGTCGCAAGGTCGTACATCATGATGTCAGCGCCTCACTTGACGACGAATTCGATGCGGCGGTTCTGCGCGCGGCCTTCGGCCGTGTCGTTGGAGGCGACCGGCTTGTTCTGGCCGTAGCCCTCCGAGGTCATGCGCGAGGTGTCGATGCCGGCGTCGCCGATATAGCCGACCACCGCCGCCGCCCGGCGCTTGGAGAGGTCCATGTTGTCAGCTTCGTCCCCGACATTGTCGGTGTGGCCCTCGATCGCGATCTCGGCGTCCTTGCAGCGCTGCGCAACCTCGATCAGGTGGTCGAGCAGCGCCAGCGAGGCGCGGCTCAGCTCGGCGCTGCCGGTGCTGAAGCGGATGCGGCCCTTGGCGAGCAGCCCGTTGAACGCCGGCTGGCACTCCGCGACCGCCAATGGTGGGCCTTCCGGCTTGAGGCCGATCTTGACGTCGTCGAGCTTGAAGCCGCTGCCGACCGCGTCGGCGAGCTCCTTGCGGACCTGCTCGGCCGACTTGTCGTAGATGGCGAGCCCGTCGACCGTGATCGCCGCGTCCTTCGCCGTCAGCGCGCCGGACCACAGCCGCGCCAGCGCCGGGAACGTCGCCTTCAGCGACTGCACGTAATCCTTTGGCGCACCGTCGCCGATCTTCAGGCCGTCCTCGACCGTCTCGGTGATGAAGGTCGTCGTGGCGGCGTCGACGAGATCGCGGCGGGCGGCGTCATCAGGCACATAGCCGCTCAGCAGGACACGGCCGTCCTGCTTCTGCAGTCCGAACGCGTAGGGCGAGACCGGGCCGTCGCGGACGTCGATGGATGCGAGCGCGAACGGCGCGGGCAGGGCGCCGGCCAGTTGCTCGCGCAGGGTCGCGCCGGTGACATTGGCGAGTCCCACGCCTCTGAGCGAGACCTGAGTGTCGTTGATCTCGGCGCGCCCCTGCGCAAGCCTGGCGAGCTGCTGCAGCAGGCTCGCGCTCGCTTTGGCAACGTCGCCATCGGGGGCGCCGCGGGCGATGCCGATCTGGCTCTTGATCGGCTTGCCGTCGAACTGTCCGCTGGCAGAGGCCAGCATCGCCTCGCGGGCGGTCGCGCTCGGCGCGAGACCTGTGAGGCTCAGGCCGGTGCCGTCGAACTCCGCCGACCAGCGATAGGGATTGATCTCCGGCGGCAGAATGTCGGCCTTCGCCAAGGTCAGCCCGGCCGGCAGCTTGCCGACGCCGGCCATCGTTTCGTCGTAGGCGGCGGTCGAGGGTGCTTCGCCCGAGATCGCGTAGGTGGCGTCGGAGATGACGACCCGGCCCGTGCTCAGCCTGGCGAGCTCCGCAAGCGCATAGGAGGCGTAGGCACCGAAATCGCCGTCAGGCGCGCCGCGCGCGATCTGCATCTGATGCATCACCGACGTGCCGGGCCAGGCCTTGGTCGCGGCGGCCTCGAGCGCGCGCCTGATGTCGTCGTTCGGGACGACGCCGGACATCACCAGCGTGTTGCCCTCGCGGACCGCGCTCCAGATGAAGGGCTTTGCCTCCGGCGGCAGGATCGCCATTTTGTCGAGCACGGCGCCGCCCGGCAGCTGCCGCGTCGCGGCGACGGCGGCCTCGTAGACGTCCGATGAGGCGGCGGCGCCTGCGATCGAATAGGCCTTGTCCGCGAGCGCGAACGTGCCGCCATTGAGCTTGGCGGCCTGGACCGCTCCGTGGCTTGCGATGGCCGCGAAGTCGGCCGGAGCCCCCAGTGCATAGGAGAGGCGATCGACCACCTCACCGCCGGACGAACGGACGGCATTGAGCACGGCATTGCGAACGGCGGGCGTCGGCACCGCGCCTTCGAGCACGAGCTGGCCGCCGTTTCGCGTGGCGCGGAAAGCATAGGGCTTCGGTGTCGGCAGCTTGTCGTAGGTACCGTCGACGAGCCGGACGCCATTGACCGTGGCGGCGTCTGCCAGTTTCGTCGACTGGTCGGGACTGAACTCCGGCCCTGCGATGCGAACGTCGCGGCCCGCGACCGAGACCTTGAGCGCTGCGGCCGTATCGGGGACGGCGGCGGCAATGGCGGCGCGGACTCGCGGCGCAATGTCGTCCTCGACATCAGCCGTCTTGAAGCTCATGGCGGCGAGCCACAGCACGGCAACAGCGATCAGTCCCGCCCACCATTTCGATGGTTGATGCATGTGAGAGCCCCTCGTTTCCCCACCTGCGCCCGGTTCACCCGGATCGTTCCGTTGTTATGAACCACGTGCCGAGCCTATCAGAACAGCTCCCGGAGACCAGCCGTCGGCACGTTGTGTGTTTCAATATGCACAAGCTGGGGGAGCGTCGCCGTCTGCGAGCTTCGCACCGCACCTGATCGTCCTCAAGGTGCGATCAAAGTGTGACCGTTCGACGACGAACATCGCAGGCGCGCAGCCTTCGCGGCGGCGCCGCTCGCATCACTCTTCCAGCGCCCGGCGCAGGCGGCGGATGATGACGCCGCGGGCGCGGTCGTCGGCGGCCTGCTCGATCCGCTCGTGGATGTCGAGCAGCAGGCCGGACATGTCGTTGTGCCAGTCCAGCCGGGTGACCGCCTCCGGCGCCAGCCGCCGCCGGCGTGCGACGTCGAGCGGCGTCGGCACCGCGGTCGTCAGCTCGTAGACGTCGTCGAGCAGGGGGGAGAACACTTTCGCGGTCGGCACGATGCGCTCGGCGACGCGTGCTGCCAGCGCCGTGATCGCGGCCTCCTCGCCATGGGACAGGAACAGGCCGCGCGCGATCGGACGGCGGGCCGCGATCCAGCGGGCGATCTCGGTGCCGTCGGCGTGGCCGGAATAGTCGTCCATCATGCGGATGCGCGCCGCGACCTTGATCTCCTCGCCCTGGATGCGCACCGCCTTGACGCCGTCCTGCAGGAAGCGCCCCAGCGTGCCGTTGGCCTGGTAGCCGACCAGCAGCACGGTGGCGCGGTTGTTCCACAGCCAGCGCTTGAGATGGTGGCGGATGCGACCGGCATCGCACATGCCGCTGGCGGCGATGATGATGTGGAAGCCGGTCAGCTTGGCGATCGCCTTGCTTTCATCGACGGTCTCGGTGAAGCGCAGATGCGACGACGACAGCAGACGGCCGACATCGCTGCCGCCGTCGAGGCTCTCGGTATGCGCGCGGAACACCTCGGTGGCGTGGATCGCAAGCGGCGAATCCAGGAAGACCGGTGCGGCCGGAATCTCGCCGCGCTCCATCAGGCCGACCAGATCGACGATCAGCTCCTGCGTCCGCTCGACCGCGAAGGCCGGGATCAACAGCGCGCCCTTGGCCGCCGCCGCGTCGCGCACCTCGCCGGCCAGACGGCCGCGGCGCAGCTCCGGCGTGGTCGGCTCGCGAATGCGGTCGCCATAGGTGGCCTCGGAGATCACGTAGTCGAAACCTTCGGGCGCTTTCGGGTCCGGCTGCAGCAGCTTGGCGTCGGGCCCGACATCGCCGGAGGCGAGCAGCCGCAGCGCCGCGCCGTCGGCGCCTTGTCCTGCGAATTCGATCTCGATCGAGGCCGAGCCCAGCAGATGCCCGGCATTCCAGTAGCGGGCGCGAACGCCCGGCACGATGTCGGTCCAGGTCTCATAGGCGACCGGCTGAAAGTATTGCATCGCCGCGATGGCGTCGGCCTGGGTATAGATCGGGCTGACCTCGCCGCGGCCGCGCGCGATGTTGCGGCGGTTCAGCGCCAGCACCTCCTGCTCCTGGATGTTGCCGGCATCGGGCAGCATCCATGAGCACAGATCGATGGTGCCGCGGGTGGCGAAGATCTTGCCGTCGAAGCCCAGGCGCACGAGCTTCGGCAGCAGGCCGCTATGGTCGATATGCGCATGCGTCAGCAGCACGGCGTCGATGTCGGCGGGACGGAACGGGAAGTCGCCGTAGTTGAGCTCCTTCAGCGTCTTCTGTCCCTGGAACAGGCCGCAATCGATCAGAAACTGGCTTTTGCCGCTCCGCACCAGACAGCAGGACCCGGTCACGGTATGCGCGGCCCCGCAGAAGCGAACGGTCACACTCATGCGGCGGTCTCCCGAGGACGATGGATCGATGCTCGATGACGGTTCATCACGAACGACCATTCGCGCCGTCGGCGAAGCCATAGCCGTGGTTGACGGCGGCTGCGGCTGCGGCCAGATCATGCTCCGACGGATCGCAGGTGAACACGCGATAAAGTGGCTCACCCTGGTCGACGCGATCGCCGATCTTCTTGAACAGCATGATCCCGGAGCCCTTGTTCACCGGCGCGCCGGCGGTACGCGCCAGGCGATTGAGCCGCAGGCAGTCGATCGCGGAGACGATGCCGTCGTGCTCGGCCTTGACGTCGAAGGCGAGATCGCCGAGCTCGCTGCGGCATTCCGGTGGCCCCTGGGCATCGATGATCTTCAGCATCTGCCTGAGCGCCGCGCCGCTGTCGAGCAGCTCGCGCGCCCTGTTGTAGCCGGCGCCGCCGCGCAGCTTCGGATCATATTCGAGCAGATGCGCGGCGAGCCGCAGCGACTTCTCGCGCAGGTCCACAGGCGCCGACGGCTCGTTGCCCAGCACCGCCATCACGTCACGCGCCTCCAGCACGGGGCCGATGCCGTTGCCGATCGGCTGGCGGCCGTCGGTCGTGATCACCTCGACCTTGAGCCCGAACCGGTCGCCGACGAATTCGAACAGCTTGCGCAGCCGCATCGCCTCCGCGCCGCTGGTGAGCTTGGCGGTCGGCCCGACCGGCAGGTCGAGCAGCAGATGCGTCGAGCCGGCGGCCAGCTTCTTCGACAGGATCGAGGCGACCATCTGCTCACGGGTGTCGAGGCTGAGCGGGCGCTCGACCGAGATCAGGACGTCGTCGGCCGGCGACAGATTGACGTGGCCGCCCCAGATCATGCAGCCATTGCAGGCCGCAACGATCGACTTCATCTCGTCGGCGCCCACATTCACCCGCGCCAGCACCTCCATCGTATCGGCGGTGCCGGCCGGCGAGGTGATCGCGCGCGACGAGGTTTTTGGAATGGTCAGGCCGTGGGCGGCGACGATCGGCACCACCACCATCGAGGTGCGGTTGCCGGGGATGCCGCCGATGCAGTGCTTGTCGACCACGACCGGCTCGGGCCATTTCAACTGCGTGCCGGCATTGGCCATCGCGCGGGTCAGCGCCAGCAGCTCGCCGGAGCTCATGAAGCTGGCTGAGCCGATCAGGAAGGCGGCGATCTCCATGTCCGAGTAGCGGTAGTGGGCGAGGTCGTCGATCACGGCCGCGATCGCCTGGTCGCTCAGGGTCTCGCCGCGGATCTTGGCGCGCACCGCTTCCAGGCTCTCGGGCGGGGTCGCCGGCGACACCGTCGCCAGCGTGCCGGCGGCTTCCGCGAAGCGCCGCATCGCCGGCTCCGACAGGCCGATCTCGTCGGGGCCGACCAGCGCATCGTCGTCGGTGATCAGAAGGGTCGCCAGCAGCGTCCGCGAGTTGCAGCGCAGCTCGACGCGGCTGAAGCCGCGGAAGACCTCGGGCCGCAACGCCTTCGAGCGTCGGGAGATCACGACCACGTTCTCGCGGCCGGTGTCGAGCGCGACGCTGCGGATCTTGAGCTGGGGACGGGCGGAATCTGTTGTGCTCATGGCGGCCAGGATACCCCTTAAGCCCGTCCGCGCCATGGCCGTTGACGCAGATCATGCGGCCGGCGTCTCCCCGGGCCGACCGAATTTTTTCTCAATATGTCCGGGCAAGGGCCGAGCTCGGCGATGGCCGGGCCGGCCTGCCGAAGGCGTGGCAAGCAGAAAATAAAGCTCAATCAATCCAGATGTTTGCGGATCAGTCGGCGGCGCGGCTGCGTGCCGGATCAGAGAGCAAGGGCGGGGCCGGGGGCCGGCGCGGCGGGCCCGCCAGGTACCTGATCGGGTTAACTGATTGTTCAAGCGGATGACCGAGGGTTTTCGCTGGGGCGTCCGTCCCGGCCTGCGCGCGCCGTTCCGGCGCGATCCCATGATCGAGCCCGACCGGAGAGGTAGATGCGGCAGTTGATTGCGAGCTTCCTGAAGAATCAGGCTGGCGCGACCTCGATCGAATACGCCATCATTGCCGGTGGATTGAGCATCGTGATCCTGGCGGCCGTGAATGGCCTGGGCTCGGGGCTGAGCAGCAAGTTCACCGCGATCAACACCTCGATCAAGTAGCCGGCCGGTCACGCCGCCGGCGCGATCAGGTCAGCGCGCACCGTCCGACAAATCACAGGCGTCGTGACCCGCACGACGCCTGCCGCATTTCGCCCCATCCCTCGCGACGCGCCGCTCGTCTCCACGAACGAAGCTTCCGGCGGGGGCATCGCCGGAAGCTCGTCGAGCGGTCAGAGGTTCAACGGCCCAGCTTCAAAAGTTGCGCTGGGCGCGCAGCAGCATGCTCACCGTGTCCTGGTCCTTGAGCTGGTAGGTCGCGGCCGGCTTGGCCGTGCTCGTGACGGCCGGAGCAATCGCCGTGCCCGAGAATTTCTGGTCGAGGTGGCTGTAGGTCACGTCGGCCGAGAAGGTCAGGCCCTTGACCGGCGTCCATCGGGTGATGAGGCCGATCTGACCGAGATTGAAGTCGGGATTGCAGGTCGAGCCCGCCGTGAGCATGCCAGTGGCGGCAATGCCGGCGCAGACGAGAGCCGAGCCCGTCTGACCATACTTCACCTGGGCATAGGCGCCATACAGCGCCGTATTCCAGCGCGGATCCCAATTGTGGGTGAAGGCGCCGCGCATGCCCCAGGTCTGCACGGTCGACAGGCCCGTGCCGGTGCCGAACACCGCGTCGCCGACGCCGGCGAAGCCGATGCTCTGATAGGCGCCGGCCACGCCCGTGCTGCCGTACATCGAATAGGTCGTGTTGGCGAGGCTCTGGAAGTTGTAGCGGCTCGCGCCGTCGGTGTAGACCGCCTGCAGGTTGACGACGTCGCCCGGACCGGTGGGGATGTTCTTGATGGACAGCGCCAGTTGCGCGGCCCAGCCCCACTTGTCGGAGGGATGACCCGAGGTCTCGGTCGCACCGTAATAGGCCGCATGATTGTCATGCGCGGCGAACGATGCCTGGAAGATGCCCCAGGCCTGGTCGACGCGAACCATGCCGATGATGTCGGGCGCGACGGTGCCGCCGAAGGCGCTCGAGCCGTAGTTGCCACCGAGCACGCCGGCCGCGGTGATGCCGGAGGTGTTCCAGATGTTGGTGGTGAAGAACTGCGTCTGGTCTTCCAGCGAGATCGCGGCGGTGATGCCCTGGCCGAAATCGGCGGTGTAGGTGAACTGGTTGACGCCGTTGTTGGAGCCGCTGCCGCCGACCAGGCCGTCGAAATTGTTGCCGGGATAATTGGTCCAGGGCGCGTCGAAGGTCGACACCGCCTTGCCCATCGTGAAGCCGGCGAACTGGATGAAGGCGTAGTAGACGCCGACGATGCCGCCCGAGATGGCGTCGCCGGTGTAGGACGTCGCGCCGGCGCCGGTGCCGCCGTAGGAGCCCGAGGTCCAGTTCAGCACGGTTTCGAAGTAGGTGCGCACCACGCCATATTCGGTCGCGGTGCGTGTATCGATGTTCAGATCCTGGCGCGAGCGAGTCTGGTAGCGATTGCTCAGGCGGTTGTCGGCGCCGGCCTGCCCCGAATAGGCGCCACCATAGTTGCTGTTGGTCCACAGCGCGGTCTCGGCACGCAGATAGCCGCCGAGCTTGATGCAGGTGTCGGTGCCGGGAATGTAGTAGAAGCCCGTGCCGTAGAGCGAGCACACCTTCACATATTCGACGGCCTTGGCCTTCAGCGGAAGATCCGCGGCCTGAGCCGCAGCGGCGGACAGTATCACTGCTCCCGTTCCAAGAAGCAGGCCCCTCAACGTCTTCATTTCCGTTTCTCCGGTTGACGGCGATGCACACGGCCCCCCGCGTGTCGCCTCTGGCTTCGCCAGATTGCCGCTCTCACACCTCTGATTCCGACGACGGCTCGATCGGCGCGACCGGCGGAATGGTTGAATGAAGTGTGCATGAGCCAATTTCGATTTGATGAATGTGCTCTGCCTTGTTCGAAGCCCACTCGATCGTCGTTAACACGCTGCTCGCACGCACCAGCATCGACGCAGTGACGCCGCGGTTTTGGCCTCGCGGTGTCGATTTGTTAATGGTGATAATCGTGAATAGGCTAGATGGGAATCCCGAACAATCCCGGGCGCTCAGCGCAAACTGCGCACGTCATTGTGCTTCCGCGGCGCCGTCGGTGACGCGCGAAGATTCTCCGGCCACACGTGAGATATCAACGGCGGTTCGGCTCGACGTGCATCGACGCTCGGTGTGACGTCGCTGCTACCAACCCGCGTGCATCGTAATCCGCCGCGCGCGACATTGCGTCCAGCGTGACGCCGCTGCGCCAGCGCTTGACGAAGTCGAGAAAGACCTGCAGCGGCATCGGCGGTTGCCGGCGGCTCGGATGGTACAGGAACAGTCCGGGCGTCGCGTAGCGCCAGCCGGGCAGCAGCCGCATCAGCCGTCCTTCGGCCAGATGCGACTCGATCATCGGCTCGACCAGATAAGCAACGCCGATGCCGTCGAGCGCGGCATTCAGCGCGAGATCGAAGTCGTTGACGATAAGAGAGCCGTCCACGGCAATCTCGGTGCGCTCGCCGCCCTTTTCGAAGATCCAGGGCTGCAGCGTATCGTCGGCAGGGACCCGATGCCGGATGCAGTTATGGGCCTGGAGATCCTCGGGAACGGCCGGCGCGGGATGCGCCGCGAGATAGCCGGGGGCGGCAACCGCAACGAAGCTGCACTCGTCGAACACGCGGATGACCTTCATGTCGCGCTCCACCCGGTGTCCGGATCTGATGCCGGCATCAAAGCGATTGCGCACGATGTCACTGTTGGTGTCGTCGACAGCCAGTTCGATATGGATGTCCGGGTATTCGGCCAGGAACGACCTGATCAGGGGCCCGAGCCCTCTCACGGCGAACACACGCGATACGGTCAGGCGCAGGGTGCCCATCGGCTTGTCGCGGAACGCGTTGATGCTCTCGATGGCCTGGTCGACCCGTTCGAGAATCGGCTGGATCTCCGCCAGCAGGCGCTCGCCGGCCTCGGTGAGGGCCACGCTGCGCGTCGTCCGGTTGAACAGCCTGACGTCCAGCCGCTCCTCGAGGCTCTTGATGGTCTGGCTGATGGTCGGCAAGGAGCAGCCGAGATGAGCGGCCGCCTTGGTGAAGCTCAACGAATCCGCGACGGCTGCGAAGGCGGAGAGCTCGGACAGCTGAACCCGTGCCATCGCTAGGCGTACTTCGCCCGGCGTTGGTCCGCATCGTGCTGAAACATCCACATCCCCCTGATACGCCGCGTCGTGCGGCTGGGACGACTTCGCCAGCGTCGTCCCGACCGACCAGGCACATCAATCTTCCGTCAGGAAGCTTACGCCCGGATCACCATCCCGCGCCGCAGAGCTAGGGGCGACGTGATCATTCCGCAAGCATCGAAGTGATGTCGAAACGATCACGAATCCGCGCCTGATCGTCGGCTCACCATTGCCGGATCGACTTACCTGATCAACGCAGATATTTCCCCACCAATCGGGGGGGCGGCGATCGATTGCGGCGTTCTTGGTGGATGACGGACCCGTGACACCACGCGGTGGCGTGCCCACGGCCACAGCCGGAACTCGCGGTCGAGCGACCGTTCTGCACGGGATCCGGACGCCGCGCGAAGCTTCGGAGGTCGTTCGCCGTATCGAAGCCTCAGCTGGCCTTGCGCGAGCGTGCGGTGGTCCGCGCCGGCTTCTCCGACTTCTTCGGCTCCTCGGCCTTCTTCGGCTCGTCCTTGGCCTTCTTGCCGCTGATCGGCAGCAGCATCTCGCGCTGGCCTTCGACGCGCTTCTTCGGCTTCTTGGCCTTGGCCTTCGGCGCGGGGGCGACCGCCGCGGGCGCCTTGTCACCCTCGCCGGCAAGGCTGCGCTTCAGGGCGTCCATCAGGTTGATGACGTTGCCGCTCGACTTCGGCGCGGACTTGGCGGCGATCGTCACGCCGCTGCGCTTCTTGTTGATCAGCTCGATCAGCGCGGCCTCGTAGTGGTCCTCGAAGTTCTCCGGCTGGAAGTCGGCCGATTTCTTCTCGACGATGTGCTTGGCGAGATCCAGCATGTCGCTGGTGATCTTCACATCCTGAATGTCGTCGAAATATTCGTCCTCGTTGCGCACCTCGTAGGGGTAGCGCAGCAGCGTTCCCATCAGGCCCTTGCCGAGCGGCTCCAGCGCGATGATGTGCTCGCGATTGGTGAGCACGACCCGGCCGATCGCGACCTTGTCCATGCTGCGGATGGTCTCGCGAATGACCGCGAAGGCGTCATGGCCGACCTTGCCGTCAGGAACGAGATAATAGGGGCGGATCAGATAGCGGCTGTCGATATCGGTGCGCGGCACGAACTCGTCGATCTCGATCGTGTGCGTCGATTCCAAGGCGATGTCCTCGAGCTCGTCCTTGGTGACCTCGATGTAGGTGTCGGTGTCGACCTTGTAGCCCTTGACGATGTCGTCGCTGGCGACTTCCTCGCCGGTCTCGGCGTCGACCCTGCTGTATTTGATGCGGTGGCCGGTCTTGCGGTTGATCTGGTTGAAGGAGACCTTCTCGGACTCGGACGTCGCCGGATAGAGCGCGACCGGACAGGTCACGAGCGACAGGCGCAGAAAACCCTTCCAATTGGCGCGCGGGGCCATTCCTCAACTCCACTCAACTGCAAACTGACGGGCGTGCTCCCCCGGGACCGGGCTGCTGCGGACATAGTTGTCGGTAGCTGCCGCGAGGATAACACCGCAGGCCCCGGATTCAACAAGCGTAGCTGCAGATTCTGAGAGCGGCGTTAACTGGTCGCAGCCGTGTCCGTCCCGGAACATCATCTGGCGGTCGACGTTGCCAACGGGAGCAAGTGAGGGAGCGCGATACCGCGCTCGATATCGAACAGCAGCGAGCTGAGGGCGCCATGGCAACAAGACGAGGGTCGCAGATCGTCGAAACTCCAACCGAAGCGCGGCAGGGCGAGCCCGGCCCGTCGGTCCTGGCGATGCTGGCCATCTCCACGGGGCTGGCACTGCTGGTCCTGGGCCTCGTGTGGTTCGTGTTCTTCCACACCTGAGAGGCACATCGCGAGGTCGGCCGGCTGCGTGACGCCGCGGCCGACGCCCTTCGCCTGGTCACGAAATCCAGCCCGGCCATTCCCATGGCCGGGCTTTTCATCGTGGTGTCCCGGAGCTTATATCCGCCCCAATTCTGTCGGCCGCCTGCCGGGGGTCCCGATCGAGATGACCAAAAAGTAACCTGGTCGCTCGGGTTCCGTTCATGCACGGTTCACGGCCTTCCGGTTCATCTTGAGGGCGGAAATCGTGCAGTTCAGCTTTGGAGGCAAGCGTGCGTCTGCTCGTTGTCGAGGACGATCCGGATCTCAACCGTCAGCTCACCACGGCCCTGAGCGACGCCGGCTACGTCGTGGACCGTGCGTTCGATGGGGAGGAAGGGCACTATCTGGGCGACAGCGAGCCCTATGACGCTGTCGTGCTGGATATCGGCCTGCCCAAGATGGACGGCATCTCGGTGCTGGAGGCGTGGCGGCGCAATGGCCGGGCGATGCCGGTCCTGATTCTCACCGCGCGCGACCGCTGGAGCGACAAGGTCCAGGGCTTCGACGCCGGCGCCGACGACTACGTTGCCAAGCCCTTCCACCTCGAGGAGGTGCTGGCGCGCATCCGCGCGTTGCTGCGCCGCTCGGCCGGCCACGCCCAGAGCGAGCTGACCTGCGGGCCGGTCACCCTGGACACCCGCACCGGCAAGGTCAGCGTGTCGGGCAACCCCGTCAAGATGACCTCACATGAATACCGCCTGCTGTCCTATCTGATGCATCATTCCGGCCGCGTCGTCTCGCGCAGCGAGCTGGTCGAGCATCTGTACGACCAGGACTTCGACCGCGACTCCAACACCATCGAGGTGTTCGTCGGCCGCATCAGGAAGAAGCTCGACTGCGACGTCATCCAGACCGTGCGCGGCCTCGGCTATCTGTTGACCCCGCCGCCGGCCGCAGGCGCCTGATCCGTTTCCGGAGCCAGCCATTCGCGGTGGCCGGGCGCCGGCCGTTTCGCTAGTTTGCGGTCATGCGCCAGAGCTCACTTGCCACCCGGTTGTTCCTGTCCGCGACCGCGTGGCTCGTGGTCATTCTCGCCATCACCGGCATCGTGCTGTCCTCGGTGTATCGCAACGCGACCGAGCGCGCCTTCGATCGCCGGCTCAATCTCTATCTGCGCACCCTGATCGCCGAGGTCGCCACCCCCGACGATCCGCCGGACCGCCAATTCCAGTCATTGGGCGAGCCACTGTTCGAGCTGCCGCTGTCCGGCTGGTACTGGCAGATCACCCGTACCGACGCCGAGAAGCCGGAGGTACGGGCCTCGCGCTCGCTGTGGGACAAGAAGCTGCCCAAGCTGGAGGAGCAGGGGATCGAGCTGACGGCGGCCGGGATCCGGATCGGCTATGTCGAGGGGCCGGAGAACCAGGACCTGCGCATGGTCGAGCGCCCGGTGGATCTCGGCTCCGACGGCAAGTTCCTGGTCAGCGTCGCAGGCGATGCCTCGGAGATCTTCGACGAGACCCGCAGCTTCGACTACTACCTCGGCGGCACCTTCACCGCGCTCGGGATCGTGCTGCTGCTCACGACCATCTTCCAGGTCCGCTATGGCCTCGCGCCGCTGAAACGCATCTCCGAATCGATCGCCGACATCCGGTCCGGGCGCGCCGAGCGGCTGGAAGGGGAGTTCCCGGTGGAGATCGCGCCGCTGGCCCGCGAGACCAATGCCCTGATCGATGCCAATCGCGAGATCGTCGAGCGGGCGCGCACGCATGTCGGCAATCTCGCCCATGCCATCAAGACGCCGCTCTCGGTCATCGTGAATGAAGCGGCGACCCATGCGGCGGACCCGTTCGCCGCCAAGGTGATGGAGCAGGCGGACGTCATGCGCGACCAGGTCGCCCACCACCTCGAGCGGGCGCGGATCGCCGCGCGCGTCACCATCGTGTCCACCGTGACCGAGGTGGCGCCGGCCATCGAGGCGCTGCGCCGCACCATGGAAAAGATCTACCGCGACCGCGGCATCGTGGTCGCGGCGACCGCCGATCCCGCGGCGAGATTTCGTGGCGAGCGCCAGGATCTGGAGGAGATGGTCGGCAATCTGGTCGACAATGCCTGCAAATGGGCGACCTCGCGAGTCTCGGTCGAGCTCACCGTGGAGCCGCCGGCCCAGTCCGGGGCCTCGCCGATGCTGCGGATCGTGGTCGATGACGATGGCCGTGGCCTCTCGGCCGCCGAGCGTGCCCAGGTGCTGCGGCGCGGCCAGCGGCTGGACGAATCCAAGCCGGGGTCGGGGCTCGGGCTGTCGATCGTCACCGATCTGGCCGCGCTCTATGGCGGCCGATTGACCCTGGGCGATGCCCCGACCGGGGGCCTGCGGGCGGAGCTGAGATTGCCCGGCGTTTGACGGGGCGGCGAATTTCGCCATCCTAAAGGTGTTCTTAATACCGCGGACCGTATGGTCCGGGCAGGGGTGCGCGATGTGCGCTCTCGCCGTGGAAATTTGCACGCCGGCGCATGGGTCAGACAGCTCACGAGCGGTTAAGGGAATATCTCGGGCAGCTGCCGCCGAACGCGCAGTCGCTCCTGATGCGCGAATTCGAGCGCGCCATCGAGCGTGGCCAGGACGTCGCCGTGGCGACCCTGGTGCTCGAGCAGTTGCGCAAGGTGGTGCGGCCCGTCGCGCCGCCGGCTCCCGCTCCAACATTGGATCCCGTGCGTCCCCAACCCGCCATCGAGGTCGCTCGTCCGCCGGCCCGCGAGGAGCGCCGCCAGAGTGGCGATGGCCCGCGTCGGCTGTTCCGGCCGCTCGACCCGTTCCTCACCGATTCCACCGGTCCTCTCCGTCCCGGCCAGATCCGCCGTGCCTCGCTGTTGCCGGTCTGGCAGTGGCTCGGCCGCGAAGGCGCGCCGGAGCGCTACGCCGAATTCGAGGCCGCGATGTCGGTCACCGGCGACAGTTCGCGCGAGGTCGAGATGGCCGCACGCAAGCTGCAGCGCGCCGCCGCCGAGGCGCTGATGAACCTCGTCGGCCCCAACGCGACCGGCGACCGCCAGCGCGCGCTCGCCCGCATCGGCGCACCCAGCGTGATCGAGGATCTGCTGCCGATCGGGCTGGTGCTGCAGAATCGCGAGGCGCTCGACGGCCTCAACGGCCGGCTGCCCGGCATCATCCGCGTGCTCGGCGATTCGCAGATTGCCTCCGTCACCGAAGCCATCAACGTGCCGTCACTGCAGACGCCCTCGATGCTGCCGTTCGCACTGTCGCTGGTGATGCAGCGGCTCGCCGCGCCCTGGCAGATCATCCGGCTCGCGACCAAGATCGCGGCATCGGACGATGAGATCCGCGTGGCGGCGACCCCGTTCGGCGTCGCCGTCACCATCGCGCTCAACGATCTCGCCGGCCTCGCCTCGGTGCTGCGCGCCGACATCCGGCGCGGTCATTTCTCCAATCTCGGCGATACGCTGAAGACGCTGCATGACGGCGTTCGCGGCCTGCGCACCGAGCTCGACCTGCGCTCGGAATCGAATTGGGGCAAGCAGCTCACCGCGATCCGCGCCGACATCTCCAATGCCCTGCAATCGGAGATCGACAGCGTGCCGGGCCGCGTCCGCCGCATCCTGCGCCAGCGCGCCGACAAGGACATTCCGGCCGGCGCCGGCGTCGACGGCGGCGAGGTCGAGGAGGTGGCGGCGCTGATCGAGTTCGTCGCGGTCTGCCGCAACTATGCGAGCGAGCTCGCGATCAACGAGGTGACGCTGCGGACCTATTCCGATCTGCAGCAATATGTCGAGAAGGCCACCGAAGCGCTGGTGCAGTCGCTGCGCTCGGGCGACGCGCGGGCGCGCGCCTATCGGCAGTCGCAGGTGTCGGCGGCGATCCGCTTCTGTCACGTCCTGTTCGGCAACGACTACGCCCAATTGATGAGCAGGGCGGCCGAGAACGCGATGAACGGCGAGCGAAAATCCTCGCGCGCCGGTTGAGATTTTCTGCTAGTCTGTCCACGTTTTGATTTTTGCAATTTCAGGTTGACCCCGCCCCGGGGCCACGCATAGGTTCCCGCAGGTTCCATCCGTTTTCATCAAGACCATGATTTCCGTCATCAACTTCGTCGAGGTCGAGAACCGCGTCGTGCGCGCGACCTATCGCAACCTCATGATCAAGGCCAAGGTCGTGCTCGTCGACAAGACGAGCGGGGCGCCACTCCCCGATCCCGTCACCACCATCGCCTCTCCGGTCCCGGTCGGGTCGCTGCGGATCAGGCTCACCGACCATGTCCGGCCGGGGACCTATTTCCTGGTGGCCCTGAACGGGCACGGCAGCTATCTCGCCAAGAGCGCCGAGTTCGAGGTCCCCTAATTACGTAATTGTCCTGAGTTTTTCGGCTCGGACGGCTGGGCTACCACGGCGGCAAATGTGAATTGCCGCCGGGAACGGTGCTGGTTAAAAGCGGCGCGAGGCGCGCCTGCCGGTAGGCGCTGACTGGAACCCTGTCCGATGACTCTCTGGTTCGTGTTCGCCGTGATGACGGCCGCGGCGATCTTCGCCGTCCTGCTGCCGCTCGGGCTGGGCGCGCGGGCCGCGTCGGACGGGCGCGAGGTCGCCGTCTACAAGGACCAGCTGGCGGAGATCGAGCGCGACGTCGAAACCGGGCTGATCGGCAAGGTCGAGGCGGAAGCCGCGCGGGTCGAGATCAGCCGCCGCCTTCTGGCCGCGGCCGACCAGGAGGACGAGGCTGCGGTGAAGCCGAGCCTCGGTCTGCGCCGCGCGTCGGCGGTGCTGGCGCTGATCGGCGTGCCGATCGTGGCGCTCGCGGTCTACCTCCCGCTCGGCTCGCCGCAACTGCCGGATTTCCCGCTCACCGCCCGCGCGGCGCCCAACGGGACGCAGCCGCTGGAAACGCTGGTGGCGCAGGTCGAGCAGCACCTGCAGAAGAACCCGACCGATGGCCGCGGCTGGACCGTGCTCGCCCCGGTGCTGGCGCGGCTTGGCCGCACCGATGACGCGATTCGGGCCTATCGCAACATGATCACCTATGCTGGCGACGGCGCGGCCAAGCGCGCCGATCTCGGCGAGATGATCACGGCGGCCGCCGGCGGCGTCGTCACCGCCGAGGCCAAGGCGGAGTTCGAGCGCGCCCATGCGCTCGAGGCCGACGAGCCGAAGTCGAACTACTATCTCGGCCTTTCTGCCGAGCAGGACGGCCGCAAGGACGAGGCGGGCGCGATCTGGCGGGCGATGCTGGGCAAGGCGCCGGCGGATGCGCCGTGGCGGCCGCTGGTGACGGCGGCGCTGGCCCGCGTCGGCGGCGGCGAGGTGCCGGCGCTGCCGAGCGAGACGATCGCCGCGGCCAAGGACATGAGCGCAGGCGATCGCGAGACGATGATCCGCGGCATGGTCGACCGGCTGGCGGCGCGGCTGAAGCAGAACGGCGACGACGTCGAGGGCTGGTTGCGGCTGGTGCGCGCCTATGTCGTGATGGGCGATCTCGACAAGGCCAAGGGGGCGCTGTCGGAGGCGCGGCAGGCGGTGTCCGGCGATGCCGAGCGGTTGCGGCAGCTCAACGAGGGCGTGAAGACTTTCGGCTTGGATGGATGAGCGGCGCTTCCGCCGCCAACGGGATCAAGGGATGACACGCAAGCAGAGGCGTTTGACGATCATCGGCGGGGCGCTGTTCGTGCTCGCGGTCGCGGCCGGGCTGGTGCTGAATGCGCTGCGCGACTCCATCGTGTTCTTCTCGACACCGACCATGGTGGCGGAAAAGCATATCGGCCCGGGCAAGCGCTTCCGGCTCGGCGGCCTGGTGCAGCCGGGCTCGCTGAAGAAGGGCGACGATCTCGCCGTGACGTTCGAAGTGGCCGATGGCGGCGCCAAGCTGCCGGTCGCCTACAAGGGCATTCTGCCGGATCTGTTCCGCGAAGGGCAGGGCGTCGTCGCCGAGGGCGCGCTCGATGCCGCCGGCGTGTTCAAGGCCGACACCGTGCTCGCCAAGCATGACGAGACCTACATGCCGAAGGAAGTCGCCGATGCCCTGAAGAAGCAGGGCCATTGGAAGGACGATTACGGCAAGCCCGGCGCGGCGGCCAAGCCAGCCGGCGCAGCCACGCCAGCCGGCGCAGCCACGCCAGCCGGCGCAGCCACGCCAAGCCCGGTGTCGATGCGCGAAGGCGCCGAGAAGACGGCGGCAGGAGCGACGCAGTGATTGCAGAGAGCGGACATTACGCCCTGGTGCTTGCGCTCGCGCTGGCGCTGATCCAGTCCACCGTGCCGATGCTCGGCGCGCATCAACGTGACATCGCCCTGATGAATGTCGGCCGCTCGGCCGCGCTGGCGCAATTGCTGTTCGCCGGTCTCTCCTTCATCGCGCTGGTCACCCTGCACGTGACCTCGGATTTCTCCGTCGCCAACGTGTTCGAGAACTCGCACTCGATGAAGCCGCTGCTCTACAAGATCACCGGCGTCTGGGGCAACCACGAAGGCTCGATGCTCTTGTGGGTGTCGATCCTGGCCCTGTTCGGCGCCATGGTCGCGATGTTCGGCAACAACCTGCCGCTGTCCTTGCGCGCCCGCGTGCTCGCGGTGCAGGCCTGGGTGGCGACCGCGTTCTATCTGTTCATCCTGACCACATCGAATCCGTTCGCCCGCCTCGCCAACCCGCCGATCGAGGGCCGCGACCTCAATCCCGTCTTGCAGGACATCGGCCTCGCGGTGCACCCGCCGATGCTCTATCTCGGCTATGTCGGCTTCTCGATCTCGTTCTCGTTCGCGATCGCGGCCCTGCTCGAAGGCCGCATCGATGCCGCCTGGGCGCGCTGGGTGCGGCCGTGGACCCTGATGGCCTGGATCTTCCTGACGCTCGGCATCGCCATGGGCTCGTACTGGGCCTATTACGAGCTCGGCTGGGGCGGCTGGTGGTTCTGGGACCCGGTCGAGAACGCCTCGCTGATGCCCTGGCTCGCCGGCACCGCGCTGTTGCATTCCGCCGTCGTGATGGAGAAGCGCAACGCGCTCAAGGTCTGGACCATCCTGCTGTCGATCCTGACCTTCTCGCTGTCTCTGCTCGGCACCTTCCTGGTCCGCTCCGGCGTCATCACCTCGGTCCATGCCTTCGCCAGCGATCCGACCCGCGGCGTGTTCATCCTCGGCATCCTCGTGCTGTTCATCGGCGGCAGCCTCACGCTGTTCGCCGGCCGCGCCACCGCGCTGAAGCAGGGCGGCCTGTTCGCGCCGATCTCGCGCGAGGGCGCGCTGGTCTTGAACAACCTGCTGCTCACCGTGTCCTGCGCCACCGTGCTGTTCGGCACGCTGTACCCGGTGATCATGGAGGCGCTCGACTTCAAGCTCTCGGTCGGCGCGCCGTTCTACAACATCACCTTCGGCCCCTTGTTCGCGCTGCTCTTGCTGATGGTGCCGTTCGGCCCGATGCTGGCGTGGAAGCGCGGCGACCTCGTCGCGGCGACGCAGCGGCTGCTCGCGGCCGGCGTCACGGCGCTGGTGGCGATCGCGATCGTCTGGGCCTGGGCGCGCGGGGGCAGCGCGCTGGCGCCTGTTGGCATCGGCCTCGGCGTGTTCGTCATCACCGGCTCGGTCGTCGATCTGGTCGAGCGCACCGGCGTGGCGCGCGTGCCGTTCAAGACCGCGCTGCACCGGACCCGCGGTCTGCCGCGCTCGGTGTGGGGCACCGCCTTCGCCCATGCCGGCCTCGGCGTCGCGCTGCTCGGCATCGTCTGCGAGACCACCTGGAACAGCGAGCTGATCTCGACCTTGCGTCCCGGCGACGTCCGCAATCTCGCCGGCTACCAGATCAAGTTCGACGGCATGAGCCAGCGCCAGGGCCCGAATTTCAGCGAGGTCGTCAGCACCTTCGTCATCAGCCAGGACGGCCGGCAGCTCAGCGTCCTGACGCCGAGCAAGCGCAGCTTCGCCACCCGCGGCATGTCGACGACGGAAGCCGCGCTGATGACCCGCGGCGTCAGCCAGCTCTACGTCTCGCTCGGCGATGCCACCCCCGACGGCGGCCTCGCCGTGCGCATCTATCACAAGCCGCTGGTGCTCTTGATCTGGTTCGGTCCGGTGCTGATGGCGTTCGGCGGCCTGCTGTCGCTGTCCGACCGGCGCCTGCGCGTCGGCGCGCCGCGGCCGGCGCGTGCCGCGCGCGCGCTGCAGCCGGCGGAGTAGGGCGGATGCGACGTAGTCTCGGTCTTGCGGCGCTGGTGCTGCTGCTGCTCGCCGCGCCGGTGGCGCATGCGGTGCAGCCCGACGAGGTCATGGCCGACACGGCCAAGGAGCAGCGCGCCCGCGCGCTGTCGCGCGAGCTGCGCTGCATGGTCTGCCAGAACCAGTCGATCGACGATTCCGACGCGCCGCTGGCGCGCGACCTGCGCCTCTTGGTGCGCGAGCGGCTCGCCGCCGGTGACAGTGACAATCAGGTGCTGGATTTCCTGGTCGCGCGCTACGGCCAGTTCGTGCTGCTGAAGCCGCGCTTCGAGCGCCAGACTTTGCTGCTGTGGCTGCTGCCGCCGGTGCTGCTGCTCGGCGGCGGCCTGGCGCTGTGGTGGCAGGTGCGCCGTCGCGGGCAGCGCGGCCCGGAGGCCACGCCGAAGCTGACCGCGGAGGAGGAGGCGCGCCTCGCCGCGCTGATGGCCGCCGAGCAGCCGCCGCCGGCGACATGATGATCCGCTAACGCCACGATCCCCTGCCAGTTAGTTACTCCGTCATGCCCGGGCTTGACCCGGGCATCCATGTGGATCCCAGAGTGCCGGACGACGTGGATGGCCGGGTCAAGCCCGGCCATGACGACGGAGAGAGGCGGGCTGAAAGCGCGTGGTGCGAAGGCCGGCTGTCGCGAGTAAGAAGCGAGCGCAGCAAATGGGAACGCGCCGTGGATCCGCAAAACCCCGTGCTTTCCCGTGCTCCGCGCCTACCCGCGCTTTCAGCTTATTTTACCTTTGTCTGGAAGGGTGCGCAGCACATTCCGTCTGACGCGTCCGGGCAAGGTCCATGTTCTCCAACAGTCATCTGACGATCCGCTTCCTCGTGGGAGGCGTCGTCGCCTCTCTCCTCATGCTCCTGGCGATCGGCGGCGGCACCGGCTTCATCGCGGTGCTCTATCTCAACAACCAGATCACCAGCCTGTCGTCGGACTTCGCCAATCTCAGCGGTCCGGCCCGTGATCATGCGATGCTGATCTATCAGCAGGCGCAGTCGGCGTTCTCCTACTTCCTGATGGCCTGCGCGGCCATCGCGGTGTTCGCCAGCGCCGTCTGCCTGATGACCTATGCCGCCGTGCAGAACGGCATCCTGCGGCCGCTCGCCGCGATGGTCTCGGCCATGCGCGACGTCGCCGGCCAGAAATACGACACGCCCATTCCCGGCCTCGGCCTCGGCAACGAGATCGGCCAGCTCGCCGGCGCGCTCGAGGTGTTCAAGACCAACGGCATCGAGCGCCAGCGCCTCACCGCGCGCGAGCTGCAGGAGGCGCAGCGCCAGGGCGAGCGCTCGCGCTTTCTCGACGGCCGCATCCATTCCTTCAACGACCTCGTCGCCAGCGTCGTCGGCAGCGTGGCGTCGTCGGCCATCCGGCTGAAGAGCAACGCCGAGACCTTGTCGCGCGCCGCCAACGACACCTCCGCCAAGGCCAATGCGGTCGAGGCCGCCGCCAACCACGCCAACCGCAGCGTCCAGACCGTGGCCGGCTCGACCGAGGAGATGACGAGCTCGATCGGCACCATCAGCCGCCGCGTCTCCGACGCCACCCAGCGCGCCGAGGGCGCGGCCTCGCAGGCCGAGAAGAGCAAGAACACCATCCACGCGCTGTCGGACGCCGCCGAGAAGATCGGCGCCGTGGTCCAGCTCGTGCAGGCGATCGCCTCGCAGACCAATCTGCTGGCGCTGAACGCCACCATCGAGGCCGCCCGCGCCGGCGAGGCCGGCCGGGGCTTCTCGGTCGTGGCGTCGGAGGTGAAGAACCTCGCCAACCAGACCAGCAAGGCGACCGACGAGATCTCCGCCCACGTCGCCAGCATCCAGGGCATCACGGCTGAGACCCGCGGCGCCATCGACGGCATCTCGACCACGCTGTCGGAGATCAGCGCCATCATGTCCGGCATCGAGGTCGACACCTCGCAGCAGCGCACCGCCACCCAGGACATCTCCAGGAGCGTCCAGGAAGCCGCCCGCGGCACCCTCGACGTCTCTAACCACATCGCCCAGATCAGTTCGACCTCGGCCGAAACCGGCCGCCTCGCCTCGGAGGCCCGCGACGCCGCCGGCGACCTGTCGCAGCAGGCCGAGACGCTGAAGCGCGAGGTCGATGCGTTCATCATCAGCGTGAAGGCGAGCTGAGGGCAGGCGCACCGCCGGGGGCGCCAGTTGTATTTCTCCGCTGTCATGGCGTGCGTTGTGAGCCCACCTCTCTCCCCTGTCATGGCCGGGCTTGACCCACGGCTGTCCGGTTCAGCTTCCGCATATTGCGAGGCTCAACTGTTGTGGGTTTTTGG